>JAGCVX010000022.1 GCA_017962145.1 Clostridiales bacterium | reverse complement strand
GATCAAACTCTCAATAAAAATCTGGAGAGCCGTTTGGCTCTTTGTTTACTTGTTTTTCAACTCTATGAATTGAACTAATGGCTCGTATAAAAGTAGTAATTACTTTCTGCTCTTCTATTCAATTTTCAAGGTCCGTTCGCGTTCGCTCTCTCGCGAAGCGCTTAACTATAGTAACACGGGTATATGGGTCTGTCAACACTTTTTTTGATAATTTTTCAAGGAATCTTCCGGATCCTCGAACACGCCTGATTTCAGGGCTTTTGACGTTGTAGCCGGAATCCTATTATACTATATAATTCCTTTACTAATTTATTACATGCTTTTCGTATGTTTTTGTCCCGTGACCGGTCATCATTTTACCTCGATCCTGGTCAGGTGTGTCAACCGGTCTCCTGTTCTTTTTGATTGGTATGCTAGTATTTTATGTTTTCATGTACTTTTCGCATATCATTAGTTGTGTTTTTTGCACTGGTTTTATGCACATAATAATTTTTGCTTTTAGAGCGTTGTAATTGCGTTTTTTTCATATTAAAATACCCTTGCCAGAATTTCGAGACGGATTGAATACCATGTTTTTTTCGACATGATTCCTATCTCGGAAATGAAAGTAAATACAAAGAAGTATTGTGGGAGTTGGTACGAAAATGAATACGAAGCATGGTTCTAAAGTAGCAATTATCGGAGCAGGCGCAGTAGGATCCTCCATTGCATTTGCAATGGCCATCCAGCAGCTCTGCACAGAGTTGGTTCTGATCGATGTTAACCAGGACAAGGCAAAGGGTGAGGCACTGGATATCAGCCACGGTCTTCCGTTCCTTGGTCAGATGGACATCTACGCAGGTGATTATTCAGACGTAAAGGATTGCGATCTGATCATCATCACAGCAGGTATCCCGAGAAAACCCGGTGAAACACGTCTGGATCTGGCAAAGAAAAATGTTGGTCTTGCTAAGAAGATCACAACAAGCATTATGGAGCACTACACAACAGGTAATATCCTCGTTGTTTCCAACCCGGTCGACGTTCTTACTTACATGATCGCGAAGTGGTCCGGTCTTCCGAGAAACCGAGTACTTGGTTCCGGTACAGTTCTTGACAGTGCTCGTTTCCGTATTCTTATCTCCCAGAAGTTAGATATCGACGTTCGTAACGTACATGGTTACATCATCGGTGAGCACGGCGACTCCCAGCTTCCTGCATGGAGCGCTACCAACATCGCCGGTCTTTCCATCGATGATTATTCCAAGACAACAGGCATCCCGTTCACACAGGCTGACAGAATCGAGATCGCTGAGAAGACACGCTTCTCCGGTGCTGAAGTTATCAAGCTCAAGGGTGCAACCTTTGACGGTATCGCGGTTTCTGTTTCCACGATCGCGAAGTCCCTTCTCAAGGGCGAGAACACAATCCGTACAGTCGGCAGCGTTCTGAGCGGTGAGTATGGTATCCAGGATGTTGCAACCAACGTTCCGACCATCATCGGTGCAGACGGTGTTGAGAAGGTTCTCGAGCTCGACCTCGATCCTCAGGAGCTCCGCTTCCTGCAGGCTTCCGCTGAGTCTGTTAAGAAGATCCTCGACGAAGTTAAGGATCTGTAATCCACAGCTTAAAACGACAACGAAAAGGGACCGTCTTTTGAAAAGACGGTCCCTTCTTTTATATATACATTTAAATGATTCTAAGAGAATCGAAAGGTCCGATGAATCTTCAGCGGACTTTTCTTACGCCCATTCTCTTTCTTCTGCGCTTTGCCTGGCTTACGGAGATGACAGTAAAGAATATCAGTCCTACGACCACGATGCTCAGCACGATCAGGATGATCACGAGAACCGGGTGTTCTTCAAAGAGCGACTGCTCTTCCTTTTCTTCGATCGGCGTGATGGTCGTCTCTGCAGGAACGACTTGGGTCTGCTCAGGTTGTGTCTCCTGCGACGGCTCCGGCGTCGGTGTTCCGATCTGGATATTGGACTTCTCCCCTGACGGTTCCTGTCCTTCCGGTGCGTTATACGGACGATAGTCCATCACGTTTCCGTCAACACGGACTGTCGGATCACTTTCCCAGCATACGTCGTGCGCTGCATTTACGACCGTTGCGACATATGTCGTCTGGCGGTCTGCCAGATCATAAGGAATACCGCAGACAGAGGTAATGACTTCGTGTCCGTTCTGGTTGATCGTCAGAAGGGTCATACCGGTTCCGGCCACCTTGGTGGTTCCGGTCTTACCGCCGAAGATCTCGGCACAGTGCGTATCCGGGCCCAGGATCCACGGATCCTGAAGCAGGAAGTTTGTATTTCTTACGATCTTCCACCCGTCGAAAGTATGCTTGTTAGTTGCTTTAAATGCATGAGACGGTGTGCTGATGACCGTACGGAAATCTTCAAAGCCAAGAGCATAGTCAAACATCATCGCCAGTTCTCTGGCAGTGGTGTAGTGCTCATCGTTCTGAAGGCCGTTTGGATTGATAAAGTGCGAAGCCGAAAGACCGAGCTGTGCGATCTTCTCGTTTGCGATGATCGCGAACTGGCCAATCAGAGAGATCGTCACGCCGGTTCCGTCTCCGTTCGGGTCCGCTGCCGGATCCGGTGTAGGTGTCGGAAGCGGATTGATCTGGGCGCGCTTCGTCGCGATCGCTTCAGCCAGAACGTTCGCCGCGTCATTTCCCGAAGGAAGCATCAGACCGTAGTAGAGGTCATTTACCGTAACTTCTTCGCCTACAACAAGGCCCATCATGGTAGAGTTCGGTGTCGTCGCGTCCATCGCGGTCTGGCTTACGGTCACGACCTCGTCCGGGGAAAGATATTCCATCGCCAGAGCAAGAGTCAGGATCTTGGTCATGCTGGCCGGATAGATCTTTGCGTCTGCGTCCTTATCCAGAAGAACGGTTCCTGTTGTTCGGTCATAGGCAAAATACGATGCGCACTGTACTTCAGACAGATCCGGAAGATCGATCGGATCCTGTCCGACTCCGTCGTCCGCAAAGGTCAGAGGTCGAAATGCGCAAAGAAGAATAAGTACGGACGCCAACACGGCCGTCCATCCTTTCTTCCAGATTGTCCGGCGCGCTTTCGAAGCTTTTCCGTACTTATTGCTGTTCATGATTTTCTGTTTCTCCTTTAGAATGCTCGCCTTTCGGAAGCGGGGCCCGGCTTATGCCTGGGTCTCCGGTTCCTGGGTCTCAGCGGCGTTTTCTTCGGAAGATACTTCCGTATTCTCAGAAGACTCGGACTGTTCCATCTCCGCGGTCTCCTCTTCCTCCTCTTCGTGGTCGACTACTGCCACATCCACGACAAAGCTGTCCTTGAATCGCATCAGGGTGACGCCCTGTGTAACACGGGACAGAACCGGAATCTCTTTCGCCCAGAGGCGGATCACGATACCGTCGTTGTTGATGATGAGGATGTCCTTATCATCATCGACCTGGAGTGCACGAACCAGCGGTCCTGTCTTCTCCGATACACGGTAGGTCATCAGACCCTTACCGCCACGGGACTGTACACGGTACTCTTCCATCTCGGTACGCTTACCAAAGCCCTTCTCGGCGATAACGAGGAGGTTCTTGTTCTCGATTACCGGAGCCATGCCGATGACCTCGTCACCTTCGCGGAGGGTAATACCCTTAACACCCATAGTATTTCTACCGGTGCTTCTTACGGTATTCTCGTTGAAGCGGATGGAAAGACCATTTCTGGTAACCAGAACGATCTCCTGGTTGCCGTCGGTCAGGTGAACGCCGACCAGCTCGTCGTCTTCACGGATGTTGATCGCGATCAGACCGCTTCTGTTGATTCTGGAATAGTCTGCCAGTTCTGTCTTCTTGACTACGCCTTCACGTGTTGCCATCGTCAGGTATGCACCGGACTCGAAGTCCTTGATCGGGATGATCGTCTGGATCTTCTCATCTGCTTCGAGCTGGAGAAGATTTACAACAGCCGTACCCTTGGCCTGACGTCCTGCCTCCGGGATCTGATAACCCTTCATGCGGAATACGCGTCCACGGTTGGTGAAGCAAAGGAGGATATCATGTGTAGAAGATGTGATGATCTTCGTGACATAGTCCTCTTCGTGGGTAGCCAGACCGGAAATGCCGCGGCCGCCACGATGCTGGCTTCTGTATGTGTCGATCGGGCAACGCTTTACGTAGCCGAGGTGGGTCAGCGTAATAACGATCTGTTCTTCCTGGATCAGGGACTCATCATCGATCTCATCCTCATCCGGCGGTCCGATCTCGGTTCTTCTGTCTTCGTAATACTTCTTCTTGATCTCGAGGATCTCGTCCTTGATGACCTTACGCAGGAGCGTCTCGTCATCGATAACATTTCTGAAGTAAGCGATACGCTCGTCGAGTTCCTTTGCCTCGGCTTCGAGCTTTTCTCTTTCGAGACCGGTCAGACGACCAAGTCTCATGTCGACGATGTGCTGTGCCTGCTTGTCGGAGAATCCGAAACGCTCGCACAGTCTTGCCTTCGCCTGTTCCTCTGTACGGGAACTTCTGATGATCTGGATAACTTCATCGATGTTGTCGATCGCAATCAAGAGGCCTTCAACGATGTGCTTTCTGGCCAGTGCCTTTTCCAGGTCATACTTGGTGCGGCGCAGAACAACATCTTCCTGGTGGGCGATGTAGTAGGTCAGAGCATCCATCAGGTTGATGGTCTTCGGCTCGAGGCGGCCTTCTGCGTCCGGAACCAGAGCCAGCATATTTGCACAGAATGCATCCTGGATCTGGGAGTTCTTGTAAAGCTGATTCAGTACGACGTTCGCATTGGCATCACGACGGAGCTCGATGACGATACGTACTTTCTCGTTACGGTCGGACTCATCGCGGATATCGGAGATACCATCGATCTTCTTCTCCTTAACGAGCTCGGCGATTCTCTCGATGAGACGTGCCTTGTTGACCATGTACGGCAGATCGTGTACGACGATACGTGCACGGCCGTTGCTCATCACTTCGATATCAGTATGCGCACGGACTACGATACGGCCCTTACCTGTGCGGTAGGTGTCGCTGATACCACGGCGTCCGAGGATCATACCGCCTGTCGGGAAGTCAGGTCCCTTGATGACGGTCATCAGGTCTTCGATCGTGGCTTCCGGATTATCCAGGAGCATAACTACACCGTCGATGACCTCGCCCATGTTGTGCGGCGGGATGTTGGTCGCCATACCTACGGCGATACCGACGGAACCGTTTACCAGAAGGTTCGGGAAACGGGACGGAAGAGCAACAGGCTCTACGTCGTGCTCGTCGAAGTTCGGACGGAAGTCTACCGTACCCTTGTTGATGTCGCTCATCATTTCCATGGCGACTTTCTGGAGTCTTGCTTCTGTATAACGGTAAGCAGCCGGCGGGTCACCGTCCATGGAACCGAAGTTACCATGACCTTCTACCAGCATGTAACGCATGGAGAAGTCCTGTGCCAGACGAACGAGAGCATCGTATACGGATGCGTCACCGTGCGGATGGAAACGACCAAGTACGTCACCGACTGTGGTCGCGCACTTTCTATATGGTTTATCCGGAGTAAATCCCTGGGTAAACATGGAATAGAGAATTCTTCTGTGAACCGGCTTGAGACCGTCGCGGATGTCCGGCAGAGCACGGTCGGAAATAACACTCATCGCGTAATCGATGAATGATTTCTTCATTTCTTTTTCGAGATCGACCGGGATAATTGTTGTCTGCTCGGAGCAGAAAATCGCGTCAACTTCGGCTTCCTGCTGCTTGCGCAGGTCCTTGCCGGAGAGGTTCTCGTTTGTAGAATCAGACATGCGTCTTCCTCCCTTTATACCTTATTACAAATAGTCACCCATATATTTTACCACAACAACCCGATTATCGGTGGTCAAAACTAAAATTTTTGTATAGAATAATCCCGTACGATTTTGCAACAAAAACCAATTTAGTTTCGTCTTATTATTGAGACGCGAAAGGACCGAGATGGCACCTGAAGCAAAAGAAAGCAACGAGAATAGGCAGATTCCGGATCTGGAAGAGCTTTTTACCATGTATGGCAACGATGTGCTCCGCATGTGTAATGTCTATCTTCGCAAGCAGTCTCTTGCCGAGGATGCATTTCAGGACGTCTTTGTAAAGGTCATGACGAGACTGGATTCCTGGCGCGGCGACAGCGATATCAAGTACTGGATCCTGTCCATCGCCAGAAATGTATGCCTGGACTATCTGAAGTCCTCATACATGACAAGGACGAGCTTTCTGGGCGATCTTCTGGATCGTACCAAGCCTCAGACCGAGGGCAAGACAAGGGTCAAGCCTCTTCCCGGAAATCCTGTGGAAGACCGCCTGATCGATGCGCTGGACGACAGCAATCCTCTTCTGGATGCTGTTCAGGCACTGCCGGCAAAATATAAAGACGTGATTCTTCTGCGTTTCTACTTTGATATGGACAACGCAGCAATCGCGAAGCAGCTCGGCATTACGGAGAGTTCGGTACGAAGCCGGTTGATGCGTGCCCGCTCGAAGCTGAAAGATTTTTGGAAGGAAGGAGAATGAACATGTTTGGTGACGATTTCAAGAAATCTCTGGAACCCATCAAGACTTCTGATGAGCTTCTCGAAAAAACAAGAAGAGCCATCGAAGCTGCCCGTTACGAGCAGGCCAAGGCTTCTGTTTCTGCAGTATCTTCTTCCCGTACTTCCAGATCTCCCTTCTATCTGAAGGCTCTGGTACCGGTAGCATGTGCACTTCTCCTCGTTGGCGGAGCGATTCTGATCGTGCCGAAACTGAGTCATAAAGCAGCGCAATCAGACAAAATGAAAAACAAGAGCGGAGCCATCGCAGTACATAACGAATCAATCGAGGGTGTCGACAATGTAATGGAAGCTTATGGTGAAGATTCTGAGGATACTTACGCATATTCCTCAGCCAGCCTGGGCGAGCACAACCTCAATATGGATATGACTTCGATCCCGCTTACTGACGGCGCGGTAAACTATACCGAGTTTGTGGAAGTGGATGGCCATATACTGAGCTACAGCTCTAACGGCCATAAGGTCGTATGGGCAAACATCAACGACCGTGATAAGGACGAAGTTTGCCAGCTGCCGAATTTCCCGAGACTGGAAAACGAGGATAAGATCAACGGTCTGAATTACGATAAGAACACGAACATCCTCCAGGTCAGCCTGACGATCGACGGCACGGATTATGTCTACGCCTGTGTCTACAAAGACGGAACCTGGACGATCAAAGAGTAATCTTTCAGAATACTTTATCCACTACAAAAACCCAGATCGGAAGCGTCAGGATGGAACATGCCGTTGTGAGGAATACGCATTGCGCGGCTTTGATGGAATCCGATCCTACATTCATGGCAATAATCGTGGTAGAAGCGGCCGCAGGAAGCGCGCAGTAGATCACGCATACTTTCACCAGTATGGGATCAAGTGAAACGCCCTGCGTCAAAAGAAACATCAATTCCAAAGCGATGGCCGGCGCACACAGAAGTCTCAGGAAAGCAAGGATCCATATGCGGGCATTCTTGATGCATTCGCGGATCGGAACTTCGGCAAGTCGCATGCCGCAAAGCGCCATACCCATCGGCGTTACGACACCGGCGATCGCCGCGATACTCTTGGTGACCGGTTCGGGCATGGTAAACGGAAGAAAGCTCAAAAGAAGTCCCACCGGGATCGCAAGGACCGGCGCAGACAAAACGACTTTCCGGATCTCTTTGAGTGTATCGGATCCTTTCGGTTTTATGCCGGAAGGATCATTTTCTTTGGCACGGTTTGCTACGACGCCACGCGCCAGGACGATTGGGGATATCACGTAAAAGAGGATCCTTACCGGGATCGTATAAGCTGCGATATAAAGACTTCCCGTCTCGCCGTAAAGTGCTTCGATGATCGGAAATGCCATGAACGTGAAGTTTACAAACATCAGATCCACGACGCTGATCTGCGCCATCGCGTCTTTCTGGCGGAGAATCTTATTACTGAGCTGTCCGAAAAGATACATCACACCGATCGTGCAAAGGCTGATGAGGATCAGGGTCCCCATATCTCCCAGCGCCGAAACGTCGGAATTCATCATGGCTTTTAAAACGACACAGGTAAAACCGAAGTGGTAAAGAAAACTGCCGAGTGATTTCGGAAAATTCTCGTCAACGAGCTTGACCTTTCTTGCAAAAAAGCCGACGCCCATCAGAAGTGTCATTTGCAGTGCCAGATATATTGCTGTCATACGATCGGCTCCTTGTCCGGTTTACCCTGACTTCTCGGATATTTCGCCGGGGTAGGACGGATCTTGCGGATCAGCACGATGGCTCTTTGCATATCCGTTCCGGGAAGTGTAAATGTATGGACGTGGTCGATCGTACCGCCGAGTGTCACGATCGCTTTCTGTGCTGCCTGGATCTCTTCTTCCGCATGACCTTTCATAGCCAGGAACAGTCCACCCACTTTTACATAAGGCAGACAGTATTCGCAAAGTGTAGGAAGCGATGCCACGGCACGCGCGGTCGCGATATCGAACTTCTCTCTGTAGAGCTTCGAACGTGCCGCTTCTTCTGCACGGCTGTGGATCGTCTGGATCTTCTGAAGCTGCAGCTCCTGACATACCGAATCGAGGAACGTGATCCTCTTTTTGAGCGAATCCAGAAGCGTTACGGACAGTTCCGGCATCGTGACTTTCAGCGGGATGCCGGGAAATCCTGCGCCGGTTCCGACATCGATCAATGTCAGTTCTTTTCTTCCCTGCTTCTTTTCTTCTTCTTCGATATGGGATACCAGTGTCAGCGAATCGATAAAGTGACGGATCGCGATACCCTGGTTGTCCACGATATTCGTAAGATTCATCTTCTCGTTCCATTTACGGAGCATCGCCGCATAGACCTGGAAGGCCTGGATGCTCTCGGCAGAAAGCGGAACAGAGATCTCTTCACTTCCCGAAGTCAAAAACGGAGAGATCGCTTTTGCCTCTGCGATATCCTCTTCATTCGTCACGATGGGCTCGTGCTTCGGAGCAGCTACCGGCTCGGGCTTCGGTGCATTTGCCGCAGCATCACCTTTTTTCATCGAGTCGCGAAGCGCCCTCTTTTCTTTCGGCGAGAGCGACCGGTTTTCTGTAGGTTTGATCCGTTTTTTCTTATCCATCGTCTCTCGCTCCGTTATCTTCTTTGCCTTTTGATTCCAAGTATACCAGCAATACCGCGATATCCGCAGGCGACACGCCCGAGATACGGGACGCCTGACCCAGTGACATCGGCTTTCTTTCCATCAGTTTGCTTCGCGCTTCCAGTCTCAGACCGCTGATCTGATCGTAGGGAATATCCTTCGAAAGCTTCTTCTTTTCCAGGCGAGCGAACTTCTTGATCCGCTCTTCTTCAAGCGCCAGATAGCCCTCGTACTTGATATCGACTTCAACTGCAAAGATCACATCCTGTGAAAGCTCCGGTCTCTTTTCGTCAACTTCGGCCAGATCGCTGTAGTGGATCTCCGGACGCTTGATCAGTTCCGCCAGGGAAATGCCTGACTTATTGACCGTACTGCCGCATCGCTCGAGGATCTCGTGAAGTTTCGGACTCGGCGGAAGATGCGTACTTCTGAGTCTTTCCTTCTCCTCTTCGATCGCATTCATTTTTGCTTCAAATGCACTGTATCTTTCGTCCGAGATCAGGCCGATCTCTTTTCCGATCTTCGTCAGACGCATATCCGCGTTGTCCTGACGCAGGAAGATGCGGTACTCGGCTCGGGACGTCATCATGCGGTAAGGTTCCCGTGTTCCTTTCGTGACCAGATCGTCGATCAGTACACCGATATAGGCCTGGGAACGGTCGAGGATCACAGGCGGTTCGCCACGGAGTTTTCTCGCTGCGTTGATACCGGCCATAAGTCCCTGTGCCGCGGCCTCTTCGTATCCGGAAGAACCGTTGATCTGACCTGCGGTAAAGAGTCCTTCGAGCTTTGTCGACTCCATCGAAAGATCCATACTCTGCGGATCGATGCAGTCATATTCGATCGCGTAGGCCGCACGCTGGATATGTGCGTGCTCAAGTCCCGGCAGCGAATGCACCATCTGCACCTGGATCTCTTCCGGAAGGCTGGTGCTGAATCCCTGAAGATACAGTTCCTGTGTGCCTTCGCCCATCGGCTCGACAAAGATCTGATGGCGGCTCTTTTCTTTAAAACGCATAAACTTATCTTCGATCGACGGGCAGTATCTCGGACCCGTGCCCTCGATCACGCCGCTGTAAAGCGGTGAACGGTCCATGTTATCGGAGATGACCTGCTTGGTCAGAGGTGTCGTCCATACAGCATAGCAGGGGATCTGCTCCTGTTTCGGGACCACGCCCTTCATCTCATTTGCATAGGAAAACGGAGGCATGTCCGGCTCGCCCGGCTGGATCTCCATCACCGACGTATCCACCGTGCGTGCATTGACACGCACCGGCGTTCCGGTCTTAAAGCGCTGCATCGGGATACCGGCCTCGCGCATGCTCTGGGAAAGTCCGACAGAACGGGACAGTCCGTCCGGTCCGCTCTCGACGATAACTTCGCCGCGGATCGTTCTGGATTCCATATATGTACCGGAGCAGATCACCGCCGCGCGCACGTGATAACACGCACCGGAGCGGGTACGTACACCCGTGATACGAAGTTTTTGCGCCTCGCCATCCTGTTCTTCCCAGAAAAGCTCGACGATCTCGCCCTGGATAAGGGAGATATTCTCCTCTTTTTCGATTCTTTCTTTCATTCTGCGGCTGTAGGACGCCCGGTCGATCTGGGCGCGCGGGGAAAATACCGCCGGACCCTTGGATCGGTTCAGCATACGGGTCTGGATCGCAGATAGATCTGCCATCTCACCCATCACGCCGCCGAGTGCGTCGATCTCACGCACCAGCTGGCCCTTGGCCGTTCCGCCGATACTGGGGTTACAGGGAAGATTCGCAAGCTGGTCCAGATGCAGTGTAAAAAGCACTGTCGTAAGTCCCAGATGCGCGCATGCAAATGCCGCTTCGCATCCGGCATGTCCGGCTCCGATCACGGCCACATCGTATGTCCCCGCCTCATACCAGGTCGGGTTTTCGTTGCATTTCGCCCAGCTTCCCATCCATTCTCTCCCCTTATTTTCCTACGCAAAAACGCGAGAATATCGTCTGCACCAGCGCATCGCTTACCGAGTCGCCGGTGATCTCACCTAAGTCTTCCATCGCTGTACGAAGGATCAGCGACGGTTCTTCCGGACTGCTTCCGCTTCGAAGAAGTCCGATACAGCGGTCCAGTTTCTCCGCTGCCGATGTCAAAAGCGCGTAGTGGCGCTGATTTGTCAGCATGACGCCGCGCGCGTGGTCTGTACCGAGCGACTCATAGGTCTCCCTGACAAACTTCTCGATCCCTTCGATACCTTCCCGGCTCACCGAAGAGATCACCTCATAGTAGTCCGCGGAACGCTTGCACTCCTTTTCTTTCATGTCCGAAAGGATCTTCTCATGAAGTGCCTCGCAGGCTTCTTTACTCGTGCAGTCCGACTTACTGATCAGAAGACCGACCTTCGTCTCGGACGGCAGATTCATCACGGTCGTAAGCATCTCGATATTCTGCTCGTAATCTTCCTCACTTGATACCAGCCACAGTACGATATCTGCTTCCCAGAGCGCATCTTCCGCACGGGAAACACCGATGGCCTCGACAGGATCTTCGGTTCTTCGGATACCTGCCGTATCGATCAGGCGTACCGGTACGCCGCCCATCGAAGTGACGACTTCCAGCGTATCTCTCGTCGTGCCCGGAACGTTTGTCACGATTGCTCTGTCATAGCCGCTTAAGCAGTTCAGAAGCGAGGACTTGCCGCTGTTGGGGATGCCGCAGATTACGACACTCATTCTTTCACTGAGGATACGGCCCTGTCGGTATGTGTTGATCAAGGACTGCATCTTCTCACGAACCGCTGCCAGTGCATCTGCATTTGAAGAGAACATCGCGGCCGCGTCTTCGTCATCCGGCTCGTCGATCAGCATCTCAAGTGCTGCAAATGTCACATACAGTTCTTCGCTGATTTTCCGGATCTGAGAACGGAGCGTACCCTGAAGCTGTGACTCCGCCGCGCGAAGCGCGAGCTCAGAATCCGAAGCGATAACGTCCATGACCGCTTCTGCCTGGGAAAGGTCGATCTTGCCCGCCATAAATGCCCTGCGGGTAAACTCTCCCGGCTCGGCCATGCGGGCTCCGTTTTCCAGTAAAACGCGAAGGATCTCCTGTCGGACGGTCACGCCGCCATGACAAGAGATCTCAACTGAATCTTCACCTGTATAGGAATGCGGTGCGCAAAAACGCGTCACCAGAACTTCGTCAATGATTTCGGAAGATGCGGGATCGTGGATCAGACCATAAGCGACGGTGTAGCCGCTCATTTCCTTTACCGACTTTGCCTCGGAAAATGCACGTTTCAGGGAAAAAACGCGGTCACAAACCTCGGCAGAGCCTTCGCCTGCCATGCGGATCACCGCGATACCACTGATACCGGGTGGCGTAGCACATGCACAGTATGGCTTTTCCAAGAATGATCGCCTCCCAAAAGTAAAACGCTATTACTCTTCCAGTGTAACGACGACTTTACGGTTCGGTTCTTCGCCCTCACTATGCGTAGTTACACCCTTGACGCCCTGTAACTCCGCATGTACGATACGACGCTCGGAAGGATTCATCGCTTCCATCACGTAGTCACGCTTGTTGCGCAGTACCTGATTGGCTGCCTTATGTGCCATAGAAATGAGAACTTCTTCTCTATGCTTTCTGTATCCGCCGATATCCAGAACGACTCTCAGGCGCTCTTCGCTGTGGCGGTTTGCAACCAGGTTCGTCAGATAAGAGATGGAATCCAGCGTCTCGCCGTGACGGCCGATCGCCGCACCGCAGTTCTGTCCGTTTACTGTAACGTAGATCACATCGTTCTCACGATAGGAATCGAGCTTACCATGAATGCCGATACCGGAAAGTACTTCAGCTACGAAAGAAACAGCAGCATCTTCTGCTTCGCTGGCCTCGTCGCCTTCGAAAGACTCGTCGTCGCCATAGTAAACGTCGCCGTCGTCCTCTTCTTCATCCGCTACTTCCGCAGTTACGCGAACAGTCGCTTCTTTCTTTCCCAGACCAAGGAAACCCTTGTCCTCATCCATGACTTCGATCGAAGCCTGCTCTTTTTCTACACCTAACTCCTGCAGTGCCAGCTCGATTGCTTCATCGACTGTCTTCGCAGTTTTTGTCACTGTTTTTTCCATGCCGTCCCATTCCTCCTTGTCACGGTTCTATGCCTGAGCCAGACCCGCGTATTTTACTTTTTCTTCTTGTTCCCTCCGGCGGTAGCAAGTGCCGGTGTGGCCTTCTTCTTGAAAGCCAGTTTTTTCTGTTCTTCTAATTCTTTTTTCTTCTCTTCGTAAGGCTTGCTGAACATGAAGTATGTCAGAACCTGCTGGAGGATACTCATAAGGTTACCGATGATCCAGTAGAAGCCGAAAGCCGCCGGCATCGCAAAAGTGGTGACCAGCATGAGGACCGGCATGAAGATGTTCATGATCTTCATCGTTCTGGCAGACGGATCGTCCGGCTGGTTGTTTGCCGGGTTCTGCTTTGCTCTCTTCTTCTCTTCCTTCTTCTTCTTTGCGTCCGGCTTCAGTGCATTGATCAGCATGTTCTGGAACACGGTGGTCAGCAAAACGAGAAGCGGGACGATAAGAAGCGGAACATAGATCGAAGGATTCTTCATGATCTTAGCGGGATTAAAAGCCGGAGTACGACCAAGATCCAATCCCAGGAACTTCATATCCGGGATCTGCTGCATCTTGATCAGACCGCGGTTGACCACATCAACGAGGGCTGACGGGTTATTGTGCAGACGGTTGATAACGGAAATGTTGTCCGCAACAGCGTTCTTGAGACCGAGGACTTTACCGATCTCTTTGATATTGCTCTCGCTTACACCTGTGATGTACTGCAGCGGGCAGCGGACGATGTAATATGTCGGGAATAAAAACAGAAGAGGCAGAAGCGGAAGAATACATCCGGAAAGTGTGGAAATACCATTCTCCTTAAAGAGCTTCTGCAGCTCTTCTTCCTGCTTTGCCTTGTCATCGGGATATTTTCTTTTGATCTCAGCCTGCTTATCGCTCAAAGCCTGCTGCTTCATCATCGCTTTCTGAGAACGCACATTCAGCGGCACAGTCAAACCACGGACGATCACGGTCAGGAAAATAATCGCCAGACCATAACTGCCGAAAAATTCATAAAGCAGACTGGAAAGCCAGCCGAACAAAATCGTAATCGGCGTCCAAATACCCGCGCCGAGTCTGAATACTAGTGATAACTGCATGTATCGCTCCTGTTCCTGCGTGCACTTCCCTCCAATCATGCGAAAGGACGCGCCGGAAATAATTATACCATATTACTTGAGCGGGTCATAACCACCTTTGCAAAACGGATTACAGCGGAGAATACGCCATATGCCCTTTAAGGATCCACGCAGGAAACCATATTTCTCTATCGCTTCGAGAGTATACTGCGAGCACGTCGGCGAAAAGCGGCAGTGCGCAATATGGTTCGGGCCATGTGAGAGCTGATAGAGTCGAATCAACTTTATAGCAAGTTTCTTCATGCTCATTCTCCGGGATGCAGTAATCCCAATTTCGTAAGATGTCTTCCCATCTCTTTTTCCACTTGCTGGTAAGTGGGAAGATCTTCTCCGGTTTTCATCAGAAAAATAATGTCATAACCAGTACGAACCGAAGGCTCGTAAGAGGAGAAAGCCGCTCGCAGAAGCCGCTTGGCACGATTCCTGGCCACTGCCGTCCTGCGGCCATGACCATTCGTAAAACCGACACGCAAGATGTCGATCGGAACAGGCGTCATATTATGCTTCAGGTGCGGACTGCGCTTGAAACAATGGACACTCAGATAGCGTCCCGTCGCAAACTTCCCCCTTTTGTAGACACGGGAAAATTCATAATTAAAACGCAGCGTCTGCGTCGTCTTCAACATGATGCGCCCTAAGCCCCGGCTTCCTTATAAAAAAGGACCACGTGGGTGATCCTTATACTGTAAGACTCTTTCTTCCCTTCAGTCTTCTTCTCTTAAGAACATCACGGCCGGATGCGGTCGCCATTCTTGCACGGAAACCGTGAACCTTAGATCTCTGTCTCTTCTTAGGCTGATATGTCATCTTCATATGGATCTACCTCCAAAATTAGTTTCTTTTACCTTCATTTACACGAATAATCGATACGAATAGCGATAGAATTATACTAGGTGTCAAGCGTAAAGTCAAGCACCGCGGAAATCCGCATCCTGTTTTGCCCTTTCTTACCAGATCGAGCTGTGCATCTGAACGATCTTGCCGTTACGGATATAAACACGCGGGATACGCTTTCCGACAAGGCATGTTACTTCGTAGTTGATGGTATCGAGCATATCCGAGATCTCATCGACCGGGATCTCCGCATGCTTGCCACGCGTTTTCTGCGTTCCGAAAAGCACTACCTCATCGCCAACGTGCGGTTTTTCATCAAAATCCGAAACATCCACCATGCACATATCCATGCAGATATTTCCGACTACCGGAGCACGCTTGCCGTGGATCAGTACCTCGGCACGGTTCGAAAGGCGGCGGAGATAACCGTCCGCATAGCCGATCGCGATCGTCGCGATGGTACTGGTCTTCTCAGTCTTGAAATGACGGCCGTAGCTGATGGTCTCACCGGCCGGGATCTCTTTTACATGAACGACACTGGATTTCAGTGTCATCGCCGGACGGACTTCAAAATCGGTATACGGCTTCGGGCAGCCCTTCGGCATCATGCCGTATGTGATCAGGCCTGCGCGGACCATATCCAGATGCATCTGCGGGAAGCGGATGATGCCGGCGCTGTTGCAGATATGCTTGGTGGGGATATGAAGGCCCTTTGCCTCCAGTTCATCCACCATCTTCATGAATGCGTTGAACTGCTTCATGGTATATTCGTCATCATCAGTATCCGACATCGCGAAATGCGAGAACATGCCTTCGATCTCGATGCCCGGAAGCTCGGAGATCGCCAGGATCGCTTCTACGGAAGACTCGCCTTCCAGGAAACCCAGACGGTTCATACCGGTATCGTACTTGATATGGATCCTTGCTGTACGCTCAAGGATGATGGCTTTCTTCGAGATCGCCTTGGCGTACTCGAGAGAATACACAGCCTGCTCGATATCATTTTCGATCAGCTGGGAAATGCGTCTCGGGTCTGTATGACCCAGGATCAGGATCGGCGCCGTGATGCCGTTCTCACGAAGTTCGATCGCCTCGTCGAGCATAGAAACAGCGAGTTTATCTGCGCCGTTTTCAAGAAGCACGCGTGCTGTCTCGATCGCACCGTGGCCATACGCATCGGCCTTTACGACTGCCATGACCTTCGATGTGCGCTTCGTCACGCGACGGATCTCGCGCATATTCTCAGCCAGTATATCCAGATTGATCTCCGCCCAGGAGCGATTCGGAAAATTATCCATCACTTTCCATTCCTTCTTCCCATTTCAGCATTTGAAAACATCTATCGTAGTAATTCCAGAGCATGGTAGGAAGCATCGCCCTGCGGCCGTGCTCATCTGCGCAAAGACGTCCCGCCAGCGCATGTATGCCTACTGCGCATGCCGCGGACTTCTCCGCATCCAGACCCTGCGCCAGAAATCCTGCCAGAAGTCCGGAAAGCACATCGCCTGAACCGCCTTTGGCCAGTCCGGAGTTGCTCTCCCGATTACTATACCACTTCCCGTCAGAAGTAAATATGTTAGTTTGATGACTTTTCAGAACCAGCACGATTTCGTTTTTGACAGCAAACGCCTGTGCCGAAGCCATATCCCCGTTTTCCCACGACGGATCAAGTCTTTTAAACTCACCGATATGCGGTGTCAGTACCGCAGGATCCAGACCCCTTTCCCGACGGGAAGAAAGAGATCTCCAAAGATCTTCATTTTCCGAAAGAATAGAAAGCGCACCCGCGTCCAGCACGAGATGCTTTGCATTTTCAGCAATATAGGAAAACTGCTGCCTGACGTCTTTTCTGTCCGTTGCGATTCCCGGTCCTAAAAGCACGGCATCTTTATCCGAAAGATACTTCTCGATCCAGTTTTCAGGAGTCAGTCTTTCTCTTGCAACAAGCGGAACAACATGCGCAGACGGAGTTTTGCAGGCACTGTCCGGAACAGAAATACCAATCGCCTCCGGGCACATGGTCATGAGCGGAAGGATCAGTTCCGAGGGAGTCAGAAGATAGACCAGGCCGACTCCGCTTCGAAGCGCCGAAGAGGCCGCCATATACGCCGCGCCTCCCATACCGGTACTTCCGGCATAGACCAGAAGGCGTCCGAAAGTCCCCTTATGTCCGGCCTCGTCGCGGGGCGGACAAAGGGAGGAAAGCAGTTCCTGCGTAATCGGACTTGGAGAAGCAGAGCCGTTCATCTTTATTTCTTGGGCACCTCGCTGATGGTGGAGATGTCAAACGGCGTCTCCTGATATACGTAATAGTTCAGCCAGTTCATAAACAGAAGCGTCGAGCTTGATCTCCACTTCATATGCGGTTCCTTGGTCGGATCATCGTCCGGGAAATAATTCTTCGGAACTTCGATCGGAAGGCCCTTATTCACATCGCGGAAATACTCATCGCGCAGAGTGTTGAGGTCATACTCCGAGTGGCCGGTAATGAAGATCTGTCTTCCGGAAAGATCCGAGATCGCGTAAACGCCGCTCTCTTCAGACTCGGAAAGGATACGAAGGTTTGGATGACGCTCGATATCGGCTTTTCTCACCTCGGTGTGGCGGGAATGCGGTACATAGAAGTAGTCATCGAATCCACGGAAAAGCTTGACCGGCTTGGTATAGGTCATGCTGTGCTCGAAGACACCGAACATCTTCTTGTCCAGGTGGTATTTCGGGATGCCGTAGTGGTAGTAAAGACCGGCCTGGGCGCCCCAGCAGATATGAAGTGTCGAGTAGACATGGGTCTTGCTCCACTCCATGATGTCGCACAGTTCTTTCCAGTACGCAACATCTTCGAACTCCATCAGTTCGACAGGCGCACCGGTGATGATCATGCCGTCGTAGAAACGGTCTTTGACGTCATCGAATGTCTCATAGAACTTCATCAGATGCTCGATAGCCGTGTGCTTCGGGTGATAAGACGCCGTATAAAGCAGATCGATATTGACCTGAAGCGGTGAATTCGAAAGCGCGCGAAGAAGCTGTGTCTCCGTTGCGATCTTATTCGGCATGAGATTCAGTATCAGGATGTGAAGCGGGCGGATGTCCTGTGTATAGGCACGATCCTCCGTCATAACAAAGATTCTCTCCTTCTCCAGGATACCTGTAGCAGGAAGATTATTCGGAATACGTATAGGCATTCATCTTCCCCCTTTCAGGAACACAGGAATTCGTTGAGGATCGATGTCTTCGGAACGAATTTCTCGGTAGCCTGTGGAATCTGGGAAAGCCATGTGGAAAGCATGCGCGCCTTTGCAACCGCCTTCTCGATATTTGCGAAGTCCTTCGGCGGGTTACTTCTTTCCATGAAAACGGAAGGAGCCAAAAGTCCCTGATCGTAAGCCGATACGGCTTCATCGATATCGTGTCTGGCAAGCGCGGCAATAACCAGCGGCTCATACGCCAGGAACGAATTGATATGGTAATCGGCACGTGTCAGATAATCGCGGTAATAATCCTGCTCCGACTTCTGGATCATCGGCCAGTAGTCGATCGTCGTCAGGGCGTGCGCACCTCTGTGGCGGACGTCACGCACGATACGGCGGAGCATACGAAGATCATCGCTGTCGAGAAGTCTTCTGTCGGACATGACAGATGCGTACGGCATGATAAAGATGCCGAGGTACTGATCTTTCTCGAAGCTTCCCGTTGTCTCGTCGCAAAGACCATGCAGGCCTTCTACAACGACGACACCGTCTTTTCCGATCTCAAGTGCCGGCTTGTCGGACTCGACACGGGCACGGAGCATAAAGTCAAAAGTCGGGGTGACGACCTTGTCGCCGCTGACGAGCTTGGCCAGATCCATGCTGGCCAGACGCATATCCAGAGTCTCGACGCTCTCGAAATCCGGACGTCCCTCTTCGTCAAATGAAAGTGCGCGGGTATTATAGTAATCATCGAGAGAAAGGCGGATCGCCCGCTTTCCTCTTCTCTGCAGTGCAGAAACCAGTCTGTCGGTAAATGTAGTCTTTCCCGAAGAGGTAGGACCGGATACAAATACCACCTTTACCTTCGGCTTGGAAATGACATCCTCGGCCACTTCTTCCGTCTGGCGTACGAAACGCTCTTCCGCTTTGGAAATAAAGTCCGGAAGTCCGAACACGCCAAGCATATCTTCCAGGTCATCGATCGAAACCCGAATTTTATCAGATAAATTCGCCATATTATCGTCTCCTATCGTTACTTGTCAGTATAGTCGGAAAGTACCAGCATACTGACAACTTTGTCATACCAGTATTGTAAGAATCGAGCGACACAGAAAACGAGACCCGGGATCAGGATCGCGGCGAGAAGATTCAGAAGTACTACGACTACTACGTATACACCGCCGGAGATAACACCCAGTACAGTGGCAAATGTTCCTGCCGTGTCGACATATTTCTCCGTGAATCGTTCCAATGTCTTGTTCAAATATGAGATGAGGAAGTCCTTTAAGTCTCCGAAAGAGACGGAGAGCTTCGGACGAGCCCATGCTGTGATCAATAAAGTCAGCGCACCGAACTTTGTCAGCTGCGCGATAAGTACAGGAATTTTGCCCCACAAGGGCATTCGATAATAAGAGAAACATAAAGCGGGACAGAAGAAAAACAGAACCACGAATACGATCACTTTCGGCAGAAAAGCGCCGGCGATCAGAGTATTCATGCTTCCGGTCAGATAGTTATAGACAACGAGAAGGTCAACAAAAATGCCATAAAGGAGAAACAGTGACAGATGTCTCCGATTCTCATAATCGGTGTCGCTCCAAAGTGGCCCAAGCAAAAGTCCTTCCAGATAATCCACTTTCGTTCCCTTTCGAAAAAATAGTCTTTTATTATTGTATCAAAAAAGAACCGTTTCGTCATCTGCCGATGACTTCGATACCACTAGGGAGAAAAATAAAAAACCTGCGGTTTTATCAACGCAGGCGGAAAGATGTTTTGGCTACTTCTTCGATGAGCTGGCGGTAAATGCTCCACTGCTTCGGGAAACTGCTTACGCCGCAGGCCTTGAGGGTCTCCCCGTCTGAGAATGTGATCACCACGGACCAGTCCTGCGGGAAAGAACACGTCATCGAGCCCATAAGATGGCCGATGCCCTTTGCGTAATCGCTTGCCCAGGAAAGAACTTCCGTTCCCGGAAGTTTCTGACGGATCAGGGAAATGCGCTCAGGAGAAAGGGCGCGGACAAAATCGTTGTTCCACATGTGCGTATCGCTCCAGGCAATACGTGCCGCAACGAGATCGATCGTTGCTTTCAGGCTGCCTCTTCTGTAGCCGGAAAGTTCCGTCTCGATCGATACGATATCTTCATAACTGTGTTTCTTCTCACTCATGGACAACGCCTCATTCATCCATACCACATCATGCATCGCTGCTTTGCTCATGAAATCTTCACCCCAAAAATAGACTGTCCTCTCGTTCCTACGACCATGATTCCATCCACCACGATCGGGGAAGATTCTGTATTATGCTGCAGGTCCGGGTTATCGGAACGGCTCATTCTGATATAACACAGACGAGCGCCGTTGGCCGCATCCACCAGGTGTACCTGTCCATAACTGTCACAGATCAGGATGTATGCGTTATCCTGATCATCGTAGATATCCACCGGAGAACTCCAGGAATAGCAGTTCATATCGTAACGCCATACCTCTGTTCCCGTGTTTTTATCATAAGCTACGACAAGATTGCCGCTGTAAAGTCCCTTTGTCATGCTGTAGGCGTAGATGACCAGGTTGGAGATCGGGCCTTTTCCGATCACCGGGGTGCCCAGCATACCGCCGTTTACGTCGTCACCGGAGTTGGCGCCGTTATGGGTGTAGCAGCTCTGGGATGTCTGCCAGATCACGTCGCCGGTCATCGCGTCGAACTTGTAGGTGTAAGACGCACCCTGATAATCCAGTTCATTTCTCTGCCAGTCAACTTCCGTACCGGTATAAAGATATACATGTCCGTTGTCTTCTTCGATGACCGGTGTTACGTCCGAGTCATCGTCAAGTCTTCTCGACCATACCAGGCTCATGGTGTTGAGGTCGATGCAGATCAGGTTACCTGCGTTATCGGTGCACCAGCCATAGTGATCGTAGATCGCCATCGAGCTCTCGATACCCAGCTGTCTGCCTTCGATACCGTCGAAGATGTATTTATATGCGATCGTCTGCGGGTTGATGGACAGAACTCCGGTTCCCACATCGAAGGAAGTATTCAGTTTTACTGTGTAGATCATGCCGTTCTCGTTCGGGTAGATCAGTGTATCTGCGTCAGCGCAGATGATCGGCGAAGAGTCGCAGGCACCCCATGTGCTTCTGTACGCACGGGAATCCAGACCTGTCTGGTAATGAAGAAGCGAAAAGTCCAGAAGGCTGTAGATACGGAAACCGATCTCACCCTTTACGCCGTTATCGTCGCCCTGACCGACATAAAGGATCGGATATCCGCGGGGATCGACAGCCGGTGTACCCTTGATGGTCGCACCCACCTTCAGCGGATCTCTGGTCTTCGTGCCGTCTTCGAGATCGAAGAAATAGACATATCCGTCCATCGCCGCGATGATGATCTCCGTAAGGTTCTGCTTGGACTTCTTCTCCGGATACATGTTCATCAGCTGCTGGGTATTCCAGTCCCACTTTACAGCCAGAGGCTGACCGGTCCAGCCGGTACCGAACCAGGAAAAGGACCAGGACGAAGACGCCAGTGCGCCGATGTTATCGTATTCCCAGATCTGCTCCAGGTGTTGTTCTTTAGAAGGATCGAGGCTGAATGTGCCCCAGGAAGCGCAGTTTCGGAAGTTGGTTCCTCTGAAAGTCAGGATACCGCCGACCTGCTGATAGTAAAGCGGATCACCGAAATGGATCTCGGTCTCTCTGTGATAGTCGGAAATCTTTTCGTCTTTGTCATAGACGACCTGGGTCGTACCGCGTCCGGAAGGAGAATATGCATCTGCCGGAGTTCCGATGGCGACATCCATCTGTGCGGTCGCCGGATACAGGATCGGATTCTGATACGCCTGCATCGATGCCGGTGCTGTCGGCTCCGGAGTGGCCACGATGATGCCGTTACTGGAAATGACCTCGCCGTTGCTGTTGGTGACGACCACTTCTTCGGACGTTGTGCTGGTATCGGAATCTTTCAGTTTATTCTTGGACTGGATAAGCGTGACCACGGCAAGAACGATTGTAGCCGTAACGAGAACAACCGTTACCAGGAACAGCAGGTAAAGACCATTGTTGTTCACACGGTGCGGCTTATAGAACTGATTCTCATATCGTACATTTTGCGGCTTTTTCATACAAATCTCCGTAATATGGACACGTTCGTATTTTCATATAGTATCACAAAGAACCTCAAATCGATACCGAAAAGATGCACAAAAATAAAGAAAACACGTTGTACGAGGGCAAATTCGGCGCATTTGTTAAAGAAATCAGAGAAACAAATTCGATTCGAAAACACTTTGCATTTTCCCCTCACTTTCCTCTGAGAAAGCGACGTTGTTTTTTCGTCACTTTGACAAAGACAAGTGCATTTACAAAAGAACCCTCTCTGTACTATCATTTTTTAGGTTTGTTTCCCAAAGGAAGAAAAATAAGAAGGAGCAAAAGATGACCTGGATCCTGCTGGCACTGGTATATGGCCTGCTTAAGGGCGGCCGCGAGATCGCCAAGAAAAAAGCGATGAATAAAAATACCGTCATGGAAGTGCTCCTGATCTATACTTTCATCGGTTTCCTGATGGTCATCCCGAGAGCGCCCCACGCGATGGGACTCGATTCGAAATACTATTTCCTGATCGCGATCAAATCATTCGTCATCTTTCTTGCATGGATCCTGAGTTTCCGCGCGCTCAAGCATCTGCCGGTCAGCCTGTACGGCATCCTGGATCTTTCCCGTGTACTGCTTGCGACACTCTTAGGTGTTTTCGTACTTCACGAAGTTCTGAAATGGAACCAGCTTTTAGGTCTGGCACTTGTGGCGGCAGGTCTTCTCGCCCTGAAGTTTCGTATCTTCGGCAAAAAGAAAGAGACCCCCTCTAAAATCGAATCCGAAAAGGATAAGGGAAATGCAACGAAGTTCGTCATCATGGCTTTCGGGTCATGTCTTCTCAACGCCATCTCCGGTCTCATGGACAAGCTTCTCATGAGGGAGATCTCCGGCGCGCAGCTGCAGTTCTGGTATATGCTGTTCCTTCTTCTGTTTTATCTCATCTACGTGCTGATCACCAAGACCAAGATCAGCAAGACCGTCTGGAAAAATGCCTGGATCTGGATCTTGGCGATCATGTTCGTCATCGGTGATGCCGCGCTCTTTGCCGCAAACGGAAATCCGGACAGCCGTGTCACGGTCATGACACTCATCAAACAGAGCGGCTGCTTCGTAACGATCATCGGTGGAAAATTCGTTTTTCACGAGAAAGATACCGCCTACCGTTTCTTCTGCGCCGCCATCATTTTCTGCGGCATCCTGGTAAGCGTTCTGCCTGTCGGCTGATACTTTATTCGCCACGCGCCGCGGAAAGTCCTGCTACATAGCCCGTCGCCCATGCATTTTGAAGATTATATCCTCCGGAATCTCCGTCGATATCCAAAAGCTCTCCGACCACAAAAAGACCCGGCGCCTTTTTCGCCTGCATCGTCTTCGGATCGATCTGGCTTAGGCGGATGCCTCCGCAGGTGACATACGCGATGTCCATCGGGGTCTGTTTTTCTACTTCAAATGCCATGCCCTTGATATCGGAAACGATCCGGTTTCTCTCTTTTTTTGTGACGCTGTTTGCCGCCGGATCCTCATCTTTCAAGATCCGTTCGGCCACTTTCTCGCTGAAATGGAATGTCTCACAGAGTATGCGTTTCATGTGTCGGTTCGGATTCTCGGTCATCGCCGAAAGCAGTGCTTCCGCCACCTCATCTTCTTTCATTTCGGGAAGGTGATCGATCTTAAACACGACCGCGCCCTGCTCATAAAGGTCGGAAACAGAAGGAAGTTTTCTCGAAAGGCGCATGGCACCGGGTCCGCTTACACCCTGATGCGTAAACAGAAGTTCGGCCCGTGTTGACACGATCTTCTTTCCTTCGACCCACAAAGACGTACCGACGTATGAAAGTGTCAGGCCGGCCATGGAATCCTCTTCGTCCTTCTTGTCTGAAAATTCTTTCAGGAAGATCGGCGCCAGACCCGGCGTCAGATCCGTCACTTCCAGATCCGCCGCTTTGGCCAGTGCGTACCCGTCTCCTTCCGAGCCTGTATGCGGAAAAGATTTGCCGCCGGTCGCAAGGATCAGATGCGAAGCTTTCCAGCTCCCGTTCTCCGCTTTTGCCTCCCACAGGGAATCGCTTTCCGAAAATGCGATCTTTCGGACACGTGCGTCGCAGACCACATCCACGCCTTCTTTTTCAAGCAGTGCGATCAATGCACTGACGACGGAGGCTGCTTTCTGGGAGTCCGGGAAGATCCTTCCGTTTTCTTCTTCATGCGTGGTGATACCGGCACCTAAAAAGAACCGGCAGGTGTCTTCCGGCGCGAATGCGGAAAATGCACTGTAGAGGAACTTGGCGTTCTCGAAATATTTTTCGCGGAAATTTTCGGGGATCAGGCTGTTCGTGATATTGCAGCGTCCGTGCCCCGTAAGTGAAAGTTTCTTTCCGCACTGGGAGTTCTTTTCAAGAAGCAGAACCGAGGCGCCTTCTCTTTTTGCCGTGATGGCCGCCATCATGCCCGACGGTCCGCCGCCGATCACGATCACGTCATAGACATCCGAACGTTTCTCGCCTGCCATGCCTTATACCTTGTAGATCACGATACCATTGTCGAAACGGGCGACTTCCGTCAGATTCGCGGCGAAGAATTCCGGATTGTAGAAGTCTTTGGTTTCTCCTGTGCCGTAGTAATCGCTGCTGTGAATGACATACTTGATGCCCATCTCATTGCAGTAACGACGGAACTCGTCGACGTTGCCGTTGGCACCGGTCAGGAGCCACTGGTAGTTGATCTGACGAGTCTCGGTATCGTGGCCGGCCGACCATGCGAAGTACGGCCATCCATAGTAGACACGACGTCCGCTGAGGAAGAAGTCATCCGTCGACCACATCGGTGTCAGGAAGATATCGTCTTCATTTGTATTCTTGACGACCCAGTCCGCAACGAGAGAATCCGTATGCAGCTCTACATAGCCGGACTTATGGGTATTGAGGTTGTAGTAGATGCACCACTCGCTGATACCTGTCGCAGTCAGTCCGAAAAGAAGGAACAGACATACGATCGCGCTTCCGATCTGTGTCGGGATAAATGCTTTCTTCGGAAGTACGATCGACCCGGACTGAGTCTTCTCTCCGGAAGCTTCGACTCTTTCCTTGATGCCGATCGGCAGCGCCAGAAGGTTGGCAAGGAAACCTGCGATAAAGATATCAAAGAGGATGAAGCTGACCTGGATAAACTTGTGGTTGGCCAGAACTTCCAAAGATACCTGGCAGTAGAACGCGAAGATCAGCGGGAACGAGAACGGGATCAGAAGGATCGGACGGTAAAGGTTCTTTTTGAACCAGATCTCATATGCGAGAAGTCCGAAGAACAGTACGCACGGGATGATCACAGTCAAAAAGCCCATCTTGTTCAGATAGCTGATGACCGTACCGGTATATCCGATCGCCGAGCCCAGACCGGCCGTATTCTTTCCTTCGATCTCCGGGATCACGAATCCGAAGTAATACTTAAAACTTGCTACGTTGGAAGCACCGCCGGCAAAGAAACGAGCCTGCAGTACTGAAGAAAGTACAGATACGATCGCAACGCCCAGATAGCCCAGACGGAATTCCGAGAAGATCGCCATGCCGAACAAAACCAGAAGCGCGGAGATCAGGCAGGAGCCGTGGAAGAACGGCATCGCCAGAACGATCATGCCGGCCAGGATCAAAGAACCGATCGGATGGAGCGGATCGTTTTCTCTCGGCAGCCATGCTTCCTTCGAGATGAAGAAACGCTTGGCACAATCCTTGAAACCATCGATGCGTGAAAGATGCAGGAACATACGACGGAAGTGCGGCAGGAAGAGGAAGATCAGGATCAGGACCAGACCGATGCCCAGCGCGAAATGACGCTGGTTGGCATAGACGTTGATCGCCCAGATGCCCCACTCGTCTCTTATGGTATAGCCGTACCAGACGGCCTGCTTGGTGATCGTCTTGAAAACATAGGACCATGTCGATCCGGGAAGTGCCTTGAGCTCAGAAGCCTGATGAAAAACATTCCAGGCACTTCTAAACAGGAAAAGAACCGGAGCCAGAAGATACGCAGCGCGGCGTCCACTGAGAAGGACCGCCAGCGTACCAAGAAGTGTCAGGGTACTGAGCATGCAGAGGATCGACGGGAGATTGATCGCCCATACAAGCGGCAGGCCCAGTGCCTCCATGTTACCTGTCAGGAAATAGAACATGAAGTGATACTGGATGTTGTCGCCGGAAAAATGCGGATACTGTGTCGGGAAGTTCGAGCCTACGCCGAATCCGGAAGTGATCGCGACATGCGGAGCGAAATCACTGAAGATCGAGAATCCCAGGCGGATATTGTTGCCTCTCATGTAGCAGGTGTAGCAGTAAACAAAGCAGACTGCGCTCAGAACAAGGA
This sequence comes from Clostridiales bacterium, assembly GCA_017962145.1. GTDB lineage: Bacteria > Bacillota > Clostridia > Saccharofermentanales > Saccharofermentanaceae > Scatonaster. Next base: position 155,011 of record JAGCVX010000022.1, on the reverse strand, counting down.
TCACCGAAGTCACATAGAAGATCACGGTGTTGACGTCTTTTTTGAACGGGCCGAGCTTCGATGGTCCCTGCGCCTTGACCTTGCGGTAATCTCTTACGAAGCAGCGCTGCCACAGAAGGCATCCGAGGTATGTAAAGATACACATGGCGATGATGTCCGAAGGCAGAAGCGTCGGTGTATCTGCAGGAACAAAGGGATGGATCACGTAGGAGAGGAAATATGTAACAAACGTTGTCAGCAAAAGGCCCACAAGAGTTCCGGCCGGAAGCAGGAACAGTGCCGTCGGGACTTTTGGCAGGGTCTGCTGATCTACCGCCACGCCTACATACAGTCTGCGGATATCCGGGATCAGAAACCGGACAAGCTGGGTTCCGAAGAATATGGCGATGATCAAATAAAGTATTGCGAGCATAATACACTCCTCCACATACGTATACCCAATTATCATACCATGACAAGGCGCAGAAATCACCGCAAATATCCTACTCTTTCGTTACATTTGCTCAAAAGCTTCTCCCCATCTTTACAAATCATGTATAATCTTTTTCGTATGTTATGATGTATCTTAGGATGAACAAGAGGAGGTTTTCCTATGAAAATAGTAGTTTTGGCCGGCGGCATCAGCCCGGAAAGAGACGTATCACTTTGCTCGGCCAGCCTGATTTCAAATGCACTTCTGACCAAGGGCCACGAGGTGGCTTTTGTCGATGTATATGTCGGTATCGAGGATGAAAACACGGATCTCGATTCCCTGTTCCAGACGCCTTACAGCGGCAAGCAGTTCCAGTACACGATCCCGGAACAGGAGCCGGATCTCGAAGCGCTGATCGCTTCCCACGGCGGACGCCGCGAACTGATCGGACCTCGCGTTCTCGAGCTTTGCAAGAAGGCCGACGCCGTATTTATCGGCTGTCACGGCGGCATGGGGGAAAACGGACGTCTTCAGGCGGTCCTGGACTGCATGGATATCCCCTACACCGGCTCCGGCTATCTCGGCTGCGCACTGGCCATGGATAAGAACATGACGAAAGTCCTGCTCCGTCAGAGCGGTATCCCGACTGCGGACTGGATGATCTACGATCCGACAAAGGATTCCATCGAGGAAGTTCGAAATACGATCGGCATCCCCTGTGTCGTGAAGCCTATCGGCTGCGGCTCCAGCTGCGGTGTCTCCATCGTACACACAGAAGAAGAATGGGACGCGGCGATCACATACGCGAAGAAATACGAAAATACATGCCTGATTGAAAAGCTCATCCCGGGTCGTGAATTCTCCATCGGCATTCTCGACGGAAAAGCACTTCCGATCATCGAGATCCGTCCGAAGCAGGGATTCTATGACTACAAGAACAAATATCAGGCCAACGCCACCGAAGAGATCTGCCCGGCACCGCTCGACGATGAGCAGACAAAGACCGCCCAGGGTCTGGCACTTTCCGTTCACAATACACTTCTTCTCGGAAACTACTCTCGAGTCGACTTTATCCTTTCTAAGGAAGACGGTCTCTTCTACTGCCTCGAAGCCAATAACCTTCCGGGTATGACACCGAACAGCCTGATCCCGCAGGAAGCCCGTGCAAACGGCATCGGATACGAAGACCTTTGCGAGCGTCTGGTACTCTCGGCATCCAAGAAAGCGTAAGTTCGAACGACATCAAAGCAAAAAGAAAGTCTCCCGATCGGGAGACTTTTTTATTCGGTCACGATTAGTTTGTCGCCTTCATCAAGAAATCTCTCGAAAGCCTCTCTCGGCATCGGCCTTGCGAAATAAAATCCCTGGAAGAGGCGGCAGCCCATCTCTGCAAGCATGTTGTGCTGGACATTCGTTTCCACACCTTCAGTCAGAGAGAAGATGCCCAGATCCTCCGACATGTTGATGATGTTCTGCAGGATCGTTTTGGCTTTGTGGTCGTCACTTGCCTTGTTTAGGAATTTCATGTCGATCTTCAGCACATCGACCGGCATGTCCTTCAGAAGACTCAGCGATGAGAAGCCGGATCCGAAGTCATCCATCTCCACGATGAAACCTGCCTGACGCAGATCCGACAGGATCTTCATACGTTTTTCGAGGTCTGTCATCATGACGGTCTCGGTAATCTCGATACGAAGACGTGACGGGTCGATACCATATTCTTTGACCAGATTCTGAAGCTCATAACTTACATCCATGAAGTAGAAATCCTTCGGAGAGATATTTACGGAAACAAAGATATCTCCGAATCTGTCGCCCCATTCGCGGATCATCTCGCATGCACTTCTCCACATATAGCGGTCGACTTCAACGATCGCACCATTCTTTTCAAATACCGGAATAAATACTGCAGGAGACAGGAATCCTTCCGTAGGATGGATCCATCTGACAAGTGCTTCCGCGCCGACAACTTTTCCGTTCACATCCACGATAGGCTGATAGTAAGGCTGAAGTTCGCGGTTTTTCAGCGCATCGTTAAGCTGTGCCGACAGACGGTTCGACCAGAGCACGTCTTTTCGTGTCTTTTCATCGTAGAATGCCACGTGAACCTGATACTCACTCTGGATCGTCGTCAGTGCCAGGTGGGCACGGTCGAACATGACCGAAACTTCTTTATCCTTTTCACCGACTTCGTAAACACCCAGATGGATCATCAGAGAATAATCCACATTTCCTTCTTTGACGGAGAAATGGGAAAGCTCTTTCTCGATCTTCTCTTTATCGAAATTCTTCTTCGGGATAAAGATACCGAAAGTATCTCCGCCGAGTCGACCGTAAACACTTTCTTTCGAAAGATTCTTGCGGATCCAGTCGGACAGGCGGATCAGCGCCGTGTCACCATATGCGGTACTGAATACGTCGTTTACGATCTTAAAGTCCATGACATCCAGATAGATCACCAGATACTGGCGGTCCGGATGCTTCTGAAGTTCTTTTTCGATACATTCATACAAATAGGCTTTCGTGTAAAGATCCGTAAGGTCATCGTGACGTGCCGCGTACATTTCTCTTGCCAGCGCGAGCTGCTCGGCCGTGCAGTCACGGATGCTCAGGAATGATCCGGTAAAACGGTTTTTCTCATCCGTGATGGATTTTTTGTCGAAGTGATAGTACTTTGCTTCTTCCCCGCTTCCGAGGATCTGGTCGTGTGTCCATTCCTTATCGGTATACTCTCGGAAACCGAACTTTCCGTTCAGAAGATCCGCGGCCTGATCAAACTTCTGTCCCTTGATGTCCACCAGTTCGATACCATGCCCGTTTGCCCAGATACATCTTCCTTCAGCATCGAAGAAATAAAGTGCTTCGGAGTTGTCAGATGCCATCTTCGCGAGCATTCTGTCCAGAAGCGTCATGGGACGGTAATAAAGCGAAAAGTAGAAGATCAGAAGTCCGAATACACCGTAGCCTGCCATCGAGCGGTCGATCGGCGTTCTGGAAAAGATATAGTATGTCTGCCATGCGCCGGTCACGATCATGGAAAACAGTATGACCGAGTAGCGCTCCATATAGATCCGCGGAGAGCGGATGATCTTGATGAAGAAAATAAGCAGGATCGTAAAGAAGATACCGTAATCCACAACTCGGTGGAACGTCTGTCCGATATGCGGAACCAGGCGGTAATAATTCAGTCCTTCCAGGACGACCGCTTCTGTATCAAAAGCATGCCCGGTGAACGGATTCAGAAGAAGCTGGACAACATCCAGAGTCAAAACGGCATACACGGCCAGGCGAAGCTGCGGACTCTTCCACTGCATGTTGCAGTACTCGAACGTAAAGCGCAAAAGCGCCACCATAACAAAATCCATGCCGATGAAATAGGTATAGCAGCCGATCAATGCGATCGTCTGATTTCCGCTTAAAACGAGAAGCAGATTTCCGATTACAGGTGGGATCAGTGCAAAGGAAAGGAGCGCTACAGCCTTTCCTATCGGGCGATAGGAACGACGGGCAGCCAGAACACATGCTGCTAAAGCGAAAACCAAGGCTATAAACAATGCCGCAAATGCCTGTCTCATAACTCCCCCAATACTCTGCATAAACAGACGCCATATACCTATTTTCATTATAGAGGGGGAGGATTAAGGATTTATTAACAAACTTTGAATATTAACGAACCTGCTCTCGATCCGAGATATAGGTCTGTTCCGGTCCACTGCCGAGCTGGTTCTGATTCACCATCGGGACCGGCACGACTTTCTTTTCCGGGAAGAGCGCATAGATAACAGTCAGTGCGATCGAAAGTGCATTTGCCAAAGCACCGATCAGCGAGCCATGACGGATCGTACTCATACCGGGCACAAAGGTGAGATAGCGCCAGTAGCCGTGCAGGAAACACATCGGGAAGACGAATGCGAAAATGCATGCGCACAGTCCCAGAATGCCGATGATCAGTTCCATGACAAAGTAGGCCTTGCGGTGCTTGGCGCAGGCGACAAATGAGATGATGCTCATGATGAGTGTGATAAATCCGTAGATCGCCAGGACCAATCCCATGATAAGGATCATGGTTCCTGTGTTATAGGGAAGTCCGAGCTCCGTCAGCACAACGGAAATCAGCGCGCCGAGGAATACAGGCAGGAGGGAAAGAAACACACCCAGGCCCGCCAGAAGAAGGTTCAAGATGAATTTGATGATCCGTATGGCCGTCAAAGACCTCACTCCTCGCCCTTTACATCGATCATGCAGTATTCCGAAACCGTTGCGCTCTTAAAAGGCACTGCCCAGTCGGCGATTCCGGAAGTTACGATAAACACTGTGTTCTGTCTCTTTATCATACCATAGGTCGCGTCATTTGCGCCGATCCACTCCCCGACCCAGTTGATCGGGAGCATCTGTCCACCGTGCGTATGACCGCTGACGACCAGATCGCAGCCGGCCTTCTCTTCCGCGTCATAATCGTTTGGCTGGTGATCCAAAACGACGATATATTTTTCCGGATCCAGAGGAGCCAGCAGGTCTTCGATCGGGAGGCGGTTCATGCTTCTGTCTTTTCTGCCTACGATATAGACATCATCGAACTCCACAACTTCGTCTTCCAGAACATAGACGTGATTGTTCCGAAGCTCCGTTACCAGATCTTCATACTTGAAATCGCGGTACTCGCTGTAGCCGGCATCATGGTTTCCGGGAACGTAGAAAACGCCATAGGGAAGATCCAGCTCGCCCAAAGCCTGACAGCAGCGCACCATATCTATTCTCGTTGTATCGTCGTCTACAAAATCGCCGCTGATCAGAAGCATATCCGGCTGGTTCTGAGCGATCTCCTGAAGATGCTCGGCAAATCCTTCTCCGTCAAAGCAGGCGCCGATATGGGAGTCGGCGATCATCGCGATGCGAAGTTCCGGAATCACTTTTTCAGTTCGGATATCGTAATCGGTACGAACTACATGAAGTGCGACAAAGCAGCAGTAAGTCAGATATATGACCGTGCACGAGATCGCGCAGATACCGCAGATCCACTCGGAAATGCGCTTTTTCGTGCATTTGGAAACGATGGCAAAGATCAGGTCAAACAAGATCCAGAAGAGGATCAGATGCAGCGCGGCAACGACCACTACATAGGGTTCGATCACGCATCCTGCGGCAAGCGGAAGGATCGGAAGGATCGAAAAAAGCCATATATTCCGTCTGGTCTTTTTCGGGAGAGTCTTGGGGTCTCTTCCGTGAAGCCACATCTGACGGAATCTCGTCATCAGGTAGAATGCGCATAGTGCCAGCACTGCCATCAGTGCGATAAACAAAGTAAGAAAAAACATAGGTGTCGGGTTATTCTGCCAGGCAGTTATTTCCTCCGTATAGATCCGGGGGAGTTCCCCGTTAATATCGTATATTTAACTACAAACTCGATATCTTGGCAAACTCATGTTTCAAAGCGGAAATCGGAGAAGCCCACTCGGCCGCCCGTTTCTTTCGTCGAGTAGATGAAAAGACCGAAACGCGCTCCGCAGAAATGATCGAGCCGGAAACAAAGCGGATGTTCTTTCCCGATGAGATCCCAGGACTCCCCTCTTCTGACAAAGCAGCGGGCCGTATCTTTCTCGCCTGAAAAATCCGTCTTTATCCGGAATACCGGTTTTTCCCCGTCGGGCATTTCAAGAAGACGTTCTTCGACTTTGGTACCCGGCACTTCGCTTAAGTCCCACGGACCTTCCTGACTGATGTGCGCATACATCACCTGGTAGAGTTTGCCGTCCCGTTTTTCGATGCCGACCCAGCAATAATTGCCCTGCAGAACGCAAAGTCCGGCGCAGTCTCCCTCTTTCAGAAATGACGGATCAACCGTAATCTGCGCACCCGAAGACGGAAATACCATCCGCTGGGTCAGTGTATTTTTCGCATGATTCAGATGCATGCTGAGCTTATCCGTCGTGATCCAAAGGATGCCGTCTTCGTCATCCCGGCTGACCAGATTGAGATCCGGCTCGTGGTTGAACTGCCAGAAACTCTTTAGTCCGAAGCAGCCATATTCCTGCTTTTTATCCGGTGTGATCTCTGCATTCCACGGGAAGCCGTAACGGAAATCATCCGAGTCGTAAAGCGGCGCGTAGACATGGTCTTCATGACCTGCGCTGCAAGGAAGCGCCGGCTGCTTTTCCGCTTTCCCGTCGATACCGAATACGGGGCGGTCTCCTTCCCATGAAACCGGTACAAGGACCGGAAGACGTCCGATCGCGCCACTGTCCTGGAAAAGCACGGCATTCCAGATGCCGTCAACGCCCTGCACGATGCCGCCCTGGGCAACGCCGGAGTTTCTAAATCCCATGTCGTCGTTAAAGATATCTCCTCCGGTAAACTCCCCTTCCAGAGAATCGCAAGAGTAGCAGGCTTCCACACGACGCCATTCATTTTGAAGCGAGTGGATCATGAAAAGGTAGTAGCGCCCGTTTATCTTATAAAGATGGGAACCTTCGTATCCCAGACGCGGCTTTTCCACATCTTGGACCAGAAGGCGGTGAAGTCCGCCCTCCTTCGGCCCGGAAAGCTCTTCGTTCAGTTCAGTCAGGTAGATCTTTGTATTTCCGTATACGATAAAAACACGGTCTTCATCAAAAAGAAGCGATGAGTCGTGATAGAATCCTTCGATCTCGCTTTTGCGCCAGGGGCCCTCGATCTTTTCGGACCGGTACAGATAGGTCTTCTGCGTATCGTTGCAGACAAAGACGACATAAAAGCATCCTCTATGGTAGCGAAGGCTTGCCGCCCACATGCCTTTTCCGTAGATATATCTGTCCCCTTCGAGCCTCTGGGCAGGCGTGCTGTCGAGATAGTCGAAAACATAAGCCGCGTGCTCCCAGGAAAGGAGGTCATAGGAACGAAGGATCTGTCCGCCCGGCAGGAAATGCATGGTGGTGCTGATCATGTAATACACACCATCTACATAGATCACATCCGGATCCGGATAGTCCATCTTGATGATCGGGTTATGCCCGTGATTTATCTTTGTCATGATTATCTACCTTTGAAAATGAGGATCGGGATCGGCGGGCAGTTGCTGCGATTTACAAACGGCATCTCCACCACGGTATATTTGCTGCTGTCGAGTGTCGGCAGGAATTCCAAAAGCGCGTCCCGCTCTTCAAATCCGGTCTCTCTTCCGTAGTACAGGATCAGCGTCATGATGCCGCCGTCGCAAAGAAGATCCAGTCCGGCTTTGATCGCCGCGATACTGGTTTCTTTTTTCGTGAAGATATTGTGGTCACCCTTTGGAAGCCATCCGAAATTGAACGTGATGCAGGAGACGGTTTCGGGCTCCGCATGAAATGCCATCTCGCTGTGGCTCTCCAAAAAGACCTTGGCACGATCAGCCAGACCCTTTTCTTCCAAGAGCTTCCGTGTACTGTTTACTGCGTCTTCCTGAATATCGAAAGCGAGCACCTGTCCGGTACTTCCCACCAGTTCGCAAAGAAGCGCGGTATCGTTACCGCGGCCTGCGGTCGCGTCGATACAGAGGTCGCCCTCCTTGACATGTTCACGGATGACTTTGTTGATGATATCGAGCGCGCTGAAAGAAGGTCTTCTGTCCATCTTTAGTCTTCTCTCCTTTAAGAGAAATACTTGATGATGCCGTTGGTGATTCCCTCGGCAACTTTCTGCTGGATGTCTTCGTTCACCAGCATCGCACGGTCATTTGCATTGGTCAGATAAGCGACTTCAACCATCGCGGAAGTCAGACCATGCTCACGGAGCACGCAGAAATTATCCTTCAGAGTCGGTCTTCCGGATGCAAATGCAGGAACGGAACCGACTACGCCGTCGTAGAGGCAGCGGGAGAAATATGCATTCGTGTTGCCGTCGCGGCCGTGGAACTCTTCACGGATCGGGCATCTCGGATCGAGGTACATCTGCGGGTCTCTTTCCACCATGCGTCTTTCACTTTCCGCCATCGATTCGTCTGTGACGTAGTAGATCGATGTGCCGTGTGCATCGCGGTTGCCCGCAGCGTTACAGTGGATGGAGATAAATACGATGTTGTCCAGCTGCTGCTCCATAAAGAACAGTGTCTGAAGTTCTCTCGACATGCCGGTACCGCCCATAAAGCCCATACCTTCCGGATCGTCGATATTTCTGTTGAAGATCTCGTTGAGCTCGAAATTCACATACTGACGGATATAGTACGGGATGTCCGGAAGAGAGTTTTCCTGGATATATTCCATACAGAACTGATGGACCAGTGCATTTCGATAATAAAGACCGACCCACTTGTCCGAATCACGCGTGATGATTACCGTCGCGCCTGCTTCTTCGAGTTCTGCTTTCGTCTTCAATGCGATGGAAAGGTTTGTCGGTGCTTCAAATACACCGCCGGCCGAAGCACCCGGATCGGTTCCGCCATGACCGGGATCGACGATTACGATCTTGCCGGTAAGAGGCTTGGTCTCGTCCGGTACCGGAATCTCTCGTTTAAATGAACCGAGGTAATCCGTAAGGCCGTAGCTTTCACAGATCTCCTTGAACTCGGGACAGCCGAGGAAACTGTTGAAGATATACTCACGGCTCAGGCCACAGCGCTTCCATGCGATCATGCCGTCGTCATCCGGCTTACGGTCCATCATGGCGCTATACAGCATCGTGACATATTCTTCTAAAGTGGCATTCTTCCCTTCATATTCTTTACTGAATACAAATTCCGACGCAGCCTGGCCGATCGACATCTCTTTTTCCAGGATACGCTTGACCCAGAACTGAAGGCCGTCATAATCGCCTTCACGGTCCATGCAGAGAGAATACAGTCTTACGAAGAAAGCATAGGTGCGATTTACGGTATCGATCTTATGACCTTCCAGATACATACCGGCCATAACACCGTAGGACTCACAGATATCGAAGAACTCTTCGGCATTGACGAAACCCGCATAAAGTTCCGGGATCGTCAGACCGTTTTTGAGTTTTTCCAGCCAGTACTTGCTTCCGTCCTGCTCGCCTTCACGGTTCATGAAGGTGCGGTACATGATCTCGACCAGCTGTTCGTCAGTATATTTCTTGCCTTCAAATTCAGGACTGATAACAAATCCGAAAGAAACCTCGGCAGCTGTCATCTTGCCGGACGTGATCTGTTCTTTCCAGTACTGAAGGCCGTCCTCTTCCGGAACACGTCCCAGCGCGATCTCGTAAAGTCGTGTAACAAAGCCGACTACGCCGCTTCCGTATGCGTCTGCTTCAAACGGCGGAAGTCCCAGATCGCCCTTGTCAGGAGGGGTGACATCCTCAGGATCCGGTGGTACATCGTCATCGCCGGGCATCGGATCTACTTCATCTTTTTGAAGCAGTGCGGCCTGGGCGGTCGTCCATGTATACGAAGAAAAAGACTCGATTTGTGAAGCCGGAACCGATGTAAACATCATTTCCAGCGCCAACGTAGCCGCAAGAAGCGGCAGTTTACTACAATGCATAAACCCTCCAATGGTCAGATTTCAACCACATGCATACTCGTAATTTCCCTACGTTGAATTGTAACACAAATCTGAGTCTTCTTCTTTCTCAATAAAAATTGTAAAAAAGACGTAATGGAGTTTGACTCCGTCAGATTATTTCATTCTCTCGTCGATGACGCGCTTCATCTTTCCTTCAGATCTCGGCAGGGATCTCGGCTCGACAAGCTGGATCTTCGCGTGGATACCGGTCATAGAGACGATCTCGCCCTCGAGCATTCTCTCGGTCTTTTCGATCTCACGGATGGAGTCGGAGAAGAACGAAGGTGTCATCTCGACCTTAACGGTCATTCTGTCGAGGTTCTTCACACGATCGAGATAGATCATGTAGTGCGGCTCAACCTCACTGTGTGCAAGAAGAACAGCTTCGATCTGGGACGGGAATACGTTTACGCCACGGATGATCATCATGTCATCGGCACGTCCTGTAACCTTCTCGATCTTCGGTGTAGTACGTCCGCACTCACACTTTCCGTGGTAAAGACGTGTCAGGTCGTGTGTGTTATATCTCAGAAGCGGTACGCCTTCCTTGGAGATGGAAGAGAATACCAGTTCACCCAGCTCACCATCCGGAAGCGGCTCGCCTGTTTCCGGATCAACGATCTCCGGAATGAAGTGGTCTGCTTCGATGTGGATCAGGTCGGACTTGTCGCAGGAGCATCCTACACCAGGTCCGCAGATCTCGGTAAGACCATAGATATCGAAAGCACGAAGACCGAGTTTTTCCTCGATCTGGTCACGCATCTCGAGTGTCCAAGCCTCTGCGCCGAAGATACCGCAGCGCAGGTTCAGTTCGGACTTATCGATACCGGCAGCCTCGAGTTGGTCGGCAATATGCAGTGCATAAGTCGGTGTGCACATCAGAACTTCCGGCTTCCACTCACGAAGGATCGTGATCTGTCTTGCCGTGTTACCACCGGATACCGGCAGTGCTACGCAACCCATATCTGCGCAGGCATAATGTGGGCCAAGGCCGCCTGTGAAGAGACCGTAACCGTATGCGATATGTACGAGGTCGCCCTTCTGGACACCGGATCTTGCCATCGCACGGCAAAGTACGGAATTCCAAAGTTTTACGTCATTTGCCGTATAACCGACGACCTTCATCTTACCGGTCGTACCGGAAGAAGCGTGTACGCGGACGAGTTCCTGTCTCGGTACCGCCAGCGTTCCGAACGGATAGTTATCTCTGAAATCGAATTTATCTGTGAACGGGAGTTTCGGCAGATCCGCGACGCTCTTGATATCGCCGGGTTCTACGCCCTTTTCTTCCATACGCTTTCTGTAGTACGGCACATGTTCCCACATGCGGTTTACGCACTTGATCAAGCGTTCACTCTGTACCTTTGCGCGCTCGTCATCAGACATGCACTCGGCTTGCGGATCAAAAATCCAGGAGTTCACTTCTTTTCTCATCTCTTCTACCTGCCTTTCGCTTATTAACGGCAACAAAAAGTCCCATTGCCGTTCTCAAATAACAGCAATGGGACGAAATTTATTCGCGGTACCACCCATTTTCGAGTCTTTTCCTTCGTGAAAAGCACTCGCGCTCATCAAGGCCAACTAGCCTCTGCCCTTAAGTAACGACGGGCTTCCGGATCCACCTAATGGCTTACGCTGCTGTGCGTTACAGCATTTGCGTTCTGCAGATCAGCTCGGGAGGGAACTTCGACTGATCTTCCGTTCATATGCAGGCTCTCAATCTTAGACCCGCACGCCCTGTAAGACATCTGATCGCTACTTTTCTCCGTCAACGCTTTTAATGTTTTCAATTAAGCAGATTATGCGCCGACACGTCAGGTCTGTCAAGTGGTTTCTTCCTTAGACTTCTCCGTCTCTTTCTCCTCTTGGGGTTCATCTTTTTCATTTTCATCGTCATCGCGCATATCGACATGAACACCAATTACATTGACGTCCACTCCTTTGTCGTCCACGATGACTTTAATACCCGGGAGATCCACTTTGACGCCGTTCTCCTCATCGACTCTGACCCATTCGAAGCTGTCGGCCAGTTCATCGATATTTCCTTCACGGATCCGGCTGGCGACCTCTTTTGTTCCGCATGAGATATAGATGCTCGCGCTTACGATCAAAAAGATGATCGATAAGACGAAAGAAGCGGCCATGATGATGATACATACTGCTGTTCCCTTTTTCATGCGTTGCCTCCTTTCGAGTCTTTACTCATGATCTTTCCGATATAACGGATATACGCGATCGTGCCCAGCACGAACCACTTGATGGCGAAGAATACGACCAGGATCTCTCCGATCGTTGCCAATGCCGTCGAGATACCCAGGCAAATTGTTCCGGCTGCCACTCCGGCAGACAATCCGGGTACCCAGCTGAACAGAAGAACGGTTCCGATTCCTGTGACCACCGGCCAGGCGATTAAAGCAATGAGAAGTGCCAGAGCCAGGATCCATGCAGGAATGAATACGAAGATCGTAAACAGAACGGCAAAGAGCGTGTTGTGTTCTTTGGATGCCGGCACAACATGTGACGGATCCTGTGTGGGGTACTGCGAATAGTCAGGAAGGTCCACTTTTTTACCGGTCTGTGCACCTGTCTTTACATACTCTTCGTGATCCTTCGCGCCCTTGTGTGCCAAAGGACCATCCGGTTCCGGCTTCGGCGAGCCATTCTTCGGAGATGCATTCTGAAGCGGTTTTGCATAACCGCCTGTTGCAAATCCGGCTGCTGTCTGCGGACCTACACCACGGTCGATCACCATTCCGGTCTTGACCGGAACCATCGGCATGACCGGCGGGCAGGCATTCTGTACATTTGCCATATCAAAAGCCGGGATGCTGTCACTGAGATAGATCTGTGCGACTTCCTCGGGGGAACCGAGCTTTGCCGCGATCTCGCTTTCCTTTTTACCTTCAGAGATACCGATCTCGAAGTGCGTTTCAAACTCCTTTACGATATCCTCCACATCATCGGAAGGAAGACGTTTCAGCTGTGCGCGAAGCGCGGAGATATAATCTTTTTTATTCATACGCTTTCCCTCCCTACGATTTTATTTACGCTGGCTGTGAACGCGTTCCAGTCGTCCAGGAGCTCCTGGAGACGGATCTTGCCCATGGCAGTCAGACTGTAGTATTTTCTCGGCGGGCCGCTCTGCGACTCCTGAAGATAGGACGCCACAAGACCGTCGCTGGCCAGTTTACGAAGAAGCGGATACACCGTGCCATCCGAGATCATGATCGTTTCAGACAAAGTGCTTGCCAATTCGTAACCGTACTGGTCACTGTCTTTCAGCATCGCCAGAACGCAGAGATCCAGCACGCCCTTCTTGAATTGCACATTCATATACTCTCCTCCTTTTCTTTATATCAAGATTGCATTGCACAATAATCAGTATTGTATATTCAACACTACTGATTATAAGTCGGTACTGAATAGTATGTCAATACCTCTCCGCGCAAGCGTAAAGAGGGCGTAAGTATTGAAAAACAGGGAAATAGAGATCAGTTCTGCTTCAAAAAGCAGATCCAGTCCTGATCCAGATCGATAAAGATCACCTCAGTATGAGAGTCTTTATAGTTAAAATTCGAGCTGAGAACATACACTTTAACATTCGGATGTTTCTCGAGATTCGGCGGGAATTTGATCTTGAGATGATAGTATTCATTCTCCGGAAGTTCCTGACCCAGAAAATCCGCGATCTCATCCTGGATATCCGGATCGAGTTCGATCGCCTGCGCCTGGCTCAGCGTCATCGGGCTGACGATCGCGTTCTTTCTTGCAAGATTCTGCCAGACACGGATATCTTTACGGCTGCAGGAAAACTGCAGGATGATCTGGCTTTCTTCGACATATTCCGGAGAAAATGCAAAGTAATAATCCGAAGCATACTCCGGGATCGTATCCGGGAAGTACTGTGCGGTATAGCGCTTGCTCTCGAGGTATTTCATCTGCTGGTCGTAATATGCGGGATTTTTCGAGGAAAACGGCCACGCCAGAAGCCCGCATACGATCGCGACCAGTATAACGATGATCTGCGAAACAGGGATCCATCGGGTGATGTTCGGCTTTTTCACCAGAAACTGAAGCACAAGTGCGGCGATCACGCCCAACGCGCACACCAGAAATGAGATGAGATAGGCAGTTACGATATATCTGTTCCAGAGCACGAAAAAGAAAACCGAAGTTCCGAGCAAAAGCGCAGTCAGCACCAGGCCGAAAATCCGGGTAATGAGAGAAACCCTCGAAGATGCTCCTTCAGAACGTACGTGCTGCATGTTTGCCTCCGAAATCCAAATCTCACGATTGGCGCACTCAAACCCACTTTCTATTTTAAGCAGGCACGAAAAGAAAAAAAGCAGAAAAAATTAAGCAAAATCTAGGAGAAATATTAGTATTTAAAGAAGATCCAGCAGTTTCTTGAGTCGATGATTCATTCCGGACTTGCTGATCGGGGGATCCATGAGTTTTCCGAGTTCTGTCAGAGAAAGACCCGGATTCTCGATATGAACACGTGCGACCTCCATCAGTTCCTTTGGAACGGTGGCTGCTTTTTCCGAAGAAAGCAGTTCCATGATCTGTCTCGTTCTTCGCGCGCTGGCTTCCGCCTGCTGCTGCATCGTCCAGTTATCGAGATTCATCGAACGAGTAACCATCTTATTGACATCGTGTCTGGCGCGGATATTGGAAAGCTCCATCATGAGATTCGCCGCGCCCATGATGACAAGGAAATCGCAGATCTCGTCGTGTTTTTTGAAGTAGACGGCCCAGGTATTATCCAGCACACGCGTCATCGGCTGGATATTTTCCGCGTGCATCAAAAGCACCAGCATCTTCACATATGCATCAGTCTTGCAGAGGATCTCGATCCGGTACTGCCGGTTCGGATCTGCCATGGATCCTCTCGCCGCAAATGCCCCGCGCAGCATCGCACGGCGCAGCGCGTCGTTTTCCGAGATCTCTTCGCAAAGCACGTCCGGAGACAGATACGGCTCGATAAATGTTTCGAATTCTTCCTTCGGGAAATGCACTGTAAATACGGCACCTCCGCGTCGTCCGATCCGTTCGTATGAGATTTCTTCGGAAAATGCACCGGAGCTTTTACTGTCTTCGGCAAGTCTTTTTGCCACGTCCTCGCGAGGGCAGATCACATGGATACTGCCCTGCTCCTCTTCGCAGCCGGCACAAAGGCAGATCGCAGCGGCTTCCGCGGCCCACTCCGCCGGATCTTTATACCGGTTCTTGAATATCTCGTCCCGTACCTGCTGGGAATACGACATGGTTATGCCTTCTTTTCTTCTGTACGCTGATAGCGCGGGTCTTTCTCGATATCACGGTGATGGATCGAAACACGGTATCCGGCCGCTTTCAGGCCCTCGTAGAGGCGCTCTGCCACATAGACCGAGCGGTGTCTTCCACCGGTGCATCCAACGCCCACAGAAAGGCGCGCCTTGCCCTCACGGATATAGTACGGAATCGAGAAGCACAGAAGATCCATGATCTTCTCATAGTACTTTTCGGTCTCTTCGTGTTCTTCGAGAAAGTCGATGATCGGCTGATCCTTGCCGCACAGCATCTTCAGTTCCGGAATATAGAAAGGATTCGGCAGGAAACGCACGTCACAGCTGACATCACAGTCGCCGGGAAGTCCGTATTTGAATCCGAAAGACTCGATATGGATATCCATCGTGCTGCTGCCTTCCGCCTCGATGATATGCATCAGTTCTTCACGAAGACCGCTTAAGGCCATCATGGATGTATCGATGACATGGGTCGCACGGGCACGGATGCCTCGCATCAGAGCACGCTCCTTTTCGATGGCCTCCACCAGGGACACACCATCCGAAAGAGGATGCTTACGTCTCGTCTGACGATAGCGGCTTACGAGCACCTGGTCATTTGCCTCCAGGAACACGATCCGGTACGGGCACTCGAGTGCCTTGATCTCCGCGATCGCCTTGCCGAATCCTTTTAGAAATTCACTGCTTCGGATATCGACAACAAATGCCAGACGGTTGATCGCATAGCCTTCTCCGCCCTGTCCTTTGAGAAATGTTCTGACCAGCTCGGGCAATACCATCGGCGGGAGATTATCGATGCAAAAATATCCCTGGTCCTCTAAAAAGTGAACCGCCTGGCTCTTTCCTGCGCCGGACATACCTGTCAGAATGATAACATCCATGCTTTTTTCTCCTCGTTTATGCTCTCATTAAGAGAGATTAATTAACCCGTTTACTGCGAAAATCCGCGGCCGATAAAGCGGACCTCGCGTTCCAGCATCACGCCGGAATTCTCTTTTACCGTCTTCTGGATCAGCTTGACCAGATCGGCAATATCTTTCGCCGTTGCATTTCCCGTATTGATCACAAATCCTGCATGCTTCTCCGATACCTGCGCGCCTCCGACACTTACGCCCTTAAGGCCCGCTTCCTGGATCAATGCACCGGTATAGTGTCCCTCCGGACGCTTGAACATACTGCCTGCGCTGGGGAAATTCAGCGGCTGCGAACTGGTTCTCTTCTCCGTATATTCGCGGATCTGCTTCGTGATCTCTTCCTGATCGCCGCGATGCAGTTTCAACACGACGGTCAGCACGATGCCGCCCTTCGACATGAAACGGCTGGTTCTGTATCCATATTCAAATTCATCGCCGGTAAGTGTGAATGTTTCACCGTCATCCGTGATGCAGAGAGCCTGATCGACGATCTCGGACATGTCATGGTTATATGCGCCTGCGTTCATGAAAACGGCGCCGCCGACGGATCCGGGGATACCGGACGCGAACTCCAGTCCGCTTAAAGAATACTTTGTCGCCGTGGACGAGACTTTCGTCAAAAGCGCACCTGCATAGGCATGCAGATAAGATACATCCTTATCGTCTTTGTCTTCTTCTACCCAGACGCTGGAAAACTTATCTCCCAGTCGGATCACCAGGCCATCGATCCCCTCATCGGAAATCACCAGGTTCGATCCGTTTCCCATAAGGAAATACGGCATATCACTTTTCTTGGCACTTTGTACCAGGGCGATCACTTCACGAAGATCCGAAGGTTCAACATAGAGCTGTGCCGGTCCGCCTACCCGGAAAGAGATGTGATTCTTCATGATCTCATCTGTCTGGATCCGTTCTTCGAGCTCCCAAAAACCGGCATCACAAACCGCTTTGCGAAACCGCGCGACCGTATTCTCGTCAACCTTCATACTGTGTATCCCTGCCTCTTTACTCTGATTCTCATCAAGCATTTAAGCCACCCGGGAACACTCTGGTAACCAGATCTTTTGCCGCATTGTAACCCATTTTCTTGACACGGTAGTTGATCGCCGCCGCTTCAACGATGATAGCCAGATTTCGACCGGGTCCGACCGGAATCGTGATCGAAGGCACTTTGATACCGAGGATATCTGTCGTCTCATCAGTAATACCGAGACGGTCGTATGTCTTCTTCTCATCCCACAGCTCGAGGTTGATAACGAAGTCGATATTCTCCTGAAGCTTAACCGAAGATACACCGTACAGTTCCTTAACATCGAGAATACCGATACCACGGATCTCGATCAGGTGACGGATCACTTCCGGCGCGCGGCCCAGAAGCGTCGTTTCGGAAACACGGCGGATCTCGACCTGATCATCGGCGATCAGTCGATGTCCACGTTTTACGATCTCCAGCGCCGTCTCGGATTTACCTACGCCGCTCTCACCGAGGATCAGGATACCTTCACCGTTTACCTCAACAAGTACACCGTGCATAGAGATACGGGGCGCCAGTTCAACATTCAGATATTTGACCAGCGAACTCATGAACTCACTGGTTGCCTGATGGGTACGAAGTACCGGGATGCCCGCTTTCTTGGCCACCTTGATCAGCTCGTCGTGAGCCAGGTGGTTACGGGTCAGGATCAGGCATGGGATATTCTTTTCAAAAAGCGCGGTCAGACGTTCTTCTCTCTGCTGCGGAGTCAGCTTGTCCAAAAAAGCATGCTCCATGTTTCCGATCAGCTGGATACGATCCGGTCCGAAATGGTCGTAATATCCGGCCAGCTGAAGACCCGGACGGGTAACATCGGCTACATGGATACGAACCTGTTCCAGATCCTCTGGAGCAAAGACTTCTTCCAGCTCGAAAGCCTTAATGATTTCAGTAAGGAAAACGCTCGAATATGGCATTTTGACTCATCCTCCGTCTGACGCAATAATACATTTATTATTCTATAACAAAAACCTTTATTTGCCCACATACAATAAAGAACTGCCCTTGCCTGCTTTCGCAGGAGGGCAGTTCTTCATCTAAACGCTTTCAGTAGCAGGCAAAGCGAGTATCACCTGCTGATCACTCTTCATCCTGAAGGAATGCTTTTCTCGCTTCGATCACCTTAGCCTGTACATCGCCCGGAGCCTGCTCATAACGTGCATGCTCGATGGTGTACCAGCCACGGCCCTGAGTCATAGACTTGAGGTCTGTCGCATAACTGGACATCTCAGCTGTCGGTACTTCACAGTTGATGACCGAACCGGTCTCATCACTGTCGATACCCATGATACGGCCACGACGCTTGTTCATGTCACCCATGATATCGCCCTGCTTATCTTCCGGAATATGAACGGATACAGTGCTGATAGGCTCAAGAAGAACCGGGTTGCCCTGTGCCATACCGGCTTTGAAAGCCAGGTTCGCGGCGATCTTAAATGCCATTTCCGAAGAGTCTACATCGTGGTAAGAACCATCAACGAGTGTAGCCTTGAGGTTAACTACCGGGAAGCCGCCCAGAGTACCCTTCTTAACTGCATCCTGCAGACCCTTTTCAACAGCCGGGAAGAAGTTCTTCGGAACAGCGCCGCCGAATACGTTCTCTTCGAAGATCAGCTCTTCAGAATCTGTCGGCTCAAACTCGATCCAAACGTCACCATACTGACCGTGACCGCCGGACTGTTTCTTATGCTTACCCTGAACCTTGACCTTCTTACGGATCGCTTCACGGTAAGGAACACGCGGCTCTTCGAGATCTGCATCTACGTTGAACTTGGTCTTCAGCTTACTCTTCAATACGGAGATCTCCTGCTCACCCAGACCGGAGATAACCATCTGCTTGGTTTCTGCATTATTCACGACTGTGAATACCGGATCCTCATCCTTCAACTTGTTGAGGCCGGCCATGATCTTATCCTCTTCCCCTCGTGCCTTCGGAACGATACCCATGGACAGACACGGTGTCGGGAAGTTGATCTTTGTCAATGTAACGACACGGGACTTATCGCAAAGTGTATCATTCGTCTGTGTGATAACCAGTTTCGCAACGGCACCGATATCACCGGCAACAACTTTCTCAGTCGGAATCTGCTTCTTACCTACCATGTAGAACAGACCGCCCAGACGCTCTTCCTTCTCTTTTACAGCGTTATAAACTGTAGAGTTGCTCTTGATCACGCCTGCATATACGCGGAACAAAGAGATACGTCCTACGAACGGGTCAGCGATGGTCTTAAAGACAAAAGCTGCGAGCGGATCCTCTTCCTTACAAACGATAGTCAGAGTCTCGCCATCCGGAGTCACACCCTCTTGCGGCGGTTTTGTAGAAGCCGGCGGGGTATCCTTGGAGAGACAGTTCATCAGGAACTCTACGCCCCAGTTCTTATATGCGGAACCACAGTAGATCGGATGCAGAACGCCATCCGCAAATCCGGCATGTACACCACGACGGAATTCATCCTCTGTGAAAGGCTCGCCTGCGAAATACTTCTCCATCAACTCTTCGTCGCTCTCAGCAACAACTTCGTTAATCTTATCCTGAAGTTCAACAACGCGATCTTCGAACTCAGCCGGAAGCGGAACTTCGGTCTGTGCACCGGTCTTTTCATCCAGTGTAAATGCACGCTTGTTCATAACGTCAACGATACCGGTCATCTTGTCACCGGTCATGATCGGGAGAGAAAGCGGGATAACACCACGGCCATAACGAGCCATCATACGGGAAACTACACCCTCAAAATCTGCGTTCGGTTCATCCATACGATTCAGGAAGAAAAGGAACGGAACCTTTCTCTTATTCAAAAGACGGATCGCCTTTTCAGAACCAACGGAGGTACCACCCTTGGCACTGATCACTACGATCGCACTGCCTGCTACGCGAATACCGGCCATCGTCTCACCGAGAAAATCGAAATCACCGGGGGTGTCGATGAGATTCATCTTCGTGTTCTTCCACTCACATGCCGCTACGGATGTGTTCAAGGAAATCTGGCGCTTTACTTCTTCCGGATCAAAGTCCAGTGCGGTGTTTCCGTCAGCCGAACGGCCGATACGGTCGATTGCCTTTCCACAGAAGAGCATAGCCTCTGCCAGCGCGGTCTTGCCTGATCCGCCATGTCCCAATAACGCAATGTTACGGATCTTGTCTGCCGAATAATTGGTCATGTATTCGTCCTCCTAATTCAAACTCTAATGTGACTATTATAACCGATATTGTGATCAATATCCACAAAAACTTTATCTGGTTTCAAAAGTTTTTTGTGACAGTTAACACATTCTTTTTGCTGAAAGCCATAGAAAAAGGGCTGTCTCAAAAATCCTTGAAACAGCCCGATTTTTTATTGAGTTTGTATTGATAGAAATGACTTATTTCTTGCCTTCCTGCTTGTTTCTTTCGAAGATCATGATGACACGGTCTTCTTTGATCGCTACGGAAGTTGCGTTGAGGGACATACTGTCACTGCCGCCGAGAGAAGCCTGGATCTTACCGCCTTCATCGTTGACCATGCTGTGCAGATGCCATCCGCCTGCAGCCTTTGCCGCCAGGATCTCCGCGATACGCTCCGAGTTGACTTCACCGTTGGACAGGTGCGGAACAACAACAACAGAGTATTCTTTCAAGCCGTCAGCGATCGAAACCGCTCCGCCAACCGGCATATGGTCGATTCTATCCTGCAGTTTCTTGATGGACTTCTGGGTCTCGTCAAGCTGCTTTTCCAATTCTTCTTTACTCTTTGCCATCTTTGCTAATTCCTTCTCTTTCTCTTCCAGTGCATTCTGGAGCTTACCCTTTTCACTCTCCGACAAAGCGGATTCTTTCAGTGCAACAGCTCTCTTCTCGGCTTTCAGGATGAGTTCCTGTGCTTCTACTTCAGCCAGTTTCTTCGCGTTCTTGGAATCCGCGATGATCTCCTTGGCCTTATCCAGATCTGTCTTGAGGGCAGCGATCTGTGTCTCATAATTGCTCTTGGACTGCTCCTGCTCTTTGGTCATCTTCTGGATATCTGCTTCCAGAGAAGCCTTCTGCTTCGCAATTACATCACAGCCGGCCTTGGCCTCAGCCTGAAGACGATCTTTCTCCTGCTGAGCTGTCTCAACAGTCTTCTTTGCTTCTTCGAGCATCGTCTTGGCTTCGGTTTCCATCTTCTGCTTTTCCTGCTGAGCAATCGTCAGAACAGTCGAAGCTTCCGCATCCAGACGCTCCTTCTCTTTACGAGAGGCGGCCAGTTCTTCCTGAGCCGAAGCGTTCAGGCGCTTCTTCTCATCTTCTGCTTCCATGAGGATACGAGCTTTTTCATCCGAAGCTTCTTTTGTAATACGGGCTTTCTCGTCCGATGCTTCTTTTGTGATACGCTCTTTCTCGTCCTGTGCTTCTTTTGCGATACGAGCTTTTGCTTCCTCTGTCTCGGCGATCAGACGCTTGGCCTCTTCCTGAAGCTGAACCTTTTCCTGCTCAGCCTGCTCGATCATGGCCTTCGTTTCTTCCTGAACACGGATCTGCTCTTTCTGCGTCTCTTCGAGAGAAGCCTTCGCTTCATCTGCGATACGGCGCTTTTCTTCTTCCGCATTCTTCTTCAGCGTTTCGATCTCCGCTTCGATATTCTCTTTTTCCTGAGCGATCGCTTCATACGACTGCTGTGTCTCGTCGAGAGCCTGCTGCATACGGCCGGCTTCTTCGATCAGTTCCTGTCTTCTTGCCTCTGCCTTTTCAGCTTCGCCCATGATTTTCTGAGCTTCTGCGACATACGCCTGCATCTCGGCGTCAGCCTGCTTCTTGGTCGCTTCTACATCGGCCAGGATCTGCTGTGCTTCTGCCAGAGCGGCTGCCTTGGCATCTTCGCCCTCTTTAATCTTGGCACGGCTGGTTTCCTCTGCCTCTGCCTCGAGTTTCTTCTTGGCAGCTTCAAAGTCAGTTCTTATCGATTCAAGAGATGCCTGCATCTCTTCGAGTTCTTTCTGTGCCTGATCCCGGCGTTCCAGGATCTCTTTCGAAACTTCTTCCGCTCTCTGTGCTTCATCGAGCATCTGCTGCTTTCTGTCCATAGCGTCCTTATACTCTTTCTGGACCTGGACAGCGAGTTTTTCGGTCTGCTTCTGCGCATCCAGCAGGATCGCTTCCTGCTCTTTCTGCGCCTGCTTGATCATCTCTTCGCGCTCCGCAGCCATCTCGGCTCTTGCTGCCTCGCGGATCTTCTCCGCTTCCTCTTCGGCATCCTTGGTGCGCTTCTTCTCGATGTCTACAGTATCGCGAAGCTCCTGAAGTTCATTCTCCAGCTGCTGACGCTCTTCGAGCGCGCGCTTTCTGATCTCCACATACTCGGTCTCGATACGGAGTTTTTCCGATTCCAATTGTGAGTTCAGAGTGTCGATCTCCCGCTGGTTACGGGTTTTCATTTCAGCAATTAGTTTTTCCTCTTCCGAACGTTTCTGCTCTACACGGCTGCTTGCTTCTTGTTCATTCCTCTTGATGTTTTCGTTCGCTTCCTGACGGGCAACATCCTCGCCTTCACGTGCAGCCTTCTGAAAATCGTACTTGCACATGAAGCATCGAGCCACGTTATCACCCATCATAACGCCACAAACAGGACACTTCTTCATTGCTACTTACTCCTCATTGCTTCGAATTGTAAAACAATTATACAACCTTTTATGAGTTTTTTCATTGTTTACTGTAGGATTTCACAATAAATTGACAAAGATTTTTCATAATCCGCTATAACAATCCGAACTTCTGCCACCTTCTAACCCTTTAAAACACTATCTTATATGAGGAATAAAAAAGACTGCCTCGTTACGAGACAGTCTTTTATTTTTTCGATTCGCTTTTCTCGTCAGAACAGTTCCATCATCTCCGAGGCTTCTGCAAAGTATCCGCAGACAGCAAGGAACGCGATACCACCGATAATGACGGCTCCCAGAATGATCGCCGAGATAATGATCAGGATCCGGCAGGACTCAAACTGTCTTTTTGCCGTGTTCGGATCTCTGGCTCCCAGTCCGTTGCAGGCCTTGACCAAACTTACGATGGCCAATGGCAGCGGCATCAGGATTCCCACAATACTGATAACCGAGAGGATGATCGCCACGATGGAGATGCCGCGAAGAGCTTCAAAATCATAGGCTTCTGTCGAATCCAAGTGATAATAGTCGCTCTCATCGATACTCGGCTGTGGGAAGAATCCGCCTGCCGGAGCCGGAGCAAATGCCGGAGCTGCCGCAAAAGCAGGAGCTGCTGCAAATGCCTGGATCGGGGCCGCCGGAGCTGCCTGGATCGGCGCAGGTGCCGACGCGGGCGCAAACGGAGACGGAGCCGGTTCATTTGCCGACGTAGCGGAAGTTTCGGCCTCAGGCTCGGGAATGATTTTTTCTTCCCGTCTTACCACCTGACCGCATTCCGTGCAGAACATCGCATCATCCGGAATCTCTTTCTGACAATGATTACATATCATCTTCTAAACCGTACCACCTTGCTCAGACTTACTTTGTTGCTTCTTCCATAGAGATGGAAGCAGATTCATAAGCAGACATGAAGGATTCCTTGAAGCCCTCGATGCCATTTCCGCTTGCAAGACCGGCCGCAACCATAACTACCAGACCGATGAGCAGTGCTACGTACGCGATGATCATCATGATGCGGGATACTCTTCTGTTCTTTGCTTCTTCTTCCGGGCTGCTGCTGGACTTAACCTTCGAAGCATAAACAACACCGATGATACCAAGAACAAGAGTAACGATAGAAATAAAATATGTGCAGCAGCAACATACGACACCGACGATGATCGCGATGATGTTGCCGGCGAGGAGTCCGCCTGCACCACCCGGTGTATAGTAAGCCGGCTGTGACGGGAAGGAATAGCTCTGCTGTGGAGCAGTCGGAATGGAATTCATGGAAGAATTCGGGATAGAAGACTGCTGGAACGGAGACTGAGCTGCCTCCACCGCTGCTTCTACTTTTGCACCGCAGTTCTGGCAGAACATCGATCCGCCTGTTTCTTGACCACAATACTTACAAGTTGCCATTTTCGTAATCTCCAATCTAATAAATTGATACTACCTAATATCCACGACAAACGGCATACGCCCGTCTATCTCTATTAGTAATAATAAAATGCTTCGCTTTCTTTCGCAAGAATATTATAGAATTCTTTATAAATGTTTAACCCATTTTCTTGGCAGAAATACTGCGCTTATTATGGCGCCAGGATAGAAAATGGCCATACCGGAAGATTTCGGAGCACGGTGAAGAGCACGACTACGACACCAAGTCCGATCGCGGCAGGAACCGGGATCGATTCGGGGATCCACATCACGCGTTTTTTGAAAAAGAGTGTCGTCAGACCGACCAGATAGTACCATCCGCCGATCAAAACAAAAAACGGAAACAGTGCGTTATAGTCCAGAGCTTTCAGGATATGCCCGTGGGTAAGTGCGTGAAGTGCACGGGTATCTCCGCATCCGGGACAGTAAATACCCAAAGTTTTATATGTATAACAGGGAAGCGTAAGACCCGTACTCTTATCCGGATCGATCAGGAAAATATAGGCAAGCCCCAAAAGCACCGCCATGATCATCGCGATCATCAGCGGCCACCGAATGTAATTACGGAATATCAGTGGTGTTTTTACCTTATCCTGCTCCATGTTGCCTCACAAATGAATTGACAGTTTTCTCTATTTTGCGGATAAAGGAGAAAACTGTCAATCATGAAAAAATAAGAGGAAAAAATGAAAATGATTATGCGAATTCTTGTGTCCAGTAGTAGGTGCCGTTGCAGAAGTAGCAGGAAACACCGAGCTTAGAATAATCAGAACAGAGGATGTTGTCTCTGTGAGTCTGGGAATTCATCCAAGCTGCAACTACTTCTTCAGCAGAGCTCTGACCGAATGCGAGGTTCTCGCCCATCTGTGTGCGAGCACCGGCTGTCCACCAAGCCGAACCATCCGGACGAGTGTGAGACCACTTAACAACGATCTCTGTAGCACGGATATCAGCTGCGTTAGCCAATGTGTTGTTCCAGGAAAGCGGAGCCAGACCATTGGCAGCGCGCTCATTGTTTACATAATCGAGAACCGCACGAGCCATCGACTCATCAAATGTTCCGCTGAGGTCGCCCATCGGAGCAGTGGTTGTCGGAGCAGGCTCTGTCGTTGTCGGCGCCGGTTCTGTTGTTGTCGGAGCCGGAGCAGTGGTTGTCGGAGCGGGTTCGTCTGCCGGAGCCTTTGTGGATCCTTCTGTCGGATCAGAAGGAGCAACTGTAGACTCGGAAGTCTTCTTCGGCTCTGTTTCTTTTGCAGAAGTTTCAGCCGGAGTGGTTTCGGTTGTTGTCTCTTCAGAAGTTGCAGTTGTTGTAGCCTTCGTTGTTTCTGCTGTGGTAGCTTCTGTTGTTGCCTTTGTGGTTTCTTCCAGAGTAACTACGATCTGTTCCTCGGTAACTGCCACGGTCTCAGAAGACTCAGCAACGGTCTCGGTTGCTGCTACAGAAAGCTCAGCTTCCTGCTTCATGAACCAGGAGGAAGTATCGAAGAGCTTGTCTCTCATATCAGACATGCCAATTGCGCCAAGCACGAATGCCGACGCAATGGATAATGTAGTAACGTTCTTGGAAATCAACTTTGTGATCTTATCGAACTTCATTGATCAGCACCCCCTTGCCTCAAAAATCCTTTCGATGTTCCTCATCGTATGGTCTAAGTATATATATGGGGTGTGTCAGAAAATGAATCAGATTTTTACGAAATTGTAAATCTATTTCCTCTTTTGATTTTCGAAATCGATTTCGGTTAGAAAAACATGATTCTTCAGCATCCGGGCATGGCAAAGGCCGTCTCTTTCGAGACGGCCCATGAAGGAAAACTTATGATGCACCTTTGAAGTCATTTACTGGTTATGTCAAACAATCTGTCAAAGTAGATTTTCAAGTTTCATCAGCTGTAGGAGATAACTGCTACCTTACCGAGCTTGGACATATCGCCTTTTACGTTGAAGCCCAGACCATTGATGGTTCCGCTCTTCGGTTCGATGGTAAGAAGGTTGCCTTCCTGCTTGTATTTGATGTTACCATTGTCGATCCTGTCAATCTGGATTCCATCCGGCAGATAGATTACGACTTTGGTTGCCTGTGTCTGATAGTTGTTGAGAATGAATCCCAGGCTTGCGTGTCCTGCATCGTGCCAGTAATCTTTGATCTCTGTGTTCGGAGCCGGTGTTCCGTCAACCTGAGGATTCGGATCTGCAGGCTGCTGCGGATTGGGCTGCTGCGGATTGGGCTGCTGTGGCTGCTGCGGATTGGGCTGCTGTGGCTGCTGAGATGGTTGAGTCTGCGACGGCTGTGTCGTAGACGGCTGTACCGGCTGTCCGCCACCACCATTGTTATTCTGTGCAGGTCCCGGGTTCGGTGTGAAATTGTTCTGTGCGGCTGTTGTAGTGGCCGGTGGCTGTCTTGTATATCCATCAAGATAACTCTTTACCTGGCTCTCACCGATTACATATCCATCACTGTGTGCCTGAACCCTTGCGCTTCTTTCATCAGCTTTTGTCTTATACTCCATGAATCCGGATACCAATGCACTGGACAGGATCAGGATAATTGCGATTACGCAAACCATTTCAACTAGAGTAAAACCTTTGTTATTCATCATCATCTTTTTCATATCGTCCCCTCCTCACTGTGACTGTGTTTCTATCTAAAACAGGTTTCATGCCTTCCTTGTTGTCATCTCTTCCCTGTTGTCTTCGTTGTTATGCTTTTATTCTAGCAATGGATTTGTTCAAATTCTACGTGATTTTGTCACAATTCTGCCACATTTTGTATCTTTTCTGTGTCCAAATTTTGTCTGATGGGGGTTTTTGATCGAAAAACATGCATTTTATCCCAGATGAATCTAAAATTCACCCCGTGGTCAACCGCTTGAATTGTGTCAGATTGTGAACTCATCTTCACAATTCAACCTTGTGTATGAATAGATTATTGCTGAAGGATGTCAGATCCGTTGACGGATCCCGCAATTTCACTGGCTCGGGCAAGCAGCGCCTGCTTTTCGTTGGGAATCTCTTCGTCGATGACTTCATCCAGAAGCTGCTTTTTTATTCTGCCCAGCGTCTGTCCCGGTTCGATTCCGATCTCGATCAGATCTTTCCCCGAAATCTCCAGGGTCTGATATGAGCAACAAAGATTCATCTGGATCGTCTGATCCAGAAGGGATTCAAACTCTCGCAGTTCTGCAAAGCGATACGCGCTCAGTTCCGAATGGGCATGCATATCCGCATTTTTAATCTCGATAAGATAGCGAAGGTTCGCTTCACCGTACTGAGCCAGCCGCCGACGCACGATCTTTAACCGGGGCTCCAGTGTTATATCGTGGACGCGCACCAGCTCGACCACCGTTTCACGAGTAGCCGTATCGGATTTGAGCCGCTTCAGGATCGTCTCGGCCATCTCGGCACTGATCTTCTGGTGCCCCATGAAGTGGCCGACACCTTTTTCATCCATCGTAAAGCAGGACGGCTTTCCTATATCGTGCAAAAGCATGGTCAGTCTGGGAATCAGATCCTGCTGCGTATGATCCATCGCGACAAGTGTATGCTCCCAGACGTCATAGATATGGTGCGGATTGTGCTGTTCAAATCCAAACATGGGACGGATCTCAGGAATAACTACGGCAAACACATCCGCAAATTCACGAAGGACCTTCACGCAGTTCTCTCCACAAAGAAAACGCGTCAGTTCTTTCCATATTCGCTCTGCCGAAAGAAGCGAAAGGGATCCGCTTTGTTTGTGGATCTGCTCTGCCGTATCTTCCTCGATCCTAAACCCGGTCTCAGACGCAAAGCGAAGTCCTCGCAGAATACGAAGGGCATCTTCTCCGAAACGTCTGTCGGCAGATCCCACGGTCCGGATCACCTTGGCCCGGATATCTTCTATCCCGCCACAATAGTCGACGATCTCTCCGTCTTTGTCCATAGCCAGTGAATTGATCGTAAAGTCGCGTCTTTTCACATCCTCCTCCAGAGAACGCGTAAAGACAACATCATCCGGATGGCGGAAGTCCTGGTAATCGCCATCTATGCGAAACGTCGTTACTTCCATGGGAACACCATCCAGCACAACTGTGACCGTGCCATGCTCCAGGCCTGTCGGGTGGCAGTGCTCCTGTCCGAAGATTTCCATGATCTCGGAAGGTGTAGCCGATGTCGTTATATCGTAATCACTCGGATCTTTCTGCATAAGGATATCGCGCACAGCTCCGCCCACTACATAAGCCTGCCGGCCTGCAGTCTCGATGCGCCTGAGCACTTCATATACGGTTTTGGGGATCGGATAGGCGATCCGCTGACGTTCTTCCTTCATATTTTTCCCTTTTTAAAGAAAATCGCTCTGCCCATGGGAAAAGCGATTTCTAATTATATATATTGTTATATATAAGAGCAATCCGTACCCGCTCCAAACATGGGCAGCGTTCTTAGTCCCTCAGTTTGAAATTTCTCATCAGATCTACTGCTGTTTTTGCCGTGATCCTCTTCGGGCAGCCCCACTGTTTGCTGTCCAGCTGCACCATCTCGATAATGCCGTTAAAGTCTTCCGACTTCAAGCAAGTCAAAGACGCCGGAAGCTGCACTCTTCGGCAAAGGCTCTCCACACCTTCGATCAGGGCAAGCGCGGCCTGTTCTTCACTTGCTCGCGCAGAGCACAGATGTGCAGCCTTAGCAAGTTCTGAAAGCGGCTTGGAGATCTTGTCGAATTCATAGCGAAGTATCTCCGGCAGGACGGCGGCACAGGCATGGCCCGGCATGATGTCGTATTTTTCTGAAATACGCATCGCAAAACAATGGGCATAGCCAAAACCGATCCTTCGGGTTGCGATACCGGAGTAATAAGAAGCCATCATCAGCTGAAGATACATATCATTTGAAACGCCGCCTCGGCGATAGCATTTTTCCAGATAAGAGAAAAAGATCGGGACGGCAACCATGACATTTGCCTTATCGGCCGGGAACTCTTCCGCCTGCAGACTGACATAGGCTTCGATCGCATGTGTCAGGGCAAAAAGACCGGCCGCCGCAAGATTGTCCATGGGAAGTCGGAGCAGAAGATCCGGATCCAGTACGACGCTCTTCGGAATCAGATGCTCGCTGTAAAAAAGGCACGTCTGCTGGTCATATCGTACGAACGAACACGCGGAGCTTTCCGCACCGCTTCCGGTAGTTGATATGACATGCAGATCCACGCCGGGATTCGGGATCTTACCGATGCCTCGCATCTGATAGAGGGAACGTTCCGCATTGGCAACCCATGCAGACACCAGTTTGGCAATGTCGATCACAGTGCCTCCGCCAAAAGCGACGATGGCCTCACAGTTATAGTTTCTGCACTCGGTAGCACAGGTTTCGATGATCCGTCCGTCCGTTGACGCATCGACCTTGTCGCACGTAAAACAGCGGATGCCTTTCGACTCGAGGTCTTCCAGAAATGCATCGTAGAGTTTGAGTTTTTTGGTCTGTTTACCGGAAATAAAATAGATCCTCTTGATGCCGTCTTCGAGAAGCCGGTTCGGAAGCTCGGAAAGCGCGCCGGTATCCGCCATCAGATCCTGACGGCGGTCTTGCATAATTCGTGCATAACGAAGGAAACTGCGCGCGTTGCTCATACAGGGACCCTACTCCTTATTCCTCGCCCAAACGTAAAATCCACACAAGTGGTAATGTTAGTATAACACTAACCGATTCTGTTTGGCTTCCCCATTTTCACACAAATGAAACACAGCGGTAGGAATTCTGTACCCTTACGGCGAAAGTGCTTTGCTATAATTTTATTCGGACAAGTATATACTTTTCGGGCTTTCCCGAGATCGAAGGAGTGTTCTGGCTATGAAGTTTACAGATGGATTATGGACAGTCAAAGAAGGATACCAGCTTCAGTATCCGAAAGAGATCGCGGATATTCGGTATTCCGATTCCGGCATCACTTTATATGCGCCCTATCAGGAGCAAAACCAGGTGACCGATTCCATCGGCTGCGGTATGCTGACTGTTCACATCAGCGCACCCGGGCCGAACATGCTCTCCGTTAAGATCACCAATCACCGCGGCAGCCGCGCTTCCAAGGTGTGTTTCGATCTCAACCGTACTTCGGTCAAGCCCCAAAGCAGCGAAACAGAAAACGAATATATATATGCCTCCAGTCTTCTCGAAGCCCGTCTCAGCAAGACCGGCAACTGGGGCATCTCCTTTTATTTTTCCGGTATGTATCTGACTTCTACAGATATCGGCGGCATGGCGCACATCACCGCCCCCGACGGAAGCACATATATCCGTGAGCAGCTGAATCTTTCCGAAGGCGAATATATCTATGGCCTGGGCGAATGCCCCGGGAGTATCATCCGAAACGGCGGAACATACACAGTCTGGAACGAAGACGCCGGTATCGAATACGGAAAATCTTCCAAGTGCGTGCCGTTCTTCCTTTCTTCCAAAGGATACGGTATCGTCGTCAACAGTAACGACCCGGTTTCCTACGAGATCGGAAATGACGCGACCACATCTGAAGATAACGGCCAGAGAACCATGCGCACCCAGTTCTCCCTCGCCGGGGAAACGATGGAATATATCTTCATCGGCGGCGCCTCTATGAAACATATTCTCGACCAGTATTCCGAACTGATCGGACGCCCGTCACTTCCGCCGGCATGGTCATTTGGAACGACGATCTCCACCTCCATGTATGGCGAGATGGATGAAGATACCGTATATGACATCATGGAACAGGCTCATATCCAGGGACTCCCTCTGTCTGTGATCCATTTCGGACCGTCCTGGATGAAGAATTTCGAGTGGACGAGTTTCCTGTGGGACAAAGAGCGTTTCCCGAATCCAGCCCAGATGCTGAAGAAAATGCACGAACGGGGTGTGCGCGCATGTCTGTGGGTCAGCCCCTATATCTCGCAGAAATCCCCGCTTTTCCAAGAAGGATTCGACGCAAACTATTTCGTTAATCTCGGTAACGGCGACGTATGGCAGACAGATCAGCAGCAGCCCGGTTCGGCGCTGGTCGACTTTACATTCCTGGTTGCCCGCGGATGGTATCAGAAATATATCGACGACCTGATGAATATGGGCGTAGATACATTCCAGCTCGACTTCGGTTCTGACGCGCCTGTCGCGGCACCGCAGTTTGGTGCGGATGCGGTCAGACACAACATCAGCTACAGGATGGAAAACGATGCGCTGAGTATGCATAATCGCTACTGCTATCTTTTCTCGGAAGCAGTATTCGAAGTCGTCAAGAGATATCACGGAAAGAACAGTTCTTTCATCATCTCGCATTCCGCGACAGTCGGATCGCAGAAGTTTCCTTTCTTATCCATGAACAACACCGTTTCTTCTTACGAAGGAATGCAGAATACACTTCGTAGCGCCCTGTCTCTTTCCTTGAGCGGTTTCCCGTTCTGGAGCCAGAATATCGGCGGTACCGCAGATGATTGTCCGGCGGATCTTTATATGCGCTGGCATCAGGCGGCGATGTTCTCCCCGCACGCGCAGACAGTCGGTTCGTATCTGCAGAAGACTCCGTGGAATTACGGTCCTGACGCGGTAAATGAAGCACTGCTCTTTTCGAAGTTCAAACTCGGCATGATGCCTTATATCTTCGCAAGCGCTGTTGAATCCACTTCGCTGGGCGTCCCGATGACACGCCCGATGGTGCTGGAATTCCCGGATGACCCGAACGTTGCCGCGCTCGATCAACAGTATATGCTGGGCGGAAATATCCTCGTGGCACCGATCACCTCACCTGACGGCATCGTGCGTTATTACGTTCCGAGCGGTATCTGGACAAACCTTTTGACCCGTGAAAGAGTCGAAGGTCCGATCTGGAAGAACGAGCAGCATGGATACAGCACCATGCCGATCCTTGCCAGACCGGGAACGGTTCTCGTAGCAGGACAACACGATACTACACCGCTTTATAACTATCTGGAAAATGTCACGATCACCCTGTTTGAGATCCCGGAAGGTGCCGAAGTCGTTGCAGATGTGTATTCCGCAGATCTCAAAAACGAAGGCTTCGTACGTGTTACCAGGAAGAACAACCGGATCACTGTCAACACACAGGGACTTTTCGGCCAGATCCGTCTGCTTCTGGCAAATATCTTCCAGATCGCATCCACGTCCGCCGGTGTTCCGGAGCTCAACGAGTGGGGTACACTGATCGTATTTGAAGGCCCGGAGATCTCCATCGCGCTTCCGTGATCCGAAGCGCACAGTATCAAGATTTCTTGCCATCTGTCCGCATCGGTGCTATGCTACAAGAAGGGTCAAACAAAGGAGGATCTGCCTATGCCGGACATGACTTTGGTCTGTAAAGATTGTGGAATCGAATTTATCTTCAGTGAAGGAGAACAAGCCTTCTTCGCTGAAAAGGGCTTTACAAACAGCCCCATCCGCTGCCCGGAGTGCCGCAAGGCCAGAAAGCAGCAGCGCCGCGAAAAGGGCATAGACAAGAAAGCCTGGTAATCAAAGCAAAAAACAAAAGCTGCTCGTTGAAGCAGCTTTTTTATTTCGGAATCAATAGTTCTTATTCCGTATCTTCGAGATCAGAAGAACGATCACCGTTCCCAGTCCGACGATCACCAGCACCGCGCCGATGATCATGCGGGGCGTGATCGAAAATGCACTGTCGTTCGTCTCAGCGGGCGCCTGCGTCGGAACCGGCGTCGGTGTGTTGGTCGGTGTCGGAGTGGGTGTCGGCGTCGGCGCCGTTCCCGGTTCGATCTCCACGGAAGATACGACTTCACCTTCGAAGATCAGAGTAGTCATATCGGCGACCTGCTGAATATCCGCATCAAAAGGTGTCGCAATATACGCATCCGTCAGCTCGATCTGCTGACCGGCCATCGCCGTTTTCTTTCCCTCGACCGTCACTTTTGCGGATCGGATCCGGATACATCCCTCCGGACAATATACGACCGTACCGCCCATCGTATCACTTTTCACGGAAACCGTCGCACCGTCTACGATCGCAAGATCATTTCTCGAATAGATCGAATTATCATATGCATGAATCGAAACTTCAGTTGCCGCGCCTCGAATATGCACACTTCCCGAAAGACTCGAAAGTGCCTTTGAAGCGGACGTAATCGACAGAGTCGTATCTTCGGAGATATAGACATCCCCGTTATTGGAGCCCAGGCCTCCGCCCTGCCCCTCGACCTCATCTTCGATCGTAACCTTCGCATTTTCGATGAGGACATCTGCGTCAGCCATCACAAGATACCCGCCGGTCGTACTTGTTCCGGAACCATAAGCGCGGATCTCGCATCCCTCATAGATCGTGAGTGAACCATCATGCGCATAGAGAGCACTTCGGCATGCCGTCACTTCAAGATCCAGATAGCCGTCTCCCATCACAGTCAGATTTCCCTGCACCAGAAGTGCCGGGTTATCCAGATTCGATGTGATCTTGTTGTTTCCTTCGAGGACGACGGTCGCTTCTTCCTGCATACTCAGATCGATATATGATCCGTCATACCCTTTGAGATAGAGAGTGTGGGTATCTGCGTCAAATTCCCAGTTCGTACCTTTGCAGTCCTGTGTCGAGGCAAATGCTTTTCCGTCAACGACCATCGTCCCTCCGTCACGAGAGAAAGCCAGGGTCGGAACACTCGAAAAAAGCATGGCCAGTACACATCCCGCCGCCGCTGCAACCGTTCTGATCCGCATGTCAAAATCCCCTTTCCGTCTTTGCGAACTGCTGTTCCTACTATATCACAACCACGCCGAAATTGCGCCTTGACAATTAGATGCCCAACCCCGATAATAGTGAAGTAATTCGGGGCATTAGCTCAGCTGGGAGAGCGCCTGGTTCGCAATCAGGAGGTCGTGAGTTCGATCCTCATATGCTCCACCAAAACGTCCTTGCCGTTAAGCAGCAGGGACGTTTTTTTCTTCTTCAAATGCTCTGGAGATTTTTCGAAGCACATCCTTATTGAATTGTTCATATTGTTTTCATTTTTTCGCTGTAAGATAATAGAAATAGGATTAGGCAAAATTCTTTGAGCAGGGAAAACGTATGATCGATGCATTGTCTGTACAAGTTGCATTTCTTCTTTTTGAAGCAGTCTTCTGTATTGTTGCGGCTTTGTTTTCTCTGACGAATCAGACCCACCTGCGGCGCGTCCGTATCCCGCTTACGATCTTAAATCTTCTGGCCGGCATGCTTCTTCTTTTTGATTCTCTGGCATATGTGTATCGTGGCCAGACCGGGAACGCCGCCTTTGTTTTATCCCGTGTTTCCAACTTCATCGTGTTTTTGACCTGCGCGTTGCTGCCTGCTGTTTATGCCGCCTATGTCTCGGTCCGAACACTTGGCTACTTCTCTTTAAAAAGCGGCGCAGGCGCGCAGAAACGTCTGATCACATGCTTTACGCTGTCCGCTGTCGCAAGCATACTCGTTATCGTATCGCAGTTCACGGGACTTTATTACACGATCGATTCCACCAACACCTATCACCGCGCGCACTGGTTTTATGTGTCGCTGATTTTCCCGATCATCAGCATGATCATCGTATTCACGATGCTGCACCAGTATAGAAAAAAACTGGGCACATATCAGCTGATCATCCTGTCCACCTATCTGATCTTCCCGGCTGTGGGCATGATCATCCAGGTCATGCTGTTCGGTTATTCCTATATGAACATGGGCATCGGTCTTTCCGCGATCCTGATCTTCATCGAAGGCATGCTCTCGAAGAATAACGAGATCCAGCACGTGGCCAGAACAGAGATGCGCACCGGACTTGCCAACGAGCACGGCTGTGTCGAGTGGATCAACCAGATGCAGGCTCAGCCGAGACTTCTGGAATACACCGCGATCTTCTTCGACCTTTGCAAATTCTCCGACATCAACAGAAAGTACGGCATGAATAACGGAAACGAGATCCTGGCCAACTATGCGCAGGCCATGTCCGACAAGATCGGAAAAGACGAACTTCTGGCAAGACAATATGGTAACCAGTTTGTTGCCGTGGTTCGAAATGAACACGTTTCGGATTTCATCAAGCTTCTGAAAGGCATGAACGTTTCTTTCTTTGACAAGCAGAGCGGCGAGACAAAAGAGATCTTGATCTCTGCCAGAGCCGGTGTATTTCCCATCGACAAAACCGATCTCGACGGCGAGGAGATCATCTCCAGTGCCGCCGTTGGTCTGGCTATCGCCAAGACGAATACCGGCGAACCGATCAAGTATATCGACCGCGAACTTCTCACAAGTCTCGAGGCTCGTAAAAACTTTGAAGGGAAGATCGAACAGGGTCTGAAGAACAACGAATTCATCGCTTACTATCAGCCGAAGGTAGATGCCACGACGAAAACCGTCTGTGGCGCAGAGGCTCTGGCCAGATGGTCGCACGACGGAGAGATCCTCTCGCCGTCCATGTTTATCCCGCCTATGGAGGAGAACCGTTCGATCTGTAACCTCGACCTCATGATATTGACTGCTGTGTGCAAGGATCTTTCCCGCTGGATCGAACAGGGCTTAAACCCGCCGACCGTATCGATCAATTTCTCCAGAAGAAATCTGGCGGATCCGGAGATCGCCGACCGCATCAACACGATCATCACGGAAAACCATATCCCGAGACATCTCATCGAGATCGAAGTAACGGAAACCGCGGACGAATTCCCGATCAAGGTCCTGAAGAATTTCGTCGACTCACTTCACGGATACGGATATCTGGTCTCCATCGATGATTTCGGCTGCGCCAGCTCTTCTCTGACACTGCTTCGCGAGATCACCTTCGACACCATCAAGATCGATAAGGGATTTGTCGACAAGAGCTACTCCAAAGACCTGACGATCCTCGAGCACATCGTCAAGATGGCCCGTTCCCTGGAACTGCAGATCGTTGCAGAAGGAATCGAACACGAGGACCAGGTCAAAACCCTCCTGCAAATGGGTGTAACGATCATCCAGGGCTACTATTTCGACAAGCCTATGTCGCCTGAAAAAATGGCCGAGCGCCTCGCTTCTCCGAAATACGAAGATGCGAAACGCCCGGAAGAGTAATCGCTTTTTAAGCCACGTCATCTAACGTGGTTTTTTTATTTCAAGAATCCGTTGATGATCTGCTCTTCGGCCTCCGCCTCCGTCAGACCCAGGGTCATGAGCTTGATCAGCTGCTCACCGGCGATCTTACCGATGGCCGCCTCGTGAACCAGAGCCGCATCAACATTATTCGCTTCCAGACCCGGCACCGCCAGGATCTTTCCGTTATCCATGATGATCGCGTCGCACTCCGTGTGACCGGAGCAGGCAGTATTACCGTTTAATACCGCGTCGAATTTCTGATACGAATCATCTTTTGCGACAGAACGGGAAACTACGTCGGCGGAACATCCTTCGCCGTTCAGATCTACACGGTAGTTACTTACCGCGTTCTGCTTGCCGTGGGTCATAAGACGCTCATGGACGACGAGTCTTGCGCCCTTGCCGAGTTCCGCCTTCGTGTCGCGGACCGTATCGTCTACACCCTTGATCTGGGTCATCTCCATCTCCATGTAGCTGTCTTCTTCCATGTAGACTTCCGTACCCGGATTCAGGATGCGCTTACCTGTGCCTTCACCGGAACCGTAATGCTTTTCGACATACTTGACCTTCGCGCCTTTTCCTACGAAGAAACGGTGGATACCATCGTGCTCGGAGTCCTTCGGGCCGCAGTTGTCGATACCGCAGCCGGCTACGATCACGACGTCACAGTCTTCACCGATGAAGAAATCGTTATAGACGATCTCCTTGATGCCGCTTGCCGTCATAACGACCGGAATATGTACGCTCTCGTTCTTGGTGCCCGGCTTGATCTTGATGTCGATACCGGAACCATTCTCCTTCGGGACGATCTCGATATTCGCCGTAGAATTTCTCGCGACGGCTTTACCATTCGAACGGATATTAAAAGCGCCTACCGGAACCTTATGCAGATCCGCAACTTCCTCTAAGAGACGATCAGAAACATTATCTAATTCAAACATTATGCCTCGCCTCCTTCTACATCCGGATCTTTTCCGCAGCGCTTCACTGCCGACATGGTACCGGCAAGTCCCGGCAGGATCTGATCCTTCGGACCATGCTGCACAAGTTTACCTTCACTTAGTACCACGATCTCATCTGCGATATTCAGAATACGCTCCTGGTGGGAGATGATCAGGATCGAACTGTCCTTGATATCTTTTCTCATACCCTCGAAGACCTTGATGAGGTTCTGGAAACTCCAAAGATCGATACCTGCCTCCGGCTCGTCGAAAACAGAAAGCTTCGAAGCTTTGGCCAGAACGGTCGCGATCTCGATACGCTTCAGTTCACCGCCGGAAAGGCTGGCGTTTACTTCACGGTTGATATAATCTCTCGCGCAAAGGCCTACCGCAGACAGATACTTGCAGGCGTCTACAGTAGAAAGCTTCGTTCCGGTAGCCAGACGGATCAGGTCAAAGACCTGCAGTCCCTTAAAGCGGACCGGCTGCTGGAAAGCAAAACCGATACCGGCACGAGCGCGTTCTGTGATTGACACCTCCGTGATGTCCTCGCCGTTAAAAAGGATCTTTCCTTCCGTGGGCTTGATGATACCCGCGATGATCTTGGCCATGGTAGACTTGCCACCACCGTTCGGGCCGGTGATCACGGTAAGATTTCCGTCCGGGATCACGAGGTTAATATCTTGCAGGATACCTTTGTCCTGCCCTTCCTCACTTACTTCAAATGAGACATGCTGTAACTCGAGCATGGTTTCTCCTTGTCTAGGGAATTATCTGATTTCAGTGCATTTCCCGTGGCAAATGCACTTGCCCGGAAAAATACTGATCACAATTCAACCATGGGATATTGTACCACGATTTGAAAGCCTTTTCCTGTTTCTGAAGTTACAAATAATTTGAGGTTCATATCTTCGGCGAGTTTGGACGCCAGATAAAGGCCCATGCCGGTCGCTTTTTTCCTGGCCTGGCCGGTATTTCCCGTAAAACCGCGCTCGAAGATAAAGGGCAGATCGCTCTTTTTCACGCCGATGCCGTTATCCTCCACGACCAGGTGGTTTTCGCCCTCGATCCGGAATACGATCTGCGGGTCCTCCGAGCAGTACTTGATGGAATTACTGACGAACTGGCCGAGCATATAGCGAAGCCCGCGGTGGTCCGCATAGATCATCTCCTCTTTGACGTCGTTGATCACGGTAAAATTCTTCTCCACCAGAAGTGGACGGTAGTCCTCGACGACCTCATCGAGGATCTCGCGGATCGAAAGCTTTTCAAAAAGATAATCTTTGCGCTCGCCCTTGATGCGCGAATACTGGAGCATCTGCTCGACCGATTCGCTCAGTCTCGCGCGGACATACTCGACCTTATAGACCATCTCCGGCTCCATCGTGTCGCGGTTATTGTCGAGGATCATGGTCAAAAGCGCGATCGGCGTCTTCGCCTCGTGCGCCCACGCCTCCACATATTCTTCGTAGTCGCCGCTTCTGGCGATCTCGTGACTGAGCCTTGCATCCTTCTGGGAGATCTGCTCGCAAAGCTCTTTCGCGCGTGCTTTTTCCGCGCCTTTCAGATTCGAAAGCAGGATCTGAAGATGTGCCTCATCCGGATTCTTAAGATACTCCGAAAGCGCCTGAGTCATCCGTCTTTCCGACATCAGTATCAGCGCGCAGACCAAGAAGAAACCTAAGATCGAAAACAGCACGATGGAAAGCGTTAACATGGTAAATGCTCTGGCGTCGGTGATCCAGAGCATCGCGGCGAAGAACAGGTCTCCGGCCAGAGCGAATATAAGCCACGGCAGATGCGCTCGAAGGATCGAAAGATATTGCTTCACGGGTTCTCCACCGTCCCTTCAGACGGGCTCTCAAGCTTATATCCCACGCCTCGTTCCGCCGTGATCTGCAGCTTCATGGGAAGACCCGCCATAGTCTTCTTTAGACGAGTCAGATTCACCTGAAGTGCATTTTCATCGATAAATTCCGACGTGCCCCAGACGGCCTCGCACAGAGTCTCTTTCGATACGACACTGCCCAGGTCCAGCATCAGGGCCTCCAGGATCTTGCCCTGGTTTTTCGGAAGCAGGACGGACGTGCCGTCGATAAACAGCGTATAGGTACCACGGTCCAAGAAGAACCCCGGACCCTCGAGCATATTCTGTCGGCCTTCGTAGCGACGGAGCACGTTTGCCACACGGGCCAGAAGCCGCTCTTTTCGATAGGGCTTCGTGATATATTCATCCGCGCCGAGTTCCAGCGCGTGAAGTTCATCGGGGAGCTGGTCACGGGATGTGAGCATGACGACAGGGATCGTGCTCTTGTTTTTGACCTCGCGGCAGATTTGAAATCCGCTCTTTTCGGGAAGATTGATGTCCAAAATCAGAAGATCAGGACGAAGCGCCAGCACCTCTTCCGTTATACGGGAGAAGTCCTCGGCGCACGTTACCCGGTAGCCTTCTTTTTCCAGCATCGAAGCCAGTTCCTCGGCGACCATTTTTTCATCTTCCACGATGGCGATACTCTTCATGCGGACTGCCTTTCTTCGCCCGAAAACGGGCCCGGTCCATATCGGCGCTTTCTCTTATTCTTCTCTTTCCGGAGTCATCAACGTCTCCAGGAAACGGGAGCTGCTGCGCTTTACGATATGCATATACAGATATTCTACCAGAACGAAGATAACAACGGCAATCAGCACCCACGGCAGCAGCTCATCGATATTTGTTCTCGTACGGCTGCTGAGGATTCCGTTAAACAGGGCTCTTGTGGCAAATACGGTGCTCGCCGCCGCCACCGCGATCGGAAGGCCGAAATACCAGTTGATCTGCTTTTTCGAAGAACGGTACATGGTCTTATGATCCGCGCCCAGTTTGACCAGGGTCTTATACCGCTTCGAAGCACGCTTCTGACCCATAAGAAACTGCACACCCAGGATCGTGTTTGCTACGACCAGGAAGATCAG
Source organism: Clostridiales bacterium (assembly GCA_017962145.1). Classification (GTDB taxonomy): domain Bacteria; phylum Bacillota; class Clostridia; order Saccharofermentanales; family Saccharofermentanaceae; genus Scatonaster. Next base: position 114,926 of record JAGCVX010000022.1, on the reverse strand, counting down.
TGCCAGGTAGATAGTAACGTAGCTGGCCGCCACCAGATAGAAAAGCTGGCGTCCCATATGCTGGAGATAGGACTCGTACTCCAGGCCAAATCGGTTAAAAACTCGATTCAGTCTCTGGTAGTTCTCCACCATGTCATCTTTGCTGTATCGGCTTCTATCGAGTACACCATTGACATATGTTTCCGTGTATCCATTCTCATAGAGATCGAAGTCAGCATCCGGCACGATAAGAGCAGCGGAAAGAGTAGTAAACATATCGGTAACAATAGGGTAGCTCTGCATAGTTCCGGTCATGGTGTACTCCTTGTCTACCAGTCTCACCTTCGGATGGCGCGCCAGCACCGCGTTATCCAAATCTTCAGTGTTGGCAAATGTTTCACTTCGATACAGACCCAGTTCATTATCAGCAAGTACAAGGGGTTCACCACCCATGGCGACGACCAGCGCATTGTAATCGGAAAGACGGATCATAAACGGAAAACCGCCTAAACTATCGTTTCTCCAATGCTGATCAAATCCCGGATCAAGTTCATTCATGATCTCAGAAAACTCGTGTCCATCAAAAGCTTCGTCATAGTTTTCATCCCCGACGATATAGGGACGACTGATATGGATCTCACCCAGGTAAGAGAACTCATCGGCATAACCGATCTCCTCGATCTTTTTCAGAGGGTCCGCTCCGCTTCCACGGAAGAAATTCGTGAAAGTATAGTCGATGCGGATATTATCGTACATGTTGTAAGAAGCAAACGTGGCCACGCCTGCAGAAAGACATGCGCTTGCTACCAGGATCAGAAGCGAGCAGATCGCCATCGTGCCGGACTTGAAAATGACCGTATCTTCGATCTGACGGAAAGTAAAGACCGGAAGGGTTCCGCCCTTGGCGTGCTTGGCGATAAGTCCGATGACAAAACGGATACCACGGAAAACAAGAACCGTGCCCAGCGTACCGAAAAATACCGTAGTCCCCATCGTTTTCACATTTTCCCACGCATCTCCGGAAATACCCAGAATGTACGCATAGATCAAAAGAGCGGCGCCTGCCAGCAGAAGAAGGATCTGGATCACCGGATAGCTCTTCTTTCGTACATTATCCGGCGCATCCGCAAGAAGTGTGCCGACTTCTTTTCTTGCAAGAGAAAATGTCAGAACGAGGAAAGCCACCAGCTTTACCGCAACAAATCCGGCCGCGGTGATCAAGGCTGCCTTGAGCGAGAATGTGGACTGATGCCCCATGAATCCGATGCCCACCATCTTCACTGTCAAAAGAGATATGATCTCCGTGATCAGCACCGATACCGGAAGGCCGATCAAAAGAGCGAGCAGAGAACTGCTCAGATCTTCCAGGAAAAGCATCAGGAAGAGTTTGACCCGCTTCATGCCCATCATGATATACACACCGAATTCGTGACTTCGCCGCTCGATCTGATACTTACTTGCAAAATAGATCAGCGCGAAAATGATAAACAGAGTAAATCCGTAAAGCACTGTGATCATGGCAAAGAGCTTCTGGATCGCGTCACTTTCCAAGGTCTTAAGGTAACGCATCACGTCCTGGTTCGAAAGCGAAAGCACTACGTAAAATGCAATGATCGAGATGATCAGCGATCCCATAAAGAGGGCATTCTCTTTATGCGAACGGATACTGTTTCGTAAAACAAGCTTAGAGAACATTGGCACTGCCTCCTCCCAGCTGGGCCAGTACGGCCAGGATACGGTCGTAGAATGCCTGACGGTCTTCTCCGTCTTCCTTTCGAAGCTCATGGAAAAGCAATCCGTCCTGGATAAACATGATGCGGCTACAGTAGCTCGCAGCGTTTGAATCGTGCGTGACCATCAGGATCGTCGCACTCTCTTCCTGATTCAGGCCCTGAAGTTTCGTCATCAGTGCCTTTGCATTCTTCGAATCCAGCGCACCTGTCGGCTCATCGCAAAGGATCAGTCCCGGGTTCAGGATCAGCGCACGCGCCGCCGCGATACGCTGTTTCTCACCGCCGCTCATCTGCGACGGGAATTTATTCAGGATCTCTTTGATCTCAAGATAGGAAACCAGTTTTTCAAAACGCTCGGAGCCCTCTTTTTGCTTCTCGCCATGGAGCGAAACCGGAAGAAGGATATTCTCTTTTCCCGTCAGATTGTCGATGAGCTCAAAGCTCTGGAAAAGATAACCCATGTTCTTTCCACGGTAATCCGCAAGTTTTCTTCCCGAAAGTTTGCTGATCTCTTTTCCTTCCATCTCGATCGAACCGGAAGTCGGCTTGATGACCGCCGCAATACAATTCAAAAGCGTGGACTTACCCGAACCGGATGCACCCATGATACCCAGGAACTCACCCGGCATAACCTGAAAGCTGATCCCATCGATCGCTTTCGTCTGGCTCTCGCCCTTTCCATAGTATTTCTTCAAAGAATCAATTTTCAAAACGGGTTCCATAAACGTTCCTCCTGACTTTCTTGATTCCATCGTAAAACAAGCAAAGGAGAAAGACCACTTACATCCGCTGTAAGGTTCTTCGGAATACGCCTTCCGGATCTGTCCTCGACGCTTCGCGTCTGCGGAGGTTCCATCAGGTGTATTCCGAAGAAACTTGAAATCTAGAGGGGGACGAGTAACCCAAATAATCTCTCGAAAACCTGCATACTCGAATAAAACCGAAAGGAGCCTCCGCAGGCCGTACGGCCGAGGACAGATCCTGCAGGTTTTATTCGAGTATGATGGTTCCACCGCCCAGGACTTCTTCTCCGTCGTAGAATACGGCTGCCTGGCCGGGTGTGATGGCGCGGATCGGTTCGTCAAATACGAGTCTGACTTTCCCGTCTTCCAACGGGAACGCGGTCGCCCACTGTTCTTTCTGGTGGTAGCGGAGTTTTGCCTGAACGCGGATCTCTTTTTCCGGAACCTCGCCGGAGATCCAGTTGACGTCATCGATCAGAGCTTCGGTATTTCGAAGATCTTCGTCATAGACCAGGATGACGCGGTTATTTTCCACATCGAGACGGGAGACATACATAGGTGCCGGAAGCGCCAGACCAAGGCCGCGTCTTTGTCCCGGAGTATAGGAAACGATGCCTTTATGCGTACCCAGTACATTTCCCTCTTTATCGACAAAATCGCCTGCCGGGTATTCGTGGCCCGTATACTTTTTGAGAAATGCTACATAGTCGCCGTCCGGTACGAAGCAGATATCCTGACTTTCTCTTTTTTCCGCGTTGATCATGCCGGCATCTCTCGCCTGTTCGCGCACTTCACTTTTCTGAAGATCGCCCAGAGGAAAAACCGTATGCGCCAGCTGCTCCTGCGTTAGGGTATAAAGTACATAGCTCTGATCCTTGGTCGGATCCAGTGCCTTTAAAAGATGAAAACGTCCGTCCCGCTCTTCGATGCGGGCATAGTGACCCGTAACGATCACGTCGCATTTCAAGACCTGGGCACGCTCATAGAGCTTGCCGAATTTCAGGTAGCGGTTGCAGTCGATACACGGGTTCGGCGTCCGGCCGTGTTCATAGCAGTCGACAAATTTGCCGATGACTTTTTCTTTGAATTCGTCTTTGAAATTAAAGACATAATAAGGGATGCCGAGGTGCATGCAAACACTTCTGGCATCCTCCACATCGTCTAAAGAACAGCACGTCTTGGGGTTGGCCACGACGATATCATCGTTGCTGTAAAGCTTCATGGTGCAGCCGGTACAGTCGTAGCCGCGCTCTAACATGATCTTGGCGGCCAGGGAAGAATCCACACCGCCGCTCATTGCGATCAGTGCACTTTTCATTGGGCCGCATCCGTCTTCCCGGTGTAGTTGTAAATAAGCGGGAAGAAGCTCTCGACATCGTCGAAGAATTTCTTCAGATGGATCAGGTCCGTCGCGGCGCGATGCACGCTGATCGAGATCGGCAGATACTTCTTTCCGTTTTCTTCGATAAGCTTGCACATATCAACTGTCGGGAAGAAATAATCACGCGTATCCATATGATCCACCGACAAGGAATCAAAAGTGAACCAAGGATTAAAGGTTACGCTAAAGCTGTTCGTCGGGGGCATGCCCTTCATGGCAAATACACCCTTGCTGTCTCCGTATTTTTCCAGATCCAACAGGAACTTTTCGTTAAATACCGCGAAATCATCGTCATACTCGGTCCAAAGGATCGTCGATGTCTCATCGTCCTCGTGGTAGACCGGGAACGCCGGATTGAGGTAATTCCACCAGCCGATCTGGCCGTCTTTATAGGCAACACTCAGTTCACCCTGGCTGTTGATGGCCTTGGTGACAAGATAGTAGAACACTACGTCCTGACGCAGTCCCTTCTTCTCGATCGCATCCACGAGCTCCGTCACATCTATGCGGCGGGTCAGTGTAACGCTGGTTGGGAACATCTTCGCATAGTAGTGAAAATGCTGTGCTCTTGGCCAGGTCTGGTCATAAGGAAAAAACTGTGATTTCATAAGCACTCCTCAATATGATCGATAGACATCACCTGTGCGTAGCGGTGATTCCAGATTTCGTAGCTATAGTAGTGGTAGAGTTCTTCACCGGACAGATAGCGGTTGTCGAAAGTCGTATGGCCGCCTCGCGGAACGACTACATCGAATCCGTACTCAAAGGCCGCCTTGATCGTCGCATCCACACAGAAATCCGTCTGCATGCCCGTGATGATCAGCTTGGTCACACCCTTCCCCCGGAGATATTCCAGAAGTCCTGTCTTGCGAAATGCACTGTTGTATTTCTTGTCGAAGATCTTTTCGCCTTTCTTCGGCGCCACCTGGGAATAGATCTCAAATCCATTCTCACCTTTTACCAGAGTGTTGTCCTCGTGGCGGATAAAGATTACTTCGATATCGTTTTCTCTGCAGATATCTTCCATCGAAGATACTGTACGGATCAGGCGTTTCTCATCGTAGGGATGCTCCAGGATCAATGCATTCTGCATATCGATCACCAGCATGGCTGTCTTTGGCATGGAGAACACTTCCTTCTTATATATATTTGCACTCACTACTATACCACATTCTGCCTACAGTGGAAACGTCATCCGACCGAAAAATGAGACTGCCCTGACGAGCATCAGGGCAGCCTCCAGGAACAAGGAAGTAGAGGATTTATTAGGGGTAGAAAAATTGCTAAATCATCAGCCATTGCTGGCTTTCTTCACCACATCAGAACCGTCTTTGCCGTCGCCTGTTTTGGCGTTCTTCGAAGGATTCTTCTCCACCCAGTCGATGGTATCCTCCAAAGACGCTCTGAGATCTCTCGGTGCATAATGCAGTTCCGCATTCGCACGCTCGCTCTGGTAAAGCGGCTCTGGTGAGATGAATGGTCCGAACTTGTCTTTCGGGTTCTCTTTACGCAGGATCTTGTAGTAGAGCTGCGCGATACCCTTTCCGTTAAGCAGCCAGTTCGGAACGGTCTTCGTAACTTCTTCTCTTCCCGTGATCTCATGCAGGCTGTGCAGGAAATCCTGCGTACTCATATACGCATTGGAAAGAATATAGCAGCTGCCCTTTTCGCTGTGTTCAGCGGCTTCGAGAACACCTGCCGCTACGTCTCGTACATCGGTAAAATCACCGCCGCCCGGGATCGTTACTTTCAGATCGCCGGAGAGGTAATCGCGGATCAGCGCCACGATGTCCGAATTTCCGTATTCGAAAGGTCCAAGAACCAGAGATGGCAGAAGGATCACGGCATTGAGACCGGTGAGCGAAACCTTATCCAGGATATACTGGGTAGCTTCCGCCTTTGACTTGGCATAGTCACCAACCACTTTGTTTCGGTCGAAATACTTTACATCCTTTACCGGTTCTGTGTTATTGTTCAGCGGGATCGCTCTCGCCGAACCGATATAGATGAGCTTTCCGATCTTTTTCTTTACACAGGTATCTGTAATATTCATCGTTCCGTGTACATTGACTCGACGAACCATCAGGTCTGTCTTATCGGAGATCACGTTTCTTTCCTGTGCGTGGATCAGGATCGCTTCACGAGGATTCTCGATGTTGAAGAAATCCTTCATGGAATCCTTCACGAGAATATCACCATAACTCACTTCTACCGGCAGTCCGGCAAGTGGAGTTGTATCTTCTTCAGGATTCACGAGAACCCGTACACTTTTCTGACTATCCAGAAGCATTCTTACGATCGTATTTCCGATCTGTCCGGTTGCACCTGTAACTAAATACTGAGCCATCCGCTTGCCCTCCCCTCCGGGTCTTCTTGGTGTTCCTTTCCATTGAAAACCTCTTGAGTTTATTATGCGGAAATAGTTTGAACAATTTTTGCGAATATGAAAAACAAACGGGCTTTTTTTCAACGAAATCATGACCGTTTTGTGAATAGAACGTTCTTTCTCAACAGGGTTTTAGAAATTCGGCGCTATCGCCGTCAGGAGAGGACTTGCGAGATCACTTCCAGGATCTTGTCCATCTTCTTTGCGGGGAACTGAAGTGCACCGTCGATCGATCGCTCTTGATCAAGCCAGGAAGACAGGTCCTCCGGACGCACGCGGACAGCCGCGCACATCTCCGGATAAAGGATGCTCGGCTCAAGTTCAGGCATGTTCTCGAGCGTCTCGGCTTCCTCGTCGATCAGAACCGGAACGACGCGCTGCATATCTTTTTTCGTGATGGCACGGTTATCGGCCAGCCAGTCCATAAGAAGGCAGGCCGCATCTTCCGCCATACGTACATCGACCGCGTCCGGTGTCTTTGCAAAGCGGGTATCGTATCTGTCCCACTCGATATGCTCTTTATTTTTCACGACCAGCGGGATGATCCATTGCTGGGAAAGGATAAGAAAATCCAGGCTCGCCGAGCCCATATCGGTCGTGATCACTACATTATAGTAAACACGAAGCGGCAATCCGCTCTCGATGATCTGGTTCGCGATCTGCTGATGGACTTTCACCTTCGAAGCCAGCTCGCCCCAGGCAGACAGAAAGACCTTCTTCATCTGTTCCGGGCAGGTCTCGGATTTTTCCTTGAGCCGCAGGATCTCTTCCATCCGATTATCGAATGGCTTGATCCAGACCAGCTCCCGGTTCTCCGGTTCCTGCTGTCGATGAAAAAGGTCCATCTTATTCTCCTTCTGAGCTGAGCGGCGATCAGCCGTTCAGCGACTCATACTTTCTTACCCCGTAGTGAGTAATTATAGCATAAGCACCGACACTTAGTCCTGCAAGAAGGATAATCGTGCCACCAAGGAATGCATAGGTAAGTTCTACCTTGCCGATGAGAAGTCCGCCGACCATCAGGCCTGCTACTAAAAGCGCCAGTCCGAGATTGACGAGCATGGACATAACTACTGCAAATCCGCTCTTGATGACCTGGGCTTCGTTTGTCCAGTCAAGCTTGGCAAAGATCAATCCGAAGATCAGACCGATCAAGGAAGCCAGAAGCTGGAACAGGCAGGTGATCACGATCGAGATCAGGCAGGAAAGGATTCCACTCTTGGAAATGATCGCAAGGGCGATGCAGCAGGCGGCGGAGATCGGCTGGAAGATCAGGACACTGACCAGAACCTTTGCGAAAAGGATATCCTTCGTCGGGATCGGCAATGTCTTGCTGAGCCAGATGCGCTTTCCTTCAACGGAAACAGACGGCGGAGTCGTGTAGGTGATGGCACCAAAGAAATTGATAAAGAGTGCCCAGACCGCAGCCCAGCCCGGAGCCGTGATCTTGGAAATAAGATCCACGCTTTCTCCGTCAACCGTGATCTCAGAAAGGACCGGGATTTCGCCGATACCCTTGAACGCCAGCATAACCGTGATGCCGAGAAGGAAGACTGTACCAAACAGAGTGTTCATGATGTAGTTTGTGGAAGAGAAATATCTTCTAAACTCCATGGAAAAGACTGCTTTGCGAACGGAAGAAGACTTGTAGGAACGCTCCTTCTTCGAGTTATCCGCGTGGAAATCTACGCCGTTGAGTCCTCTTGCGTGGATGTATACAGCCAGTGCCAACGGGATCAGGGTCATAAGAAGAGTCAGCACGACACAGAGAAGGTCGCCACTGTAGATTGCTTCAGTGATCCAGTAGAACGGAAGGATCTGCTTCATCTTTGTAACAGATTCCGCGGCGGTGATCGTCAGGCTGTCGGCATAGGTAGAGATGTTCGGAACAACGAACATATAAAGAAGCAGGACAGCCATGCTAAGAAGCGTGGAAGCGATCTGACCGAACTTGGTAGCTTTACGAAGGAAACCGATCAGGGCGCTGACTAAAAGCGAGATAAAAAGCGGGATCGCCGGGATCAGGAACGAGAATACCAGACCTCTTATGAAAAGGCTGAAGGGATGCTCACCAACGAATACGACGATCAGGGTGGCCGGAACCATCATGACCAGTGCGCAGAGCACGTCGAGAAGATACATGCCCAGGAGCTTCGAGATAACGATGCTCGACTTTGGGATCGGCATCGCCAGAAGCATATCGGTATCGTTACTTCTTGCGTCTCTTGTCGAGTTGGTCACGCCGAACATCAGGGCGATGATCATGCTGAGAGACAAAGACAGATAGATCGCGAACTCGTCGAGATTCTTCTCGACCAGCATAAATGCCGTGGAACCGCCGATGATGGCAAACATGCCCACCATGAAAAGTCCCACCAGGATAAGGACAGACGCAGCAACGATGACGCTGGTCTTGCCCTTTTTATTGTAACTGCCGACCAGGGAGAGGAACTCCGTCCGCAGCAAAAGACCCAATGTACGCATATTACTTGGCCTCCTCGGTGATCTCCAGGAATACTTCTTCCAAAGAAGCGTTGCCCTTTACTTCTTCCATCGTGCCGCAGGCAACCAGTCGGCCGCCCTTGATGATGGCGATCTTGTCGCAGAGCTTCTCCGCGACTTCCAGAACGTGTGTGGAGAAGAAGATCGCGTTGCCCTTGTCGCAGAACTCGCGCATCATGGTCTTTACCGCAAAAGCCGCCTTCGGATCGAGACCTACGAAAGGCTCATCCATGACCAGCAGTTTCGGTTCATGGAGAAATGCACCGATGATGGCCAGTTTCTGCTTCATACCATGAGAATAGGAAGCGATCTGGTTATTCAAAGCACCGAGGATCTCGAGATCCGATGCGTATTTTTCGATTTTGGCTTTGCGCTCTTTTTTCGGAACACGGAAAACGTCCGCGACGAAGTTTAAGTACTGCATGCCGGAGAGATTGTCGTAAAGCTCCGGATTATCCGGGATATATGCTGTGACACTTTTTGCCTTGAGCGGATCCGCGATGACAGAGATACCGTCGATCGTGATCGTTCCCTGTTCAAATCGATGCAGACCTACCACTGCTTTGATGGTTGTTGTCTTACCGGCACCATTATGTCCGATAAATCCGTAGATCTCTCCGGGTTTTACTTCCAAAGAAAGATCCGCGACACCTACTTTTCCTCCCGGGTAAGTCTTTGTCAGATGCTCAATTCTTAACATAATGTTATCCTCCTGGTCATGCGACCTCATTTCATTTCACGATACCCATTTTAGATGTGAATCTCCAAAGAATCGCTAAGCATTTATTAAGAAAAGTTAAATGCCGCGGATAATTGTACCACATAAGAAGATTTTGAACATTTTGCACAAAAAGGTGCTTGCGTTATCGTCACTTATATGTGAAAATAGGAACAATGATTTATAAGTGGAAATTTGGTTTTTTTAGAGGCACGTATGGCATCAGAACAGGTAAATCGAATCATTGAAGCAGAAAAGAAAGCCGCCGAAATCGAGCAGGATGGACGCACCAAAGCAGACGAGATTCTGGCAAAAGCACAAAAGCAGGCTCAGAACGATTACCAGGAAGCACTGGTTTCTGCAAGAAAGAAAGTATCCGATCTTTACGAAAAGAATAAGACGGACGGCTCCAATGAGAATGATGCCAGCGATTCCGCAGCCGAGCAGGCTGCCGAGAAACTTCGCGACGATGCCGAACCGAACCGCGAAGCAGCAATTGAAGCTGCCATGAAGATTCTGATGGGAAGGAACTAAGAGCTATGGCCATTCTTCCCATGAAGCATATCGAGATCATCGCGATGCAGAAAGACGCCAAAAAGATCGTCGAACTGCTTCAGCGCCTTGGTACGGTCGATGTCACCGAGCGTGATACTGCCGATGTCACCGATGATCTGAGTCTCTTCCCGACAAGAACAAGCTTGAACCAGCTGGAAAAGACATCCCAGTCGATCTCGCATGCGATCTCTCTGGTAGAAGAATACTCCACAGAAAAGAAACCTTTCCTTTCCGGATTTGCCGGACGCGAAGCGCTTTCTCTCGATGAATTTGCAAAACGCGCGGACAAGATCGACGAGACCATGAAGGTCGTATACGATATCGAGGCGCTCGATCGTAAGATCGCTTCCGAGACGACCGTCCGCACGCATACCCAGCATCAGCTCGATGCGATCCTCCCCTGGGAGAAGCTCGATATTCCGATGCAGTATACCGGTTCCCAGAAGACATCCTGTATCGTCGGACAGTTCGCGGATCCGTATACCGATGCTTCCTTCTACGAGGCATTCTGCCAGCAGTATTCCGCCATGAAGGAGTCCGAAGCGGTACTTAAGGGAAAGACCTTCTCTTCTGAAGAACTGGTGATCCCCGCTATATATAGTGAAATAGTATATACAGCAGGTGATCAGACCTGCATCTGCATCATGACGCATAAGAAGGATTATGAAGACGTACTTGCGACACTGCGCCGCATGTCTTTCATCGCACCTTCTGATCCGACCAAGCATCCGCCGGAGGTCCGTATCTCAAGACTGAGAAACCGAATCAAGGAAGCGACCGAGACGATCGCCGATTCCAGAAAGAAGCTTTCTGATTATACGGAATACTTAGATGATCTGTATTTCCTTTCTGACTATATCGTGATGCGTCAGGATAAATATGAGATGCTCGGACAGCTGCTCTTTTCGAAGAAGACCTTCATCCTCGACGGATTTGTCGCGGCGGAAGATCTTGAAAATGTCGAAAAGACACTTACGTCCAAATTCGACCTGGTATTTGAAAGCCGTGATCCTTACGATGACGAAGAGGTTCCGGTCAAGTTCCATAACAATGATTTCACATCTGCGGTAGAAGATATCGTCGAGTCCTACAGTGCGCCGAGCCGCACCGATATCGACCCGAACCCGGTCATGGCCTTCTTCTACTATTTCTTCTTCGGCATGATGCTTTCGGATGCCGGCTACGGTATCCTCATGATGCTCGGCACGCTCTTTGTACTCAAGAAGCGAAAGCCGGAAGGCAACAACAGAAAGAATATGCTCAAGTTCCTTTTCTGCGGTATGGCTACCACATTCTGGGGCTTCATCTACGGAAGCTTCTTCGGAGATGTGGTCGGTGTCGTATCCGAGAACTTCTTCCACCACCGTGTGGATCTAAGACCGATCTGGTTCGATCCGAGTAAAGAACCGATGCGTCTTCTGATCCTGAGCTTCGTGCTCGGTCTGGTACACATCCTTCTCGGTCTCGGTGCGAAGTTCTACAGAATGTGGAAGAACGGCGACAAAGTCGGTGCATTCTGCGAGGTCGGATGCTGGTATCTGGTATTTGCCGGAGTTTTCATCTTTATCCTGCCGATGCTCACCGGCCTTCTCTTCCCGGGTTATGAATTCGTTTTAGGTAACCAACTGAATAATATCGGTATCGGTATCGCCATCGCGGGCGCTGCGGGTCTGATCCTGACGGGCGGCCGTGAAAGCAAAGGCATCATCGGCAAGATCATCGGTGGTTTTGCCAGCATATACGGAGTCACCGGATTCTTCAGTGACCTGCTCTCTTACTCCCGTCTCATGGCTCTCGGCCTGGTAACGGGTATCGTCGGATCGGTGGCCAACTCCATCGGTACGCTTTACAAAGGGGACCTGCTGATCATCAAGCTTCCGCTCTTCCTCTTCGTATTCCTTTTCTTCCATTCGATTAATATGGCCATAAGTGCCCTCGGTGCTTATGTGCATGTTAATAGATTACAGTATGTAGAATTTTTCACGAAGTTCTACGACGGCGGCGGAAAAATGTTCCGACCGTTCACGGGTAACACCAAACACTTCAAAATCAAGGAGGACAATTAAATGAATTGGGGCATGTTACTGGCATTATTAGGAGCTGGCCTTGCGGTCACGATGAACTGTATCGGATCGTCTCGAGGCGTTGGAATGGTAGCGGAGGCTTCTTCTCCGGTTATCGCAGAGGACTCAAGCAAGTTCGGTAAACTTCTTATCCTCATGCTGCTTCCTGGTTCTCAGGGACTGTACGGACTGGTTATCGCTATCATCACACTGACACAGATCGGTATTCTCGGCGGTGATCCGGTTACTACGATCTCTCGTGGTTTCTTCTTCCTGCTGGCTTGTCTGCCGATGGCAGTCGGCGGTCTGGTTTCCGCTCTGCTTCAGGCCCGCGTAGCTCTGACAGGTGTAAACCTCATCTCCAAGCGTCCGCAGGATTCTTCCAAGGCACTTACCTCTGCCAGCTTGGTTGAGCTCTATGCTCTTCTCAGTTTCGTTACATCTCTTTTGATCGTTATTGGCGTCAACAACCTCCCTGCTTGACGATAAGGAGCAAATATGGCTGGTATAGATTCCATCATTGAACGTATCCTGAAGGATGCGCGCGAAGCGGCAGACGCCCGTGTGGTCCGCGCTGAAAAAGACGCGGAAGCTCTGCTTGCGAAGAAAAAGGATCAGGCCAAAGAGGAAGAGGCGAAGATGCTCTCTGACGCACAGGCCGTGATCGACGCGCAGGCCAGACAGAATCGTGCGACACAGAATACCAAGTCGCAGAGAAGACTTCTTTCTGAGCGAGTCACCATGATCAACGAGATCGTGGAAGAAGCGAAGAAGCGTATCCGTGCGCTTCCGAAAGAAGAGCGTCTGTCTATGGTCGCGGACTTCGTCGTACGAAGCTGCGAGGGCGCCGATGGCGAGCTGATCCTTTGTGACCAGGATAAAAAAGATCTTCCGGACTCTTTCTTAAAAGAACTGTCCGAAAAGACCGGTTCGACGATCACGCTTTCCGATAAGCCCGGTCGTTTCGATGCCGGCTGCATCCTGATCTGTGGAGATTACGAGTACAACGGCACGCTCGACGCGCTTGCCGACGACTACGAAAGCACGATCCGTGACAAAGTCAATCAAGTGCTTTTTGCGAAGAACTAAGAAGTAAGAAAGGATAAACGAAGGTTCATGGGCCCGAGTATTTCAAAATATGCATTTGCCGTTTCCGGCGCCAATGTTTACGAGAAGTCATTCTTCCGTAAGCATGACCTGGACAAGCTTCTGGCAGCTCCCTCATATGAGGCGGCGGTCGCTGTGCTTGCGGATCACGGCTGGGGCATGCCCGAAGATACCAGGGATCTGGGTAAGATCCTGGACATGGAACTCTGTCGTGCCTGGGGCTGGATCCTGGAATCCGCACCTGACCCTTCCCTTTTTAACTGTCTGATCCTTCGTAACGATTTCCATAATCTCAAGGCGGGTATCAAGTGTCTGCTGAGCGATTTTGACGTAGACCTGCATTTCGTAAGACCCGGTACGATCGATCCTTCCGTTATGGAAAATGCGATCGCCAATCACGAATTCGCAACTCTTCCCGCCCCGTTCTCCAAACTGGCGGAAGATGTCTATGACCTGCTGGTTCGTACCGGCGACGGTCAGATGGCGGATATCCTGATCGACAGCTGCTGCCTTACGGAGATCACCCGCGCGGCCAATGCCACCGGTATCGCTCTTATGAAAGAAGAGATGGAGATCTACACAGCCACTTCAAATATCAAGACCGCGTTCCGTGCCATCAAGACCGGAAAGGACAGTGCATTTCTAGAAAAAGCATTGTCGAGCGGAAACACATCCATCTCCCGGGACAAGCTCATCGCCTGTGCCGATTCGGAAAAGAAGATGGATGAACTTTTGACCTATCTTTCTACGACGTCCTATAGTTCGGGGACGAAATATTTGTCCTCCTCCCCGGCGGAATTCGAGAAATGGGTCGACGATAAGATGATCTCACTGCTTCTTCCCTACAGACACAGTCCTCTGGGACCGGAGCCGATGATCGGTTTCTATCTGGGAAAAGAAGCAGAAATCAGAAATGCAAGAATTATCCTGGCAGCCAAGCAGAACAATCTGCCTCTGGATGCAGTCGCAGGAAGAATAAGGAGGCTGTATGAATAAGATTGCCGCTATGGGCGACCGAGACAGTATATACGGCTTTGCTTCCATCGGTCTGGATATTTTCCCTCTCGACCGCATGGACAATCCGGCGACCACTCTCCACAATCTGGCGCAGGGTGAATATGCCGTGATATTGATCACGGAGTCGCTGGCCAAGACACTGGAAACAGAGATCGATAAGTACAGCGACAAGCCGCTTCCCGTCATCCTCCCGATCCCGGGTGTTACCGGAAACGAAGGCATGGGCATGAAGGCCATCTCGAAATCCGTCGAGAAAGCTGTCGGAAGCGATATTTTGAAAGAACAGTAAGAAAAAGGAGCGTAATCAATATGAGCAATGGATCCATCGTAAAGATCTCCGGACCACTGGTAATCGCAGAAGGCATGCGAGACGCCAACCTCTTTGACGTGGTTCGTGTAAGTAACGAACGTCTTATCGGCGAGATCATCGAGATGCACGGCGACCGCGCCTCCATTCAGGTATACGAGGAGACGGCAGGACTTCGCGCAGGCGAGCCTGTTGCATCCACAGGTGTTCCGCTTTCGGTTGAACTCGGACCCGGCCTGATCGGTGGTATCTTCGACGGTATCCAGAGACCGCTGGAATCCATTATGGAAAAGATCGGTAATAACCTTTCCCGTGGTATCGAAGTTCCTTCCCTCTCGCGTGAGGCAGTCTGGAAGTTCGAAGCTACGAAGAATGTCGGCGACAAGGTCGTAGGCGGAGACACCATCGGTATCGTTCAGGAGACCGAGACTGTTAAGCATAAGATCCTGGTACCTCCGGAAGTAAAGGGTACGATCGTTTCCATCAAGAGCGGTGATTACAAGCTCGAAGAGCCCGTCGGCAAGCTCAAGACCGACAAGGGCGAAGAGATCGACCTGAAGCTCTATCAGCGCTGGCCGGTCCGTAAGGGTCGTCCTTATGTAAAAAAGCACGCACCGACCATGCCGCTTGTTACAGGTCAGCGTGTTATCGACTGCATGTTCCCGATCGCCAAAGGCGGTGTCGCTGCGATCCCGGGTCCGTTCGGTTCCGGTAAGACAGTTACCCAGCACCAGCTGGCTAAGTGGGCACAGGCAGATATCGTTGTGTATATCGGCTGCGGTGAGCGTGGTAACGAGATGACCGACGTACTTAACGAATTCCCGGAACTCATCGACCCGTACACAGGCGAAAGCTTGATGAAGCGTACCGTGCTCATCGCCAACACTTCGGATATGCCTGTTGCCGCTCGTGAGGCTTCTATCTATACAGGTATTACCATCGCGGAATACTTCCGTGACATGGGTTACTCCGTCGCTCTCATGGCGGACTCCACATCCCGTTGGGCGGAGGCGCTCCGTGAGATGTCCGGTCGTCTCGAAGAGATGCCTGGTGAAGAAGGTTACCCGGCTTACCTCGGTTCCCGTCTGGCGCAGTTCTACGAGCGTGCCGGCCGTGTAACGACACTTGGTACCGAAGGCCTGGAAGGTTCGCTTTCCGCGATCGGCGCCGTATCTCCTCCGGGTGGTGATATTTCCGAGCCTGTATCTCAGGCAACACTTCGTATCGTAAAAGTATTCTGGGGTCTCGATGCAGGTCTTGCGTATAAGCGTCACTTCCCTGCCATCAACTGGCTCACCAGTTACTCCCTCTATACAGATTCCCTGGCCGGCTGGTTCGAAGAGAACGTCTCGCCGGAGTGGAACAGCAATCGTGCCCGCATGATGCTGATCCTGCAGGAAGAAGCGGAACTGGAAGAAATCGTAAAACTCGTTGGTATGGATGCGCTCTCCTCGACAGACCGTCTGAAGATGGAAGTCGCAAGATCGATCCGTGAGGACTTCCTGCATCAGCTGGCGTTCCACGAAGTCGATACCCATACTTCCCTGAAGAAACAGGACTTCATGATGAAGCTCATCCTGGATTTCTACGACAAATCAGCAGGAGCTCTGGAAATGGGCGCCGATATCGAAGCGCTGGTCGCTCTCCCGGTTCGTGAGAAGATCGGCCGTTTCAAGTACATTACCGAAGATGACGCGGAGAATGAATTTGTCTCCATCGGTGCACAGCTGGCGTTCGAACTCTCCGAACTGCTGAATAAGGAGGATTAAGACATGGCAAAAGAGTACCGTACCATAACAGAAGTTGCCGGACCGCTGATGCTGGTCCGCGGTGTTACGGATGTAAGTTATAACGAGCTCGGTGAGATCGAGCTTGCAAGTGGCGAGAAGCGCCGCTGCCGTGTTCTCGAGATCGACGGCACCAATGCTCTCGTTCAGCTCTTCGAGAGCGGCGCAGGTATCAACCTGGCAGACAGTAAAGTAAGATTCTCCGGAAAGCAGATGGAGCTTCCGGTAAGTAAGGATATGCTCGGTCGTGTATTCGACGGTCTCGGCCGTCCGATCGACGATGGTCCGGACATCATCCCGGAAAAGAGAATGGACGTAAATGGTCTGCCGATGAACCCGGCTGCCAGAAACTTCCCGAACGAGTTTATCCAGACCGGCGTTTCCGCCATCGATGGTCTGAACACTCTGGTTCGTGGACAAAAGCTCCCGATCTTCTCTGCATCCGGTCTTCCGCATGCAAACCTCGCTGCCCAGATCGCCCGTCAGGCGAAGGTAAGAGGTACCGACGAGAAGTTCGCCGTTGTATTTGCCGCGATCGGTATCACGTTCGAGGAAGCCAACTTCTTCATGGACAGTTTCCGTGAAACAGGCGCGATCGACCGTACCGTACTTTTCATCAACCTTGCAAATGACCCGGCCGTTGAGCGTATCGCAACTCCGCGAATGGCTTTGACCGCTGCCGAGTATCTGGCTTTTGACCTCGACATGCACGTTCTGGTCATCCTTACCGATATCACGAACTACGCGGACGCACTCCGTGAGGTTTCCGCTGCTAGAAAAGAAGTTCCGGGCCGTCGTGGTTATCCGGGTTACATGTACACCGACCTCGCGTCCCTGTACGAAAGAGCCGGCCGTCAGAAGGGCAAGAACGGATCCATCACCATGATCCCGATCCTGACCATGCCTGAGGACGATAAGACGCACCCGATCCCTGACCTTACCGGATATATCACCGAGGGCCAGGTCATCCTCTCCCGTGAGCTTTACAGAAAAGGCGTTATGCCGCCGATCGACGTACTGCCGTCCCTGTCCCGTCTGAAGGATAAGGGTATCGGTGAAGGCAAGACCCGTGAAGACCACAGTAATACCATGAACCAGCTCTTCTCTGCTTACGCTCGTGGTAAAGAGGCAAAAGAACTCATGGTCATCCTCGGTGAGGCTGCTCTTACCGACATGGATAAGCTCTACGCGAAGTTCTCCGATGCATTTGAAAAAGAATATGTATCCCAGGGCTTCACCAAAGACAGAGACATCGAAGAGACACTGGATCTGGGCTGGAAACTCCTTCGTATCCTGCCGAGATCGGAGCATAAGCGAATCAGCGACAAGCTCCTGGATAAGTACTACGACGAGAAGAAATAAGAAAGTGACTGACTCACTATGGCAACCGCGAATGTAAATCCTACCAGAATGGAACTGACCCGCTTGAAGAAGCGTCTGGTCACCGCGCGCCGAGGACATAAGCTCCTCAAGGACAAGCGCGATGAGCTCATGCGTCAGTTCCTCGAAGCTGTACGCGAGAACAAGCGTATCCGCCGTGAGGTAGAAGCAAAACTTGAGATCGCGAATCAGCATATGTCCGTCGCCCGTTCCCTTATGTCGAACCAGGCGATCGCTGTTGCCATGATGTACCATAAGCAGAGCATGTCTTTGGAAGTTTCGGAAAAGAACGTCATGAGTGTAAAGGTGCCGATCTTTAAGGCCCAGTACAAGACCGCGGACGAAGGCGATATCTATTCTTACGGTTACTCCTTCACTCCGATCGACTTGGATGACGCGATCCTCGCACTTTCAGACATCATGCCTGATCTCATCGCCCTGGCGGAGATCGAGAAAAAGTGTCAGCTGATGGCATCCGAGATCGAGAAAACGCGCCGTCGTGTAAATGCTCTGGAGCATGTCATGATCCCGGACTATGAAGAAAAGATCCGCTATATCACTATGAAACTCGACGAAAGCGAGCGTTCCGCGACCACGCGTCTCATGAAGGTCAAGGACATGATGATCGAAAAGACCATCCGTGAACGTCTGGCCCGTGAGAAGGAACTGGAAGCACAGATGACTGATTGATCTTCACCCCTCTTGGGAGAAGTGATGCGCCATGACTAACTTTTTCATTTTGATCCCACTTCCGGTTGTGCCCTCGAACTCGAAGAATGACGAGATGCGTAAAAGAACCGACAAAAGGACGATCTGGAAAATCATCCTGTGCGTGGCATTTCTGCTCCTTCTCTGCGTCGGTTATGTGCTCTATGTTCTCACGCCCCCGACTCACGGCTATAAGAATTTCGAAAAACTCGGAACGGTAGACTGCCACATCAACGGCATCAGTGAACAAGGCGGTTACGTCTTCTACCTCAAGTCCGAACTCTCTTCCGAAACCTACACAACGATCGTCTCGAAAAAGCGCGCGAAGGAGCTCGCCAGTATCTGCCTGGACGATCCCACTTCGGATAATGTGTACCGTCTGGATGTCTATTCCACCGGAACCGACAATGTCTACGTATCGACGTACGATGGTCTGAGCCGGGAGGAAGCCTGGAAAGACTATAAAACCGCACTTCGCGATAACTCCCTCAAAGCACATGACGAAGATTTCGTGATGGCCATCATCTGCTCGGTGATCCTTGCCGTCTCGCTGATCTTCGTGATCCGCTGGCTTGTAAGAACGATCCGAGACGAAAAGACTCAAAAAGCCATCGCCTCGACGCAGAACCGTGAGCTCGCGGAAAGCATGCCGGAAGAAGATCCGAAAAAAGAAGAGCTCGCGGACGAAGCTCTTCTCGAAAGTTTAGATACTAATAACAATTCCTGGCACAAGTGATCCACTTCATCGGTTACCCAGAAGCGGTGCGGATACGCGCGGCAGGATCCCCTGCATATGCGCCAGGATCACGCCATAGTTCGTGATCGGAACGCCTGCGTTCTGGCAGATGCGGAGACGATGCGACATCTCTCTGGGATTGAGCATACAGCCGCCGCAATGGATCACGAGATCAAAATCAGCCAGATCATCCGGGAAAGAATCACCGGAACTCCACTCGAAATGGAAATCTTTTCCCGTCTTCTTTTCGATCATCTTCGGAAGTTTTACCGTTCCGATATCGTTGCACTGACGGTGATGCGTGCATCCTTCTGAGATCAGGATACGTGCGCCGTCTTCCAGATTATCGAGGATACGTGCAGACAGGATCGCCTCGCCGAGATCACCTTTATATCTTGCAAAAAGCATCGAAAATGAAGTCAGCGGAATATCTTCCGGAACCAGTTCATTTACCTCTTTAAATGCCTGGCTGTCCGTTACGACAAGTTTCGGTGGTTTACTCAAAGAAGCAAGCACCTGCGGGATCTGCGGAACCTGTGTGACCACACCGATCGCATTGGAATCGAGGATGTCACGAAGTGTCTGCTGCTGCGGCAGGATCAGTCGACCTTTCGGCGCGGCTTCATCGATCGGCGTAACCAGCACAACGATGTCCCCTTCCGAGATCAGATCCGCGATGATGCGTCTTCCGTTATTGGGATCGATCACCAGATGCGCGACCATCTCTTTGAGATCCGTGATGTTGATCTTATCGGACGCAGATACCCAGATACTGTCCTGCGCCACTTCTCTCGTGCGGCCTTTTCCGATGCGCTGCTGTACCAGGTCGAGCTTGTTATATACCGTGATATAAGGAAGATTTCTTTCTTCAAACATCTTCTTTAAGACTCGGTCTTCATCCGTCAGACCGATGGTACCGTCTACGACCAGTATCGCGACATCGACCTTGGCCATGACTTCTTTACACTTCTCGATACGGAGCATGCCCAGTTCGCCTTCGTCGTCCATACCGGGCGTGTCGACGATCATGACCGGTCCCAGAGGCAGAAGTTCCATCGCCTTATAGACCGGATCGGTAGTCGTACCTTTGACGTCAGAAACGATAGCGATCTGCTGGTTCGTAAATGCATTGACCACACTGGATTTACCGGCATTACGCATGCCGAAGAAACCGATATAAATGCGCTCACCACGTGGTGTAGATGACAGTTCCATAAAGCTATCCTCCTGACTTTTTGTCCTTGAATTTAATTGTACAAAAACCTGTTTTCCTTCTCAAGAGGGGATGTCAACTCTGCTGATAACTGTTTGTTAGTGCTACCACATAAGTATCGAAAGACTAAATTATCGTTTTTGTTGCCCTAAAGCTGCTTGTGAAAACTGTACCTATTCATTTAGAGGACGAATTAAACGAAACTATACTGGTTGGTCTAAGGAGGCAAACCCATGACAATTGCAGATTTTGATAAAATATCTATGAATGGTCGCATGGCATATTCTATTCTTTGCGTAGAAAAATACTTGTTGGACAAATTCCCGAATGATGACTGGGAAAGCCTTTCCAGAATCATGTGGGAAGCAACATCATCCTTGTGGGATGAATGGGCCGATAAGTTTATTGAAATTATTCCTGAATATCTATTCGAAAAGCCAACATTTTTAGAGTCAGATTTCGAAGAATTAACAGAAGAAGAATACAATGAATTTGTATTGCTACTCAAAGACAAACCGGATACGGTAAACCAGCTTCTTCTTAAACTGTACGAACTAGAGCAAGTATACTCTTATACCTCGATTCCCGAAACCGGAAAAGAGGCCTCACAAATTGTTCTGGATATCTGTTCGATCCTGGAAGAAAACGAGATTTCTCTTCCCGATCTCAGCACAGTTCAGTTTTCATCTTTTTCGGAGAAGAATGGCTGGGGAAACAATTTCGAAGGAGCCGCCATCTCATTAATTCTCAACTGCTAAATCAAGTATCCTTAAGCCACAAAAATGTGATACAGTAGAGGTAGTTTTTGAGGGTGCAGGGAGCAGGGTATGAAAATAAGATTTGAAGGGTTGACCAAGCGTTTCCCCAATCGCAATAAAAAGATCAAGTCCGAGGTCATCGCCGTGGACAATTTCACTTTCGAGATCCCGGATGGAAAACTCGTGGGCCTTCTCGGGCCTTCCGGCTGCGGTAAAAGCACAGCCTTAAACCTCATCTGCGGTCTGGAAACGCCGACCGAAGGACGGATCTTCTTCGACGAAGATGACGTCACCGAGATCCCGGCGGAGAACCGTGGTGTCGGTATGGTTTTCCAAAGCTACGCACTCTACCCGCACCTGAACGTAAAAAAGAATATCATGTTCCCTCTTCAGAATCTGAAAGGCGAACAGAAGCTTACCAAAGAACAGATGGAGCAGAAGGCTCTGGAGGCAGCGAAGATCGTACAGATCGAAGAGCTGATGGAAAGAAAGCCGAACGAGATGAGCGGCGGTCAGCAGCAGCGTGTCGCCATCGCCCGTGCACTCGTAAAAATGCCGCGTGTACTGCTCCTCGACGAGCCGCTTTCAAACCTCGACGCACGTCTTCGTATCCAGACCCGTGAAGAGATCAAGCGTATCCAGAACGAAACAAAGATCACGACCGTATTTGTTACGCACGACCAGGAAGAAGCCATGAGCATTTCCGACCTGATCGTGGTCATGAAAGACGGTGCGGTGCACCAGATCGGAAAGCCGCAGGAAGTCTACGATCAGCCGACGAATCTTTTCGTAGCGAAGTTCCTGGGTACCCCTCCGATCAATGTCTTTACCGGCCGCATCGCAGATGGGAATCTTCTGATCGGCGACGAAAAGATCCTGGGCAAAGACTACGTCAAAGATACGAAAGATCAGGAAGTCTACATCGGCATCCGTCCGGAAGGATTTGTCCTTCGTGAAGGAAGCGACGGAAAACAGGAAGGAAAAGAAGGTGCATTTACCGGAAAACTCCTGACCATCGAAGTCATGGGCCGAGATACGAGCGTAGTCTTCTCGCACAGCGCATCCGAGATCGAAGACACGCGTCACCGCGCCATCGTCTCTTCCGAAAACCAGATCGATCCCGCATCCGAAAAAGTGGCTTTCGATCTGAACCCGAAGAAAGTATTCGTCTTCTCGAAAGAAACACAGGAGCGGCTGCTATGAGCACGGATTCGAAGGAAACGAATTATACCCCCGCTTCTCCGCTGGTGAAACGCCTCAGAACGCTGAAGGCCTGGCTGTATCTTCTGCCTGCCCTTTTATTCCTCGGCGTCTTCATGGTCTATCCTCTGATCGATGTTCTGATCTATTCTTTTGAAGAAGGATATAACTCCGCGTCTCAGACCTCCTTCGGTACCGGCTGGTATAACTACGCCTATGTCCTTCACGATCCGTATTTTCTTCAGGCCGTGAAGAATACATTTATCATCGTTATCATCACCGTGCCGCTTTCGACGCTTCTGGCACTTCTGATCTCGCTGGCACTGAACTCCATCACGAAACTGAAAGAAGTCTTTCAGACGATCTTCTTTTTGCCTTACGTAACGAATACTCTGGCGGTCGGTCTGGTCTTCATGATCATGTTCAAAAAGACCCCTTATACCGACGGTCTGATCAACATGATCCTGGCGATCTTTAAGACCGGACCGATCGACTTTATCGACGGACCGTACTGGGCCAAGATGTTCGTGATGTGCTTTTACACCATCTGGGTCGTTCTTCCCTTTAAGGTTCTGATTCTGACATCCGCGCTCGCTTCTGTTGACGAAGTCTACTACAAGGCCGCAAGGATCGACGGCACATCTCGATTCCGTCAGTTCACGCACATCACGCTTCCGATGATCTCCCCCATGATCTTCTATCTCGTGATCACGGGATTCATCGGTGCATTTAAAGCATATAGCGACGAGGTCGCCATCTTCGGCACAAACCTCAACTCCGCCGGCATGAATACCATCGTCGGCTACGTCTACGATATGCTCTACGGCGATTCGGGCGGATATCCGTCCTACGCCGCCGCTGCTGCTTTGATCTTGTTTGCGATCGTATTTACGATCACCGTGATCAACCTCCTGATCAGCAAGAATACTTCTATTTCGTAAGGAGGGCGGCGCGATGCATGATTATGATCAGATAAGCAAAAAAGCAAAGACCGCTCGGGTGATCCGAAATGTCTTCACCTATGCCCTTCTTACCTTGTGGGGCATTATCGTACTGTTCCCGTTTTACTGGATGATCTTAAGCTCGATCAAAAGCTACGGAAGTTATAACGCGGAGTTTACACCGAAGTTCTACACGGACTCCCCGACATTTCAGAACTACATCGATGCGTTTACCAAAGTATCTCTGGGAAGATATTTCTTTAACACTTTCCTCTTCACGGTCATCACCACTGCGCTGATGATGATGGTCATCGTATTTGCCGCCTTTGCTTTCTCGAGACTGCAGTTCCGAGGCAAAAATCTCGTCTTTACCTTGTTTTTGTCTCTCATGATGATTCCTTCTGAACTGGTGATCATCACGAACTTCGTGACCATCACGAACCTGGGACTTCGTAATACTTTCACCGGTCTGATCCTGCCGTCGGTAACGTCAGTTTTTTATATCTATCTTCTGAAAGAAAACTTTGAGCAGATCCCTGACGACCTTTATAAAGCCGCGAAAGTCGACGGCACGTCCGATCTCAAATACCTCTTCAAAGTCATGGTCCCGATCTGTTCCCCGACTATCGTGACCGTCGTGATCCTCAAGGTCATCGAGTGCTGGAATGCCTACGTATGGCCCAGACTCATCACCGACGATCCCCGATATTTCCTCGTCAGTAACGGTATCTCCGAGATCCGCGAGAACGGATTCGGCCGTGAAAATATCCCTGCCATGATGGCCGCGGTCGTAGTCATCTCGATCCCGCTCATCATCTTATTCCTGATCTTCCATAAAAAGATCATGGCCGGTGTCAGCCGGGGAGGTACCAAAGGATGAGAAAGACACTCGGCACAAGGATCCTCTGTATCTACCTCTTCGCAAGTTTGGTACTTCCTTTCGTACTTCTGACTTCTGCCTGCCACGGCGCCCGCGCGCTCGAAGCTTTCGACGTTCCGGACAGTTTCGACATGAACCGGAGATACGAGATCACTTTCTGGGCGAAAAACGATACCAACGTCACCCAGACCCGTGTGTATGAAAAGGCCGCGGAGGACTTCCAGAAACTCTATCCGAATATCCACGTGAATATCCGTTTCTACACGGACTATAACAAGATCTATAACGACGTCATCACGAACATCGCGACAAAGACTACGCCGAATATCTGTATCACCTACCCGGACCATATCGCCACCTACATTACCGGCGAACAGGTCGTGGTTCCGCTCGATACTCTGATGAAAGATAAGAAATACGGGCTCGGTGGAAGCGAAGTGCTTTTCGATTCTCCGTCATACAGCGAGCTGATCCCGCAGTATGTCGAGGAATGCCGTATCGGAAATGAACACTACGCGATCCCGTTCATGCGCTCGACCGAAGCATGCTACGTCAACAAAGACTATGTCGAAAAACTCGGATTTACTCTTCCTGACGTCCTGACGTGGGACTTCATCTGGGAAGTCTCGGAAGCCGCCATGAAGAAAAACGCGGACGGCACTTTTGCGATCAACGGCCAGAAGACCATGATCCCCTGCATCTATAAGTCTTCGGACAACATGATGATCCATATGCTCTTCCAGAAGGGCTGGGGATACTCGACTCCGGCAGGCGAGATCAAGATCTTTAACGAAAATACCCGCTCTCTTCTCGACGAGATATCCGAGCACGCCAAGACCGGTGCATTTTCCACATTCAAGATCTCCAGCTACCCGGCCAATTTCTTAAATGCCGGCCAGTGCATCTTCGCCATTGACTCCACCGCCGGTGCGACGTGGATGGGCGCGCACGCTCCGAATATCGACATCAGCGAAGATAAACTGATCGATTTTGAGACCGTGGTCTACCCGGTTCCGCAGTACGATCCTTCCCACCCGAAGATGATCTCCCAGGGGCCTTCGATCTGTATCTTCAACAAAGAAGATTCAGGCGAAGTGCTCGCGAGCTGGCTTTTCGCATCCTACCTTCTGACCAATTCCGTACAGCTGGCCTACTGTCAGACAGAGGGCTATGTACCTGTTACTTCCAAGGCGCAGACTTCGGCCGAATACCTCGACTATCTGTCTCAAAAGAGCGATACCGACGCACTGCACTACAGCGTCAAGATCGAAGCCTGCGAACTGCTGATCAAGAACGTGGACAACACCTTTATCACACCGGTATTTAACGGTTCCGCCTCGCTTCGAAACGCGGCCGGTGAGATGATCGAAAACGTCACGAAGTCCGCAAGAAGAAAGCAGACGATCGATGACGAATACTACGAAAAACTCTTCTCGGATACTCGCTCTCTGTATCGTCTCGACCAGATCGAAACGAAAGCCACAGGCAATATTTCCGACCTTGGCAAAATGCCTAAAACCTCTGTGATTTTGCTGATAACTATAGCCATTTCCTGGGTCCTGATTGGTGCATATGTAGTTTATCGGTCTTTTCTCAAGAAAAAAACGTGACACTTCAAAAATTAGTCGTATAATATGGGCTGTCCGCAAGTAGTTGGTTTTTGCGGAACACTTATGTATTGAAATAAGGAGAGATCGATATGAAAAAGTGTATCGCTGCTTTACTGACAGCATCTATGCTTCTTGCTCTCGCAGGATGCAAAGCGAAAGAAACAGAACATGTATTTGTACCGCCGACGGGCACATCTTCTGAGGAGACTCAGGCTGAGACAGAAGAGTCTTCTGAAGAGCCTTCCGAGTCCGAGACAGAACCGGCTGAAGAGGGTTCCGTTATGTCCTACGCAGATTACGCTGCTGCTGAGCTGGACACAGAAGTAACCATCGAGGCATACGTTCAGGGCAAGCAGTCCTGGTGGGAAGACAAGGCTACTGTTTATCTTCAGGATGAAGACGGTGCTTATTTCTGCTACGAGATGGCATGCTCCGAGGAAGATTACGAAAAGCTCGTAACCGGTCAGAAGATCCGTGTAAACGGCTTTAAGTCTGAGTGGTCCGGCGAGATCGAGATC
Source organism: Clostridiales bacterium (assembly GCA_017962145.1). Classification (GTDB taxonomy): domain Bacteria; phylum Bacillota; class Clostridia; order Saccharofermentanales; family Saccharofermentanaceae; genus Scatonaster. The sequence continues at coordinate 88,704 of JAGCVX010000022.1, read as the reverse complement.
GTAGACGCTACATTCGAGATCATCGATGGCAAGTGGCTCGCAACTCCGGTTGATGTAACAGATCTTCTCGGCAGCGATGAACTCATCGACAAGCAGAACCAGGTTGTATCTTTCACAGGTATGACAGTTGAAGCTTCCAAGGATGCTGACGGAAACGAAGTTGCTTTCCTCTACAAGTGGGATGGTTCCGGATCCGAAGGTGACGACCTGTACTTCAACGTTTCTATCAACGGTGAGACATACACATTCACAGTTGAGTCCTACCTCTGCGATAAGAACACTGAAGTTTACAAGGCTGTTCAGGCTCTGAAGATCGGTGACACAATTGATATGCAGGGCTTCCTCTACTGGTACGAGGGCGTTAACCCGCACATCACAAAGGTAGAAGTTCAGTAATCGAACTCTTAAAACTTAAAGATGAAGGCTGCTTCGGATTTCCCGGAGCAGCTTTTTATTTCCCAAAAGGACCACACATCCGTAACCGAGCATGGAAAGAGCGATCTTTACGATCAGGCAAGGTACCATCGTCATACCCGTTTTATCCATAAGTATGCAGATGCCGACGATATACGCCCCGCCGATCAGAGCCGGGATCAGCGCCTCCTTCATGTTCTCCACATACAGATTTCTCTTAGCCAATGAGATCCCCAGCACTGCTATGAGCCCCTCGACAAACAGAGTCGTCGCAGCCGTACCGATATACCCAAGCTGAGGAATGAGCACGGCATTGAGTGCGATATTGGATATCGCACCGATAGCAGTGATAAGAAACGCCTTCTTCTCATTATGGGTGACCAGAAGGATACCATTGATCAGGAAATGTCCAAATGCCGCAAAGAGCAGTGCGGCCGAGAGTATTTGAAGAGGTATCTGCGCATCAGAAAACCCGGAACCGGCTACGAGAAGAACGGCTTCTTTTGAAACCATAAATATTCCGCATGCGGTCGGCACCGAAAAGATGATCAAAAACTTCATGGCCTTGGACACAAGTTCTTTGTATCCGTCCTGATTTCCGTTGTTGATATAAAGCGTCATTCTCGGCACCATCACGATGGCGACCGCCGTAATGATCATCTTCGTAAACGTAAAGATCTGCGCAGCAATCGAATAAATGCCTACAGTGTCTTCATCCTTCATGAATCCCAGCATCGTGATATTTGATTCCTGACAGATAAAGATTACGAGCGTACTCAGGAAGATGATAAGCATCGGCTTAAGGTGCTTTTTGATCTCAAGGTCTTTCGTCAGACGGACTTTCAGATACTTTCTTCCCCGGATCCTGTCGGCTATCGTGATCAGTGCGGCGACTACTGTGTTGATCGTGGCATAGATAACCACATCGTCTTTGGTCTTTACCAGAGTGAACGCAAGGATCACACGAAGACTCTGAAGCACGAGCGTACGAATCGTGATAAATGAATAGTCCTCATACACATTCAGTACCCATTCTCTTTCGAGCGTCTGGCAAAGAACCAGGATACTGGCGATTCCCAAAAGCACAACATAATCTCGAGACGGGTGCCAGATCAGCAGAAGAATTCCCAAAAGCAGATAGGCAAGAACGGTGGTGATCACATTGATGGTATAGATCTGATTGGCCGTTTCCTCGGCACTTTTCAGATGCTCTCGCAGTTTTGAAACCTCTCGCACCGAATATGTGATGATACCGTTGGCACCAAGCAGGCTAAAGTAATTGACGAGGTTGAGGCATCGGTTATATCTTCCGTAGCAGTCGGTCTGCAGAACTCGCGTAAGATACGGAAGCAGGATCAGCGGAAAGAGCACCATGCTTCCCTGACGGATGATATTCAGTACGATATTCAGTTTGATCGATTTCTTCTCGCTCATCAGAAAACACGCTCGTTTTTATATCCGGCAATATACATTGAGGAAAGGAGAAAGCATCTTCATCCAGTAAAGCCGGACCAGCAGAACTACCGCGACCTGCTGCATTTTCGGCACCTCCACCTTCGCCGAAAGACGGATCAGGCGGTTCTTCTTCACATCCGGAAAATACGTCCGTATGATGTGGTCGATATATTGATTCAGTTCGGAAATGCATTCTTTTGAACGTCCTCTTGTCAGATCGGTAAAAGTAGCCAGCATGCGGATCACATACCATTCATAGTAATCCCGGCCGTTTTTCGGGCCGCCTAGATCCGCGATCTGACGGATCGTCTGTTCCAACGAAGAAAAAGGCATCTTCTTGTTGCGAGACTTTTGGTATTTGGACATCGTGCTTTCATTGTGGAGAATATAGAAGTAGTTGCTTTCCGAAAGCATAGCGATGTTTTCGCACATGCAGTGATGAAACAGCGAATGCGGCATATCTTCTCCAAATGCATTCGCACCTTCGCTAATGAATTTGCATCCATATCTGTCATAAAAATCTCTTCGATAGAGTTTTCCCCAGGCCTCGCCGAAACGCATCGCCCACTCTTCGTGAGAAAAACGCTCATAGTTTCCGGGAACCAGTTCGCGGGTCAGGGTATATGTTCCATCAGGATTGAGGCGGTATTCTTTTCTTCCGGTAATAACCAGATTGGCACCGGTCTCATCCATGCGTTTCTTCAGTTTCTCAATATAATCCGGGGAAACATAATCGTCCGCATCCACAAAAGTAAAATACTCACCCGACATCGCGTCCAGTCCGCCATTTCTGGCAACTGCGGCATTGCCGTTCTCAACTTTCAGGAGTTGGATCCTTTCGTCCTCGTCGGCCATTTTCTCAACGATAGCCGGGCCTTCGTCCGTTGATTCGTCATCTACGACGAGGATCTCGAGATCTGAATATGTCTGTGTCTGGATCGAACGGATGCATTTTTCGATAAACTTCTGGGCATTGTACATCGGTATGATCACAGAAACCAGATCTTTGTGCATTTACACACCCCCGGTCAGTCTGGAAAGAAGAACGACGGTCTCCACGTGCGTTGTCTGCGGGAACATATCTACCGGACAGATATTCTTGATACCGTACTTTACTCCTGCCTCCTCCTGCATCTGGAAAAAGCGCATCAGGTCACGGGCCAGCGTCGCCGGGTTACAGGAAACATAGATGATACGCGTCGGTGCCAGTTTCAAAAGCTGGGACAGCAGTTTCTCATCCACTCCCTTTCTCGGCGGATCGATCACGACCGCATCCGGCATCATGGCGCCGAAATCATACTCTTCCGCCTTGCCGCAGAAGAACTCCGTGTCCTTGATAAAATTGTCGGTGGCATTGGCTTTGGCATCGATCACGGCCGATTCGACAGACTCGATTCCGATCAGGTGATGGCACGCATCCGCGCAGAAAATACCGATACTTCCGGTGCCACAGTATAGATCGAGCAGCACTCTTGGAAGTACCCCGTCAAAACGCAGATACTCCTTGACCTTCTGGTAGAGCACCACGGCCTGCTTCGAATTGACCTGGAAAAATGCATCCGGCGAGATGCGGAACACGCGGTTCCCGAGGATCTCGTGAATATACGGCTCTCCCCATAGATTCGTCCAGCGGGCCTGCGGGTCCTTTCTCTTCGACGGATCCGGGTTTTCCTGCTGCCAGATACTGGTCAGTCTCATGCCGATACCGGCTTTCTCCAGTGCGCTTACGCATTCTTCGGCAAATGCACCGGCGTCGATCTCGACTGCTTTTCTCGTCACGAAGATGATCATCATCTCTTTGGACTGGAATCCGATACGTACGGCGATCTGTCGCAGTTCTTTCGCGATATCCATACGGGACAAATCGCTGAAGAATACCTGCGCGACTTTTCTCACGACTTCCGAAGCCGGATGGACCAGATAGCAGGTCTCATGCTCTACGATCTTATGGCTTTTCTTCTCAAAAAGCCCGATATTTACGCATCTCTTGGTAAGGCTGTATTCTACCGGATACTGGACATGATTTCTGTACCGAAGCGGTTCTTTCGCCCCCAGGATCGGCTCCATACAAGAAAGGATCTCTTTTTCAGGAAATTTTCCCAGACGAATCAGACAGGAGCTGACCATCTTTTCTTTCATCTCAAGCTGCAGGGAATAATCGGCATGCTGGATCTGACATCCACCGCAACGCAAAAACTCCGGGCAGACCGGCGTGCATCTTTGTTCCGAAGAACTGCACACCTGTTCTTTTACCGCATATGCCATGCGGTCTTCTTTTTTCGTTATCCGTACCCGGGCTGTCTCTCCAGGAAGCATGTCTTCCACAAAAACCTTCATTCCGTTCTCGCGGGCCTGCGGGTCTTCGATTCTCGCTACACCGACTCCGTCGGAAGAAAGACCTGTACACCGTGCAAATAAGGTTTTGTTGCTGTCAAAAATACCCATCCGATATCGTCCCCACCTATTATCCCACATATTATAGCGCACTTGTCCCGCTCTTTCCAATTAAGCCGTTTACTGGTATTATTATTGTGGATTTTTATGGATCCCCGACAAAGCAATTTGAAGGTATAAACTATGCAGAAGAATAACCAGAACGGCTCCGCTCCGAAGCGTCGTCCGTCCGGTTCAAATAATAACAATCCGCAAAGCAGAAAGCCGAGGCCTTCCCAGGCAGCTCCGGGAAACGCGGCTTCTGATCCGGGCGTGTCTTCAGAACAGACCCAGGCCCGCACCCAGAGTTTCGGTCAGGTCCCGAACTACACCCGTTCCCAGTCTTACGAACGGGAACCGAAGAATCCGAACGATCCGGAGACCCGCTCCACCATGCCCTGCCCGCCGGAAGCTTCAGCACTTGCTGACGAGCTCCGCTCGCGCCTGCACGGTAAGCCGACTCGTGCCGCGCACGAGCGTCACTGGTATATGGAAGTGTTCCACGCCGCCTGCGACATCGTCAAGACCGCTCTGGTCCTGCTGCTCTGCGTGAGCTTTCTCGTCGGCGGATTTGGCGGCGGTATGCTGATCGGTTATATCTCCACGACCTCGCCGCTTTCCATCGCGGATATCACCATGACCGATTCCGTCGAGACCTCTTTCGTCTACGATGCAAACGGTACCGTCATCGCCAAGCTGACAGGTAGTGAAAACGTTGACCGTATCTACGTAGCCTATACCGAAGTAAAAGACACCTACATCGACGAAGCCATCATGGCCATCGAGGATGAGCGTTTCCTCGAGCACTCCGGTATCGACGTACAGCGTATCGGTAGTGCGATCCTTTCTGCCCTGGCTAACGGCGGTACTGCTTCTCATGGTGGTTCCACCATCACCCAGCAGACCGTAAAACTCATCTCCGGTCAGGACCAGCGTTCCACGCAGCGTAAAGTACAGGAGTGGTTCTCCGCCATGACACTTGAGCAGCAGCTCAGTAAAGATGAGATCATGCAGCTTTATATCAACCTGGCCCCGATGGGAAATAACTACGTCGGTATCGAAGCCGGTGCCCAGAACTACTTCGGAAAGAACGCCAAGGAGCTTTCTCTTGCTGAGTGTGCATTCCTCGCAGGTCTTCCGAAGAGCCCGTCCTACTATAACCCGCTCCGCGAATCCGGCCGTCGTAACGCCATGCGCCGTATGCGTATCGTACTGAGCAAGATGTACGAGCTGGGCGATATCACGCTGGAAGAATATGAAAATGCACTGAATACGGAGCTCGTCTTTAAGACCAAGTCCGGCTCCTCTGCCACATCCATCAACTCCTACTTTGTTGAGTATGCGGTCTCTGAGGTCATCTCCGATATTCAGCAGGAAAGAAACATCAGCCGTTCACTGGCTGCCACCACGGTCTATAACCGCGGCTACCATATCTACACGACGATGGAGGCAGGCGTACAGGCCATCATGGATGAAGCCTTCATGCAACGGGATCTATTCCAGTCGGATCCATCCGCGCTGGAGGATTACCCGGAAAAACCCCAAGCGGGTATGGTGGTGATCAACGTACAAACCGGAGCCATAGCCGGCATGCAGGGCGGCTATGGCGAAAAGACGGTAAACCTCGGTACCAACCGTGCTGTAGATGCGCATCGACAGCCCGGCTCCTCGATCAAGCCTCTGATCGACTATGGTCCTGCACTGGAACTGCGTCTGATCACGCCTTCCATGATCTATGACGATAAGGAATCCCATCTGGATCCTTCCAATCCGAATGCCGTCTGGCCGAAGAACTCAGATAATAAGTACAAAGGACCGATCACGATCCGTCAGGCAGTCGCTTCCTCGAGAAACACCATCGCCGTTATGGTATGGAACGATGTCCGTCCGGAGATGGCGCTGTGGTTCTTAAACGAAGTCGGTATCAACCGCCTCAACGAACAGTATCCGTCTACCGCCATCGGCGGATTTAACGTCGGTATGTCTCCTCTTGAGATGGCAGCCGCGTATGCCACATTCGCAACAGGCGGTATCTACACCAATCCGTATGCCTATACGAAGGTCCTCGACAGTGACGGCAACGTCGTCCTCGACCATACCGTAACGTCTCACCGAGTCTATCGTGAAGATACTTCCTTCCTGATGAGCGACATGCTCCGCGATGTTATCCGTTATGGTACCGCCGCAGGCAAGGTCGAGCTGATCACCAACTCTGCAGGCGAAAGCATCGCCGTTGCCGGTAAGACCGGTACCACCGACGATAATGTTGATAAGTGGTTCTGCGGATATACGCCTTACTATGCTGCAGCAGTCTGGTACGGATACGATAACCGCCTTCGTACGACAGAGATCCCGAAGGGTGACCGAAACAATGCCCAGCTGATCTGGAACTACGTCATGCAGCGGATCCACACGGATCTGCCGGGTGCGACGTTCGCAAAGCCGGACAATATCGTAAAGATGGAAGTTTGTACTTTCTCAGGTCTGAAAGCGACCGATTACTGCCGTGAAGCCGGCTGCGTCGTAGAGGATTATTTCATCGCGGACAGTTATCTGACACCGCAGGATGATTGCAGATTCCACGTAGCGCCGACACCTACACCGACGCCTCCTCCGGATCCAAATGCACCGCCGCCGGATCCGAATGCGCCACCTGTCGGCTGATTCGATTAAGTTTACAATCTTGGATTTTCAGGGTCGTTGGTATCGAAGTTCGCGATACTGACGACCTTTCCTTCTGTCATGTCATAAACGACGATATTCAGTCCTCTTCCCATCGGTGAATACTCAACGCCGTCGAGAACGATCGAGGCGTAGTTTCCCTGAGCAAATCCGGCACTGCTGATGATATACTCGATGCCGCCCAGATCGCCTTTGCTGCGAAGTGCCGCACCGTCTTCCATTCTTTCCGCGATCAGACGATCGCCCTGCAGTATCGCGTAATACGAGTTACGATAGCCGTTTTTCAGATCACATGTGATACCCAGTTCCGAAAGCTTCTGCATATCCTCGTCGCTCAGGCCCACAGACATATCGTCCATCGCGGCAATAAAGATCAGGTAGTCCTGGTTCTTCAGACGCTCCAGATACGTCAGGAAATCCTCGGTCAGAAGCATCGGGTCGAACTTGTCGTGATAAAGGATCATCTCAGAATCACCGGATCTCAGCTCGATATTGATCAGCATATCTGTATCCATCGGAGAATACGGAATCGTGGTTTTCGCAAAGAAGTAATTGCTCTTTGAGTTGAACGCGATCTTTTCTCGGAACGTCATGCCGTTATATTTCACAACGAGATCCGCCTTATCGAAACTGGTCAGACTGATCTCCGTCCACATCTTGATCTTTACGAAGACGCCGTCTTCACGCAGTTCCACCGTCTGATCCACGATAACGGAATTCAGAAGTTTTTCCTGCAGCTCCGTATTCAGTTCGGAAGCATCGAGCATCTCGATGAATTCAGAACGGTTCGCCAGTCCGGAATTATGATTTGCCGGGCCATATGTCTCACAATACGTATCACGAAGCGAAAACAGATTGGTTCCCAGCCCCAGACGATCACCCGGGATTTCCACGCCGAGTGCCGCAAGCGTCGTCGGGAAAAGATCCATCGTACTGAAGACTCTTGTCCGGTGCGGATCCGCAGGCTCGACTGCCGAATTGATCACTGCAGTATAGACTTTACGCTGATAGCCATTCGGAAGTTTCTTACAGAAATCGCTGTCCATGGTAGGATGATCGCCCACCAGGATGATCGTCGTATTTTCATAGAAATCCTGCTGCTGGCACCAGCTTACGAATTCGCTGACCTGTCTTGAAGAACAGGCAAAGACATTCGCATACTGATTGTTTCCGAATTCTTTACGGCAGTTTTGGCACACATAGCCGTCCTCAGCATGGGTATCGACCGTCAGCATAGTAAGATTAAAAGGCGCATCTCCCTTGGCAAGTTCAAGCAGTTCCTCTTTGGCAAATTCAAAGAGTTTCTCATCTTCAAATCCCCACCATACGTAGTAATCCTCATCGATGTAACCATTTTCTTTGGCATAGTTATAGTCGAACATCTTATAGTTTCCGTGCGTTGCAAAGTACAGCTCACGTCCGCCGAACCTTGCCTCGGAACCGATCATCAGCTCGTTGACATATCCATTATCTTCCAGAATATCTCCCAGCGTCATGACGCCCGGGAAGAAACTGTCCTGCGTATCCATCTCGTTACCGCCGATGGAAAGTTTCAGCGGAAGACCGGATGTCTGGGCGAACATGGCACCCATGGTCCATACAGAACCATCGAGAGACAAGCCTCCGTTGAGTTCGTTCGAATCTCCGGAAAAATCCTCGTTTTCCTGGGCGATCTTAGTCAGTTCCGGTATGGTGTTCTGGTTGAAGGCACCACCGTTTTTCTTATCCGCATACGTCACTTCCGCGGATTCGATATAGATATAGATCAGATTTCTCTTTTGTTCGGGAAATTCCATCTGCACCTGGCGCGGATCCACATAGTGTGTCTCGATATAGTCAGTAGGATGCAGCTGGCTGTGGATATAACTGATCACATGAAGTTTGTTCTCAAGGATGAAACACGTCGCACCCCAAGACACGACGAGAAGGCCTGCTGTCGCGATGGCAAAGCGTTTGCTTGACAGCGGGTTTTTAAACGTAAAAACAAAACCCACAACCGTCGCTGCTGTTACCAGCAGCGCAGGCAGAAGATACTTAAGGATATAGTTACGGATCACGTCCGGATTGGAACCGCTCAATGGGGCACGGATATGGTAAATGACTTCGTCCGTCGACAGATTGCCCCACTCTCTGGAAAGCCAGATAGAAGAAAACAAAACGGCGACGGCTATTGCAAATGCGATGCAAAGCAGAACGATCAGTACTATCTTTTTAGACTTTTTCATTCGGTAAAAACCAGAGAAAAGATACCCTCAACACCCCGAAAACATACTCTTCTCGGCTTCTTTCATCCCCCTGTAAGCCAATTTAGGAGTATTATACTATCTGTATATACTATTTAACAAGAAAAAACCATGTGCTTTTTTTGCAATATTCTGCCCATCTAATGTGCGAAATGAATCGTTGATACCAAGGATTGTACGTGCTATCATAACTGTGATTTATTAGAAAGGAAACACCGGATTTTAAGTTAAGGGCGTAATATGTCAGTACTTCAATTGCTTTATCAACTATTTTTTGCGCCTCTTGAACTCCTGTTCGAATTCGTTTTCAGCGTCGCCTACGGCGTGCTCGATAATATCGGTATCTCACTGATTCCATTAAGCCTGGCTGTCAACTTTCTTCTTCTTCCTTTCTATAACCGCGCCGATGCGATCCAGAAAGAACAGCATGCCATAGAGGAGCGTCTTGCTCCGGGCATCGCCCATATCAAGAAAACCTTTCAGGGTGACGAGCGCTACATGATCATGCAGACATTCTACCGTCAGAATCATTATTCGCCGATCCAGTCTCTTCGCAGTTCCCTGGCGATTCTTCTGGAGATTCCGTTTTTCATTGCCGCTTATCACTTTCTTTCCCATTACACACTGATGTCTACGGCATCTCTCGGACCTCTTCAGAATCTCGGCGAACCGGACAAGTTACTCAAACTCGGTTCACTTTCCGTCAATCTCCTTCCGATCCTGATGACGGTGATCAACATCATCTCCAGCTCGATCTATGCGAAAGACCTTTCTTTGAAAGAGAAAGTCCAGCTCCATGGTATGGCTCTGATTTTCCTGGTCCTCCTTTATAACTCGCCGTCCGGTCTCGTTTTCTACTGGACACTGAATAATCTTTTTTCTCTTGTCAAAAACATCGTTTATACTTCCAAGAACAAGGCCCTGGTCCTGGATATCATATTGGGAGTGATGAGCCTGATCACGCTGATCTTCGGACTTGTATTTCGGGGAAAACCTCTCGGGAAACTCGCGATCATTGTAGTTGCCATCGCGATGGTATTGCCGATCCTGATCCGTCGTTCCGAGCTCTTACAATCTAAAGCCAAGAAGAAAAAATATGACGGCGATTCTTCTTCGATCAACCGCATTTTCGTATTCGCCTGTCTCTTCCTTGCGATGTTGACCGGTCTTCTCATTCCGGCCTCAGTCATCGCCTCTTCGCCTGCGGAGTTCGTAATTCAGTCTTCTTTCCGTTCACCTGTGCGATATGTTATCTACTCTTCTGCACTCGCCATCGGTCTGTTTGTGATCTGGTGCGGACTCTTCTACTATCTTTCTTCTGCTCGTGTAAGAAACTATTTCTGTATCTGCATGTGCATCTTATCCATCAGTGGCGTTATCCACTTTTTCTGCTTCGGACGTCAATTATCTTATCTGGACAATGCGCTGAATTTTGAATTCGGACTGAACTACGGATTGAACGAAGTCATGATCAGTCCTCTCGTTTTTATCGCGCTTATTGTCCTGATCGTAGTCCTCTTCCAGAAAAAACTCGACCGGGTCATCCGCTTTATCCTTCCAGTCCTGCTTCTTGGAACGACCGGACTGGGAATCTATAATGTCGTAAATATCCAGCGTCAGATGCCTGCTATCAGACAGGCAGTCGAACTTGAAGCAGAAAAACTTCCTTCAATTCCACTAAGCAGAAACGGACAGAACGTTGTGGTCATCATGATGGACCGTGCCTTAAGCTGCTATGTTCCTTATCTCTTCCAGGAAAAGCCGGAACTGGAAGAAATGTTTTCGGGATTCACCTGGTATCCGAATACCCTGTCCTTTGGAACGACCACCAATACCGGATCTCCGGCGCTTTTCGGCGGATACGACTATCAGCCTCTCAAGTTAAACGAACGCGATGACACGCTTCTTAAGGATAAGCAGAACGAGGCGCTGCGTCTTATGCCGGTCCTTTTTGACGAGGCCGGATATAACGTTACTGTCTGCGACCCGCCTTATGCCGGTTATCAATGGATTCCCGATCTGTCCATCTACGATGACCATCCGGATATCCATGCATATATTACGGAAAACGGTCAGTTCTGGAACGAGCCGAAATCAGATGAATGCTCCGAACATATCTGGATCCGTGATTTTTTCTGCTACAGCATTACCCGCATCGTTCCTGTACCGTTCCAGGAGTTCTTCTATAACAGCGGTACATATCGCGACCCGAACCACGTTATCAATTCCCTGTATCGTGTTCAGTACGCACCCGGCGACTCCCTCTTTTTCGGATACGACGCAAACTTTATGAATGCTTATTCTGCGCTGATGGCACTGCCTTCTATCACCGAAGTATCCGACAGCAGTGAAAACACTTTCCTGATGCTTCAGAATTCCACAACACATAATGTAGCCAACTTAAAAGAGCCGGAATACGTTCCGGCGATGTCTATCGATAACCGTGAGTATGATCAAGAGCATGCAGACCGTTTTACCGTAGATGGACGTACCATCTCCATGGATTCTGTCTATAAGATGGCGCACTATCAATCCGATATGGCCGGACTGCTCGGACTTGGTCAGTGGTTCGACTATCTCCGCAGTGAAGGGCTTTGGGACAACACGCGTATCATTATCGTTTCCGATCATGGTTACATGCTTGATCATTTCGAAGATCTTAGTCTGCCGAACAATTCCATGGATACCGGCGCCAACGTTTTAAGTGTTCTCTCCTACAACCCGCTGTTCATGGTAAAGGACTTTGGCAGTACGGACGGGTTTACGGTAGACTATACCTTCATGACAAATGCGGATACACCTCTTCTGGCTTTTGACCAGTTGATCGAGAATCCGGTTCATCCGGATACCGGTGTTCCGGTCACAGACGCACTGAAATACGAAGACACCCTCTATGTCATGCACACAGAGGACTGGCGTACCAACAGCAACAACGGCACGCGCTTTACACCCGGAATCTGGTATTCCGTAAGAAACCAGTACATCTTCGATCCGGAAAACTGGAAAGAAGAAGGTGTGAAGTAAGCGATGAGAATTCACTTTTTTGAGGAAAGGAGACGAGAATGAGACTTTACATCGACCCTGGTACGGGGAGCATGTTATTCGCAATACTGATCGGACTTCTGGGTGTGATCTATTACTTCTTCAAGGGTATCCTGGTCAAACTTCGTTTCATTCTCAGCGGAGGTAAAAAAGGCGAAAAAGATGCCGAGACGCTCCCGCTTGTCATCTTCTCCGACGATAAGCGCTACTGGCCGGTATTCGAACCGGTCTGCCGCGAACTCGACAGTCGTGGATTCGACGTTGTCTATATGACTGCATCCGAAGATGATCCCGCTCTGAAAAACACTTACTCTCATATCTCCGCACAGTTCATCGGCGATGGCAACCGCGCATTTGCCAAACTTAACTTTCTCAACGCGACGATCCTTCTGTCGACTACTCCGGGTCTGGATGTATATCAGTGGAAGCGCTCGAAAAACGTCAAGTACTACGTGCACATGCTGCATACCCCTACAGAGCTGACTACATATCGTATGTTCGGTACAGACTACTATGATGCCCTGCTTCTTTCCGGACAGTATCAGATCGACGATGCGAGAAATCTTGAAAAGCTCAGAGATCTTCCGGCAAAGGAACTGGTCCTGATCGGCAATCCGTATCTCGATGTAAAAGCCGAGCAGTTTGAAAAAGCGCCTAAGGCAGAGCCGCATGGCCGTACTGTCCTTCTGGCGCCTTCGTGGGGCTCGAACTCCATCTTAAACCTTTACGGTTCTCGCGTGATCAGGATCCTCCTGGAAACCGGATATCACGTGATCCTCCGTCCACATCCGCAGTCTTTTAAATCCGAGAAGCCTCTTCTCGACAGTCTTATGGCCGAATTCCCGGAAAGCGAGCAGTTGGAATGGAATAGGGATACGGATAATTTCGCCGTACTGAACCGCTCGGATATCATGATCTCTGACTTCTCCGGTGTTATCTTTGATTTCGCATTTATCTTCGATAAGCCCGTCATCTGTGCCTATACAGATTTCGATAAGTCCGCCTATGACGCCTGGTGGCTTGAGACTCCGATTTGGAGTGCTACGGCAATCCCGCGTATCGGAACCGTGCTTTCAGAGGAGAATCTGCCGAATCTGAAGTCCTTGATCGATCAGGCGATCGAAGACAAGTCTTTCGCGCAGAGTCGCCGTGAAGCCCGTGATGAGACATGGGTATACCGGGGCGAGGGCGCAAAGAGAGCTGCGGATTACCTCGTCTCGAAATACCAGGAACTTACTTTCAAAAAGGATTAAAACTGAACTTTTACCTCATGCACGTTGCCGTCTGAGAAGATCGGAACACGTACGCCTTCGATGGCCTGTCCGTCAACAGTGATGGATACGCCTTCTTTCGTGCGCTTAAATCCCTCAGGCTTACTTACTGTGATGTGATACTTTGCCTTACCGGAAGAAACCATCAGGTCCTCAGACGTGTCTTCCGAACGCAGGATCGGTTCTACGATCAGGGCATCGCTTGTGAAGTCCACACCAAAGCTGGTAAACAGGCACAGCAGGAGCCATGTCGATGTACCGGACAGTGTCGGTCCGATGTTTTCGCCTGTATCGGAATTGTTGTACTGTGTGCAGAGTCTCGGGTTACCGCAAACGGTAAACGGAGATGTCAGCGTACGGTACGGCAGGATGCAGTCGATGATCCAGAATGCTGTCTTGGCCAGTCTCTCGGCAAGTGCCTTGTCTCCGACCGCCTTGGCTGCCTTGAACATCGCGGCCGCCGCCATCATGTTCGCATGCTTGAAGATACCGCCATTCTCACGGTCACCTGCGTAGTACAGAGCCACGTCGATCTTCGGCGCGATCTGCGGATAATCTACACCAGTGCAGAGACGGAAACCATAAGGTGTGCGCAGGTTCTTGTCGAGGCTGTCGAGCATCGTAGAGATCTGTTCTTCCGACGCACAGTCTGCCAGTACGGCCCAGCTGAAGGAGTTGAGAAAGTATGTACCATCCTTGCCTTCTTCGATCACGAGACCATCGTCCTTGGCACCCAGATAGCTGAGATTCGGCTTATCTTTTCTGTTGAAAAGAACTCGAGCGAAGTAGTCGCCCTTCCATGCATATTCATTGATACGCTTCTTGAGGTTCGCGGAAGCGCCCTCGAGGTAGCTTGCGTAGTCTTCATCACCACAGTGACGGAACATCTCGATAGCGGCGTCTACAGCGACTTTCAAGAGGCATCCGTTCATGACAGACTCACTGTATTCCGAGTCAAAAGGCACGTCGCCGTATTTCTTTCCGGAAGCAGCAAGCTGCTCTTTATAGGCTTCCATCTTCGTCGGACCATTGACGCAGTCCGGATCCACACGCAGACAGTCGTTCCAGTCAGCACGGTCGATCAGCGGGATGCCGTGGGCACCGACAGAGATCTTGTAGGAATAGGTAAATACCGCCTTGATGGTATCCAGGATCGAACGTGTCTTTCCTTCTTCTCCTGCTACCGGAAGCTCTTCCTTGAGGAAGTCGTAGTCGCCGGTCAGGCTCAGGAAACGATCGAGTGCCTGCAAAAGCCAAAGAGCATCGTCAGACCACCAGCCGGGCTCCTTGCCCTTCCAGTAGAAGTTGTGGTTGGCATAACCGTCTTCGTAGATGTTGGAGATCCACTCACGCAGGAGCTTCTTAACGAACTCGATCTCGCCCATACCTGCAAAGTAGTACATGGAAGCAAAGATGTCCTGGATCTCACGGAAACCGATCTCACGGTAGCCCTTCTGAGTCCAGTCCAGAGAACGGGATACGAAGGTCTGATAGAATACCTGGAACGGCAGGTTGTTATTTACATATGCTTCGAAGTCCTTATCCACATGCTTGATCTGCATGTAGGAAGCGTAATTCTTCGTAAAGGAGATCACCTTGTCGAGGCAGGACGGAAGTGCGGAAGCATCCATAAAACGTGCAACGAGTGCATCCAGTTCTTCCTGCATCGTGATGTCTTCTTTGTAGTTTGTATTGACGCAATCCGAAGTCAGGCAGGTAAAGTTGTCGACCTGTACCTTCGCGCCGGCCGCAGCTGTAAACGGAGCGGACAGAGCAAAGAAACCCGGTCCCTTACGGGAATGTGCATTTGAAAGAACAGCAGCGAACTGCGGCTTCTCCAGCGTGCCGGCACCTACGAAATCAGCATAGCGTGCACAGAACTGATCCGGGAAGATCGTCTTTCCATTCTCATGGACCATGAGTGTGTTGTAGCGGATATTACCATTCGTCCACTTCGGATTCGGGTTAAAGGAGATAGCACGGATCTCATCCTGCTCTCCATAGAATACTTCAGACTGCGCAACAACGGTCGAGAAGATAACGTCTTCACGAAGCGCGTGCACTTCCTGAGTACCGAACATACCGGTATATACGATACGCAGATCGCGGTCTGCCGTACCCTTGTTTTCGATCTCGATGAGCTGGGCTTCTGTTGCAACCGGAAGTCCGTCTTCCTGAGGCAGGATAAAGATCGTACGGCGTACAAAGAGTCCGTCCTTGAGGGTATACTCGATCACGGTTCTGTTCTGCGCATGCTTGCAGCAGGCCGAACTTACACTGTCCTGCTTGGCGGAACCGGAATAGAAGATCACCTGTCCGTTTTCTACCAGATAGAACTGACGGTTGGCCGGGAAGCCGTTCTGCTCAGGCAGGTAGTCCCAGCGTGTCGCCAAAACCTGTGTATCTGCGTGGGAACGGAAACAGCCGCCGCCCAGACGGTCGATCGCGCTCTTCGGAGTACTCTGCAGCGGATGGTCAAATCCGATTCGGTTACCGATGAGAAGATTCGTATAGTAATGCGGTCCCGGAGCCGGAGATGCCAGATCGCAGACCAGTTCACCGCCAGCGTTGAGCTTTCCGCCCCATTCAGATGCATACTCGATCACCGGAGAAGCAGCAGTAAGGAGTGCTTTTTCTTCTTCGGTCACATCTTTCACGGAACCGTTATCTTCGATATAAAGCTTATATGCGCCATCGATCTTCGCGATCAGGATGGACTGGTGCTTCTGTGCCTTCTCGGTGACAAATCCGCCGACCGTTTCTTCGGACAGAAGTGCGGCGCAGACCGGAGCCGGGAAAGAAAGACCCGCTACACCGAAGACCACGCCTCCGTTTAATGTGGAAATATACTGGGCACTTACCTGCCCTGCCTCGGCATACTTACCGAATTTTGCTGCGAGCACCTTGTCTGCAGGTGCGATTACTGATCTGGCTCGTTCACTCTTCATAGTCACGAAACCTCCTTGAGGAAATTGAGGATGACGCGAGGGATACCGCATCTATATTTGAAACACAAGATGTGTATAAAACAAAGAAAGATTCCTATCCGATGCCCGATTGTGTAATAGATGGGCCTCCGGGTCGTTCCCGGATTTCCTGTCTCGATTCACGAAATCGCCCACCCCAATCCGGGATTTCGTGAATGTTTCCACAATCGGGGCAATCGAACTATCCGTTCCCAAAGCATATTGCCAGACTGTCCGCTTTTTCCGCTGCCGGCATTGATTTGCCTGATGCAAATGCTCTTTGCCGTCGCTGTCCGCGTATATCCCGGTGATATACCGTGTTACCACATCTCAAATCCATCGCTTCTGTCTCCTCAAACAGTTGTCCGGATTTAACATGCCTGTTGCAGAATATATGTGGATTCAGCGAGCAGCCATGGCATATGACTTTGAAGACGGAATCATCATGCGCGGCAGTTTCGTCCTCCAGGGCCGCGCACGATGAGGAATGCCTCTTTATCAGCCCAGTACGACTTCGACGTTATGTACGCCGCCGTCAAATACAGGGAGAATATTGCCTTCGATCGCCTGTCCGTCTACGGTCACGCTCTTTACGCCCTTGCAAACGTGTGCCGGGTTCTTGATCGTTACCGCATACTCAGCGCCACGATACTTTCTGGTAACGGTGAAGCCGTCCCAGGAAGACGGGATGGAAGGATCGATCTTCAGGCCGTCGAAATCAGGCTGTACACCAAGGATGTACTGCGAGATTGCAACCATGTTCCAGGCGGCAGTACCTGTCAGCCAGGAGTTCTTGCCCTGACCGAAGTTCTTACCGGTTCTTCCGATATCGGAGCCGGCATCCTTACCGCCGATCATCTGGCCGTATACATACGGCTCAGTCTTGTGGATATCAGAGGTCTCTTCTGTAAATGCAGGAGCGATCTCCGAATAATACTTGAATGCCTGATCACCCTTGCCGGCGTAAGCTGCAGCACAGATGATCCATGCATTGTTGTGTGTAAAGATACCTGCGTTCTCTTTATATCCACCCGGATAGGTAGAGATCTCACCATACTGGATGTAGTACTTGGTGAATGCAGGATTATTGAGAACGAGACCGAACTTGGTGTTGAGTCTCTCGTCGATCGCTGCGAGGGTCTTCTCATCTGCGCCCTGCTCCTTGCCGACATCAGACATGATGGCAAAGCCCTGCGGCTCGATGAAGATCTGGCCTTCTTCGCACTCCTTGGAACCCATCTTCTCACCGTTTGCATCGTATGCACGGAGGAACCAGTCACCGTCCCAGGCAGACTCCATGATGTTCTTCTTCATCTTGTCGATCTCAGCCTGTGCAGCTGCAGCCTCATCGTCTTTACCGACATGCTTGAGGATCGCTACATAGTTCGGACCTGTGTAAGTAAAGAGAGTAGCTACCATGACAGACTCGGCGATCTTCGAGTAACCGCCCTCAGCCTTGAACTTCGGGTTGGTGTATGTCTGGAAAGACTCACCCGGTGTGTCGGAGTAGCAGGAAAGGTTGATGCAGTCGTTCCAGTCTGCACGCATTGCCAGCGGGAGACCGTGAGGACCGAGGTTGTTTACGATGTGATAGAAGGAAACCTTCAGGTGCTCGAGCATGGTCTGGGCAACGCTCATGTCGTTGTCATACGGAACCATCTCATCGAGGATAGACCAGTCACCAGTCTCCTTGATGTAAGCGGAAACAGAGAGGATCAGCCACAGCGGGTCATCAGAGAAGTCACCGCCGATGTCCGCGTTACCCTTCTTGGTAAGCGGCTGGTACTGGTGATAGCATCCGCCGTCCGGGAACTGTGTGGAAGCGATATCGATGATACGCTCTTTTGCACGATCCGGGATCTGATGTACGAAACCGAGGATATCCTGGTTGGAATCACGGAAGCCCATACCACGACCGATACCGGACTCGAAGTAGGAAGCGGAACGGGAAAGGTTAAAGGTAACCATGCACTGGTACTGGTTCCAGATGTTGACCATACGGTCGACCTTCTCATCCGGAGTCGTAACGTTCAGGATACCAAGGAGCTTGTCCCAGGAAGCACGAAGGTCTGCAAGACCAGCTGCTACCTTCTCAGGTGTATCGAACTTCTCGATCATGGCCTTTGCCTTGACCTTGTTGATTGTCTTGCCGTCAGCTTCGAACTTCTGATCTACCGGCATCTCAACATAACCAAGGATGAAGATCAATGTCTTGCTCTCGCCTGCTGCCAGTGTGATCTCTTTGTAGTGGGAAGCGATCGGAGACCAGCCGTCTGCGAAAGAATCGGTAGCCTTGCCGGCAAGAACCGCTTCTGGATTATTGAATCCGTTGTAGATGCCGATGAAGGAATCACGGTCAGTATCGTAACCGTCGATCGTATCATTTACAGAATAGAAAGCGTAGTGATTACGTCTGTCTCTGTACTCTGTCTTGTGGTAGATAACGGAACCGTCTACTTCTACACGACCTGTGGAGAAGTTTCTCTGGAAGTTTGTGCAGTCATCCTGTGCGTCCCAAAGACACCACTCAGCAAAAGAGAAAAGCTTGAATGTCTTTGCGGAGCTGCCTTCGTTCTTGAGAACGACCTGCTGAACTTCTCCGTCGTAGCCGTTCGGTACGAAGAAAGTAACCTCAGCCTTCAGATCGTTCTTCTTACCTGTGATCACGGTATAACCCATACCATGACGGCACTCGTAAGAATCGAGTTCTGTCTTTACCGGAGACCATCCCGGATTCCAGATGGTGCCGTTGTCGTTGATGTAGAAATAACGTCCGCCCAGATCGATCGGTACGTTGTTGTAACGATATCTGGTGATTCTGCGCAGACGCGCGTCCTTATAGAAGTTGTAGCCGCCTGCTGTGTTGGAAATCAGTCCGAAGAATGCCTCGGAGCCAAGATAGTTGATCCACGGATAGGGAGTCTTAGGGGTCTCAATTACATATTCACGGGTTTGGTCGTCAAAATGTCCGAACTGCATAGGATATGTGCCTCCTTGATAGAAAAATTCAGGTACATACATCATACAATAAAAAAGGGCAAAACAGAACGTTTCGCCCCTTCAAAAAGTGCTCAAAAATGCTGTATTTTCACGGTCTTTCAGGGAAAAACCATATATTCCGAACTCGAAAACGGTTTCGCATTATTTCGGTCAGAACGTGGGAAAGCGCCTTTTTCTTCTTTCTCTGTCAGATCAGACCGAGAAGTTCCTGCATACCGATGATGAACTGCTGTTTTACTTCATCCATGTTTTCGATATCACCGGCCAGATACGCATCCAGCAGATTATCGATCTCGCGCTGGGCATAGAGGTCGACCTGCGGATCAGAAACCACGGTGATACTTTCCGCGATCGGAACCAGGATCGCGTACGGATTCTGTCCGCCGAGGAAATCACTTACGAAGTTCGGATCCTGTGCGCAGGCATGCATGAGTTTGCGGTTGTTTACGAAGATGCCGTCTACCGCCATCTGTGTCATCGTTTTTTCATCAAGAGTAAGACCCTTTAAGATCTTCGCCGCGGTGGCTTTCATGTCGCAGGAATAGCTGACCATCAGCCACTTTCCGTCGTCGAAAGAAGCTTGCGGCGCGGCGATCAAGCCCCAGCCGGTCACTTCTTCATCCGTCGTTCCCTCGCCGGTCGGCTCTGTCGGATCCTGCTTGCCGGAAGATGGATCTGTGCCATCCGCGTTCGGATCTTCTTCATGTCCCGGAACATAGCCGATCGTCTTTGCCGCGGTCTGAAGCGAGCCGAAGAACATCATGGCATGACCATCTTCGATCTCTGCAGTCCAGGCAGCGGAATGCAGCTCTTTATCAAATGTCAGTGTCTCTGCGAAGAGGATCTCTTCCAAAAGGAAATACTGGTCGAAGAAAGAATCGATCTGAACCTGATCCGCATTGATCCAGGTAGCGGTATGACCAGCCCAGAAAGTTCTTCGGATATCTTCCGGTCCGGCAAGAAGCTTGGTCACGCCTTCGGAATTCATATTTACAGAACGGGCCGCTTCGATGATGCCGTCCCAGTCCGCCATCAAAGCAGAAACATCTTCCGGAGTATTCACGCCGAGTGTCTCCTGCGCCAGTGCACGGTTATAAAGGATCGCCGAAGGAGCGAGTTCATAACTTAAGCCGCGGATCTCTCCTTCGCCGTTACTTGCAGCCTGATATGTGTAGGTAAACTGTTCGCCCAGATCCGCAACTGAAAGGCCCAGTTCGTTGATTCCCAGTGTCAAGTCACTGCAGCTGTATTCCTGCAGATGCTCGGCATCGACCATAAACAGATCCGGTCTTTCTTCCTGATTCTCGCTCTTCAATGCTTCATCGAGTTTTAGATAGTAGGCGTTGATCTCAAAGTAAACGAATTCGATTTCTACATCCGGAAGATATGTCTTCACAACATCTTCAAAACCCTTCTCGTATCCATAAACCAGGATCGGATCTTCCGATTCGTCCTTTACCGTAGGTGCGACGATCGGGTCATCCGGTGCCGTCGGATCCGTCGGATCGGCAGAAGGTTCTGTCGCTGTCTGGGAAGTACCGGAATGCTTCGAATCATCTGTCTTCGAAGGCTCGGTTTCCTTTGTTACTTTCGGTTTGCAGGCACACAAAGAAGCCGTCACCGACAGCGCAAGGAATATGGAAAGAATTCGCTTCGCTTTCATCCAAAACCTCCGAAATTCATCTATTGGTAAGTGTACAACAATCTGCAGTTCCTTTCAACAAAAGCGGGCGGTGATTGACAACGGCTACGATTCATAATACAATTCCTTTTGTCTGTAAGAAGACCTGACCTGGGGCATTAGCGCAGTTGGGAGCGCATCACACTGGCAGTGTGGGGGTCAGGGGTTCAAGTCCCCTATGCTCCACCAGAAAGTCTCTCCAAAAAGGAGAGTAGGAGAAGAACCCGGAAGATCTGTTTTCGGGTTCTTTCTTTTTGGATCTTCCTGCAGTATCGTTATAGAATTGTAAGATAGTATCTTCTTTATATTCGATATAATATATAAGAGATATTTTGGGGATCGGTCCTAGGAGAATAGATGATTAAATTTTCAGAGCTTACTGATCGAATCAAGAAGGAGAAACTTCGGTACGGTGTGTTATTGATTTACATACTGCTGATTACCGTATCTGCTATCGTGCAGTTGATCGCCCTTCCTACCCAGAACTACACCAGTTATTCACTCGGCTGTTTTGACGACGAATTCATCGAGCTTTCTGACGGACAGACACTTGTTGCCGATTTTGTCGCACTGGACAAGAAGATCAGCAGCATCAGTCTGAACGATTTCGAACTGGGCGAATACCTGATCTTCGGCAACGAAGAGATCCATATGGATGTGATCGATGCGAACACCGGTTCCGTTCTCGATTCCGCTTCCTGTTTTCTGATCTCCCAGCACGTGGAGAATCACCAGCTTCTCTTCGAGTTCCACAATCTCGAAAACATGACGCTCGGACAGCCGCTCCGTCTCTCCATAAGCACACGCAATATGCCTCACAATCCTGTCTCCCTTGCCGTTTCCTATGCAAATGGAGTCGAGCACAGAAATAACCAGCTCGATCTCGACGGCGAAGTGTTCTGGGGACAGCTGGATGCCAGCATCGTAACCAAGGAGACCTCAGTCAACCTGACGATCCTTCTGGTCTATCTGGTAGAACTCGTTTTCGGTCTTCTGGTCTTCCGTTATACGGCTTCGATCGCTCATAAGAAATCATCCGAAAAGAAGATGTCTTTTTCTCTCACCAAGAAGAAGATCACAAAGAGCAAAGTCGCGATCTTTGCGATTCTCATCCTCTTCCTGATCTGTTTCCTGGAATATGTTTGCCACGTTTGTGAACCGCATAACAATGACTTCAAGCGTGAGAAGATCTCCGTCATCGAAGACAATGCACCGATGGCTCTGGTGATCGAAAATAATACCGTCATCGAGCAGCCGGTCGTGCTCCCTGCCGGTCCTCTCTACGGGATCGATATCGAAGCGACCGCAAGAAGAAAAGGTGATTATCCGATCCACTACACACTGGTGGATGCGAACGGCATGATCCTCGGCGAAGGAAAAACGAAGATCACGTTTAAAGATCTCGAGAAGAATTATCGCGGTTCCAGCATCAACAAGGCCTGGCTGAAGAGCAAGGATGTCGTTTTGGAAAAGCCGATTGAGCTGACCGAGCGTATCTACGGAACCCTGGTTCTCGAGATCGAGAATCCGGACGGTATCTCCATCCGTTTCCCGGTTACCCATAACGCCAATGCCGGTCTTACCGTCAATGGCCAGAGCAACGGCTTCAGCCTCTGCTTCAAGGCTGTATATGACGCACTCACTCCGTCCTATCATTTCGTATGCACGATGGCCATTATCCTGTTTGTCATCTTCGGCATATTTATTTTCCTTTCCGTATTTACCGAGATGAAGACAGAGACTCTGTTCCTCTTCTTCGCTCTCATCGGCGCGACACTGATGTGTTTCCTTATCGCACCTTACGGTGTACCGGATGAGCGATCCCATATCGATACCATCTATCGTCTGATGAATCAGATCTTCTATCGGGATTTCTCGAACCATCCGAACATTCTCCACCGTCGTCTTTCCGACTGCGACTCCTGGATAACATCCACGAGTTCCGTCACACCTCTTTCTTACGCACAGTATTCCGGACTGATGGCGAAGGCTTCTTCGACATCGATGGGATCGTCCTATATCGTGCTCGGCACAGACGTCAACGTTCCGCTGTTCTGCTATCTGCCTTCTGTGATCGGCTTCCTGATTGCACGCGTACTGAACCTCAACTGTCTGACCATGATCATGTTCGGTCGTTTCTGCAACATGATCTGCTCGGCCCTTCTGATGTATGTTGCGATCCGTAAGATGCCTGTAGGACGCAACCTCATGGCACTTACCGCACTTCTTCCGATGTCCCTTCAGCAGATGGCGTCCTGCTCTTACGATCCGATGATCCAGGCTGTCGTATTTGTCTTTATCGCGTATTCCCTGTCTTTCATCCTGGAAAAACAGGATAAGATCTATGACATCTACATTCTGCTCATCTTCGGCATATTCGTCGGACAGCTCAAATCCGGCGTATATATCCCGACAGCCTGCATCCTGTTCATCGCCTACCTTTGCCAGTTCAGAGAGAACAAGGAAAAGAAGTCACGTTTTGCACTGACCCGCAAATACTTCGCATTCTTATTCCCGATCGCATTCTCCATGTGCGTAAAGTTCATGAGCATCGTGATCGGTATCTTCACCAGAACCGCCACCACTGCTTCTTTTGATACGGCAGACGGAGAGATGCACCTGTTTACACTGGGCTACATCATCCAGCACAAACGCCTGGCGATCCGTATTCTGGAAAAGACATTCTTCTACAGAAATGATTTCTATGCCACAACGCTTCTCGGCGGCTATCTCGGAAAGATCGATCTTTCGATCCCGCTGATCGTGCTTTTGGGATTCGTGGTCATCCTGGTTCTCGGCATCTTCGTAAAAGACAGAGAACAGCTTCCGCTTTCCGGAGCATATCGCGCGACCTTCGTATTTCTCGTCGGTGTCTGCTATGCGATGGTTCTTTTCAGCATGTTCCTTGGCTGGACACAGCTTGAATCCGAGATGATCGAAGGTGTGCAGGGTCGTTACTTCCTGCCGGTCATCTGCCTGTTCCTGTTGGCATTCCGCGGCAAGAAAGCATACTTTGAGGAATCCATGAACTCCCTGCTCTTCCTGGGTATGGGCTATCTGAATGTCCTCACCTTCGGCTATGCACTGATGGCGGTCTACGCAAACTATAAGAGATAAGATCCCGACAAAAAAAGCAGCTTACCTGCTGCCTTTTGAAATGAACCGTTATAAACGATAAAAAGAAAAGAACGAGTTATTTTTCCTCGTTCTTTTTTTCTAACTGCTTTTCGAGATCCAGAACATCTTTACGGAGGATACCCAGATCCTGTGACAGTCTTCGTACTTTCTCCGAAAGCTTACTTACTGAGATCGACAGGGAGAATACTACGATCAGTACGAAGATGAAGCCCATGTAGAACATGGCGTTCGCCGGTATCGCGATACCCATAGCATGTGCCACCAGTTCCAGCAGCTTCGGGAAGATTCCCAGGATCATGATGATCAGTGCTACGACGATCCAACCCAGACCGTATTTATATTCCAGTTTTTTCTTCGCCATCAGGGAGATGACGGTGATGATCCCGAGGATCGCACAGATTGCAATTGTAATAGTCAGTCTTAACGGCATATTCTCTTCACCTTATCACTTCTTCATTTTCGCGATGATCATCGCAATAGAAACCTTGATCATGTAGTAGATGCTCTTTCTGAGATTGATCGAAGATTTACCCGCCTGGCGGTGACGCATCTCAACCGGCACTTCGATGATATCGTTGCCACGGGCCAGGATCGTTACCGCACTCTCCGGCTCCGGGTAGTCACTCGGATAATTAAATGCGAAGTACTTGATCAGTTTCGCATCGACCATACGAAGTCCGGAAGTCGGGTCCGTGATCTTCTTTCCGGTCAAAAGCTTGATCAGTCCGGTGAAATAGTTGATACCGACTCTTCGAACCGAGTTTGACTGGAAACCCTTCTTCTCAATAAAGCGGGAACCGATGACCATGTTGGCTCCGGATTCGGTAAGCTTATCGAGCATCGTCTTGAGGTATTTCGCGTCGTGCTGTCCGTCACCGTCGAACTGCACGGCAGTGTCGTATCCGTGATAGTAAGCGTAGCGGTAACCTGTCTGAACCGCGCCACCGATTCCGAGGTTGACCGGAAGGTCGATGAACTTGACGTTGTTGTGCCGGCAGACTTTTCTTGTATTATCCGTGGAACAGTCGTTGACCACGACATAATCGAAGTCCGGTGCATTGTCGATAATATCCTGAACCGTATTCAGGATGCATCCTTCTTCATTATATGCAGGTATGATAACAAGATTTTTCAAAACAGATACCTCGGCACAAATTATTTGTTAAACAGTATACCAAAAAATCAGAATCAATAGTAGTTCGCCGCTTTGGAATAGAACTTCATGATGAGCTTGGTGATCCATTTCGGCCAGAAGCGGTTGAAGATCTCCGATTCCTCTTCGTAACGGCTGTTCGTGGTCTTGAAGAGTTTGCTGGTCTGGTTGTCATCGTTCATGCGGTGATAGAGCAGCACCTTCTTCGAATACACGAAAGATCCCTTCAGTCTGGAAAGACGCTCCCACAGGTCCCAGTCCATCGAAGCCTTAAAGCGCTCGACGAAAAGCTCCTCCGGCATCTTCTTCATCACACAGATAACAGTCGGATGCGTGATCGGGTTACCCAGAAGCTGGATCGCTCTTTTGCCGTGGCCATGACGCATCACACCCGGGATCGAAAGCGGCCAGAGCATTATTCTCTTGATCTTTACGATCGAAGATGCCTTCTTATCCACTACATCGTTATGCATCTCGATATAGTTCGTAAAGGAGATGATCGGGTCTTTGCAGTGGTTGAGCTCATAGATGGACTGCTCCACAAACGCAGGCGCGATAACTTCATCCTGATGCATCAGCATGACAAGCGGAGTATCCGGCTGATGCATGGCAAAGTTATAGTCCTTTACCTGACCGCCGGTCGGATTGACGCGGACCTGCAGAGAATACTTCTCCGCAAGACCGGAAATATAGTCGTTGGGTGTAGATGTGGATATCATCAGATTCGGTACCGAAGTCTGCTTTAAGACAGACTGGATACACTCCTCGAGATACGGACATTCTTTATAAGCTGTGATTACCAGCGTGAGATCTTTCGCCGTATAGTTGTTGATTGCTTTCATCAGTTCTTCCCTAGGATCTTATTAATTCTTGCCGGATCTCCCCATACGCCGGGAGAATCATACGGTCTATCGGGAAATGCACCGTAAACCAGCTTGATCTTCATGTTATGTTCACGGATATATTCCTCTACCTTATCGGCAAGAGAGATCGGGTTGCCGGAGCACACATTGATGATGCCGTTCTCTTCCGACTGCACACTGGCAGCCTCGATCTGCTTAGCCAGATCGTCCACATGGATAAAGTCATACTTGTTCTTTCCAGTGGTGAACGGGAACTCTGTCTTTCCATCCTGCTCAGCCTGATAGAGCTTGGCAAAGATCGAACTTCCTCTGGATTCGTCTCCGTAGATATAGTAAGCACGCAGCCAGTGGAGATTGACGTCCTTGTTCTTGCAGAACAAAAGGAGCGACTGGCGCAGTGCATTTTTAGCAATACCATACATGCTCATCGGGTTGCAGGGCGTATTCTCATCGATCGCGCCTTCCCAGTATCCGACTTCGTGCATGCTGCCCATAACGGTAACATATTTGACACCGCCCTCGATCATGTTCTGGAGGAACTCCACATGATTCGAAAGGTCCTTCATATGCGCATCGGAATTATGGATAAAACCATCACGCCATGCCAGATGTACCAGCACGTCCGGCTTTCCGAATGCCTCAAAGATATCTTTTCTTCCGCTGAAGATGGGCTCATAACTCAAGGTGGCTCTCTCGTCTACGCCCTTAAAAGAATAATCGGAAACCGTCACCTCGTGACCTGCATCCAAAAATGCCTTCACGACATGCTTTCCGATATAACCACTTGCTCCGGTAATTAAAACTCGCATAGATATTATCCTTTTTTCTTCTGTAAACGCATTACAGGCCTCTCAATATTATAATATACAAGGAAACCAGCCGCAACTGACAAAACCGTGCCGAGAACAAAGTTCAGCACCGGACCCATCGTGTATCCGGACACCTGGCACAGGATCTGCTGGATCGGATATCCGCACAGGTACATACCGTAGGAGACCTCTCCGTATTTTGCAAAGTTCGAAAACTTCACCTTCGTGCCGAATCCGATATACATGTAGATGTACGGCAGGCAGATAAAGCATGTGTACTTAAAGATCCCGAAAGGCACCGTCGCCGCAAAAAGAACCAGAGCCAAAATCGCGTAGAGCGGCTTGATCTCGATCTTGTCGCGGTAGACATAGCAGAGCATGCCCATGTAGAACATGATCGCCGAGCGGATGGTCGCAACCAGCGGAAGCGGAAGGATCAGGTTCGATGCGATGATACCCAGTACGGCAAGGACCGCGGTCACGGCAAATGCCTTCTGCTTCTCTTCGGAAAGGATCCCCATCTTATAGACCACAAAGCAGGCGATGTAGCAGCAGAACTCGATCGGCAGTGTCCAGAGCGCACCGTTCACCGTCGGGTTATACGGGCTCTTTGTAAAGACACCGGGCAGTTCGTGGATCGGGATCAGAAAACTGTTCAGAAGATATTTGTAGGTGCCGATGGAAGTAAAGTATCCGCCGACGGTCATTTCCGTCAGGAAAGGTCCTGCGAGAAATGCCAGGATCAGGGTAACGAAGATCAGCGGCGGGAAGATACGAAGGATTCTCGCCTTGAAATACTCTTTCGCGGTCTTTTTGCTGTTGGCGCTTCCTGCGATGAGGTATCCGCCGTAGAAGAAAAATACCGTTACGGCCAGTCCGCCGAAGCTCATATCACTCTTGCCGGTCGTCAGTTGGGAAAGGATATCTCTTCCCTCCGGTCCGATGCAAAGCGGATATGCGTGGCCTACGATGACCAGCACCGCGGCGATAAAGCGGATCAGGTCCAGATTGTTTTCTCTTCCTTTTACAGCGTCTTTAAGTGTCATAGTGATCTCCGTTTCACAGTTTGGCATAAAGGCCCAGGAAAGGGCGGAACAGACGGATGCGGATCAGGAAGATGGAGAATCGCACGATAAAGCGGATCTTTCCCGACTCACCCTTTGGCAGAAAGGCCTTCTTCAGAAGATGCTTGTTATATTCCGGATAATGCACGGAAAGCCAGGCGAGGCACTCCCCGCACACACGGCGCAGATCGTTCTTGTCCGCGCCCTTGGCCACATAAAGCAGATACCAGATCAGATGCTTGGCGTTTGCGTACTCGATCAGTTCCGGCTCCAGCTTATTGTCCTTGCTCATATCGTTATAAAGCGCAGTCAGCATGACCAGCGGATTTCGGCTCTCATCGAGCTTGTTCCACTTCGAATGCGACTCCGACTCGGGATAGCATACCCACTCGTATACGGTTCTTTCCAGGATACTGATCTTGTCGGTATAGCTCAAAAATACATAGTTGAAATACAGGTCCTCACTGATCTTGGTGATCATGAAGGAGATGTTGTAGCGGTCGATGACGCTCTTTCTGTAGATTCTCGCCCACGGTGTCGTAATGCGGAATTTGCTCCATGCATAACGGGCATCGAGAACCATGCGGTTCAGTTCTTTTCTGGAAGGATCGACGTATTTGAAACCGGCGATCGCGATATCCGTATTGTCCTTTTCGATACGCTCAAGGAGAACGGCGACCGCGTCTTTATCGTAGAAATCATCCTGGTCGATGAACATGATATATTCACCGCTTGCAGCCGCAAGTCCGGCATTTCGAGAACGACAGATGCCACCGTTTTCCTGGTCGATGATGACCATCTGGATCGGTGTATTATTCCCATCTTTGATGGAATGAAGAACAGCAAGCGAGTCGTCCTTCGAGCCGTCATTTACGGCGATCATTTCGATGTCCGTAAATGTCTGATCCAGGATCGAGCCGATGGAGTCGCGGATGAATTTGCTGCCGTTATAGACCGGCATGATAATCGATACTTTCGCCATTTTCTTCCCTCCACCTTACGCAGCAAGGATCGAGATCTTCTTGTATTTCTTCAGCATACGGAGCTTGCGGACCAGGATCAGAAGATGATAGACCGGCATGCCGCCTTTTTCTTTTTTATAGTAGACCTTGAGGTCCTTCTTGAAGATCTTAAAGCGGTGGATCGCCGCCTGATAGTTATCTGTCTCACGGGAAAAATCCTGCTTGATCACGGTCTTCATGACTTCTATCTTCTTGCCCTCGGAACGCATGCTTCTTACGAAATCATGGTCGACATAGTCCAGGAAGATATTCTCGTCATAACGGTAGTTTTTAAAAGCCGAGCCGCGGATCATCATGGAAGAATTGATACCGGTCAGAATCAGTCCGTCGAGGTTTCCGAAATCCGGAACCGGACGCGGGATCTTATGCTGGATACGGCAGGGAGACATGATCATCTCACCGGCCTGAACCATCGGGAAGAACAGGTCCGCATCGTGCGATGCCGCTTCTTCTGCTTCGGTAAAATATGCTTCCGGGATCGTGGTATCGTCATCGAAGATCATGATCATATGCCCGGAAATATCGGTGTTTTTGGAGATCTCATCGAGAGCTCGGTTATAGGCTTTCGGCAGACCTTTGTTGCCGTCCATGGAAATGTATGTGATCCCGGACTTTTCGCCCGCTTCGCTGTTTCCGAAATCCTTGGTGCTGTTATCGACCAGCATCACATGCAGTTTTCCTTCCGCGAAAAGGCGGCTGGAAAGCAGGCACGACAGGCTCTGGGAATCGTTATAGTTCTTGTTATATAAAACAACGATACCGTAAAACATAAGATCACAAATGTCCTTGCTTCTCGAGTTTTTTGTACTGTACGACGAAGTACAGATAGTACATGATCACGTGCACCAGCATGACAACAGCAAAGGCGATCACGGCGCCGTGGATCTCCTTGGCACGGATCAGGAAATAGCAGAGAATGATGGATAACACTGAACTAATACAGTATATCACAAGCTGCATGTTGTTTTTGCGCATGATGATCAACGCGGTAGACAGTACCGAGCTGACGGCAAAGAATCCGGCACCCGCGATGATGATCAGAAGACCGGCACGATACTCGATCAGGTCGATCTTATACATGATGTTCAGAACCGGGATACCCAGAAGGAATGCTGCCAGTTCGATCATCAGGATCGCTCCGCAGAGAAGTCCGACCATCTTATAGATCGTCGTCTTAAAGTCCTTAAATCTGGCTTCTGAAACCGCCGCGGTCAAAGGAACGATCATCGGTCCCATGATGTACTGGCCGCAAAGGCTGACGAATGTCGCCGGCATGGCGATGATACCGAAGATGTTCTGCTGGGCTTCCGTCAGGACGCCGTCGATCATGAACTTCGGTGCGCTGGATACGAAGATCGAAAGGAAGGAAAACGCGAAGATCGGGAAACCTTCCATAAACATCTCGCGCATCTGCTTGGCACGGACAGAGCCGCGTGTATAGTGCTTTTTCGAACGAGAGAAATCCCAAAGCAAAGTGATGATCACGCTGACGGCGATGGTCGAAAGAGATGCCATCACGACGTTTTTCGTTGTCACATCGATGGCCAGGAAGACCGCTACGGAAAGGAAAGCCTTGAAAAAGAGCGACTGTCCGGCCAGATAAAGTTCATCTGCTTTCTGCATATAGCCATAAAGGGTATCACAGAAGGCCTCGATGCATTTATACGCGACAAGGATCACGAGGATCGCGTTCTTTGTCGCGGTATAGTTGCGGATCAGGATCATGACGAAAATACTGATCATCATCAGCGCAACGGTGATGACTTTTCCGATCAAGTATTCCGTATCGTTGTATTTTCCCTTGGATTCCGATACCTGAAATGTTCTGGTGGAGTAAATTCCGATTACGAAAAGAAGGCTCGCCACCGAGAAAGAGAAATTATAGATACCGCCGAAATCCGGTCCGTTGATATGGTTGATGATCATCATGAAGAACAGCGATGTAAACGAGTTCATCGTGATGCCGATCGTATTCCATATTACGTTCTTACGGTTATTATTCTTTGCAGGCATATCTGATTATTCCACCGTAACGGACTTTGCCAGATTCTTCGGCTTGTCGATATCGCAGCCGTTCTCTTTTGCTACATAGTAAGCCAGCATCTGCATCGGAACGATCTCCACGACCGCGGAGAACAGATTATCGATCTTCGGGATGAAGATGACGTCATCTGCCTGAGCCAGGATCTCGTGGTTGCCCTTGTAAGTCACAGCCAGAACTTCCGCGCCACGTGCCTTGACCTCAACGATATTGCTTAAGGTCTTTTCCATGATGTGCGGGTTGCAGCAAAGAGCGATGACCGGCTGATGCTCCTCGATCAGAGCGATGGTGCCGTGCTTGAGTTCACCTGCGGCATAGGATTCCGCGTGGATGTACGAGATCTCCTTCATCTTCAGGGCCGCTTCCAGAGCGATCGCCGAGTCGGTATTTCTTCCGATGAAGAACATCGACTTGGTGGCGTGATACTTCTTCGCCATCTTCGGGATCTTCGGGTTCATATCGAGTGCTTCCTGTACACGCTTCGGAAGCATCAGAAGTGTGGACAGGTGATGGTAATAATCTGCATCCTCGAGTCGGTCGAGTGTTTTTGCGATATAAACGGCAACAAGGTACAAAACGGAAACCTGTGTCGTATAGCCCTTTGTGGTCGCAACCGCGATCTCCGGACCAGCCCATGTGTAAAGCACATCGTCCGCGAGTTTGGCGATGGTACTGCCGACAACGTTTACGATCGCAAGTGTTCTGGCGCCTCTTTCCTTGCACTCCTTCATGGCCGCGATGGTATCCGCGGTCTCACCGGACTGGGAAAGTACGATAAGAAGCGTATGCTCATCGATCAGCGGATCGCTGTAACGGAGCTCACTGGCCAGTTCGCAGGTAACCGGGATACGGCAGAGTTTTTCGATCGTGTATTTGGAAGCACATCCTGCATAGTAAGCAGAACCGCAGGCTGTGATAACGATCTTGTTGATGGATTCGAGATACTCTTTCGACCATTCGATCTCGTCGAGAACGATCTTGCCGTCCTTGATACGAGGAGCGACGGTCGCCTTGACGGCACGGGGCTGCTCGATGATCTCCTTAAGCATGAAGTGCTCGTAGCCGCCTTTTTCCGCAGCTTCGATATCCCATGTGATACGGGAGATCTTTTTTGTGATGGCCTGTCCGGCCGCGTCAAATACCTTTACTTCTTCAGGTGTCAGCTCAGCGAACTCACCGTCGTCGAGGTACATTGCGTTTCTTGTATTTGCAACAAGTGCGGTAACGTCGGAAGCAAAGAAGTTCTCGCCTGCACCGATGCCCAGGATCAGCGGGCTGGCTTCACGGGCAACTACGATCGTGTCCGGCTTATCTGTGCAGATTACGCCGAGAGCGTAAGATCCGGAAAGACGAGCGGAAGTCTTGATAACGGCACGACGAAGGTCGCCCTTGTAGTACATTTCGATGAGGTGAACGATGACCTCTGTATCTGTTTCACTGTCGAAGTGATAGCCCTTGCCGATCAGCTCTTCACGAAGAGAAATGTAGTTTTCGATGATACCGTTATGTACGATGGCGAAACGGCCGTCGTTACTCAAGTGCGGGTGAGCGTTGGTATCTGTCGGAGCGCCGTGTGTTGCCCAGCGGGTATGACCGATACCGATCATGCCGGGGCAGTTCTTGCCGTCCTCAGTCAGTTCGCAAAGATTGGCAATACGTCCGCTGACCTTATCTACCTTGATCGCGCCGTCATTTAAGATCGCGATACCGGCGGAGTCATATCCGCGGTATTCCAGTTTCTTAAGGCCGTCCAGAAGGAAGGCCGCTGCCTGCTGGGATCCTGTATATCCGACTATTCCACACATATTCTGTTCTCCTTAATGAAAACGGGCTCTCCAAAAAGAGCCCGCAGTATTATTTTCTTACGATAATGCTTTCTCTTTCCGGGCCGACCGATACGTACGTGATCGGGCATCCGATGGTCTTCTCGACATACAGGACATAGTCCTGCGCCTGCTTCGGAAGGTCTTCCCAGGTGCGCGCACCGGAAATATCCGTCTTCCATCCGTCGAAGTACTCGATGATCGGCTTGCAGCGGTTCTGTGCGATCGGGAACGGGAAACGGTCGATTCTCTTACCGTCGAGTTCGTATGCAACGCATACCGGAATCTTGTCCATATAACTGAGGACATCGAGCTTGGTCAGCGCGATCTCGGTGGCTGCCTGAACCTCGATACCGTAGCTTGTCGCGATGATATCCAGCGGACCGACACGACGCGGTCTACCGGTCTTGGCACCATACTCGAAGCCGGCCTTTCTCAGCTCTTCTGCCTCGTCACCGAACATCTCGCAGACGAACGGGCCTTCACCTACGCAGGTGGAGTAAGCCTTCACAACGCCGACGACATCCGAGATCTTGGCACCCGGGAAACCGGAACCGATCGGAGCATATGCAGCCATCGTGTTGGAAGATGTGGTGTACGGATAGATACCGTAATCGAGGTCACGAAGGGAACCGAGCTGAGCCTCGAAGAGGATGCTCTTGCCTTCTTTATTTGCATTTGCGAGGAAAGCACCGGTATCGCATACGAAAGGCTTGATCTTTTCGCAGGCGTCCTTGAGCCATGCTTTCAGCATATCCATGGTGTACGGTCTTGCGCCGTAAACCTTGGTCAGTGTCAGGTTCTTCCACTCCATAAGGTCAGCAAGGTGGGCGAGGAGTTCTTCCTCGTAGAAAAGCTCACCGGCCAGGATGGTCTTCTTCTGGTACTTGTCAGAATAGAAAGGAGCGATACCCTGCTTTGTGGAACCGTATTTCTTGTCTGCCAGACGCTGCTCTTCGAGCTCATCGAGCTCTCTGTGCCAAGGCAGAAGGAGCGATGCACGATCGCTGATCTTCAAGTTTTCAGGAGTGATCGATACACCCTGAGCAACGACTTCCGAAACCTCTTTCCAGAGATTTTCAGGATCCATGGCTACGCCATTTCCGAGGATATTTACAACACCATCACGGAATATACCGGACGGGAGAAGATGCAAAGCGAATTTGCCTTTTTCGTTGATAACGGTATGACCGGCGTTACCGCCGCCCTGGAAACGTACTACGACATCGTAGTTCTCTGTCAGCAGGTCAACCATACGGCCTTTGCCTTCGTCGCCCCAGTTAATGCCTACAATAGCACAGTTCTTCATTATTCATGCCTCCCATACTAAGCCACTGCAAAGAAAACAATGGTGTCTTGATCGTCTGCACAAGACACCATTGCGATACCGACAATTTTATATACTATATTAAGGGGCTTGTCAACTCTTAACCCAGAATACTACGGGAATATGCCGTTAAATACATAGAAAACTGTTCGAAATCTGCTTCGAAGACCACGTCTCCGAGGTTCAGTGCTTCAAATGCTCCTTGCGGATACCAGTAGGTCAGATAGACGACACCGTCGCGCTCCACGATCTCCCAGTCATAAGAATCTTTCACCTTGACCAGTTCCTTGGCAAATGTCTCTTCGCTGACCGAAGTATTCGGGTACATCTGGGTGTAAAGGCTCAGTGTCAGATAGTAAAGATGCTCGCCGAACAGGCCGCTGGAACGGGCCAGATCCTCTACCGAGATGTAGTCGCCGGTACGAAGATCGAACATCAGGTACTCACTGCCCGTCGTGACATTTCCCGCATCATCCGTGAATGTATAGCTGTAGCGGATACCGATCACGTTCTCCTTGCAGAGCACGACTTCCGCGGTCTGGGAATAAGATGCTGTCGTCCAGGTCGCCTGAGGCTTTTTATCGTCCTTTTTCGGGTTTTCGGTCTCCTGCGGATACTCCGGAACCGGGATCGAATCAACAAGTTTGCCAAACTCGGCTTCCGTCTCCTTGTTGAGATACTCGAGTGTCTCGTTGATGATATCGGCTGCGCCTTCGTAAGCCGGGATCTCGATGGTGATCAGGTCATCGTTAAATGTCAGGATATCGTCGAGGCCCTCGTAGCGCCATGCGCGGCCCTGGTATACATGATTCACGTTACAGGTCGCAAACTCCTCGGTCTCCGTGTCGTCCGAAGTGATGATCACGACCGGCTCAGGGATCTCTCCCGGATCCGGTTCAGTCGGGTCCGGATCTTCCGTCTCGGTCGGAAGTGTCGGCTTCGGTGTCGGAGTCGGT
The DNA here is from genome assembly GCA_017962145.1 of Clostridiales bacterium. GTDB lineage: Bacteria > Bacillota > Clostridia > Saccharofermentanales > Saccharofermentanaceae > Scatonaster. The sequence continues at coordinate 53,321 of JAGCVX010000022.1, read as the reverse complement.
GTTGCGGTCGCCTTCGGCTTTTCTGTTTCCGTCGGCTCAGAAGAAGGCTCGGTTTCTTCTGTCTGCTCGGTCTGCGACTCAGTCTGCTCGGTTACCGATTCCGTCGGCTCCGTATACGCTGTATCATCTGTCTTGGAAGTGATGTGCGGGATCTTTGGGATCCTGTCACAGGAAGCAAGTCCCAAAACAAGCGATAAGCTCAGAATTGCAATGATCTTCTTTTTCATAATTTCTCCCCCCGAATCAGTCTTTCGGACTTTCTTCATCCTCTTCTTTTACTTCCGGTTCCGGACCCAGCACAATATCCGCGAAGTTGATAGGAAGTCCGATCGTCGGAATACGGATCTGTCCGGCTCTGCTTCTTCCCGGAGCCACTGTGATGCCCTTTTTCGGAAGCAGGAAAGAAAGTGTCATATCTGCATTGACCGCACCCGGATCGACCTCACCGGTATTACAGTCTACGCCGGTCGGAATATCGATGGCGATAACGCGGGCACCGCGTACGTGGCCCTCTTCGATCTTGCCTGTGATCGCGCACAGGTTCGGCGGAAGCGGACGGGTAAAGTCATATCCTGTACCGATGATGCCGTCTACGATGACGCAGGGCATGCCCGGTTCCTGTTCGTGGATCATGCGGGAGATGCCGGCCTGCCAGATCTGCGGATCAAATTCCGAAGCCAAGCGGATCGGCACTTCGAGTGCCTCGGCAGCCGCGCGGTTTACCTTGACTGTTGCTGTATGGGCTTCACCCGGGAAGCAGTCCCAGATCGTGACTTTGTAGCCCCAGGCTTTCAGGATACGGGCCGCGACATAGGCGTCGCCGCCGTTCATGCCTTTTCCGGCGAAGATATGGATCGGAGTCGTCAAGGCTTTAGCCATAGAAACGCAGGCATTGGCCACGGCCAGTCCGGCGTGTTCCATCAGGATCGGGATCCCGATCTGATAATCCTTTGAAGCGGCACGATCGACTTCGTGCTGCTCTTCCCTCGTCAGTGTCATGCGCACACGGCGTACCGGCACGTACGGCTCCTTCGCCGGGGGAGGATTCAATATGCTCTTTTGCGGCCAAAATGGACTCTCGTTCTTTCTCATATCCCTATTCCGCCTTATACCGTTTTGTTCATTGTATCATTTCCATTCCAAAATGGTCGAGTGCTTTTACAACAGGGATCGTCAAAAATGCGATGACCCCTCCGGCTGCGCAGGACGCGAGCATCAGGTACGGAAGATAGATCACAACATAAAGTGTGCGGGTCACCAGCACCGCCACCAGGATCTGTCCCAGACTGTGGCAGGCCGCGCCGCCGAAGCTGACGCCGAAGATCGAGACGTGACGGGCTTCCGAAAGAAGGCTCATGGCACACCAGGCCGCGATGCCGCCGATCAGCGAAAACGAAAAACCGATGACATTTCCGCCGAAGAATAAAAGCATGACCGAGCGCATCACCGCGACGGCAAGCGCCTCTTTTTTGCCCACGCAGTACAGCGTGACCAGGATCGCGATATTCGCAAGACCCAGTTTCAGGCCGGGGATCGGCAGGATCCCTTTCGGAAGAAGCCAGGCTTCCAGGATACTCAGAACCAGAGCCAAAGCCAGCATCATGGCCATTTTCGTGATACGGTACGCTACATCTGAACGAGTCATCTTGCCACCGCGTCCACATCCTGTGGTCCTTTCTGGCTTTCTCCCTCACCTGCTACGATCTGAACGACGACCCGGTTCGGAAGGCATACCGCACCGTCGCCAACATGCGTCAGCGCGCCTTCTTTGACACAGATCTTGTCTTCGCAGGGACTCTCTTTGACATACACTTCTTCCGAGGAAATATAGATGACCATCATGCCCTCCGGCACCGTCAGCTGATACTCCATCGGCTCCTCAAATTCACTCAGATCGCGCTTGAAAAGCACCTGCCCGTCCATGCTGATCTGGACGTATCGGGTCTTGGATTTTACAGACTGCTCGTAGAAGAGCACGCCCACCAGCATGATCGCCGAGGCGATCACGACCGCAAGCAGGATCAGCACATCGCCGGATGCGAACTTGAACCTTCGCTCCGGATAATGCCTCTTCTTAGCCGAAATATTGGATTGTCCATCCTTGTTGCGCATCTACTGACCCCTTCAATTCTTCAGATACCAAAAGTGTACCATCCTGCATGCAGAGTATGCAGTGCACACCCAGCTGTTCAGAAAGCTCCATCGCCTCTTCCTTCCCGCATGCAAAAAGCGTAGTGGAAAGGATATCTCCAAGTGTTCCGTCTTCGGTGATGACCGTCACGGAAAGCATATCACTTTCAACAGGATAGCCTGTCCTTGTGTCCATGATGTGCCCGTAACGTTTGCCGTCGACCTCGAAATAGCGTTCGTAGGCACCGCTGGTGATCACGGATCCTTCCTGCACGGAAACGATCGCGATCATGGCGGATTCTTCTTTCGGAGAACGGACACCGACCTTGATCGCACGGTCCTTGGCCCATCCGCATATATTCCCGCCGAGATCCAGTATGATCCGGACGACGTCGTATTTCTTCATCTGCTGCATCAGCGCGTCTGCGATATATCCCTTGGCCACGCCGCCCAGATCGACGATCGTGCCTTCATCCACATAGGCCTGGTGATCGTCAAGAAGATGGATCCGCGAGTAGTCGAGTGTGGAAAGTGCCTCGTCGATCCTGTCCTGCTGCGGGATACGGTCGGGGTCTTTATTCCATCCCCAGACATCCATCAGGGCGCCGACTGTCGGGTCGAAGATGCCATCCGTCTTGGACGCCATATCCAGTGTTTTGGAAAGGAGTGCATAGACATCATCAGAAAGCGTCACCGGGGATCCGAAAGACGAATGATTGAGGTTATCGATCTCACTTCCCTCGATGTGACGGGACAGTCGTTTTTCGAGCGCCGTCAGTGAGGAAGATGCCGCTTTGACGGCCTCTTCCGCTTCATTTCCATCGGCTGAAAGCGTGATAAATGTATCAAGTGCGAAGATCTGTAAGGACTGGGAAGGAATTTTCTTCTGGCAGGCTGTCAGGCAGTTTCCCAGAAAGAAAAGGACATAAAGAATGCTCATAAAACCTGCTGTTTCGGAGCGTTTCTTCTGCCATATCCGGCTTCGGTCCTGATTTGTCGAACGAGCACGCATGCGCGATACCGTCACTTCCCTGCAAACTTATAGAAATTATATCATTTTCTGAAAGTTCCCCGCATAAAAAACGCAGATTCGTCTGCATTTGCTGCAAACTCCTCTGCGTTCTTCATTTCCTTTTCCTCTTATCTCAACATAGCCGCGAAAACATCGCGTCTACTATGTTTATAAACGGCTTTAGACTCTCCGGATATCCAGTTCCATCTCTTCGTCGTCTTCCTCCACGATGGCGTGCTTAGTATGACGGCCGTGGAAGATCGCGTAGACATTGCAAAGAGAAGCGATCAGTGCGATACCGGATACGATCAGCGCCTCTGCCCAGAAGAGAACGTACTGTTCTGCCAAACGGGCGGAACGCTCATAGAAAGGAACCGGTACTCCGTCAAAGACTTCCACGGATTTCTTAAGCGGGAAATACTTCTTGTAAAGACGGTATGCGCCGAATCTTCCCGTGTTGTTGATCACCTGGATCTTCGCAGTTTCCGCGGAATAACCGATGGTTTCCTGCAGCGCTTTATTCAGATCGTTATATGCGATGTTGTTGATCGGGTCTGTCAGCAGAACTTCATAAGAAAGGACTGCCAGATCCTCCGGCTTTACGGAGTTTTCCACATCCTCCGAATTGAAAGCCAGTTCAGAATTATTGGCCAGATGCGCCAGCTGATTGAAAGCGATATACGCTCTCGGGTTCGTTACGCCTGTTGCTTCCGCGATCGCATCGTTTCCTTCGTTCACTACGCCTACGACCTGATACTGTGTTCCGTTGATCTCAACGAGTGCGCCCAGGACGTTATAGGAATGGAAAAGGCTCCATGCCAGCTGTGTATTCAACACGATCGCATATCTGTCACCGTCTTCGCCCGGAAGAAAACCGCCGCTTTCATAACTGAACGGGTGGACGATCGAATAGGCTCCGGAAACACCCATGATTTCACAGCTGCCGATACTGCCCTGCTCCACTTTGTCAATGATCCCTTTTGCCGGGTAATTGGCCATCGAGGAGTAGCAGTCTTCCCAAAGATTGGTAATCTCTTTCTTCGTGGAACCCTTCTTGCCTTTGTTGGATACCGTAGACTCTTCCACCAGCTTCAGAGCATCGTGGATCTGGCCGACTTTTTCGACGGTCAGGCCTTCCGACAGAACACGCGGCGCAGAACCATCATCCTGCATGCTGCCGCCGCCGATGACGGACAGATAGCGGTAATGCATCTTCTTCGATCCGAAGTATTCCGCAGAATACTGGAATCTCTGTCCGTCGAGGACCTGATTGATCCGGATGACGGAAGCGGTTCCGAGAACGATGCTGGCGACCAGTATGATGAAGGGGATGGCCATCATGACATAGTGAGAACGTCGGCAGATGTCGCCCCATTTTGACCTTATGAAGTTTTTCACACGGTCTCTGAAATCCATTAAATTGTTTCCCCCTGTGCGAGACGGACCTGCTGGCCGTTCTTGATCGGTTTTTCGGTTCTGACGATGCAGTATGCGTAGCTGATTCCGGCTGCTTCGATCGCGCAGGATGTCGCGTCTTTCGCGATGACCTTTACAGATACTTTGCGGGCGATATATCTTTCACCCAGAGGACTGCTCTTCGTAACGAGAACGTAGATAAAATCTCCATCGATATCCTGCTGTACTGCACCAAGCGGAACAACATTCTCGTAAGAACGGTTCGAAGTTGCGATCGTAAATGTCAGTGTCATCGCACCCGGCTGGATGTACTTTCCTTCTACCGAGATACGTACGATGCAGGAATTCATCGGATCGTTCGGATCCGGACGGACAGACTCAACATATGCATGTTCGCAATAGTCCGCTTTTACTTCAGAACCGATCGCCATGCTCTCCGCATCTTTCTTGGCTACAGAGCATTCCGCGTAGAAACCGGAAGACATGTCCGCGATACGGAACATGACCGCATCCTTTTCGCACTTCTGGCCACGTGATACATCGATACCGATGATGCAGCCGGAGATCGGCGCGGTGATCTCAGTCATGGCATAGAACTCTTCGAGCTCCTGGATCTGCTTTTCGAGTTTTTCTTTCTTCTGCATATCTTCATCGTAAGAATCCTGATCCTGATCCTGCTTGATGCCGGCATTGGTGCGGGCATCGCTCAGGGTCTTCTGTGCAGCCGAAAGAGCGTGGTTTGCGTCCTGTACCTTTCTCTGTGCATCTTCAACCTTCGGAAGCTCCTTATACTTTTCAAGGAGTGTCTCTTTATCTGTCTTCTGGCTCTCCAGATTCGAGATGTAGTTCTCCTTGTCAGAGATCTGACGGTTGTACTCAATAACAGCATTGCTTGCGTTGTTGTATTCATTTTCCATGTTGGTTACTGCCTGGATCGCATCGTTGAGCTGCTGCTCGCAGTATGCCAGGTATTCCGGGTCAAATTCCGGATCGTTCGGATCTTTGATGCAGGCATCGTATTCTGCCTGTGCCGCAGCCTGTGCATCACGAAGCGGCGGAAGTGCTGCATATGCATCGTCACGCTTTGCAGCCGCGTCTTCCTTTTTGCCTTCCAGATTCTCTTTTTCACCTGTTGCGGTGGAGATCTGAGATCTGATCGTATCGATATCCGATTTGGTCTGGTTTACCAGAGCGTCCTTGTTCTTGGCCTGCTCGAGAGTGTTATTGGCTTCGTCAAGTGCCTTTCTTGCATCTTCAACCGCCATTTCCTGCTCGTAAAAATCACTGTCCGGAGAAGGTGTTCTTCTGGTATATTCCATCTTCTTTTCGAGATCTTCCAGATCCTTTCTGGCTGTCTCAAGATCTTCCTGCTTCTCAGGGATTTCAAGTGTAGCAAGAAGGTCACCGGCATCAACGTCCTGGTACATGTAGGACTGGATCTTATCTACCGTGATCGAACCGGGTGCTTTGACTTCTTTCTCGACCGTCGCATGAACCGTACCCGAGGCGCGAGTGATCGAACTCAGCGTCGATCCGTAGATCTGCTGGGTGCTGACCTGGGTCAAGGTCATGTTCATAATCGTATTAGAGAAGAATGTCAGGATCCCCATCACGATGAGGAAAGAGACCAGCAGTTTGATGATCCATTTTCCATTCTTTTTCTTTTTCTTCTCGTCTGACATAGTCAAAACCTCCTACTAAACCAACCTGTGATTTACTTGATTCCCGAACGGGAAATACCTTCTACTAAGTACTGTTCTCCGTAAAGGAAGATCAGCAGCGGCGGCACCATGAAGATAAATGATGCTGCAAATGCAACGCCGACTTCAGATGCATTGATCTGGGACAGGAATACGGACAGTGGCTGCTTACTCGCATCTTCCAGCAGGATAAGCGGCTGCTCGACCATGTTCCAGTAATCGATAAAGAGCAGGATCGCCATCGCATAGACTGCGCTCTTACACATCGGGAGACTGATCCTGGTAAAGATCTGCCACTCATTGGCGCCGTCCAGCTTTGCGGCTTCGATATAAGATGAAGGAATCTGTCGCATATACTTACTCAGCAGGAATACGCTGAACGTAGAGAATATGCCCGGGAGAATGATCGCCCACCATGTGTTATAGATTCCCAGTTTGTTCGCGATAAGATAGTTCGGTACCAGCGTAACCTGGAAAGGCATCAGCATCAGGATAACGTAGGAGAAGAAAAGAACTTCTCTTCTCTTTTTACGATAACGCGAGAAGCTGTAGGATGCCAGACAGCCGACTGTGATCTGGCCAAGCACGATCGGGACGACCAGTGCTACGGAGTTCCAGAACTTCAGAAGATACGTCGGGCTCAAAAACAGGAGCGTCTTGTACTGGCTGAAGGATACGAAATCCGGGATCATCTTCAGTTTCGGTGTGGAAGAAAGATATGTCTTCGTTTCCGCAGCCGCTGAAGAAAGGCTGTTATAAACGGCACTGTAGTTTGTCTTGATCTCATCGGTAGACATGAACGAGTCGAGGATCGTCAGTACGATCGGCATCAGCGCAAAGATCGCGATGAAGACCGCCAGTGCCACTCCGACCGTTGTCCAGAAATGACTTATGATATTGCGGACCTTCGCACGGCGGCGGGCATCGACTCTCGCCTTTTCATGACGGCGTTCGAGTTCTTCCGGAGAAAGACGAACGATCTCTACTTCCTGGATGTCACGAACCGAACCGTGGTTGTGACTATCGTCACCGACCTTGAGCGGAGCCGGACGGACATCTGCAGGCTGCAGGGGCTGTAAAGGAGTAATCGCGTTTTTCTTCATCTGTTACTCCTCCGTATCTCTTCCCAGTCGGTTCTCTGCGATAAACAGAGCACCAACGATAATGATCATGGCAATACACATGATAATGGCCGCTGCGGTCAGCTTGGCATTATCCAGATGTGAGAACATGTTGTTCATGAAGTGCTGCAGCATGTACAGTGCATTTACCGGATAGTCACCTGTCAGAAGATATACTTCACGGAAGATCTTAAAAGAGTTGATCAGGGACATGATACCGACAAAGAAGATCGTCGGCCAAAGGTACGGCAGCTTGATGCTGAAGAAACGGCGGACGGCATTTGCTCCGTCCATCTTGGCGGACTCGAGCTGCTCAGCAGGAACCGCCGAGATCGCGGAAATAAACAAGACCATGTTGTATCCCAGGTTCTTCCACAGGAAGAGGATCAGGATAACCAGTCGGGACCAGTTGGATTTCATCCAGTCGATCTTATCGATACCGAACCATCCCATATAGGTATTCAGCGCACCGTTATAACTGAACATGACCTGCCAGATCAAAACGATGGACGCAACCGGTACCATCATCGGATTGAGCATGATACTGCGGAAAACGCTCTTCCCGGGGATCTTCGAACTGAGAAGCAATGCGAGAAGCAGCGAAAGAAGAACAGCCAGCGGCACGGCAAGTCCGGCGAAGATCAGGGTGTTCTTTGCGGCAGACTGGAAAGCCTGGTTGTTCCAGACGTGAACATAGTTGTCCACGCCGACAAATTCAGAATTGGTTGCGCTTCTTTGAAAAGACTGGACCAGAACGATCAGCATCGGTCCGAAAAAAAACAGCAAAACACCGAGCAAGCTCGGAGTCAGGTAACCGGTAAATATGCACCATTCACGGAAGTTTCTCTTTCTTCTTCCTTTGATTCGTCTCTTACGGACCTCTTCCGGATTATACTCGTGTGCTGCCATGAATCGTGCGTTCCTTCTATATTTCCATTGCCTAACATACCACTTGTATTTTAGCACAATGTATATTTTCTGTAATTCGCCTCTGAAAAATGAGGAGGGGTGGGAGCGAGGGGGGTGTTCCTCGCTCCCGGGGTATGAAAGTAAATAGAAGATAGTAAAGGTTCATCTCTATTTATCAGAGGTAGGGAATGGGTTGGAGGATGCTTCCCTGTCCTTCTGACATCTTCATTTTCACATTCAGGAATGACTATCAAGTGACCTTAAAGTGACAGAATTGTCACTTAACGACAAACTGCCCCGAAAACCGGATTTCGGGGCAGTCACTATACGCATAAACGGCGGACCAGGGGAGACGATCACCGTTCATGCACGATAGCAGTCGTTTTTTTCTGTATGCTCTCGCAGACTTCATCGATCGTTTTTTCATCTTCGATGTATGCGCGAACTTCCTCCATTACAATAATCATGATCGAGGCATCGGCGCTCGGTATCGTGCTTACGCTCTCGACAAGTCTGCAGAAACCGTCTATGTCTTCCTGTGTGATGAGAGTCATCGAAGTATTCATAACATATTCTTCTCCGTACAACTCAATTAAATGATTTCGATTTTGCAAACTTTCATCGCTGATCCGCTCAAAAGCCTCGCGCGAAAGCGGGATCGAGGAAAAAGAATTCGAATACTCATACTGCTGATCCGGACTGAACATGGATTTAATAAACTCCCATGCCTCTTCTTTGTGAGTAGAAAATGCCGAGATGGAAAGCGTCAGCATCGGGTTGGCGATCATACCGGTACCATCCGTAGACGGAACCCCCAGATAGATCGCGTCGTCCTTACAGACGGCAGCGTTGTCCGCATACTGTGCCACATTGTACAAATAGGCGGAGATCAGTGCAGTCTTTCCGTTCTTAAGTAATGTCGACGGATCGACCCAGTACGGATCCCCCATATCTCTTTCGGTTGTTCCGTATCGCTTGGTGATCTCCAGGATCTGCTTGAACTCGTCGCCTTCGAAATATGTCTTCTGTCTCTTGTAATCCACGAAATGATTCATCGATCCGGACAGGAGCGAATCCAGAAGATCTTCCCAGTACATCGTGTGGATGACTTCCATGCCTTCCGGAAGTTCAGATACGATCTGGTTAAACTCCGAGAATGTCCATCCCGTTCTTTCACCGACCAGATTTTTGTTCCCGAGAAGACCGCTGACATCAAAGCAGACCGGAATACTGTACAGTTTTCCGTTGCTTTCAAAAGCACGCAGTACGTTGTCAAAATAGGCACTGCGGTCAAGACCGCCCTTGCCGTCGATATACTTGTTGAGATCCACCAGAAGTTCTTCATTATTAAACTGGAAGAACTGAGAAAAGTCGGCCAGGATATCCGGACCCGTACCGTTTCGCAGATTTTGATAGATCTCATCCGATATATCTGCGATCGTTTTTTCATAATTGTCATAGTCGAGGTCGGAAAGATAATCATAAAGGCAGATTCTGGATTCTTTGGTCGGATCCGTGTTATAGCAGACTATATATTCACAGAAACCGTCGGACGGAAATCCCATCGAACCGATCTGGATCTTTGATTTTCCGGCATGCGGATTCTTCTCTGCCCGCTTAAGAGAGGTCACTTCCACATCGGATGTCACAGATGCGGAGATCGGATCAAACTTCGAAACGATCTTTCCGATTACGATTTCATCATCAGAAAGCACGCGGATATCGCCGCTGTAAATGGAAGCGAAGTTGATGTCCGTGTCGTTCCATTCGAGGATCTTTTCCGTTTTATTCGTCGTAATGTCAACTCTTTCGAGGCAGGAAGAATTAATGTAATAGAAGTTTGTTCCGTCCGACATGATCGACGACATCCTCGCCGCCATAAGCGGATTCCGCACGTTGTCCGAAACCGTTCCGGTTTCCAGATCGAGCTCACGATACGCTAAGCTGTAGGTTCCTGATTTCGGCTCGTACTCTTCAGTTTGAATATAACACTTTCCGGCATTATATATGCCGGAGCCGATCACATCATCGCGAAGTATGGTATAAAGACATTTTCCATCTGCGGAGAAGCGAACATATCCGCCATAACCTATGACAAGGAAACTGTCATCATCAAGAAGGATGATCTGGTTCGGATACACATCGTAAAACACGTCATCGACCGGCATTTTTGAAATCAGGTTTCCATCACGGTCATAATTACAGAAAGCATAACTCACCATGCACTCCTGAGCTTCTATGTATTCGCAAAGCATCCAGAAAGTACCGTCTTTTCCTTCGCAGATCGTTGCCATCACGCTCCACGAACCGTCTGCCCGGACTGCTTTTCTGACTGATCCGTCCAAATTATAGATACAAAAACCGCTCACATAGTATTCCGCATAGATTTCGTTCGAACGAATGAAGCCTTCATCTGTAGAGTAGTCCAGGTTCATAAGCTCGTCCATCGCCTCTTCCGGCATGTTGTAAAATATATTGAAATTGACGACAGCGTAATCGTCCACCAGTTCCATCGAGGATACATCCGCAGAATTAAGGATCTTGCTGTCATCAATAGGAATCGTCAGCTTCGAAGTCGTAGCAGAAAAGAACGGGTCATCTTCCTTGATCAGATCTCGTACCGGTACTTTTTTCTTGCATCCGGACATAGGGATAAGCATAGAGATGCATATCATCAAACTCCCCAGTCTGGCCGCCAGCTTTTTCATATTTCAGCCTCCACCCTATTCGTCTCCTATTATCAGATTATATAGCTTTTCTCGACGAATAAATTACTTCTTGGTCACTTTCTACCTATTTTCCACAAATCCGTGTTTATTGTAAAGAAAAAAGCGGCAGGATGATCCTGCCGCTTTTCTATCTTGGGGGCTTTTAGTCTGGCAATCAGCCTCTTTCGTTTACGATCGTAGTCGTTCTGTTCTGGATGTTCTTGCAAACATCCTCAACTGTTCTCTGACCGCTGAAGTAAGCCGGAGCTTCTTCCTTGACGATCAGGAATACTGCCGGGTCCGTAGAGGAGATCGTACTTACGCTTTCAACCAGTTTACGGAATCCCTCAGCATGCTCAGGAGTCAGTTCGACCAAATTATAGCCATAGTAGTATTCGTCGTCACCATACTTTTCTCTCAGCTCGAGCTCACGCTTGTTCTGTGCGATGCTATCCTCGTTGATGCGATCGAAAGCTGCACAGTTCAGAGGGATCGAGTAGAAAGAATTGGAATACTCATACTGCTCATCTTCTGTGAACATGAAGCTGATGAAATCCCATGCCTCATCCTTGCAGGGGCTCATGGCAGAAATAGCCAGAGTCAGCATCGGGGAAGCACACATGCCTGCGCCATCCGGAGAAGGTGCACCGACATAGATCAGGTTACCGTCACATCTCTCAACATCGCGAGCATACATATCCAGTCTGTATACATAGCTCTGCTCCAGAGCAACGAGTCCATCATCAAGCTTTGTGCCTTCATCCATCATGCCCGGGCCGTCGTAGTAGTAATCATCGTCATACATTTCCGTGTCGACTTTTTCAACACCGTACTTCTTGGCGATGTCCAGAAGCATCTTGAATTCATCACTTTCGAAATTAACCTGCTTCTTTTCGTAGTCGATGTAGTAATTGGTCGAGCAGGAAAGGAGGAGCTCAAGAAGATCCAGATACTGGATCTGATCGTAAGGTGTCACGTCTTCCGGGAGATTGTCCATGACTTCCACGAACTCAGAATAAGTCCAGCCTGTGCGGTCTCCGATAATTTCCTTGTTTCCGATCAGACCGTTGATATCAACGCATACCGGAATATTGTAAAGCTTGCCCTTTGTTTCAAAAGCGCGGAATACGTTATCGAAATAATCATCACGATTGAGTCCGTTCTTGCCGTCGATGTACTTATTCAGATCGACGAGTACTTCCTCGGAATTAAACTGGCTGAAGGAAGAGAAGTTTACAAGTACGTCCGGACCTGTTCCTGCGAGCATATCCAGATAGATCTGATCAGAAAGCTCCGCCTGGGACTTTTCATAATCTGTAGTATCCAGTTCTGTGGAGAAATCACGAATATGAATTCTTGCTTTGTTATCTTCTTCAGTGTTGTAGTTTACAACATACTCAAGAAATGCATCCGACGGAATACCGTTTGCGCCGATCTCGATGATCGTCTTTCCGGCATGCGGATTCTCGTCTGCTCTTGTCAGAGTCACGATATAAGAAGTTTCGCTCCAGTCTCCTGTAACCGGATCGTCTTCATATTCGGTCTGGAGGAAGACGATCTTATCCTCGGAAAGAACATGAACAGTAATGCCGCTGGTTCTCGCTACGTCTGTGCTGTTCCAGTTAAGGATCTCTTCTTTTTCGTTCTTAAGCAGATCCACTTTCTGGACACCATTACCATCCGACATATAGCAGCCATCTTCAGTCTGGGTGAGCGTTCCCCACAAAAGGTTTGTATCGATTTTTGTCTTCTGACCCTTGAATTCTCCGGTCTTCAGATCGATTTCCTGGAGGAATACCTTATACTCGGTATAATCATCGTTGTGCTCGACAACCGCGCTGTACCATTTGCCATCGATCTTATAGATCTGACCGTAAAAATCTTCGATTTCTTTGCTCATGATCTCTTTTCCATTCGGATCGGTAACAGTAATTCCATTGTAGGAAACAAAAATGAAGTTTCCATCATCGTCCTGCATGGCCTGGGCGCCCCAGAGGTCTGTCATCTCAGTCTTCAGCGGGATCGCTTCGCCCAGCGTACCATCATCCAGGTTGACTTCGACGATCGAATATACTTCTTCCATCGCGTCTACATCATAGGAATCATTAAGTGCAAAAACCTTGCCGTCTTTGCCCTCAAAGAAACTGGTGATCTGGGAATTCATATCTGTCTGTACGACGGCTTTGACCTTACCGTCAAGACCAAGGACCGACAGACCACTTACATAGTACTGCGAGTACAGGTCCATCAACTCCTGCATTTCTTCTTCATTCATCGGATCCATGCTATAGAGTCTTTGCTCAAGTTCCTCCGGCATCTTGTAACTTATACTGTATGCCGCCAGAACATTTTCACCGATCATCTGGGTGCTGCTGATATAGCTGTATTCTACTTCTTTGTCGGGATCCAGATTCAGATCTACTTCGACCTTTTCAGCATTGAAATACGGATCGTCTTTTTGGACTTTCTGTATCTTCTTTCCTTTCTTCTTAGAACATGCCGTCATCGGTAGAACAAAAGCCGTTGCTACCACACCTGCGGCGATGCGTCGGACCAAACGCGTCTTCATAATCATAACCTCCACACTTATATTTTTTCACTTTCATTTTATAGGTTGTTGTATCTTGGAAAATTACTAGAATGTCATATTGACGTCATTTATATATTTCTTTTTAAATCGACATCAACCTGAAATTCGGATGTAACAATCCGGCCGGACAAAAGTGCATTTCGCGCAGAAAGAAAGGGCACCTCCCTTAGGAGATGCCCCGTTCTTTTATGGCTGTTTTTTGGCTTTAGGGGTCTAAATTATCCACGTTCCTGTACGATCGTGTTCGCTCTGTTCTGGATATTTCTGCAAACATCCTCGACAGTTCTCTGACCTGCGAAGTAGGCCGCGGCTTCTTCGTTGATGATGTTCAGTACAGCCTGGTCGGTAGAAGACATCGAGTTGACCGATTCAACGAGAGAACGGTATCCTGCGATCATATCTCTTGTGATCACGGTCTCTGTCCACTTGTCTTTCATGTCATCGCTCATCGTCTGGAGCTCTGCCATGCGCTGTTCATAGCTCTTTACTTCGGCCTCGCAGATGTTGTCGAAAGCCTGACGGGAGATCGGGATCGAGAGGAATTCCTTGGAGAAGGACTCCTGGGAATCGTGCTCAAACATATAGCTGATGAACTCCCAGGCTTCATCCTGAGACGGAGATGTTGCCGCGATTGCCATGGTCATCATCGGGGCTGCACTCATACCGGTCGCTGAAGCGGACGGGTAGCCGACAAACTCGACATTGCCCTTGTTTCTTGCAATCTGATCTGCATACTGACCCAGAGTATAGATGTAGCACTTCTGTGCTGCGACTATACCATCTGTAATCGCATCACCTTCATAACCACCGTCCGCAATCGGCATCGGGCTATCCTTTTCATCCATTTTCTGGACTCCGTATGTCTTTGCGATCTCCAGGATCTTTCTAAAGTCTTCCGACTCGAAATCAACGCTCTTCTTCTCATAATCTACAAAAGCAGTCATGTTATTGGAAAGGATCGCACTCAAAACCTCTTCGTAAGACATATTATCGAACATCTGTACTGTACCGGGGAGTGACTGAGCGATCTGCATGAACTCATCGTATGTCCATCCTGTGCGGTCGCCAACCAGTTCCTTGTTTGCGATCAGACCGTTGATATCACAGCAGATCGGGATCTGGTACAGTTTTCCGTTTGTCTCAAATGCACGGAAGATATTGTCGAAATACTCTGCACGGTTCAGACCGTTGTCACCATCGATATACTTATTGAGGTCAACGAGGATCTCGTCTGAGTTGAACTGGCTGAATTCGGAAAAGTCGATAAGGATGTCCGGACCGGTTCCTGCGAGCATGTCCAGATAGATCTTGTCGGAAAGCTCGGCCATCTGCTTGTCATAATCATTCAAACTTACATCCATAGAAGCAGACAGATCCGAAACATTGATCTTCGCCTTATGTGTCGTATCCTTGTTGTACGCTACGATATAGTCAACCAGTTCAGAGTTAAGCTGATTGTAAGAGCCGATCGTGATGATCTTCTGACCGGAATGCGGATTGGACGCCGCCTTTGTCAGATGCACCAGGATCGTGTGGCTGAAATAATCGCCATCGATTTCCTCGTAATCACTTCTGAAAAGATAGATATCATCATCGGAAACGACCTCGATGCTGTCCGTCAGAATTCCGGTATAGTTAAAGTCCGCATCGTTCCAGCTCATGACAGGTTCTTTTGTTCCGTTGATCGGATCGATCTTCAGAAGACCTTCGCCATTGGTTGAATAAAAGCCGTTTCTACTTGATGTAAATCCGAACATCTGGTCCAGATCCATCTGCTTCTTATCTCCGACCTGTTCACCATCAGTCAAGTTGATCTCCTGAGCGTATGAGCCTACGTACTCGAAATCCTTGATGTCGAAGAAAATTCCGTAAAGCTTTCCATCATAAAAGAAAACACTCGTAAGACCTTCTACTGATTTAGAAAATACAGATTTGCCATTCGTGTCAAACATGGAAACGCAGCCATAGTCGTATGTGAAGAGATTATCGTTTTCGTCGAAGAACATATTATATCCCATATAAATGTCTTCTCCGTTTTCCAGATCGTACGCCTTTGTAGCATTGCCGTCCGAATCGATCTTATAAAGTGCCATATCCGTCGAGCAAATCTCGTCATTTAACACAGCGGCAAGTGCGTAGATCTCGTTTTTACTGTTTAAAGCAAAGGAAGTGACTTCCGCGCCGGCCGGAAGATCTACATCGAAAAGCATGTTTCCGTTCAGATCGAAAACGCCCAGGCCATTGTGATAGTACTCGCTATAGATCTTCTCTGCTTCCTTTTGTGCTTCCGGATCGTCATAGTTCAGATTGTAAAGCTTTTCCATGACTTCTGTCGGCATTTTGTAACTGATCGAGTATGTGGAAAAGATCTTGTCTCCGACGATTTTCGGGTTGCCCAAGTTGCTCCAATCGATTGCTTTTGAACTGTCCAGCTTCAGCTGGATCTCATGTTCATCCGCGTTATAGTATATCGCGTCTTCTTTAACCTGCTCTTCTTTAGCGGTTGCTACAGAGCCGCCTCCGCCGATACCACCAAGTACACCATTTTTCTTACAGGCTGCCATGGAAAGCAGCATCGATGTCACGAGCAAAGCAGTTAACGTGTTCTTGATTATTTTTTTCATATAAACCTCCGTTTGTGGATGATAGCCACATTATAGTCTTGCGGAGGATTGAATAAATTACAGTGATGTCACTTCAAAAAAGAATAATCTGACAGATTAGTCACGATACTCCAGGATCGATTTTGCTCCGTTAAAGAAGACAAGCGATGCCAGGAAGTTAAAGACAGCCAGGATCACGAAGTCAAAAAGGAAGAGATCCGGTGACATCGCATAAAGTCTCTTTCCGATCGTCGCGCCAAGCGAAAGCTCGAAAATAAACACAGCCGATATGATCACAAATGCCAGCGACATATGTGTATTCTTGGAACTGGTCAGACCGATGACACGTACCGAAGCAAGGTATGCCGCCGAGAACAAAAGCGATGCCGATGCATAGTAGAGTGCGCCGCAGAATATAAAGATCGGATCGAGTTGTGCCAGAAAGGAGACCACAGCAAAACAGAGCATGCTTTCTACAAATGCCTTCAGTACCGGCGCACAGGAAGCGTAGAAGAGTTTTTTCAGAGGAGTACCGGGAAGCAGATAGATGAAGTGCTTCCGAAGCTCTTCCACAAAACGTCCCATCGGCATCGTAAAGAACAGACCATAACACAAAACGGCCACGGCGATGATCTCCATGATGAACGGGTACATGCCTTTTCGCATCAGGGAATGCAGCACCGCACCTAAAAGAACAGACAGCGCAAGCATACCCAGGGACCCCCTGTCAAAAAGCACGGCCAGGGATCTTTGCTGTTCCGTAAGCTGTCTTTGCAGGAAAACCGCTTCACCCGTTCTAAATCCGAGGAGTCGGGAATACTGCTGCGTGGAATGTGAACTCTTTACGGCACGCGTTCTCCACTGCTCACTCTCTTCCGTGGACTCTCCGTAGAGATTTCCGGAAGAATCGATTACATCTTCATAGTAATCCGATCCGTTTCGGCTCACGATCACAACGCCGACGAGCGGCAGCAGCAGAGTCAGCGCGGCATACATGGCGGCGATCTTGTATCTTCCGTGAAGTGCATTTACCAGAAAACCGGCTGTCCATCCGCCAAGAGGAATCTGATGCAGCTCGGGATAATTCAGATAGGTCCATATATTGGAAAAGGATGCGCCGCTTCGCCAGAGCGTATAGACGGCCACCGCAAGAAGTCCGATACCAAAAGTATATATGCTGACGATCGATGCTCTTCGCATCAAAAGGTGGTTTGCGGTAATGGAATAGATCGTGATCGAGATCAATGCCACCGAGAAGGACAGAAGCAGCCAGGCCGCCATCAGGATCAACATCTCGCGAAGACCGAGCCCGAAATAAAAACGAAGATTCGTCAGCTGCATCAGGAGAATAAATGTCGCAAGGATGCTTGTCGAAAACTGTTTCATGACGCCGTACAGCAAAATCTGTGCAGGACGGACGGGAGACACGAACAGATTGTTGATATCCGCAGGACGGAAGAAAGAGTTTCCGCGTTTTAATCCTACACTCATTCCGAAAAATGCAAAGCAGAGGAAGACGAGCGTCGCGCCGCCCTGGAAGATCGTAAGCGCGTTATCGATCACACCGCTTTCTCCGATATGGTTGATCTCCTGATAGAAATACAGGACAAAATAGGCGATCACGATCAGCGTGATGATCCAGAACTGGGGACGTTTCACCTGCAGGCGGAGTTTATTCTTTAATTGTTTGGATGCCACATAAAGACAGGCTCTCATGTTTCTTTTTGTCCACCCCTATAGTTGAATCACTTTTTCTTCTTATTCTTTTTCTTGGATGTCTTCGGCGCGGAAACGGAAGACTTCTTACTTGTATTCGAAGGTTTGGCAACAGGAGCCAGATCCGGATCTTCCCAGTTCTGCTGCTTGGAAGCAGCATTGCCTGCGCCTTTCTTTGCGTTTTGGGATTTTGCATCGTTCTTTGACGACTTCGGAGCATTTGCAGCAGCGGCTCTTTGTGCCGAGGCAGCTTCCGCCATCTCCTGTACCCAGGTATCATCCAGATCGTAAGACTCTGTTTCCGCAAAGAAGATTCTTTCCAGAGATTCGGCCCAGATGCCGACCATCTCTTCTTTCTTATGGCAGGAGATAACGTGACCCTTGCTCATGATATATGCTTTTCCCCAGATCCCTTCCACCGTGGAGATCATGTGTGTCGAGATCAAAACCGCGACCCCGGACTCAGCAAGTTCGGTGACCATCAGGCGAAGCTCTTTGATCGCATATGGATCCAAGCCCAGCATCGGCTCATCAAGGAGCAGAAGCTTCGGTCTCGGAAGAAGCGCGCAGATGATCGATACCTTCTGCTGCATACCTTTTGACAGGTCTTTACAGAGCGTATCTTTCATCTCCGAAAGACGGAAACGCTTCATCAGTTCGTCTGCGTATTTGTGGGTCTTTATCCGATCCAGTTTATAGGCACGGATGATGAATTCAAACTGTTCCGTAACTGTCAGCATCTCATAAAGAGACGGGAACTCCGGAACGTAGCCCAGGATACGTTTTGCCTTTTCCGAACGTCCGGGAAAACCTCCGATCGTAACTTCTCCTTCGTAGCGGAAAAGTCCGAGGATGCACTTGATCACTGTTGACTTGCCGGCACCGTTCGGTCCCAGAAGAACACCGATCTCTCCGCCATCGAGGGACAAAGACACATTATCGTTTGCGATTTTTTTGCCGAATTTTTTAGTCAGTCCCGAAACACGAAGCATAAGATCTACAGGCAAGCCCCTTTTTAAAGTAAAGTCAGAAATAGTCTAGCATTTTTTACTCTATTCCGCCATTCTTTTTCTAATTATAAGAATTATTATTGATTTTCATTTTCGTGTAGTATTAAATTAAGAATATGATTTTCATTTGACAGACCCCTTCCCGTCTATCGGTCCGAGCGGATCCGAAACGGAGGAAACGGGAGCTTTTGAGGCCTGTCGGAAGGGCGGAAAGTATGTTTAAGATCGTTTCCAAAAAACAGCTCAACGAAGCTGTCACCCTCATGGATATTGAGGCCCCCTATATTGCCAGCAAAGCCCGTGCCGGGCAGTTCATCATCTTCCGTATCGACGAGTACGGCGAGCGTATCCCGTTGACGATCGCGGATACCGATCCCGAGCGTGGCACCGTAACGATCATCTTCCAGGCCGTCGGTACTTCTACCATCGCACTGTCGAAGATGAACGAAGGTGATTCGATCCAGGATTTTGTCGGACCTCTGGGCAATGCTACAGAGATCGAAGGCTATAAGAATGTTTGCGTAGTAGGCGGCGGTGTAGGATGTGCCATCGCATATCCCTCGGCAAAGGCACTGCACAACGCAGGTGCCCATGTCGACATGATCGCCGGCTTCAGAAACAAAGATATCGTGATCCTCGAAGACGAGATGCGTGCCGTCAGTGACAATCTCTATGTCACCACAGACGATGGTTCTTACGGTGAAAAAGGTTTCGTAACCAATAAACTCCAGTCCCTGATCGATGCCGGAAACAAGTACGATCTTGTGATCGCGATCGGACCGATCCCCATGATGAAGTTCCTCGCAGAGGTCACCCGTCCTTACGGGATCAAGACCCTCGTAAGTTTGAACCCGATCATGATCGATGGTACGGGCATGTGCGGCGGATGCCGTGTCACAGTCGGCGGCAAGATCCGTTTTGCCTGTGTCGACGGTCCGGACTTTGACGGACACGAAGTCGACTTTGACGAACTGATGAGAAGAAATTCCTATTATAAAGCTCAGGAGCGCGAGAGCGCCAGCCACGAGTGCCGTATGCTGGCCGCGGGCGAAGCTGCAAAGGAGGCACAGAAGAATGGCTAATCTTTCCTTAACTAAAGTACCTATGCCGGAGCAGGAGCCGAATGTCCGAAATCGTAATTTCGACGAGGTCGCGCTCGGGTATACCGAAGAAATGGCAAAAGAGGAAGCAACCCGCTGCCTCAACTGTAAGAATCGTCCCTGCGTCAGCGGCTGCCCGGTAAATGTCCGCATCCCGGACTTCATCGCCCAGGTCGCAGCAGGCAATTTCGAAGAAGCATATAAGATCATCACATCGACAAACTGCCTGCCGGCTGTTTGCGGTCGTGTATGTACACAGGAAACACAGTGCGAGAGCAAGTGCGTTCGTGGTGCAAAGGGCGAGAGCGTCGGCATCGGCCGTCTCGAGCGTTTCGTCGCTGATTACCATATGGCTCATGTTTCGGAGCCCGTACCGGCCATCGAGAAAAACGGTCACCGCGTCGCGGTCATCGGTTCCGGTCCGTCCGGTCTTACCTGCGCAGGCGACCTTGCCAGACTCGGATATGAAGTTACCATCTTCGAAGCATTTCACAAGGCAGGCGGCGTACTGGTATACGGTATTCCGGAGTTCCGTCTTCCGAAGGCGATCGTGCAGAAGGAAGTCGATAATCTCGAAGCACTCGGTGTAGAAGTCAGAACGAACTTCGTTATCGGTAAGACACTCACCATCGATGAGCTTTTCGAAGAAGGCTACGAAGCCGTATTCATCGGTTCCGGTGCCGGTCTTCCCTCTTTCATGGGTATCGAAGGCGAGTCCCTCATCGGCGTTTATTCCGCAAATGAGTATCTCACCCGCGTCAACCTCATGAAGGCTTACCTCGATAACTACGACACACCGATCCGTAAGAGTCAGGCTGTGGCAGTTGTCGGCGGTGGTAACGTTGCGATGGATGCTGCCCGTACAGCCAAGCGTCTCGGTGCCGAGCACGTATATATCGTATACCGTCGTTCGGAAGAAGAGATGCCGGCGCGTGCCGAAGAAGTCCATCACGCCAAAGAAGAAGGTATCGAGTTTATGTGCCTGAATAATCCGACCCGTATCCTCGGTGGTGAAAACGGCGAAGTCCGTGCCATCGAAGTGATTTCCATGGAGCTTGGCGAACCGGATGCCAGCGGCAGAAGAAGACCTGTTGCGATCCCGGGTTCCGAGCACGAGATCGAAGTCGATACTGTCGTTATGTCCATCGGTACATCTCCGAACCCGCTGATCCGAAGCACAACAGAAGGCCTCGACGCGAACTCCCGCGGATGTCTCGTAGCCGATGAGAACATGGCTACTTCCCGTCCGGGTGTATATGCCGGCGGTGACGCCGTAACCGGTGCCGCAACCGTTATCCTGGCCATGGGTGCCGGAAAGACCGCCGCGGTTTCGATCGACAAATACATCAAGGAGAAGAACGCTTGAAGATCGTAATACTCGATGGCTATACCACAAATCCGGGAGACATCTCCTGGGCTCCTTTTGAAAAACTGGGAGAACTAGAAGTCTATGACTATACCGCCCCCTCCGAAGTCCTCGAAAGACTTCAGGGGGTGTCCGTATGTCTTACCAATAAGACATGCTTCCCGAAAGAGGTTCTCGAAAAACTCCCGGACCTCCGCTATATCGGCTGTCTGTCCACCGGCTTTAACGTAGTGGATATCGACTACGCAAAAGAGCACGGCATCGTCGTGACAAACATTCCCGAATATGCGACATTTGCCACCGCACAGATGACCATCGCGCTGCTTCTTGAGATCGCAGGCAAGGTCGGTCACCATAGTGACCTGGTACATCAGGGCGTGTGGACGAAAAACCGCGATTTCTGTTTCTGGGACGGCACCCTGACCGAGCTCTGGGGCAAGACCTTGGGGCTTTTCGGCTTCGGCAAGATCGCTTCCCGTGTCAGCCGTATCGCCTCTGAACTGGGCATGCGAGTTCTGGCCTGCCGCCGCTCCGAAGTTACCGAGGAGATGAAAAACGCAGATCCGCAGATCACATTTACTGACGCCGAGACACTCTGGAAAGAATCCGATATTATCTCTTTCCACTGTCCACTCACCGCAGATACGACCGGCCTTGTAAATGCCGAGACGATCGCGAAGATGAAAGACGGCGTCATCCTCATTAATACATCCCGTGGCCCTGTTCTGGACGAAGCCGCGGTTGCGGATGCGCTCCGAAGCGGAAAAGTTGCGGCTCTGGGCGCCGACGTCGTCAGCGTTGAGCCGATCCGGGAAAACAACCCGCTTCTTTCTGCGCCGAATACCTATCTGACCCCGCACATCGCCTGGGCACCCTGTGCGACCCGCGCCCGCCTTATCGACGTCGCGTCCTCGAATCTTCGTGCCTATCTTGAAGGAAAGCCGGTAAACGTGGTATCCTAATAGCCGTTTGCAAACAAAGACCCGGTCCCGTGAACCCGTGTCTTCTGAAAAAGGAGATCTTTTTTTATGATTCGAAATGCACTATATGTGTTCCTTATATCGATGATCCCGGTCGTCGAGCTCCGTGCCAGCATCCCTGCCGGCGCAAGCCTGGGTCTTCCCTGGTACGTAACGATCGCAGTCGCCATTATCGGCAACCTGCTCCCCGTACCTTTCATCCTTCTGTTCGTTAAGAAAGTCTTTGACTGGATGAGAAAGTACCCCAAGCTCAAGAAGATCGTCGACTTCTGCGAAAACAAATTCGCTAAGAAAGTTGAAAAAGCAGGTAATACCGCATTCTGGACACTGGTCGGTTTCATCGCCATCCCTCTTCCGGGTACCGGTGCCTGGACCGGAAGCGGCATCGCCGCAGTCTGCGAAGTCCCCTTTAAGAAGGGCATCCTGGCAGCCATCATCGGCGTCGTGATCGCCGGCACGGTCGTTACCCTGATCTCTTACGGCGTACTGGCAGGCTTAAGCTTCCTGCTGTAAGGATCCGCATCAAAGCAAAAAGAAAGAACTGTCTCGCTTGCGAGGCAGTTCTTTTTGTTATCTGTAATATGTGAGCTTCTCTTATTCTGCAACTTTCGGGAGCGTGGATCCGCCATACGGCATGACGACGATCTTGGCATCGGGTCCTTTTTCCGCGATAGCCGCATCGATGGCGGTCTGGATATCGGAATAAGGCTCGAGGAATACTCTCTTTACGAAGTCGTGCTCCAGATCAGAAACGAAGAAGATGCGCGCGTTCTCAAGAACCATCGCGATCGCGGCAGCCTTATGTCCGCCGAGGACGAAGTCTGTCTTGATATGCGTGATCATATCCGAGCTCTTTTCGTGACCGGTCAGCCACTGCTCGAAATGATGCTCACCCAGTCCTTCTTTGCAGGAAGCGATCCATACGATGATACCGCCTTCCTTGACTGCGTGCTTGGCGTTGTCCAGTGCCTTTTGCGCCTGATACATATTGATGTCTTTCGGAAAACCGCCGGCAGAAACCACGACGATGTCAGCTTTCTCCGGGATGCTTACTTTGTAGAAAGAATCGAGGAACTTGCAGCCCTCACGGTGCGCCTTGATCGGGTCACCGGCGAAGCTGCGGATGATCTCTTTTTTCGCGTCGAGAACAACATTGACGATATAGTCGACACCGAGGATGCGGCCGGATTCTTCGATATCCTCACGGACCGGGTTGCCCTCAAGGCGGCCGGCACAGGCAGTCGGCTCAACCATCGCGCTGTGGTTGTGCTGGATCGCATCCCATGTGGATACGCCCGGCATGATGGCCTTATAGCCTCCGGAATATCCGGCGAAATAGTGATACTCGATATTGCCCAGGCAGATACGACGGTCTGCTTCTACGACCGGGCGGAAGATATCGACCGGTGTACCACGAGATGTCGTGCCCACATGTACCGCGTCATTTACATCGGAATCGATGCAGCGGATACGATCATAAACTGCGTCTCCGACCATGTAGCGCATACGCTCTTCGGTATGACCGCCATGGGAGCCGAGTGCAAATACGATCGTGATATCGGAATCCGGGATACCTGCAGCGGAAAGCTCGTCGAGCACGGCAGGAAGCACTTTGTAGCTTGGGATCGGACGGGTGATGTCCGAGGTGATGATCGCGACGGTCTCGCCCTTCTTTACCACTTCACGAAGCGGCGGAAGACCGATCGGTTCACGCATGGAACGATAGACTTCTTCACTTCCGGTCAGTCCGATCTCCGCCTCGTTCGGCGTAAGAACTGCCATGACCTGATTATCCGGGATCTGTACCGGAATCTTCTCTTTACCAAAACCTAACGCTATTTCCATGGGAAACCTCCACGTATTTCGATTGATCTTCAGTTACCACCAATAGTGTAGGCGGTCGGCTGTTTTCCGTCAACTGTCGCCGGACGGTACATTGAGACCCGGATTATGCCGGCTCGACACGCGCCGTTCTTCTCGGCTTCGGGTAAGACACTTTTTGACGGTCAGATCCATCAGGATCGCACCCAGAGGAGCCGTGATCAGGATGGAAAGAACCGCAGTCGTCAGGACCATCATACCGCAGGCCAGACCTTCTGCCAGCGGGATCGCACCAACGGCGGCCTGTACTGTTGCCTTCGGGAAATAAGCGACATCGCAGTAAAGGATCTCTTTTAATTTCAGACCCGAACCAAGGAGGCTGACCACTACACCGACGGAACGGAACATCAGCGCGCCAAGGATCAGAAGTACGGAACCTAAACCTGCGGAAAGCAGTGCCGAGATCTCAACTGCCGAACCCAGCATGATGAAAAGCAGAAGTTCCGCGCCGACCCAGATCTTCGCGATCTTGTCGGAGATACGTTTTGCAACGACGGCACGGCGGTTCAGGATCGCGCCGCCCAGAGCCATGACAGCCAGAAGTCCCGAGAACGGAACATAGGCAGAGATAAAGTCCTCGCATCCCACAAAGAGGAAAGAAAGACCGAACAGCAGCAGGATCTTGACCGTATCACGAAGATGGATCATCTTGAAGATCTGTGCCATCGCCAGACCGAAGACGATACCGACGCCCAGACCGGTCGCGATGGAAATCGGGATCGAGATGATCGTCCATGCGGAGATGCCTTCGCCCTTGCTCATGCCGATAAATGCGGTGAAAAGTACGATCGCGTAGATATCATCGGCGGACGCACCGGCCATGATAAGCTGCGGAATATGTTTATCTGTGCCATAGCCTTCTTCCATCAGCCACAGCATCTTCGGAACGATGATCGCCGGAGAAGCAGCAGCCAGCATGGCACCAACGATAGCAGAATCAATGCGGGAAAGTCCCAGACATGCCGGACCCAAAACGATCGCACCGACGATCTCAAACGTAGCCGGTACAAAGCAAAGAAGGATAGCCGGACGGCCGATCTTCTTCATGTCGCTGAGGTCAAGGTTCAGTCCTGCGCGGAAAAGAATAACGATCAGAGCGATCTCACGAAGCTCAGAAGAGATGGAAAGGATCTTCGGATCCAGAAGATTCAGCACAGAAGGACCCAGCACGATACCCGTGATGATCAGTCCCAGAAGTGACGGAATATGCAGTTTTTTAAAGATCCCGCTGATACCGAATCCGATCAGGAACATCAGCGCCAGACTCATTAGCATGTTGTTCATAAAAAAGACCCCTCTATTTATCTTTTCGCACAGTTTCGCATTATAGCACGTCTATATAACGGTGACGCAGGAAGAACTACTGGAAAAACAACGATTTTCTGAAGCGGAAGATGTGTTTTCTTGTGTATTTTGGGAGCACATATAAAATCCCTCTGACAGCGTGGTATAATGCAATTGAAAATATGCGCAGAAAACACTGGCGGAAACCCTGTTTTTCCGTCCTTCGACGAAGAGGTATGACTATGGAAAAACAGCGCCCGCATTTCGGCTGGACACTTCGCTATACGCTGCTCAATGCGACCTACTTCATCGCCTTCTGCACCATTCACGCCTGTGCCGCGGTATATCTTCTGGCCAATGGCTTTTCCAATACCGAAGTCGGTGTTCTTCTTGCGATTGCCAATATCCTTTCCGCTGTCCTTCAACCCTATGTCGCCGGCATCATCGACAAACCCGGATTTCTGACGAACCGACGCTTCATCCTCTTTTCCGTTATGGTGATCCTCTTAGGTTCCGGAATCCTTCTTTTCGTTCCGAACAACAAGTTCGTGATCTTTCCGGTATTTGCCCTGATCTACATGATCCAGTTCGTCTACCAGCCCGTCATGACCGCGCTTTGTTTTGAGTACCAGAAAGCCGGCTGCGGCATCTTTTACGGTCTGGCCAGAGGTCTCGGATCCGCAAGTTTTGCTGTCACCGCCGCCATTATCGGCGGGCTTGTGGAAAAGCAGGGTGTCACGATCCTGCTCTACGTAAACATGGCCGCCATGCTCTTATCCGCGGTACTGATCTACACGTTTAAAATGCCGAAAAGTACAGTTTCGGCGGAAGATTCCAAAACCGATTCTTCGGAAAATGCACTGACGCAGAAAGCGCATAACAACATCGGGGAATTCGCCCGCATGTACCCTGCCTTCATGGTCTTTCTTGTCGGTACGATCTGCTTTTATTTCGCCCATAACATGATCAACGATTTCATGATCCAGATCATCCGTAACCTCGGCGGCGGAGAAAAAGAACTCGGCTACGCCAATTTCCTGCAGGCGATCCTCGAGCTTCCGGTCATGGCACTCATCGCACTGGTACTGAAGAAGATCTCTTCGCGTGCACTTCTTACCTTTTCCGGCGTGGCATTTTTCATAAAGATCCTGATCCTTGTTTTTGCCTCGAACATGGCCATGATGTACCTGAGCCAGTCGATGCAGTTTTTCGCATACGCGATCTTTATCCCGGCGGCCGCTTACTATGTCAGTGAGACCATGGATGAACTCGACCAGGTCAAAGGCCAGGCCTACGTCACTTCTGCCATCACCATCGGCGGCGTTTTCTCGAATCTGATAAGCGGCGTCATCCTCGATCACTTCGGTATCCGTCCGATGCTTCTGACCGGAACGGTCGTATGTGCCATCGGCGTACTCATCGGTTTTTTTGCCATGAAAAAGCTCCCGCACAGAAAGTCGGATGATGAATTCTTTGTTAATAAAAACGCAAACTAAGGATTAAAAATCAAGAATCAATTCCGATACATTCTCTCGACGAATCGCGGATTCTCTTCCCGGATCAGATTCGCAGCCGCTTCATCGGCAAGACGGATAATGAGTTTTTCATACTCGCACTGAAGTGCCGAGACGGAACCCAATGATCCTGTATGACCATGGTTGGCACAGGCACAGGTATGGTGGCAGCGATCTCTCAATTCACACTCTCGGCAAAGCTCCGGCTCCACACGAAGGCTCTCCAGCGATGCGACTTTTTCATCGTCCACATCGGCCTCGAGCGACCCGATGGAAAAGCCGTCCCTTCCGACAAAATGCGTGCACGGATAGTACTTCCCGTCCGTATCCACGATGATCTTATGACACCCGAAATGACACGACGGCGAGTCGGCGCTTTTCTGCCTGATATAGTTTCGGATCTTGTTATCAAACGGGATCACGCGGAAATACTGGTCTCCTTGATTCCACTGCTCGTAATGCACTTTCACCTTTTCCATCTGCTTCGAAAATACAGCAAACTTCTCGTCCGTCCAGGAAACTCTCTCCCCGTGTGCCGGAACGAGGCTCACCGAACGGACTCCTTTTTCGTGGAAAAACGCGATGGATTCTGCTACAAGATCCGCATGATCCGGGTGGATCGTCATCATGACGATCGTATCCGGGAACGTCCGAAGAAGCATCTCGAGTTTTTCATCGACGATCTCAGAAGTACCTTTCCCTCCGCGGTCTTTTCGGACCGGATCCTGCGCCAGTCCGTCGTGGGAAAGCGCGAGGATGATATGATTCTTCTTCGCAAAATCCAGGAAATCCTGATCCATAAGCAGACCATTTGTCGTGATCTCATAAGAAAGCGGAGAACAAGGAAGACCGCCGATGCGGTCATTGGCATATGTAACCAGATACTCGATCTTCTTCCTTTCCAGAAGCGGCTCGCCGCCGTAAAAAGAGATCTGCGCAGAAATAGGAAAACCGGCCTCGCCCTCTGCCATCAGGGCGCACCGGAAATTCTCGATCGCATGCTCGGCCACTTCGACCGGCATCGAAACATTTTCATGTTTTTGCAGGCAGTACCGGCAATCCAGATTGCACTGATGGGTCATGACCAATGTCAGTCTTTGCATGCTCTTTTCCTTTCTGCCGCTTTGCAGAATCAGTCCTCTTCCACGTATGGACGGGCCTCACCGTCCAGAATGAGTCCCGTATCGACCGGCTCTGTATAAACCACCATATCTCCGTTGATGCATGTCTCGTCCGTCTCGATGATCATCTCACCCATCAGGACTTCTTCCGTTGTTTCAGTGGTCGTATCTCCTGCAAGTTCGACGGTCGTCGCCTTCGGGACCTCACGGAGAAGTCCTTTAAATGCTTCGCCGAACGAGTAGTTGTGCTCGACGCTGTCGCCGCACGCAGTCGCTGCCATTGCGATCGTCGCGGTCACGGCCGTTACTGCCGCAACCTTAGTAAGTGTAGAAGTCTGTGGATATTTTTTCACCTGATCCAGTGTCGGATACGATGGTCTGGTCACATGTTTTACGGGTTCCTGTTTCATAGTGCATTCTCCTTTTTCGGGATCTTTCGAATGGCTTTCTACTTATTAGACGAATCCGAAGAAGAAAATGTTGCAAAATTCTTCGCCAAATGCACCGTAGTTTTCAGTCATCTTTGGCCTTGAGCTGTACCGTAACACCGGAACCGATCAGCGCCGCCCAGATGAAGAAAGAGACCCATCCGTTCTCGACTCCCTGCTTGACCAGCGGAACCAGGAAAGACGGGAGTTTTTCCCAGGCGTAGAGCATGCCCATCGTGCCGAGGAAAACATCGCGAAGGATGTCGGCGCCGATGACCGCGGTGATGATCTTGATCGCCGGTTCCTGGATCATGCAGATCAGAACGCCGACTACGATACCGATCACGAGTGCGATCAGCACGATCGCCAGAAGTTTTTCCGCGTCGGAGTTACCGGGGATCCAGGACATGACGGTACTCATCTGTTTATCCGAGATCAGGTTCTGCGCACCGTCACTTCCATCGGTCAGTTTGGCGATAGAATCCGGTGTCAAAGAGATAGACAGAGCCAGATTATTCTGGGTCTTGATGATATACAAAAGTGCGATCTTTACGAGCGTATACCAGGTAAAGAACATCGACACAAAGAACAGTGCTTTCTGATAGATCGCATAGGACAGGATCGCCAGAAGGATGCCCAGTACGATCGGGAAAAAGAATACCCACATATCCTGATAATCCGCAGGGATCTTTTCAAGAAGGAAAAGCGTATCGAGGAAGTCCGCCAGCTGCATGCCGATGAAAAAGCCGGCCATCGCCATCGAAAAACGGAACATACGGAAACCGTAAAAGCACAGCAGGATACCCATCGCACCGAATACGATCAGCATGACTGAGTCGAGCATAAAAGACGCACCTCCCTATCTTATTTCTATGCATCCATTATAAAGGCCGTATGTAACAAAACGTTTTCATTTGACGGACACTTTTTGCATAAAATTGCCTTGCGATTATCCCCTGTCTTTGCGAAAATAGATACAGTACTTCGATTTTGAAGATAGGGAGGTTGTATTATGCTTTACGATAATAAGATTTGGGTCGGCGGAACCGATAAAAAGTGCTTTATTGAGCCTTCAAAAGCAAACCGCCATGGTTTGATCGCCGGTGCGACCGGTACAGGTAAATCTGTTACGCTCAAGGTCCTCGCCGAGAGTTTTTCCGATATGGGTGTTCCGGTATTCCTCGCTGACGTAAAGGGCGATATGTCCGGTATCTGCGCAGCAGGTCAGTCAAACGAGAACATGCAGGAAAGAATCGCGAAATTCGGTATCGAGAATTTCGAGTATAAAGCATATCCGACCGCATTCTACGATGTATTCGGACAGATGGGCATCCCGATGCGTACTACCATCTCTGAACTCGGTCCGATCCTTCTCGGCCGTATGCTGGGACTGACCGACGTACAGCGTGCTGTACTGTCCATGGTCTTCCGTATCGCGGACGATCAGGGTCTTCTCCTTCTCGACCTGAAGGATCTGCGTCTCCTTCTTACATACATCGGTGACAATGCCAATGACTATAAGCTCACATATGGCAATATCTCTTCCGCTACGATCGGTGCCATCCAGAGAAATCTGGCTCTGCTTTCTGACGAAGGTGCAGATGCATTCTTCTCCGAGCCGGCTTTCGATATCAATGACTTCATTAAGACCGCAAGCGACGGACGCGGCGTGATCAACGTTCTGAATGCATCCGAGCTTTTCGGCAAGCCGCTTCTTTACTCCACATTCCTTCTGTGGCTCATGAGCGAGCTTTATGAGAATCTGCCGGAAGTCGGCGATCTCGACAAGCCGAAGATGGTATTCTTCTTTGATGAAGCACATCTGCTCTTTAACGAAGCACCGGCATTCCTGCTTGAGAAGATCGACCAGATCGTTCGTCTGATCCGCTCCAAGGGCGTCGGCGTATACTTCATCTCCCAGAACCCGAGCGACATTCCGGATACGATCCTGGCACAGCTGCAGAACCGCATCCAGCATGCTCTGCGTGCATATACTCCTGCCGAGCAGAAGAAGCTCAAGGCTGCAGCCGAGTCCTTCCGCGTTAATCCGGAATTCGATACCGAGACCGTTCTTTCTGAACTGGCTGTTGGTGAAGCACTTGTTTCTCTCCTGGACGAAAAGGGTACTCCGGGAATCGTAGAACGTGCCTATATCCTCCCGCCGCAGAGCTTTATCGGCGCGGCCGGATTCGAAAAGATCCAGGAAGTTTCGAGTGCAAATCCTCTCTACGAGAAGTACAGACTGCCGGTAGATCCGGAGTCCGCTTATGAGATCCTGATGGCGAAGTACGAAGGTAAAGAATCAGAAGCCGCGGAAGCCGCGGAGGCAAAAGCCGCTGCTGCTGAAGAAAAGGCTGCTGCCGCTGAAGCAAAGCAGGCTGAAAAAGACCGTGCTGCCGAGATCCGCGAGCAGCGTGAAGCAGATCGTCAGGAAGACCGCGAGCGCCGCATCGAAGAAAAAGAGCGTCGTGAGCAGGAGCGCCAGGAAGATCGTGAGCGCCGCGAGCAGGAGCGTCAGGCTCGTGCAGAAGAAAAAGCCCGTAAGGAGCAGGAGCGTGCTGAAGAAAAGGCGAAAGCTGCAGCTGAGCGTGCTAAGAAGAACAGCCCGGTTACGAAGCTTGCCAACTCCGCACTGACCGGTGCAGGTCGTCAGATCGGTTCTTCTCTCGTTCGTGGTATCCTCGGCGGACTTCTGAAGAAGTAATAAAGTACCGCAACTTTATACATGCCAGAAAAGGGCTGTCTCGTTTGAGACAGCCCTTTTGTTTTTCCATTCATTATCCGTTTTCGTATTCAGTGAGAAGTGCTTCGACTTCTGAAATCGTACCCGCTGTCATCAGGCGGTTCTTGATCTCCGATGTCCCTCGTTCCCCCTTGAGATAAAATGCGATCTGTGACCGCATCTCTTTGACTCCGGTCTTTTCTCCGAGCTGCTCGCAGAGCCCGAGAAGATGCCTTCGGATCACTGAAGCTCTGGTCTTTCGGTCAGGACGGACCGCTTCACTTTCTTCACCTGAAAGCGTCGCGCGGATGTCGGAAAATACCCACGGATTTCCCTGCGCGCCACGGCCGACCATCACGCCGTCAACGCCGGTCTGTTCGATCATGGCCCGCGCCGAAGCGCCGTCTTTTACGTCGCCATTTCCCCAAAGCGGGATGCCGGTATCAGCGATCGCTTCTTTCGTTTTCCGGATCACTTCCCAGTCCGCCTGCCCGCGATAAAGCTGGGTCTGGGTACGGGCATGGATCGTGAGCGCAGACGCCCCCGCCTCCACACAGATCCTGGCAAACTCCGGCGCATTTATATGGGCTTCATCCCAGCCGGAACGAAACTTCACCGTGATCGGTTTTCCATATGGCTTTGCGGCAGCCACCGACGCGCGGATGATGTTTCCCGCCACGATAGGGTTTTTCATGAGCGCCGCGCCGCATCCGGTCTTCACGACTTTCAACACAGGACAGCCCATGTTGATATCGATCACGCTGACATCAGAAAGACGCGGGTCTTCCAGGATATGCGGGATCGCGTAGCTGAAGTCATCGGGATCAAATCCGAAAAGCTGGATCGCGACCGGTCCTTCGTTTTCGGGATCGATCTGAAGATAGCGCATGCTGATATCAAGGGATTCTTTAAAACGGATGCCTCTGGCTGAGACCAGTTCGGTCACGCCCCACACAGAGCCATACTCATGCGAGATGGTCCGGAAGATACACGTACTCGTTCCCGCCATGGGCGCCAGCGCGACATTGCCGGGAATAACCACATCTCCTATTGAAATTGCATGCCAGAGATTCTCCATATGAAAAATCATATCATACATATGTTATAATGTGCACGGTTGGAACATCCAAATGAGGGTAGAGAGGTCTTTCGTGAAAGGAAAAACGGGGTATAAAATTCTCATCGCATTGTTTATGTGTGTGCTCGTTCTTCCGGGTGCACTTTTCCTTGTAAAAGCCCTCAGCGGCGAGCCGTGCGATGTCAAACTGAAAGGTTATTTCGATGCGGGAAATGCACCGAAGCTCACGGCAAAAAATGTTTCAAACGGTACATTTCAGAGCGACACGACAAACTGGTTCAACCAGAACTTCCCACCGCGCGGTGTACTGATCCAGTCCTATAATTCCATGCGCTATATGTGGTTCCATCAGGGGAACGATATCCTCGGAAAAGACGACTATATCTTCGAGTACAGCTATGTCAGTTCGGAACTGATGCTCGAGGAGAAAAACGACCTTTCGCTTCCTGAGAATCAGGAACTGATGCGCGACTATGTCAACAAACTCGTCGCGATCGAAGACGCGCTTCATGCCCAGGGCAAAGGCCTGGTCTTCTATATCTCCGCAAGTAAAGCCGACGAGTGCCACGACAAACTCCCGGACGAATACGTTGCGATGTCTCCGGAAAACGGCATCCGTCCTGTCGACTATCTGCGTCAGCTTTTCGATGAAGCAGGTTTTGATTACCTCTATACCCCGGACCTGATCGAAGGGATCCCGTGCGATGCATTTTACGCATCCGGTATCCACTGGACACGTCCCTTGGAGCAGCAGGTCTCATTAGCCGTTCTTCGAAAGATCCAGGAAGAAACCGGACTTACTTACCGTTCCTGGGTACTGACGGATCTTCAGAGCAGCAGCGAGCCTTATAACCGCGATACCGATGTCTACAATTCCATGAACATCTGGCAGCCGCCGTTTGACGATGTCTTCTATCAGTATGACACCGAAAACGTCGAGCTCGAAGAATATGACCAGCTGAATATCCTGATGCAGGGCGGTTCTTTCTCACATGGATTCTGGTCCGATGTCTGGGAGCATAATCCGGACGAGATCATCCACTACATCAACTACTGCGAATACTACTACGACAGCCACGACTTCATCCCGCTGAACTATAAGGACGGCATCCCGGATGAAAAGATGCAGGCTTTCTACGACAAGCTCAAAAACGGCAACATGTCTTTTTCGGAAATGGTCATGCAGTTTCAGGAACTGTCCTGCAAGTGGGACAACGTTCCGATCGAGCAGTATTTAAGTGAAGTCGACTGTGTCGTCATCGAGATCAACGAATCCGTCATCACGAATTACTCGAACGGATTCGTCGACCAGCTCTACAAATACCTCTGCGAAGGAGGACAGTCCTGATGGTCTTTTCCTCGCCTCTGTTTCTCTTCGCATTCTTCCCGCTGACGGTGATCCTTTACTACATCGCGCCGGGCAAAGCAAAAAACTATGTGCTCCTTGCGATGTCTCTTCTCTTTTATTCCTGGGGAGAGCCGCGCCTGGTGCTCCTGATGGTCCTGTCGATCATCGTCAACTACATCCTGGCCGCCTGCATGGAAAAGAGTTCCTCTTCTTCCGTCCGAAAACTGATGCTGATCCTGTCTGTGGTACTCGACCTCGGATTTCTGTTTTACTACAAATACCTCAACTTCTTTAACGGCATCCTCATGCAGACCACCGGTCATTACCTGACCACGAAATACGTGGCACTGCCGATCGGTATTTCCTTTTACACATTCCAGATCATGTCCTACGTGATCGATGTCTACAGAAAAAACGTCAAAGCCCAGAAGAATCCTTTCTACCTGGCACTTTATATCTCCCTCTTCCCGCAGCTCATCGCCGGACCGATCGTCCGCTACATCGATGTCGAAAAGCAGATCCGGGAAAGAAAACACACCTCCGACAAATTCTACGAAGGTGCGGTCCGTTTCATGAAGGGTTTCTGCAAGAAAGTCCTCATCGCCGATCAGCTGGCTCCTCTGGTCAATCTGGTCTTCGATGGAAAGAACGAGTCCATGCTCCTTGCCTGGGCGGCGCTCATCGCTTACACGCTTCAGATCTACTACGACTTCAGCGGCTACTCGGACATGGCCATCGGCATGGGTAAGATCTTCGGATTCGATTTCGCCGAGAACTTCACGTTCCCTTATATCTCCCAGTCCATCAAGGAATTCTGGAGACGCTGGCACATCTCTCTTTCCACCTGGTTTAGGGACTATGTCTATATCCCGCTGGGCGGTTCTCGAAAGGGCACGGGACGCACGTACCTCAACCTGTTCATCGTCTTCCTGCTCACCGGTTTCTGGCACGGCGCATCCTGGAATTTCCTGTTCTGGGGTATCTTTTACGCTGTCTTCCTGATCCTCGAGCGCCTCGGCTGGGGCAAGGTCTTAGAGAAGATGCCGCGGTTCTTCCGTCACCTTTATGCACTGTTTCTCGTCAGCATGGGATGGGTACTCTTCCGTGCGGCCGACCTGACTTCGGCACTACTTTATTACCGTCAGATGTTTACCTGGAATGCAAACGAATGGGACACGCTTCTGTTTACCGTAACGCCGCTTTACCGCGCCGCGCTTCTCGCCGGTATCCTGTTTGCGTTCCCGCATACTCCGATCTGGGATCGTCTTAAAAAGTACCGCTTCTTCGAACTCGGAAAAGGCATCGTCTTCTTCCTTTTGTTCCTCGTTGCGATCTGCTTTATGACAGGCGCAGGCTTCAGCCCTTTCCTGTACTTCCGTTTCTGACGTTCTCTTTTTCCATCTTCGTACGGCACTTCTTGCAGTATCCGAAGACTTCCACCGTGTGTCCCACGACCATGAAATCCTCGTCTTTGGTGTCGAGCGCCGTCTCTTCCACAAACGGACAATGCTTCAGTTCCGTGCGGCTTTTGCAGTTCATGCAGATCGCATAGTGGTGATGGCCGGATCCCTTGATGGTATAGATGCCCTCCGGGCTGTCCGACAGTACGGTCTTATTTACAAGGTTTTCTTTTTCAAATGCATCGAGGGCGCGATATACGCTCGAAAGCCAGATCGGTGTCTGCTCTCCTTTTCCCTCGCTCGGATTTTCCTTGGAAGCAAGCTGCGCGATCTGTCTTGCCGAAAGCGGCTTGCCCGCGTGATTTAAGATCTCCCACACGATGGTTCTTGTCTTTGTCTTACGAAGGTTCTTCGGATATTCCATACCGTCAGCCCTCCTTCTGCCCGACCTGGGCGCCGTGTTCGCGGATCAGACGGATGCCTCGGAAAAGAAGGAAGAATCCGACCGAGATCAGAACGATCGTACCACCCGGTTTTAAGCCCTGATAGAACGAAAGCACCAGTCCGCCGAGAGTCGATGCGACCGCTACAAATACAGCCCAGAGCACCGTCGTTTTATAGCTTCTTGCGATACTCATCGCCGCCGCTACCGGAACGACCATAAGGGACGAGATGATCAGGGCACCGACCGTTCTCGCGGCGATCGAAATCGTCACGGATGTAAGGATCGTAAAGATCGCGTTGACGGCACCTACCGGCACGCCGGAGATCCCGGCCGCCTGCTCGTCGAAAGAAATATAGAACAGCTCTTTATAGAGCATCAGGAACGCAACAAGCACCACTACAGCCAGGATAGATACCAGATACATTTCAAAGCTGCTGATGGCTACGATCGAGCCGAACAGAAAGCTGTTAAAGTCGGCAGAGCTTTTTACGAATCCGGAAAGCACACCCGCCAGACCGATACCGGTCGACAGTACGATCGCCACCGCCAGTTCCGAGTGATTGCCCAGTTTCTTGCGGATGCCTTCGATCGCAAATGCAGCGACGAGGCACGTCGCCATCGCGCCTACGATGGGGTTAAATCCGCCCAGAAGTCCCAGCGCGACACCGGCCAGGGATGAGTGCGAGAGCGCGTCTCCGATCAGGGACAGACGCTTATGCACCATAACTGTTCCGAGGCACGCGACAAGCACCGCCAGGAGGCATCCTACCAGAAGAGCACGCTGCATATATGTGTATTGGAAAATCATCGGCATACTCTTCACCCCCTCTTTTCTTCGCCATCGTGATGGTCATGTTGGTGGTCGTGACCATGCTCGTGGTGATGACCGTGCTCGTGATACTCATCGCAATGACAGCATTCCGCGCAGGTCGACGGATCGTGTTTATGCTCGTGCTCACAATTCGCGCAGTGAATATGCGTGGAGCCGTCTCGGCCATGACTGTGTGCATGGCTGTGGGCATGCACGATGCTCGCGTGCGGAAGCGCTTCTTCGCTGCACGCGCCTTCCGAAAGGCACAGTACGCGGTTTGCGTACGGACCGACCTTATCGATATCGTGGGTGACCATCAGGATCGTCACCTGCTTTTCAATATTCAGATGGTGAAGGATATGCAAAAGCCGGTCGACGGATTCCGAATCCACGCCGGTCGTCGGCTCATCGAGGATCAGGATCGCCGGATCGCCTGCCAGGACACGCGCCAGCATCACGCGCTGCTGCTGTCCTCCGGAAAGTTCTCCGATCAGGGCCTTGGCCTTATCCTGCATGCCCACTTCTTCGAGGGCAGAAAGTACTTTTTCCTTATGCGCTTTCTTCGGGAAACGCGCAAAGCCGATCTCTTTATAGAGGCTGCTCATAACGATCTCTTCGCATGTTGCGGGAAATGAAGCTGCGCGGGTGCCGCTGTTCTGCGGAAGATAACCGACCTTCGTTTTCGAGATCGAAACCAGCGGTTTTCCTTCGATCCGCACTTCTCCCTCCGTCGGCTTCAGCACACCGAGAAGGAGCTTGACCATCGTGCTCTTTCCGACTCCGTTGTCGCCGATGACGGCGGCAAAGTCTCCTCTTTCCACGTCGAAGTTGACGTGCTCGAGGATCTTTTCTTTTGTATATCCGAAGGACAGGTCCTTCACCTCGATCACTTTATCCAAGGTTTTCTCCTCCCAATGCATCGCAAAGCGCATCCAGATTCTCATACATAACGGAAAAATAGTCGTTGCCCGCATCGATCTCTTCCTGGGAGATGCCGTCGAGCGGAGACAGTGCCATCGTCTTGCAGCCCGTTTCCTCCGCGATTGTTTCCGCGACTTTCGGACTGACGAGTTCTTCAAAGAAGATACAGGAGATCCCGTATGTTTCGACCATGTCGATGATCTCTCTCATTCTCGCGGCATCCGGCTCGGACTCGGCCGATACGCCTTCGATACCGATCTGATTCAGGCCATATGCAGAACAAAGATATCCGTACGCCTCATGCGCAACGACGATGTATTTTCCGTCGTAGGATGCAAGGCGCTCCTTATATGCCGCGTCGAGTTCTTCGCACTTGGAAAATGCAGCTTCGAAGTTTCTGCGGTAATCCTCGGCGTGATCCGGATCGACTTTCGAAAGCGCATCACAGATGTTCTCCATCTCCTTTGCCGCCAGCATCGGATCCAGCCATACATGCGGGTCATCGGCAACGATCTGCTTTCCCTCGGCTGCGATGCCTTCCGCCGCCTGAAGTGTCGTCAGTTTTTTATTCGCCACTCCTTTGAGCACGTCATCGGCCCAAAGCTCCATTCCGCATCCGTTATATACGAACAGGTCGGCTTCCTCGAGTTTTCTCATATCTTTGGAAGAAGGTTCCCAGGCATGCGGTTCCGTACCGGCCGGTACCATCATCTCCACGGCAACATGGTCGCCGCCGACTTTTCTGACGAAGTCATACATCGGGAAGATCGTCGTCATGACCTTCACCTTTCCCTTTGCGTCTTTCCACATCTCCGACTGCTTGCATCCGGCAAGTGACATCGGAAAGAGCATCACGGCAGCAAGCATTCCGGCCAGGATCTTTTCTTTTGTGTTTTTGAATCTTCTAAGCATATACCTGTTTCGTTCCTTTTCTTTTTGCGAATGATTCGCATTTGCAGAAGCAAGTATAGCGAATAAAAGAGCGGATGGCAAGTCCTGCCTCCGCTCTTTTTCTTTCGATTTGTTTAAAATGTCGGAATCAGCCGAATACCGGATCGTAATCTCCGGAAGCGATCGCTTCGTCCAGCTTATCCTGCAGAACCTTGTAGGCGATCTGCTTCTTCTGGTTTTCATCTGCCTCAGCCATACCTACAAAGTACATAACATGGTAACCGTAAACCGTCTCAACGATGCCCATATCACCTTCTGTATGCTCGGCAAAGCACCAGTCTTCGAACTCTTCAACCATCTGTCCGAGGGAAACAGTATACTCGGAAGCTTCCGCTGCAATTCCGGCTGCTACATCTTCATCCGCTTTTGCCTTCAGCTCATCGTATGTCTTATAAGTAGACAGAGTCGTTTCGGCTCTCTGATGTGCCTGCTCTTTTTCTTCGTCAGAAAGCTCTGTATAAGTAGCCAGATCCAGTGTCGGATAGAGAACGTGGAATACTACCGGCAGCATATCTTCGCCTTCCTGGAATTCATATGTGTCTACAAAGTCAGCCATCGCGGTATTGATCAGCTCGTAGCGCTGCAGGATCTGACGCATCTCATCTACATTTGCGTCCGGTCCATAGTAGGACTTGAGGTAATCGTCCAGTGTGATACCGTACTTCTGTGCACTTTCCTCTGCTTCGGAGAACTGCGCCTCGATCTCAGTCAGAACATCTTCTGACAGGGTAAGGTTCTTCGACTCGGCATACTCGAGAAGGAAAGCTTCGCCCTGAAGGTCGGAGATAACGACTTCCTGCAGATAATCGCGTACAGTCTTCTCATCTGTCAGCTGTGCGTTCATATCGAGGAATCCAGCGTCTGTCATCGGAACCATATAGCTGCCTCCACGAAGAGACATGGAGAGCATCTGTGTGTATTCATTTGCAAAATAGAAATTGTACTCCAGGCTGCTGAACTTCATGCCGTGGACCGTGACCTGCTTGCCCATCTCAGCGATCGCTGCTGCGTCGTAGTTATCTTCGTAGGTCATACCAACGTAGCTCGGGATCTCGGAAGTACCTGCTCCGCCGCCGGTCATGTTCGGATCGATCGAGATGCTGATTCCCGTATCAGAACTTCCGACAACGCTCGAACCATCTGTCTTCTTGCAGCCTGCTGCAAATACGCCTGTCGCCATTACAAAGGCCAGCATCACTGCACATATCTTGGTCTTTTTCATGTTCTTTTCCTCACTTTTTATTTTGTCCCGCCCGCTTTCTGTCTTTTTCTTTCGGGCAGGATATATCCTGATTTACATAACAGGGGCATTATAACACACAAAATAGGGTATTACACTAATTTTTTAGTCACTCCGGACATCACGCAAGATCGATATAGATCGGGCAATGATCCGATCCCATGACATCGGAAAGCATTTCGGATTCCTTGATGCGGTCCTTGTGCGCTTCGTCGACGAAGAAATAGTCGATACGCCATCCTACGTTTCTGTCTCTGGCAAATGTCTTATAGGACCACCATGAGTACTTCTCGGTGACATCCGGATAGAGCATGCGGAACGTATCCACCAGACCTGCCTCCGCGAAATGATCCATATACACGCGTTCCTCCGGCAGGAATCCGGAGATCTTACTGTTGGCCTTCGGGTTCGAAAGGTCGATCTCTTTATGTGCGGTATTGACGTCGCCGCATACAAGGACCATGCGTCCTTCGGCCATCTGCTTTTTCACCTTTTCCAGAAAACAGTCGTAGAAACGGAGCTTAAAATCCACTCTTTCCGGGCCCTGTCCGCCGTTCGGGAAATAGATGTTGTAGAGGATGAAGTCACCGAAATCCAGTTCGATCGTGCGGCCTTCGTGGTCAAATTCATCTTCCCCCAGGCCATAGGAAACGGACAGCGGTTCCTTTTTCGTATAGACGGCGGTACCGGAATATCCTTTTCTTTCCGCCGAGGAAAAATAACTCTTGTAGCCCGGAATATTCAGGAGGCTGTCATCGAGCTGGTCGACCGAAGCCTTTGTTTCCTGGATGCAGAGCACGTCCGGTGAAAGCTCTTCAACCGTCTCCAGGAAGCCTTTCTTCGCTACTGCACGGATCCCGTTTACATTCCAACTAATTAACCGCATGTTAACATTTCCTCACTATTTCGTTTATCTTTCTTGTGTATTATATCAAACAAATAATATTTACATGCGATATAATGTGTATATAAGGGTCGATAATGGGGATTAGGTTGACCTTCTCCCCTGCTTCGTCCATTCGCAGAGGAGGTATTCACATATGGCAGATAAGAAAAAAGTGCTGATGGTATTCACTGGCGGAAGTATTTCCACTCGTCTTTCCAAAAAAGCTCTTGAACTGGGGACTGCGCCGTATGCAGTGCTGGATGCGGCAGGAAAATTCGGAAAGGATTTCGATATCATCGAACCGGTTGATGTCTGCTCTGAAAACTTTACTCCCCCCATGTACAAAGTGCTTTTCGATGCGATCAAGAAAGCAGTGGATAAAAGCGATTATGGTTGTGTCCTGATTGCGCACGGTGCCAATACCATGGCCTACACCGCACAGCTGGCACAGCTTCTTCTTTCCGGATACGAGATGCCGTTTGTATTCTTCGGCTGCAAGATCGCGCCGACAGAAGAAGGCACCGATGCTGTTACGAACCTCAAAGCAGCCTATGCGCTCGCGATGGAAGTCGACAAGGGCATCTACGTAGTCGGCCAGGCGGCAGACGGTAAGATCTACGTACATTACGCAGGTTATATCATGAGCGCCAACAGAAAGACAGACGACTACGCAAGCTACAAGAACCGCGTAGCCGGCAGGATCTCCGGCAAGAAATATGTACCTGCCGAAGATGTTCAGGCTCCGGAAGAATGCCCGAATGCCATGAAGAATCTTCGTGCTTTAAGTAAGCTCCTGACTCTTCCGAAGGAAGACTCGATCCTGACTATCGACGCGCCGGTATGCGTCAACTACGCAAACTTCAGTATCGCGCGTTCGGATTATAAGTTCGTTCTTCAGAAGCTTCACTATGACGGTACGGTAAATACACTTTCCGAGGACAACCCGTTCTCGATCCTGTATCTGAAGAAGGCCTGCGAGCATTATGACAAGACCGTCTTCGTCGCACCGATCGACAGTAAGCTCGTTCCGAGTGCCGGAACCAAAGCGATCCTCGATGCCAAGATCAAGCCTCTCTACGACATGCCTTTTGAAGCAGCATGGGCGTACCTGATGCTCAGCACCTGGCTCGGCAAACTGATCAAGAAGTGATCTTATGTTTTACCAATAGAAAAAGGAGCGATCTTTCGATCGCTCCTTTTTTTGTTTGCTCGAAAACGCTGTCACAAGCAGCTTCTTATTTCGAGATTAGTTTTCGAGATCCTCGATCTCTTCCGCGGCCTTTTCGATTGCTTTCGCATCCGCTGTTACGGCCGAGACATTTGCTGCATCTGTGCCTCTGATCGGATCTGCGATCGCGGCTACGAGCTTCTTGACGGTATCCGGAAGATCCTCGCCGTTGAGCGCCTCATTTTCGAGGTTGGCCTGAGCGAACAGCTGCGGGATACGACCGAGAACACCGGTCAGAAGATCTCCGCCTTCTTTCTTGGCACCACCGCCAAAGTCATAGAACTTCGCGTTCTTACCAACTTCCGCCATAACTGTCGCAACATTTGTCGCGATCTGTACTTTGGTGTTCTGCTCGATCTCGATCTTCTGCAGTTCGAAGTTGATCTTCTCGTTTGCAGCCTGCGCATCAGAGAGAGCACGTGCGGCTTCCGCTTCCGCCTTACCTTTGGCTTCGATGGCCTCTGCTTCTGCCTTACCCTTTGCAGCGGTGGCAGCGGCTTCCGCTTCACCTTTTGCCTTGATGGCGATGGCTTCTGCGTCTGCTTTTACCTTCGTTGCTTCTGCATCGGCAGCGGCTTCCGTCTTCTTTGCGGTAGCTGCGCCTTCTGCTTCCGTCTTTCTGGCTGTGGCAGCACCTTCTGCCTCCGTCTTTCTGGCTTCCGCTTCTGCGGTTGCTTCGCGGGTCTTTCTTACTGCAGCGGCTTCTGCTTCACCGGCAGCGGCCAGCTTTCTGGCTTCCGCCTCACCAGCGGCATACACTTTGTGCGCCTCTGCCTCACCGGCAGCTTCTGCCTTCTTGCGCTCGGCCTCGGCCTGCGCCTCGATCACAGTTGTGCGCTTTGCGGTTTCTGCTCTGGTTACCTCAACCTCTTGCTGCTTCTGAGCGGCACGGTTTGCCTGCTCGGCCTTCATGACCTCGACGGCACCCTTCTTCTCTTCGAGCTGCTGGTTGATGGCTTCCTGCTCCAGCTGACCGGCCATGGAAGACTTTGCCTGCTCACGGGCGGTCTCGGCCTGGAACTGTGCCTTCTTTACATCTGTGTCACGCTGACGCTCTGCGATCGCTACCTGAGCATCGAGCTCGGCCTGCTGTGCAGCAAGGTCTGTCTGTGCTCTCTTCTCACGAACCGACTGCTCGGCTTCTGCGGAGATGTTCGCTGCGTCTCTTCTGACGATCTCACGGTCTTTCGCTGCAAGATCCTGATAGTATGTACCACTTGATACGTCTTCTACCTCATGGATGCTCAGGATCGCGTTGAAGCCAAGATCTTTCATCTGATTGGCGATCGACTCCTTGACCTGATCGTCGAGCTGCTCTTTACCGTTCATGACTTCTTCAGGAGTCATCTTTGCGATAACGGCACGCACACCACCGGAAACAACATCGAGAATAACTCTACGAAGATCCTCATCGTTCTTGTCCAGGAAATTGCAGACTGCTCTTTGCAGGCTTTCC
The DNA here is from genome assembly GCA_017962145.1 of Clostridiales bacterium. Taxonomy (GTDB): domain Bacteria; phylum Bacillota; class Clostridia; order Saccharofermentanales; family Saccharofermentanaceae; genus Scatonaster. The sequence continues at coordinate 10,246 of JAGCVX010000022.1, read as the reverse complement.
GGCGAAGAGATGTCCGGGCTGTATGCGACTGCCCAGTCGATCTGGATCGGCACACCGGTTTGCGTCTTGGTGACGTCACCGGTTACTTTTGCGGTGCGGACACACAGATCGAAATACTTCGCTTTCTGAATGAAAGGGATCACGACACGGCCGCCCGCACGCTTGATCGTAGGATTACCGTTCTTGTCGGTTGCACCTACACCCGATACCACCAGCGCCTCGTTACCGTTAGCTGTCTTGATCATGGCGAACAGCGCGATAAACACGAAAATAGCAGCACCGATGATTGCAGCAATAATAATGATTGTTGTTGTTGGCATCTTTTTTACCTCCCTTTAAGATATCCAATAGTTCTTCCACAGAAGTCCATCGCTTCTGTGTTGTATATATCCTACAGGATTCCCCATATGGGATAAATCGAAATCCGTGAGAGATAAATATTCGAATTTGCACTGCCCATATGGGATAGATTCATCCATCTCGCATCGGGTATCTTTTTCTTCTTGGTTAGAGGACTATGCCTTCCGTCTCACATTCTCGAACTGAAAAACAAAACGACCGCTCGAAAAGGGCGGTCATTTTTATGGGCAAAAAAAAGCTGTCTGAAAAGACAGCTTCGAAACTTATTATGAAAATCAACCTTAACTATATCCCTATAAGCTAATGATTCAATACAAACTCAATAAGGTGATCATTTAGCTTTCCTTCAGGAAGCCTTGCCGCAACTTCCAAATTCATTATACCCATGAACGCAAAGAAAGAAATAATCAATCTGTTAACGCATTTTCAAACAAAGTGAATTCCGCTTCACATTTGAACACATTTTTGCCACAATCTTGTGAAATACTCTATTTTCAGTAGTTTTCAGCACACAATTATCAGGGAAAATAGAAAAATTGACCGGTCAGCTTGCGATTTGAAGCGGACCGGTCAACCATTTGTTAACAAATCTGTTTTTATTTTTTCGGGACAAAAAGTGTTCCGAGATCCGCGCCCTCGAGAATGTCAGAAAGGATCTGCGGTTCGGATCCTTCGGCGATGACTCCGGCGATACCATGCTCCATAAGCATGTTCATGGCCAGGACCTTTGTCTGCATGCCGCCGGTACCGAGTGCCGAACCGGCACCGCCCGCGCTCTTGAGCATCTCGTCGTCAACATTTGTAACTACGGAAACGCGGTGTGCATCCGGATTCTCCTTCGGATTAGCATCGTAGAGACCGTCGATATCGGAAAGAATGATCAGAAGGTCAGCCTTTACGACTCTGGCAACGAGAGCAGAAAGTGTATCGTTATCGCCAAATGTACCGGCGTGCGGCATCTCGGCGGTGGATACGGTATCGTTCTCATTTACGACAGGGAGGATGCCCATGCCGATCAGGGATTCCATGGTGTTGGAAATATTCTTGCGTGTGACCGGATCGTCGATGCCGTCCTTCGTCAGAAGGATCTGCGCTACGACACGGGAATATTCGGCGAAACAGCGGCTGTATACGTTCATGAGTTCGCACTGTCCGACTGCAGCGACGGCCTGCTTGTCACTCATCTCGCTCGGTCGTTCCTGAAGATCCAGACATCCTACACCTACACCGATCGCACCGGAAGTAACCAGTACGACTTCGCGTCCGGAATTCATCAGATCCGCGATCGCACGTGCAAGATGGTCGATGTTACGGAGTTTCATGCGTCCATTCGGGTAGGTGATCGAAGATGTACCTACCTTAATCACAACTCGCTTGGCATTCGCAACAAGGCTGCGTCCCAATTTCTCTTCTTCGCTCATTCGCTCGACCTCTTCCGCCCCGGTTTTGCTTCTTTGCATCCGGGCTCTTACTTGTGTTTCATTTCAATATGCCTGTAAAAAGGTATTTACAGCAACAAATAGAATAATCCCTTCTGCCCGAAATTGCAAGGAATTCATTGACACTCTCTATATATGAATATATAATGACGTCGTTATGGTTTAGTATTGCTAAACTGAAAGTTAAATGTTTCTGAATTTTTACGAGCGGCGTCAGTGCATTTTGCGACGCGAAATGCACTGGAAATTCGGCATTTAAACTCTATTTTCCGGGAAGGAGGGTGCCCTGAAAATGAAGATCGGCGAGAAGATACGTTTTCTACGTCAGCAGAACCAGCTTACTCAGGAAGAGCTCGGTGACCGCTGCGAACTCAGCAAGGGCTTTATTTCTCTTCTCGAAAGAGATATGACCTCCCCTTCTATCAGCACACTTATGGATATCCTCGAGGCACTGGGCACGGACATCTCCACATTCTTCGCTTCCGAAGAAGAAGAGAAAGTCGTATTTACCCAGAAGGACTTCGCCGTGAAGACCGAGTCTGAGGAAAAATCCGTCATTACGTGGCTGATCCCCAACGCACAGAAGAACAATATGGAACCGATCCTGCTCGAGCTGCAAAGCGGCGGGCGGACCTATCCGGATACGCCTCACGAGGGCGAGGAGATCGGATATGTGCTCGAGGGAACCATCACACTGGTCATCGGAAGCAAAAAACACACCGTCAAACATGGGGAGAGTTTCCTGATCCATCCGGATAAACCCCATTACATCGTCAACAACGGCAAAAGAACAGCCAAGCTCCTGTGGATCTCATCTCCACCGAGTTTTTAAGGCTGAGGAAATACTTTTTTAAGGGGTGCAGGGTATGGCAATCTTGGAAGGAAAACAAGAAACCAAACAGTACAAGTCCAAGCTGGAAGATAAGACAGGCAGCTCGCATATCATCGAGATCATGCACATCAACAAGCATTTCGGCGACAACCACGTACTGAAAGACATTACATTCTATATCAGAAACAACGAGTTCGTAACGCTTCTGGGTCCTTCCGGATGCGGTAAGTCCACGACGCTTCGTATCCTGGCCGGTTTTGAGACCGCCGACTCCGGTGAAGTCGAGTTCGAAGGCGAAGACCTTCTTTCGGTTCCCGCCCACAAGCGCCACATCAATACCGTATTCCAGCGCTACGCGCTTTTCCCGCACCTGAATGTATTCGACAATGTCGCATTCGGCTTAAAGCTCAAAAAGCGCCCGAAGGACGAGATCAAGAAGCGCGTTGAAGAAGCGCTGAAGACCGTCGGTCTTTCCGGTTATGAGGATCGCTGGGTCGATCAGATCTCCGGTGGTCAGATGCAGCGTGTCGCCATCGCGCGCGCCATCATCAACCAGCCGCGTGTCCTGCTGCTCGACGAGCCGCTGGGTGCCCTCGACCTGAAGATGAGAAAAGAGATGCAGATCGAGCTCAAAGAGATGCAGCGCGAACTCGGCATCACGTTCGTTTATGTTACCCACGATCAGGAAGAAGCCCTGACCATGTCCGATACCATCATCGTCATGAAGGATGGTGTCATCCAGCAGATCGGTACACCTACCGATATCTATAACGAACCGAAAAATGCCTACGTCGCGGACTTTATCGGCGAATCCAATATCATCCCCGGCACGATGAAAAAGTCTCTCGAGGTCACCATCCTCGGAAAGACCTTCACCTGTGTCGACCCGCTCTTCCCTGAGTTTAAAGAAGGCGAAGACAATCCGGTCGATGTCGTTATCCGTCCGGAAGATATCTATGTAAAAGAAGAAGGTCCGGATTATGTAAACGGAACCGTCACATCTATCGTCTTTAAGGGCGTGCACTATGAGATCCTCGTAGAAGACGATCTGGGCAACGAGTGGATGATCCACGATGTCGATCCGGTAAAAGAAGGTCAGCGTATCGGTATGACCGTCGATCCTGACGACATCCACATCATGCGCAAGTCCGAGTTTTCTCCCGACGCACCGAAGCGCTCCGCGTCCTCCGGCAAGTCGGACGAGAACGAAAGTAAAGAAGAGTAAGAAGGAGTAAGTCATGACACGTAGATCTGAAAAAGAGAATACGTCAGTCGGAACGGAAGCGATCAAGAGTCCTCTGGATCGTTCTGCTCTGGAATCCGACCGCCGCCCGGCCTCGACCTGGGTGACGAGTCTGATGTTCCTTCTTTCTTCCGTACTGGTCTTCCTGCCCTCACTGATCCTGACCGTGCAGTATGCCCAGCATGGAACCTATTCCTATCTGACACTTCTTACCAAGAATACATTTACGCTGAAGACCCGTTCGCACAACGTCGCGCTCGACTTCAGTTCTTCCCGGATCTTCCTGATCCTGACGATCGTGCTTCCGATCCTGGGCCTGGTGGTAAGCCTTCTCTCGCCCATGCTCAAAAAGCGCTTTGGCTCGAAGACGCCTGCCGCAGCAAACGGACTTCTGGCGCTCTTTTCTCTGGCAAGCAGCATCATCGCGCAGTCGGGTCTGATCTCCGATGCCGAACGTTCTGCCGCCAACATGAATTCGCAGAGCCTGTATTTTTCTCAGAATATCCTGGGCAACATCCTGTTTGTCGCCCTCATGATCGCCTTTATCGCATCGCTTTGTGAGATGCTGGGTCTTCGCGCACATCTTAAGGCCCTGGCCTACCCGTATTTCGGATGGCTGCTGGTCTTCACGATCCTGCCTTTGGGCCTGATCTTCTTCCGCGCGTTCTTCAGCAAAGCAGGCGGAAGCTATCATTTCACACTGGACGGATTTAAGATCCTGACCGTTAACCGTACCGTATCCGCCCGTTTCTATGGACGCATACTGCACCTTCAGGAATACTTCTCCGTATTCTTAAGAAGCGTCGACTACGCCGTATGGACAACGATCGGATGTCTTTTAGTCGGCTATCCGCTGGCCTTCATCCTGGCCAAGAGAACGAAGCGCAAGCACCTGAATTCTTCGATGCTGCTTTTCTTCTTCGTACTGCCGATGTGGATCAACACCATGCTCAGAACCTACGCCTGGCGTGCATTCTTCAGCCAGAACGGCGTACTGAACAACTTCCTGATGACCATCGGCGTCATCTCAGATCCGGTGCTTTTCCTGAAGAATGACATCATCGCGGACATCATCGTCAAGCTCGTACTGATCAATGACTTCCTGCCGTTTATGCTGCTGCCGATCTACTCGGTACTCGTAAAACTCGATGACAACGTCGAGCAGGCGGCAAGAGACCTCGGCGCGAACGGATTCCAGGCATTCTGGAAAGTGCTGTTCCCGCTTTCGATGCCCGGTGTCATCTCCGGTATCCAGATGGTATTCATGCCGGCGCTGACGTTCTACATGATCCCGGATATCATGAGTGAAGGCAGTGTCACCACGATCGGTAACACGGTGCAGTCCTTTATCTTAAACGAGAGCCCTGCTTACCAGCAGGCCGGCAACGTCCTGTCGCTGCTGCTTCTGGTATTCGTCCTGATCACCATGGGCCTTCTTAGAAATCAGGACAAAGACTTCGGTGGAAATGGAGGGATGGTACTATGAACAAGCGCTCGATCGGTCGTACACTTCGCAGCATCTTCCCGAATATCTATATCGCGCTGGTATTCTGTTTCCTTTACCTGCCTATCGCGGTGCTGATCGTCTTTTCCTTTAACAAGGTCCCGAAGTCCTTCGTATGGGGCGGATTCTCGCTGAACAGCTATGCCTCGCTCTTCTCCGGAACCGACGGCGGCGAACTTCTGTCCTCGCTTCTGACGACCTTGAAGATCGCGGCGATCGCATCGGTGGTCTCCACCCTGATCGCTGTCCTGGCTTGTCTGGGCTTAAGCTATTTCAGCAAGAAGATCCAGTCTTTGACCATGAATATCACTTATATCCCGAACGTCATGCCGGAACTCGTTACCGGTATCTCGTTCATGCTGCTGTTCTCTTTCCTGGGAATCAGAAAAGGCGAGTTCACACTGCTTCTGGCACATATCGCATTCTGCGTGCCATTTGCCGTACTGTCCATCTCGCCGAAGCTCAAGCAGCTGGATAAGAATATCGCAGAAGCCGCACAGGATCTGGGCGCGACACAGTTCCAGACCATCACGCTGGTCATCATTCCGGAACTGCTTCCGGGTATCCTGTCGTCCCTGCTTCTGACGTTTACCCTTTCGATCGATGACTATCTGGTCAGTAACTTCAACGTCGACAGTACCGTCCAGACGCTCCCCATGAAGATCTATTCCATGGCGAAGTTCGGCGTCAATCCGAAGATGAATGCACTGACCACCATCATGTTCCTGACGATCTTTATCCTGCTTCTTTTGGCCAACATCAAGCAGATCCGGGATTCCAAAGGCTCGAAACGGAATCATGTATAAACACGAAAACACATTATTTTCATATAACTTGTTTTTGAGGAGGAACGAAGAAATGAAAAAAAGAAGCTGGAAGAAGACCTTTTCCGCACTGGGTGTAACAGCGCTGATGACAGCCACGACTGTCTTTTCCACGGCATGCGATTCCCGAAAGGAACTGGTCGTGTACAACTGGGGCGAATACATCGCCGAAGATACCATCTCGAAGTTCGAGAAGGCTTTCCCGCAGTACAAACTGGTATATCGTACATTTGAAAATAACGAGTCCATGTACCCGAACCTCAGCAACTCCTACGACGTAATCATCCCGTCGGAGTATATGGTTGCCCGTCTCCTGCGTGAGGACCGTATCCAGGAGCTCGACTGGAGCAAGCTTCCGAACGTGACCCAGTATATGGATCCGATGTTCAAGACCGTTACTTATTCGCAGGATAAGGAGATCTCCGACATCATGCTCAACTACGCAGTACCGTATCTCTACTGCACAGTCGGTCTGGTATACGATGCCAACCGCGTGGATATTCCGGAAGATACCACTGACCCGAAAGAAGTGTGGGGAGTGCTTTTCGATGATCAGTACAGAAACCAGATCGGTATGTACGACAGTATGCGTGAGTCCATCGGTGTCGCACTGAACTACTGCGGATACAGCATCAACACTCTCGACGCCGGTGAACTCGAAGAGGCCAAGCAGCTCCTTCTCGATCAGAAGAGCCGCATCTCTCCTTCCCGTGGCGTAGATAACCTCAAGGACAAGATGGCCAGCGGTGAACTCGCTGCTTCGGTTGCCTGGTCCGGCGACCATGTGGTCATCCTCGACCGTATCGATGAGCTCGGAAAGAGCGACGAGATCGATATGCGCTATATCCTGCCGGCCGGTTCCAACTGGTCCGTCGACATGATGTGTGTTCCTACAAACGCAAAGAACGTAGATGGTGCACACGACTTCATCAACTACATGTACGATCCGGATATCGCTCTGGCAAACTGTGAGTTCGTCGGCTACTCTACACCGAATACCGCGGCCCGCGCGATGCTCGATCCGGAAGTTGCCAATAACCTCAGCTACTACCCGGATGAAGCAACATTCGCAACGCTGGAAGTATACTTCTCCTCTTCGGAATATGAAGAGAAATACACAGAGATCTGGAACACCATCGGTGCTTCTTCCTGATCGGAATAAAAACTAATCAGACGGCTGCCTTATCCTCAAGGGTAAGGCGGCCGCATCTGAAACGGACATAAATTTATGCGATTTGAACCAGTTGAAAAAAGAAACGAGAAAGACAACTCGATCCAGTTTTATCTGCGGTCGTCGCTGGTCCCTGTACTGGCGTATCTGATCCTCAGCAGCTGCTTCGGGTTCCTTTACCTCTTCAGCGACACGACCACCCGCACAGGCCGACTGATCAGTCTTCTGTCTTTTGGATTCTGGTTCATTTCTTTTATCGGGTTTTCCGCGGCGCTGGTAGCCCGTATCAGCACGCTGGTATTCGTCACCAAATACCGCATCTACGGTCAGGTATACGGATTTCTGCCCTCTCACCGCCAGATCGAGATCTCGCTTGAGGAGATCAAGGATCTTGAGGTCCGCGCCACGATCGGTACGCGCGTCTTTAAATACGCTCACCTGATCATCCACCCTTATAACGGCAAAAAGATCAAACTCAGAAATATCCGGAACGCCGAAGAACTCGCTGTGATCATCCTAAAGACCCAGGACAAACTTCTGCGTATGCCTCCGGAAAAGAAAGATCATCCAAAAAAATAAAAGAAGAAGCGTTTCCTTTTCGGGAAACGCTTCTTTTCATTTTCTGGTTTATTACCGATTATTTCTCGTACGGCTTGATGGTCTGGATCGTGCCATCCTCGTTGTACTTGATCTCGGTGTACTTTACGCAGCGACGGTGGTTGATGCCGTTACTGAGCTCACAGTCGTGATAGAACAGATACCACTTACCCTGATACTCTACGATAGAGTGGTGTGTGGTCCAGCCGATTACCGGCTCCATGATGCGTCCTCTGTATGTGAACGGACCATCCGGATTCTCAGATGTACCATATACGAGATAATGTGTCGTACCTGTGGAATAAGAGAGGTAGTAAAGTCCGTTATACTTATGCATCCACGGGCCTTCGAAATATCTTCTGTCCTCATCTTCAGCCAGGAGCGGGTTGCCGTTCTCGTCGAGGATCTCGAGGTGCTTCGGCTCTGTCTTAAAGGACTTCATGTCGTCGTTGAGCTCGGCGAACATCGGTCCGAGTGCCTTGTCTTTTCCAACCGGACGAGGTGTGTTCTCATCGAACTTGCCTGTCTGCCACATCTCGAGCTGACCGCCCCAGAGACCGCCGTAATAGATATATGCACGTCCGTCGTCATCTACGAGGACAGCCGGATCAATACTGTAGGAACCTTCGATATAGTTGTCTTCCGGTTCAAATGGACCTTCCGGCTTATCGGACACAGCAACACCGATACGGAAGATGCCGTCCTTATCTCTTGCCGGGAAATACAGATAGTACTTACCGTTCTTGTAAGCACAATCCGGAGCCCACATCTGCTTGCTGACCCACGGGATATTCTTCATGTGGAGAGCTTCGCCGTTATCTACGCAATCCGCATCCAGATTGTCCAGAGAAAGAATGTGGTAGTCCTCCATTCTGTACTCATCGCCATCGTCATTATCTTCACCATCGTGAGGAATATCGTGAGACGGATAAACATAGATCTTACCGTTAAAAACATGCGCAGACGGGTCTGCCGTAAAAATATGAGTTACTAATGGGGTTCTCTCTTTCATTGCGGATCTCGCTTTCGTAGAAGATTATTCTTTATTATCATATCACAATTCTTTGAATGTAGAAATAACGAAAAGTGCTATTGTCCGATGTCGGAAAGATTATTGCAGAACGCCCGAAACAAAGATTTTTATTCCGATTCCCACCAGGATCACACCACCTAAGATCAGCGCCTTGCCCGAAAGCTTCGTACCGATCTTCTTACCCAGGAAAAGACCGATCAGACTGATCACAAAGGTAACGATTCCGATAATCACGACCGAAAACAGTGCCTGCAAAACACTGTATTCGGCAATCGTAAAACCAACAGAAAGCGCATCGATCGAAGTCGCGATAGCTTGAAAAAAAAGTGCGCCATGACTTAATTTCGCCACCTCGTTATCCTCGCCGCCCTTGTCCTTGATTCCTTCATAGATCATCTTTCCTCCGATGAAAAGAAGGAGCACCAGCGCGATCCACGGAATAAAGGTCTCAAACGCACGGAAATGCTCTACGATCGTGTGGACACATATCCAGCCGATCAGAGGCATCACGGCCTGGAATAAGCCAAATGTGCCGCCGATGAGTGTCATCTTGGATTTCTTCATGGAAGGATCCTGCAGACCATCCGCCAGAGATACAGAAAATGCATCCATAGCCAGGCCTACACCCAGAAGCACACTATTGAAAATGAGCGACAAACTCCAGGTCAAAACACTCTGCCTCTTTTTCTCAAGAATCACACTCCATAGAGCCTACACCATAACGCACAAAAAAACAACAAAAAGAGATTCCTCACACGGCAAGTTTGCGTAAGCAACTGTTCGCTGCCGAAGAGGAATCTCTTTCTTTACTTATTCAGTTGTGTTTGACCCGTCAGATCTCGCCTCTTACGATACCATACTGATTGCAGATCTCCTGGAACTCAGGACAGCCTGCGAATGCCTTCATGACATCGTTTCTGTCTGTGCCGCCGTTGAGAAGTCCCAGCCAGTATGCGAAACCATCTGCTTCCGGCTCACGTCCCATGAACGTTGTGTACAGTCTTGTCAGATACTCTTCATTTGTTGTCTTCAAGCCAACAAACTCAGGCAGTGTGAAGAACAAGCTTGCTGCCTGATAACCTGTAGCATCCAGGTTCGTAAGAGCCAGTGCCCAGTAGTTCAGACCATCTTCTTCCGGATCACGGCCGAGGCAGCATGTGTAAAGTCTTGTTGCAAACTTGACTGCGTTCTTCGACGGGATCGTTGCCTTGTGATAAAGTGCACCGGACTTTACGCCGTAGGT
>JAGCVX010000006.1 GCA_017962145.1 Clostridiales bacterium | reverse complement strand
GGATAAGGTAAAAACATCGTCAATCGAAAGTAAAGAAAGAGTTAAGTCACATTAAGACTTCAAAACCGCGGATCCGGGTCAACGAGTGTAGTCGTTAAGAGCTCGTCCCAGTACATGTTTTTGATGTCCTCGGCTTCTTTTGCTGCGATCACGTGTAAAAAAGTATCGAAAAAAGATCCTGAAAGCCAAACCGGTCTTCAGGATCTTCATTTCTGGTGGAAACTATGGGGTTTGAACCCATGACCCCTCCCCTGTGAAGGGAATGCTCTCCCGCTGAGCTAAGCTTCCGTCGATTATGATAGCACAAATCAGGTAATTCTTCCATGCCGTTTTCGATTTAATGAATGTTTAATAATTCGGGATGTATCATGAAGCCAAGTTAAAGAAAGCGAGGAAATCAAGATGAAAGATTACGATATCAAAATTGAAGGTGCAACAGAGATCACAGTATACGGAACCAATGATGATACAGTGCTTTTCCCGGCTTCGGCGAAAATCGATACAGATAGAAATAAGTTCGATGTGGATGTGGAAGGAGTCGCGGAAGTGAGAATCGGCATCCCGTGTGCCTGCGAAAAGCTTGAGATCGCATGCGGAAATGCCGCTCTCACTGTCCGGGATCTCACATTCGAAGATCTCGAGATCGACGGAAAAGGAGATCTGAAGATCGCGGTTTCCAATATCCGGGGAGCTGTACAGATCAATCTTTTGAAGGGAACGGCCGCACTGACCGTTCCGGAAGAATATTCTTTCCGTACATTCAATAAGGTAAGAGGATGCCGGATCGATAACAGTATCGCGGAAGATCCTTCTTCGGAAAATAGCATCGAGCTGAACGGAAAGGACAGCGTCTTAACGATTGCAAAATAATGCAATTACTGAAAAGGAAAGGAATATGAAACGAATTGCCCTTCGCATACAATAGTATGTAGATACGAAGTAATGCGGAGGGCAATCTTATGAAGGTCAGATGGGGCGTGCTGGGTACAGCCGCGATCGCAGCGAATTGTACGATCCCGGGAATGAAGAAGGCAGAAAACTGTGAGCTTTATGCCATCGCGGGACGATCCGAAGAAAAGGTAAAGTCATATCAGGAAAGATTCGGCTTTGAAGTGGGCTATGTCGGCTACGAAAACCTTCTTTCCGACCCGAAAGTCGATGCGGTCTATATCCCGCTTCCGAACGACATCCATAAAGAATGGGTGATCCGTGCTCTTACTGCCGGAAAACATGTCCTTTGCGAAAAACCCCTGGCGATCAACGCTTCCGAGGCTGAAGAGATGTACGAAGCGGCTCGTAGTAACAATGTTATTCTCATGGAAGCGTACGCATATCTGCATGGTCAGTATATCGAATCCCTCTGCAGCGATGTCGCATCGGGCATCATCGGCGACCTCGTCTATATCGACACCGCGTTCCTGACGCAGGGCTATAAGGAAGACTTCCGTCTGCATAAACCGCAGGGCGGCGGTATGCTCTATGACCTGGGCTGCTACTGCACCACCATGATCCTTTCGCTTTTGACTGCCGCAAATGGCGATGCTTCTTTACATGCACTGGAGCCGACATATGTGCGCGCGGTCGCGGAGATGTCGGATGAAGCTGAGGATATCGGAAACGGACAGCCTGTCAGCAAAGAAGACCGCGTTGATGCATTTGCCGGAGCGATCTTAAAATTCCCGGGTGGCGTGCGTGCTTCTTTTGACGTAGGTATGGTCCTCGGTGTAAACGGATTCGGACGTTATGACCGTCTTTATATCCACGGCACGAAAGGTGCGATCCGTTCCGAAGTCGAGTATAACCAGGAAGGTTTTCTTTCCTACCGTATCTTTACTGATGGCGCCGTGATCGAAAGAAAGATCGAAGTCGATCAGAACTATAAGCTTGAAGTCGAGCAGCTCGGAAGATGTATCCTTGACGGTGAAAAGCCGCATATCACTCCTGAGTTCTCGATCGCCAACGCAAAACTTTTGGATGCACTTCTTTCTGAAGTAGGGTACAATTAAATAACTTCGCGGAATAAATCGCGCTGAAACCCGAAAAAGAGAAGAGGCGATCGTATGGCAATCGAAATCGAGAAACTGGACTATACTCCCGATGATATCGGCGATCTCGTAGGACGTGCATTTGAAGAATATGGCGAGAAAAACGGGATCGACTGTGACTACGTTTCTTTCTGCTTTGTTGCAAAAGACGGCGAGAAAGTCCTGGGTGTCGTGCAGGGACATGCGTACTATAACGAAGTCCATGTCGGAGATCTGATCGTCATGGAAGATTCTCGTAAATCCGGTATCGGTACCAAACTCATGCTTGCGGTCGAAGAAGCGTTTACCGGAAAAGGGCGCATCAACATCAACCTTACGACATATGCCTTTCAGGCACCGGAGTTTTATAAGAAACTGGGCTATGAAGTCGAGTATGTAAGAAAGAATCCGGTCGAAAAACTCGACAAGTATTTCCTGATCAAACGCATAGGATGAAAGAATAGTCTACTTGTCATTCTCTTTCGAAATGTAGTAAGATGTTAGCATAATCTAACTACTGTCCGGAAAGGAAATGTGCATGGACGTATTAATCGGATTAATGATTCCGTTTCTCGGCACGGCGCTCGGTGCAGCCTGTGTCTTCTTTATGAAAAAAGAACTCAGTACGCCGGTGCAGCGTGCCCTGACCGGATTTGCGGCAGGCGTCATGGTCGCGGCGTCGATCTGGAGCCTTCTGATCCCTGCGATGGAGCAGTCGGAAGGGAAAGGGAAACTGGCATTTCTTCCTGCGGCGATCGGATTCTGGATCGGTGTTTTATTCCTTCTGCTTCTTGATCACATCATCCCGCATCTTCACATGAATACGGATAAGGCGGAAGGTCCGAAGAGTAAACTTGCGAAGACCACCATGATGGTCCTTGCGGTGACATTGCATAACATCCCCGAAGGTATGGCAGTCGGTGTTGTTTATGCAGGATTTCTTTCGAAGAACAGCACCATGACACTCGGCGGCGCACTCGCACTTTCGCTTGGTATCGCGATCCAGAATTTCCCGGAAGGCGCGATCATCTCCATGCCGCTTCACGCACAGGGGAATTCGAAACGGAAAGCATTTTCCGCCGGAGTGCTGTCCGGCGTCGTTGAACCGGTCGGCGCGCTTCTTACGATCCTGGCCGCCGGACTTCTGGTTCCTGCCATGCCGTATCTTCTTTCTTTTGCCGCAGGCGCCATGCTCTACGTCGTCGTAGAGGAACTGATCCCGGAGATGTCCGAAGGCGAACACTCGAACATCGGAGTTATCTCTTTTTCGTTCGGATTCACGCTCATGATGGCACTGGATGTCGCACTCGGGTAAAGATAAAAAGATGTTTTTTGCTTTAGGTGAAAATCTATTGCGCATGAAAAATCCTTGTGCTACAATTCATCCGAAAACTTAACAGAGGGGAGCTTGTGTAACAGGCTGAGAGGAAGGTTAGGACCTTCGACCCATAACCTGATTTGGATAATGCCAACGTAGGGATGCCTGGTTCGATATAGGTATTTACGAAAAGCTGTCTGAACAGGGCAGCTTTTTTGCTGCTCTGACGGTACATGAAGACCCCTTTCGTTTTCAAGAAAATGAAGTCGCAGAAATGATGCGGGAAAAGAGGTCTTTATGAGTGAAGAGGCAAAAAAGCAGGCAGTTACTTTCGGAAACTGTTTAGATGAGGTACGAAAAAGTGTACCGCTCGTTCACAACATCACAAATTACGTAACGGTCAATGATGTGGCAAATGCACTGCTGGCATGTGGAGGAAGTCCGATCATGTCCGACGAGCCGAAGGATGTGTTTGACATCACGACCATCTGCGGAGGCTTGAATATCAATATCGGAACACTGAACGAACGTTCAATCGAAGCAATGATGATCGCAGGTACCAGAGCGCGTGCACTCGATCACGTGATCCTTCTTGATCCTGTCGGTGCAGGTGCGAGTGCCCTTCGTACGGCTACCGCTCAAAATATCGTAAATACCATCCATCCCGATATCATCCGCGGAAATATCTCCGAGATCAAAACTCTGGCACTCGGTTCGGGTACGACGAAAGGTGTCGATGCGGATGTAGCGGATACCGTTACCGAAGACAATCTCGATGAGATGGTTTCTTTCGTAAAAGCATTCTCGGAAAAGACCGGCGCCGTGATCGCGATCACCGGTGCGATCGATCTGGTTTCTGATGATAAGACCTGCTTTGTGATCCGTAACGGCCGACCGGAGATGAGCCGCATCACGGGAACCGGATGTCAGCTTTCCTCTGTTGCGACAGCCTATGCGGTTGCAAATCCGGAACATAAAGTCGAAGCAGTTGCTGCTGCCGTCTGCCTGATGGGACTTGCCGGTGAGATCGGATGGTCCCGTATGCAGGAAGGCGATGGAAATTCCACATACAGAAACCGCATCATCGACGCGATCTTCAACATGGATGCAAAGACATTGGAAGAAGGTGCGAAATATGAGATCCGATGAGCTTTCCAAATCCCTTCTTCTTTATGCGGTGACCGACCGCCGCTGGACAGGAGAGAAGACACTTCTTCAGCAGGTCGAAGAAGCCATCTGCGGTGGTGCAACGTTCATCCAGTTACGAGAAAAAGATCTCGAGGAAAGTGCATTTGAACAAGAGGCGAAAGAGATCGCTGCGCTTTGCGCGAAAATGCATGTTCCTTTCGTCGTCAATGACAATGTCGAGATCGCAAGACGGATCGGGGCCGACGGTGTGCATGTCGGACAAAGCGATATGGAAGCGGGCGATGTGCGCGCGCTTTTAGGACCGAACGCGATCCTGGGAGTGTCAGCACAGACCGTCGAGCAGGCCAGACTTGCCGAAGCAAGAGGTGCGGATTATCTCGGTGTCGGTGCGGTCTTTCCGACAGGCTCGAAAGACGATGCAGTCGAAGTGATACACGAAACGCTGCGCGCGATCTGCGACGCCGTTTCGATTCCCGTTATCGCGATCGGCGGGATCGGTGCGGGTAATGTGATGGAGCTTTCGGGTACGGGTATCTGCGGGATCGCCGTGATCAGCGCGATCTTCGGAGCAAAAGATATTTTCACCGCAACACGCGATCT
>JAGCVX010000005.1 GCA_017962145.1 Clostridiales bacterium | reverse complement strand
GATGACGACGATGACGATGAGGATGACGATGAGGATTAATCATCTTTGATTCGAAGTACAATTGATTCGAAGTAAAACAAAAAGACTGTCTCAAACGAGACAGTCTTTTTTTTGTTCTTTGCAGCTGAATATTAAACTCGATCAGAAGCGGCAGCGTGTCAGCATCAGGACGACTTTCGTGCGGTCATGTTCACCGAGCTTGTCGTAGATCGTCGATACATAGTTCTTGACTGTTCCTTCGCTGATAAAAAGGATCGATGCAATCTGAGAGTTGGTGCAGCCTTCGGAGATGAGACGGCAGATCTCTTTTTCTCGGTCGGTCATGCCATAGTCATCAAGGTTAAGAGCAGGTGCACTGTTCTTGGGTGTTTCCGTCGCGGACGCTTCCTGAGCGGAATCGGATCCGGCCAGCATGGCGTTAAGTTTCTGCATGACTTTCAGATCCAGAACGCTCTGGCCTTTTAAGGCCTGTGAGATCGCGTTTAAGATCGCTTCTTTTCCGGAATCCTTTAAAAGATAGCCGCAGGCGCCGCCGGCGATCGCATGCGAGATGCTGCTTTCGTCGTAAAATGTCGTCAAAACGATGATCTTGATCTGCGGATATTCGCTATGTACTTTCGGGATCAGTTCGATCCCGCCCATGCCGGGCATGTTTAAGTCGACCAGCATGACATCCGGAACATCTTCCTTCAGGCACGCAAGGGCTTCCACGCCGTTACCGGCTTTTCCCGTGATCTCATATCCCCCGGAATAAGAAAGGATGATCTCCAGACTTTCCAGAAGTAGTGGTTCGTCATCAACCAGCAGTATTTTTGTCATTTGTTTCCCCCTCAAACGGTAATGAAAGGCTGACGGTAAATCCGTCCTCGCTTTCGATCTCAAAGTTGCCGCCGCAGCTTTCTGCATAGTCTCTTATCTTACGAAGGCCGAAGCCGTTGTTTAAACGCAGTTTTTTCTCATTTAGAGAGATCTTTCCGAATCCGGTACCGTTGTCCTGTACCTTCATGCGGATGTGGTGCGGATCCAAAACGAACGTGATCACGAACAGATCCGCTTTTCCGTGACGGACTCCGTTAGTCAGAAGTTCCGAAAGTGCGGAAGACAGAAAAGAAGCGGTCTGGATCGGGATGCGTTCCTTGGACTGAATCTGGGAAAAGTTATGGTAGACACGGATAGAAGTATCCATCTTAAACTCATCTATACGTTTTTCAAGCGCGCTGAGATAGTCGCTGGCGATGATGCAGTCATCTTCCGCATCGAGTGTCCTTACGACGCTTCTGACGGAAGAGATGGCCTCGTGTACACGGGAGTTAGCCACATCGATCTTCTCCAGTGCCTTTTCCTGGTCGTTCGGAACTAAAAGCGTTGCTGCGTCAAGTGTAACAGTGGCGGCGGAAAGCGTGTGGCCGACATAGTTATGGATATCTCTTGAGATGCGCTCTCGCTCGGCAAGTCGTGCATTCTTTTCATTGACTTTCTGGTTCTTGGCCAGTTCTTCACGAAGATTTCGCTGTTCCATGGCATCAACGGCGGCGGCGGTCAGCGCACGATTCAGCTTTCCTTGTGTGGCAAGCAGATTAAAGAGTACGGACAGTGCGATCTCCCAGAGGATAAAGCACAGGAGCGACGCACCGATAATGGGAAGCGTAGAGATCGCGGAAGGACGAATCACCAGCAGGTGACAGAGAAGTCCTCCCAGAGAAAAGGACGCGCCGAAAACATGCAAAAGACGCGGATGCAGATACCAGTTCAACGGGATCACGAGAAGTGCCAGCGCGCCGATATACCAACGGGGAAGAATCACGATCGCGCCTATTTCGAAAAGAAGAAGGAGGATCGAGAAGAGTTTTTTCGGAGTATCTTTCAGATAAAAAGAAAGATTCAGCGTAACAAGGCCAAGAGAAAACAAAAGTACGGCCGGATAAATGCGGCCAGCGACAGCACTGCAGACCCCTTGCACGGTCAGTGCAAGCATAGCAGCGTACCACATGAACTGTACTTCTTTGGAATCGCTTTGCATGATCTTCCCCTCATACCCGAAAACTTTTCTTTTTCCATTATACAATTAGATACGCCAAAGTGGGCAAAGTTTGACCATTTCGGCAAAAAATGATACCATTCTCTCGTGCTTTTTACATAGTAAATATGCGGATGTGGTGAAATTGGCAGACACGCCAGATTTAGGTTCTGGTACGAAAGTGTGCAGGTTCAAGTCCTGTCATCCGCACCAAGTTTTCTGAAGTTACCCCATTCTTTGTACAGATGTGCAGGGAATGGGGTATATGTATAATACGAACAATTGACAGAACAGGCGCTTGTGTATACTATAATCCCATTAACATAGTAGGTAAGTGAAACAGTATGTTGAATGAGTTTTCAAGAACGCAGCTTCTTTATGGAAAAACTGCGATGGATAAACTTGCGCACTGTCGTATTGCGATTTTCGGGATCGGCGGTGTGGGCGGCTATACGGTCGAGGCGCTGGCTCGGTCGGGCATTGGCGCGCTTGATCTGATCGATGACGATCAGGTGTGTCTGACGAATATCAACCGTCAGATCCTTGCCACAAGAAGAACGGTAGGAAAGTATAAAGTAGACGTGGCACAGGAACGCGTCGCGGAGATATCGCCGTCTTGCAAGGTCACGACATATAAGACGTTCTATCTTCCGGAAACGCAGGATCAATTTGATTTCAGCAAATATGACTATGTGGTCGATGCGATCGATACTGTCACGGGAAAACTGACGATCATTGAAAACGCGAAAAGCCTGGGTGTTCCCGTGATCTCTTCGATGGGCGCCGGGAATAAAACGGACCCGACCGGTTTCCAAGTAGCGGATATCTATGAGACATCGATCTGTCCTCTTGCGAAAGTCATGCGAAGAGAGTGCAGAAAAAGAGGAATCGACTCGTTAAAGGTTGTCTACTCCAAGGAGCCGCCGATCCGCCCGTTGGAAGATATGTCCATCAGCTGCAGGAAGCACTGCATCTGTCCGCCGGGCGCAACGAGAAAGTGTACAGAACGTAGAGACATTCCCGGATCGACGGCTTTTGTGCCGTCAGTTGTCGGGTTGATCATCGCAGGCGAGATCATTAACGATCTCTGCCGAGGATATAGAGAAAGTGAAGAACTATCAAACGATAAAACAGAATGAATCTGAATCATGAAAGGATGGAGAGTATGAAAATCATTGAAACGAAAAAAGCACCTGCGGCAATTGGTCCGTATTCCCAGGCCATCGTTAACGGAGGACTGGTCTATACTTCGGGTCAGATCCCGATCGATCCGGCTTCGGGAAGTATCACTGAGACGACGATCGAAGGCCAGACGGAACAAGTCATCCGGAATCTACAGGCGGTCCTTGAAGAGGCGGGAAGCAGTCTGGATCAAGTTGTGAAGACGACCTGTTTTCTTTCGGATATCGGTAACTTTGCAACGTTCAATTCGATCTACGCGAAGGCGTTTACGGGAAATCCGGCAAGAAGCTGTGTTGAAGTGTCAGCTCTTCCGAAAGGAGCCCTCGTGGAGATCGAGGTCATTGCTGTGATAAGTGAAGATTATCTCGGACGATAAAAGGCCGGTATTTTTCAAGAATATACCCGGATGTTAGCATGAAATCATCACATCCAATGGAGGAAAAAAACATGTCCGGAGTATATCAATCAATCACAGAACTGGTAGGAAGAACCCCGCTTCTTAAACTGAACGGGTACATCAAAGACAATGGTCTGGAAGCTGAAGTTATCGGTAAACTGGAGTACTTCAATCCGAACCAGAGCGTCAAGGACAGAATCGCTCTTGCGATGATCGAAGACGCTGAAAAGAGCGGAAAACTGAAGCACGGGTACACGGTCGTTGAGACCACGAGCGGAAACACAGGAATTGGTCTTGCTGCGATCGCGGCAGCAAAAGGATATCCTTTCCGCGTGTATATCCAGGATCAGGTTTCAGAGGAAAGATTCAAGGTCATCAAGGCTTTCGGCGGCAAGACGATCAAACTTACAGAGGAACCGTCTATTGCCAAAACACTGAAAGAGACAAATGGCGACTTCGTCGCAGCGATCAAGTCCCTGAAGGATGAAGTGATCTCTAAAGAAGAGAACGTAGTTTTTGTCGACCAGTGCTCAAATCCTGCCAATCCGAACATCCACAGATTGACGACCGGTCCGGAGATCTGGGAAGACACAGAAGGCAAAGTGGATATTCTTGTTGCTTGTGTAGGAACAGGCGGAACGATCTCGGGTGCAGGCGGATTCCTGAAATCCAAGAATCCGGATATCAAGGTAGTAGGCGTACAGCCGGGCCCGAATTCTCTCCCGAGTGATGAGAAACCGGAACCGGATGAAGAGATCACAGGTGTGCATCCGTTCTCCGGTGTTCCGGATAATCTTGTCCCGTCGACACTTGACCGGAATATCTACGACGAAGTTATCGCCGTAGAAGCATTGGATGCATATAAGGCGGCGAGAAATGTAGCAAGAAAAGACGGTATCCTGATCGGAACGTCTTCCGGAGCAGCGCTTTTTGCGGCGACCGAACTTGCGAAAAGACCGGAGAACAAGGGCAAGAAGATCGTGGCGGTTTTCCCGGATACAGGTCTTCGTTATCTGTCTACTAACTTGTTTGCGGAGGAGTAATGACAGTTAGAAAAGCGACTGTAGAAGATGCAGATAAGATAAGCAGACTGGAGGCAAGTGCTTTTCCTCAGGAAGAGGCGGCCTCCTTAGCTGCTTTTCAAGACAGGCTTCGTGTCTATCCGGATCATTTCCTGGTCGTGGAACATGATGGGGAGATCTTGTGCTGTGTGAACGGATTAGTTACAGATGAAAAGGATCTTACAGATGAGATGTATGCTTCCGCGGATCTTCACGATAAAAACGGGAAGTGGCAGATGATCTTTGGGGTGGCGACACATCCTGATCACCGACGGCAGGGACTGGCTTCTGATATGGTCAGACGGTTTGTCGGACAGGCAGAGAAAGAGGGCAGGCTCGGCGTCGTTCTGACCTGTAAGGAATATCTGGTGCACTTTTATGAACGACTTGGATTTGTAAACGAAGGCGTTTCGGGATCGGCACATGGAGGTGTCACATGGTATCAGATGCGATTGACTTTCACACGCCAAAAGAACTGACACGAACGAGAATGATGACAGATATGAAGAATATTGAATACCGAATAATTGATACGGTCGATGGGATAGACTTTGAAGAAGTAGCGGAGATTCTTTCTTTCTATGGATTGAGCAATCTGGATGCGAAAACACAGAAAACCGTATTTGAAAACAGCTATGTCACCATTTTTGTCAAGGCGGATGAGAAAGTTATCGGAGTAGGTCGGGCCATATCTGACGGCATCACGCATGCATCGATATTTAACATCGCCGTGAGAGATGAGTACAGAGGTCACGGAATCGGAAAGGTGATAGTTGACGAGATCTTAAAGAGAGTAGAAGGCTGTAACGTTACTTTGTATACACATCCGAAGCATATCGGCCTTTATGAACATTGGGGATTTAAGAGACTAAAGACGGCGTACGTGATCTTCCATGACGAGTCACATTATAAAGAAGCGGGTTTTATCGACTGACGAAGAAGGAAAGAAGAAAGGAAACTAAAATGGCCATACGTGAAGATATAATCAAGTTTATCCGGTCAGGAGAATCGTCCGAACAGAATCTCGGATTGGAGATCGAGCATTTCGTCGTGAATGAGAAGGGTCTCATGATCGGATTTGATGAGGTAACCGGTCTTATTTCAAAAGTAGCGGAAGATCTTCAGGCGAAGAAGATCTTTATGGATGGCTATACTGTCGGGTATGTCGTTTCCGGGTATTCCGTGACGCTGGAGCCGGCCTGCCAGTTCGAGATCAGCATCGATCCGAAATCGGATATCGGGGAGATCGAATCGATTTATCGTGATTTTCTATCCTTATGGGAACCGATCTTTGCCGAAAGTGGCTACTCGATCATTAACAAAGGAAACCTGCCGCTTGTGGAGTCGGGAGAACTTGACCCGGATGACATTCCGCTGTCGCCCAAAAAGAGATATAAATACATGGATGCCTATTTCCGAAAGAGCGGGAAATACGGAAAATACATGATGCGCGCTTCCTCGTCCGTACAGGTCTCTGTGGACTATCGGTCTGAATCGGATCTGGTAAGAAAACTCCGTGTCCTTCAGAAGATCTCGCCGATCCTTATGATCGCGATGGAGAGTAAGAGTGACGAAGAGTCTGTTCTTGAGAAAGGATCCGATAAGAAACATCTCTTCCGCATCCAGGAATGGGACGATCTTGATCCTGCACGGACGGGCTTCTATCCGGAGTCCTTTGATCCGGACTTTGGTTACGGAAAGATCGCGGATGTGATACTGCATACTCCGTTGATCCTTCTTACCGATGAGGGAGAGACAAGCGATGTCGGAAACAAAAATGCCGCCGATCTTCTGGAACAGAAACTTGTAAAAGAAGAGGAGCTCGTCAAGGAAAGAGAGAACCGGCTGATAGAACACTTCATATCAATGGGGTTCTTCCATTTCCGTGTAAAGAAATATATCGAGATCCGCGTGGCAGACAGTGTTCCGATTGAAAAAGCACTGGGATATGTGGCACTTATCAAGGGACTGGTCTATTCCGACAACAACCTTACTGCGCTTGAGGAGAGACTATCACACATCACTTCTTCTGAGATGATCCAGGAGGCGGTAGAAGAAATCAAGATCCACGGGTTTAATGCGGTGATCTATGGTGACCATACTGCGAAAGAGTGGTATAAATATATATCGGAACTTGCTTCCACTGAACTTTCCGAAAAAGAACAGGAGTACCTACAGTATGTGTGAATTACTGGCCGTTTCTTCCGAAAAAAGAAAGGATGTCAAGCATCTGCTGAAGACGTTCTTTTCTCATGGAGATCAGAATCCGGACGGCTGGGGACTGGCTACATGGGACGATAACGGTGAGGTCCTGCTCGTGAAAGAACCGATCAATGCATCAAGAAGTGAGATCGTTTCGGATATCCTGAAATCCAAGTGTGTCTGCAGAGGGCTTTTCGCGCACATAAGAAAGGCCACGATCGGTCACGTGGAATATCTCAACACCCATCCTTTTGAAAAGAAAGATGCGGACGGGACGAATTGGGTACTGGCGCATAACGGGACGATCTTCGAGTCGTCTGAACTGGACTCGTATTTCCGTCTCCAGGAAGGAACGACAGACAGTGAACGTATCCTCCTGTATCTTCTGGATAAAGTGGAGGGCATCGAGGATGAAAAGAAAAGATTCGATAAGATCGACGAGATCGTCGTCCGGCTGTCGGACAAAAACAAACTGAATCTTCTTCTTTTCGACGGAACGAACGTCTATGTTCACAAGAACGAAGAGAATACCCTGTATCAGAAATCTGAGGACGGAAATACGATCTTCTCGACCCGACCGCTGGATGACGGAAACTGGATTCCCGTACCGATGAATCAGCTCCAGGTCTATCGCGATGGACGGATGATCTATAGTGGGACCGTTCACGACCATACTTATGTATTTGACGAAGAGCATATGAGGATGCTTTATCTGGCATATTCTGAGCTCTGATCATCTGAAAAACAACGGAGGTAATAACTATGTCAAAAGTATTAGTAGCATTTTTCAGTGCAAGCGGAGTAACGGCGAAGGTAGCAGATAACCTCGCCCATGCAATCGGTGCAGATCTTTATGAGGTCGCTCCGAAGATTCCCTACACGAAAGAGGATCTGAACTGGATGGATAAGAAATCCAGAAGTTCAGTAGAGATGGCAGACAGATCCAGCCGCCCTGCTATCGGAACCAAAGTTGAAAATATAGAACAGTATGACACGGTCTTTGTCGGATTCCCGATCTGGTGGTACAGAGAACCGTCGATCATAGATACTTTCATAGAGAGTTACGATTTCAGCGGAAAGACAGTAGTTCCTTTTGCGACATCCGGAGGATCTGGTCTTGGCGACTCGTACAAAAACTTGCAGGCATTAGCTCCTGCTGCTATCGTGAAGGACGGCAAGAAGTTTGCACCTTCGGCTTCGGAAGCAAGTCTGAAGGAGTGGGCAGAACAGTTTATTTGAATATCGAATATCCGGGGTAAAAGCGGGGTATAAAACCCTGAGACCATTGAAAATACGAGTCATAATGTAATATCGGAGGTAATTACTATGCCTCAAATTCAGGCAGAGTCGATATCTTGATCCCCTTATTCTTAGCATAGAGAGACAAAAGGGCAGAAGCATTTCCTGAATCTCCGACGAAGAGACCGAGATTGGAGTCGACG
Source organism: Clostridiales bacterium (assembly GCA_017962145.1). Lineage (GTDB taxonomy): Bacteria > Bacillota > Clostridia > Saccharofermentanales > Saccharofermentanaceae > Scatonaster. The sequence goes on along the minus strand of JAGCVX010000005.1, from coordinate 255,276 downwards.
TCCCATGGCGTTACGCGTGTCCAGGCATCATACCAGCGTCGGCCGTTCTCATCAACAAAAGCATCGTGCAGGATCGAGTTGGCTGTCCGTGCGGCAAGGGTGTGATTTATCTGGCCCGGGATGAGGTCCGGATCAGTCAGGAAGTGCAGGAGAAAGCCCGATGCACCGCAACATATGCAGTGGTTCCAATAACCGCGGGAACGCTTCTCCGGAACACCTGCCTTGATGAGCGCCTGATTGAATCTTCTGTACCCTTCAAGATACTTCTCGTCGCCAGTAACCTTAAAGAGTTTTCTGTAGACAACAGAAGATCCTACAGGACCATGGCAGAGACCCAGATAGTAGACATCGTAAGGCTCTTCGGAATCAGGCAGATAGATGTACGGGATGATGGAAGAATCCTCGTCCTTGATTGCAATCTTCTCGAGGTAGTTGATGCCACGCTCTGCGTAGCGGAGATACGCCGGGTCGTTTGTTGCTTCGTAGAGCAAAGTAAGAAGATATACGATGCCGGATGTTCCGTGAGCGAAGTTTGCAATGACACCGCTGTCAGGAACTTCAGAGAAGTAGTCGTGAACGTTTAAAAGGCTCCAGTGGATCGTATTTTCGTCGTCTTCGATGCGAAGAGCAAGGATCGATTCGAGTGCCTGCTTAGCGAAGTCGAGGTACTTGTTGTCGCCGGTGATCTTGAAGATTTTTATCCAATATAGCGCGACACTTCCGTCACCCATGTAATCGTAGAGACCCTTCCAGTGAATGAGGTCGCCTTCCTTGATCGCTTTGTCGTAGATATTATCTGCGATGCGTATCGCATGATCGAGGTATCGCTTCTCATTCGTCTTATTGTAGAGAGTAAGCGCGAGGAAACCTTCTCCTGCGGTTCCAGTGTGAAGACCAGGTTTGATCGAGAGCTCCGGATCGTATGTGTTGATAAGATATTCTGCACCAGCCTTGGCTTCATCAAGGTACTCTGCATTTCCTGTAACTTCATAAAGCTGGATGAAGAAAAAACTGATGCCGGCAGCACCTGAATAAAGCGTGCGATCGTTTAGATATGTCTTTATGAGCGCACCGCCGTTGTTTGCCTGCTTGATGCTCACGGGCCAGTGACGGCCGTTGTTATCATTGATCTCGTGGCTTTTGATCCACCTGGCTGTCTCTATCGCACCGTTAAGATAATCCTCTATACTTGTGGGATTGAATATATTTGGTAAAGCTATTCTTCTCATGGTTGTTTCCCTTTTTTGTGATGTGTTTCTTACAGAAATGCTACAACAGGTTATGTGTCCCGTCTAATTCAAAAACCTGATCTGGAGTTATAGGCTGCGGTTATAACCTCTGTTTTTGCAGAATAACTCTTGACTTAGAGTTAACTCCAAGTTGTAGAATGAACTTGTGATCAGGAAAATTCTGCAAGGAGGTACTCCCAATGACGATAAAAGAAGTGTGCGAGAAGTTCGATATTACGCCCGATACGCTTCGCTACTATGAACGTGTCGGCGTGATTCCCGAGGTGCACAGAACGAAAGGCGGCATCAGGGACTATACGGACGAAGACGTCGCCTGGGTCGAAAATGCCATCTGTATGAGAAACGCCGGAGTTTCCGTCGAGATGCTCGCGGAGTATGTAAGGCTATTCCAATTGGGCGACAGTACTTTTCAAGCAAGAAGAGATATCCTTGCCGAAGCACGAGAAGAGATCCAGAAACAGCTGGATAAATACCAGGTGACGATGGACCGTCTGAACTACAAGATCTCTAAATACGATGTAGCACTTAAGACAGGTGTCCTTTCCTGGGACGATTGCGAGGAGGAGTAAAACATGTTAGGTAATTTCAGTTATAAGAACGCAACAAAGCTCTATTTCGGAGATGATTCACTTCAGTTTTTAAACGAAGAACTTCCGAAGTACGGAAAGAACATCCAGCTCATTTACGGAGGCGGTTCGATCAAGAAGAACGGACTCTACGATGAGATCGTGAAGATCCTTAAGGATAACGGAAAGACGATCGTGGAAGATGGCGGTGTTATGCCGAATCCGACGATCGAAAAGCTCCGTGAAGGTATCAGGATCGCTCGTGAAAACAATGTCGATTTGCTTCTTGCGGTAGGTGGCGGTTCCTGCTGCGACTATGCGAAGGCGGTATCCGTTTCCATTCACTGTGACGAGGATCCATGGGACAAATACTATATCCGTTTTGAAGAGCCGACATGTGAGATCGTTCCTGTCGGATGCGTGCTGACTATGGCCGGCACGGGTTCCGAGATGAATGCGGGTTCCGTTATTACGAACCATGAACAGAAACTGAAGGTCGGTCATGTTTTCGGTGAAGAAGTCATGCCGAAGTTCTCGATCCTGAATCCGAAGTATACTTTCTCTCTTCCGAAGAGACAGATGGTAGCGGGTATCTACGATATCTTTAATCACATCTGCGAACAGTACTTCTCAGGTGAAGACGATAACACGAGTGATTATCTCTCGGAAGCTCTGATGAAGTCCGTTGTACACAGTTCTCTGATCGCGATCGAGAATCCGGAGGATTACGAAGCAAGATCCAACATCATGTGGACAGCGACATGGGCGTTGAATACCCTTATCGCAAAAGGTAAGACGACCGACTGGATGGTCCATATGCTCGGCCAGGCTGCAGGCGCTTACACCGACGCGACCCACGGTATGACACTGTCTGCCGTATCTCTTCCATATTATCGATACATCATGCCTTACGGACTAAAGAAGTTTGTCCGCTTCGCAGAGGAAGTATGGAATGTTTCTCCTTCCGGAAAGACAGACGAACAGATCGCGGAAGAAGGTCTTCAGGAGATGGAGAAGTGGATGCGTAGAATCGGTGTCGCGATGAGTCTTTCCGAACTCGGAGCTACAGAAGATATGATCGATGGAATCGCCGACGCGACATTCATCCTCGAGGGCGGATACAAGGTACTTACGAAGGATGAAGTGAAGCAGATCCTGAAGGAAAGCTTGTAAGGTGATGACATGATGAAAAGACTCGTTTCTGTTATATGCTGCCTGAGTATGGTAGTTACGCTTGTGGCCTGCAGTATGTCCACCAAAGAGAGCAGTTCTTCCGAAACAACTACATCGTCTACGGCAGTAATTGAGACGACAACGGAGGAAACGACGACTCAGGCATCGGACACTACGGCAACAATCAGTGAAGACGAAGTAAAAGAGCGGAGCGAGAGCATGAAAGAAGAGAGCAATATGGTACTTAAGATCAATGATCAGACCATTAAAGTGGAATGGGAAGAGAACGAATCGGCTGCTGCCCTTAAAGACCTGTGCTCGAGTGCTCCGATAACGATTGAAATGTCGAAGTACGGCGGATTTGAACAGGTAGGATCGCTTGGAACAAGTCTTCCGAGAAACGATGAGCAGATGACAACTTCAGCTGGCGATATCGTTCTTTATTCCGGAAATCAGATCGTAGTCTTTTACGGCTCGAACTCCTGGAGTTACACCAGACTCGGAAAGATACAGGGTATGAGCGAAGCAAAGCTTACAGATCTTCTTGGCTCAGCAGATGTGACGATCAGTATCAGTATTTAATCGGAGGTAATGACTATGACAAAAGCATTAGTAGCATATTTCAGTGCAAGCGGAGTAACAGCAAAGGTAGCAGAAAATCTTGCCCAAGCAATCGGCGCAGATCTTTATGAGATCGCTCCGGAGGTTCCATACACAGACGAGGATCTGAACTGGATGGATAAAAAATCCAGAAGCACAGTCGAGATGAAAGACAGATCCTGTCGTCCGGCCATCGGAACGAAAGTCGAGAACATGGAGCAGTATGACACGGTATTCGTAGGATTCCCGATCTGGTGGTACAGGGAACCGTCGATCATTGATACTTTTATGGAAAGCTACGATTTCAGTGGAAAGACAGTTATCCCGTTTGCCACATCCGGAGGATCGGGACTTGGTGATTCTTTTAAGAACATGCAGGCATTGGCTCCGGCAGCAATCGTAAAGGACGGTAAGAAGTTTGCTCCTTCCACATCAGAAGTAAGTCTTAAGGATTGGGCGGAACAGTATATCTAAGTATCAAAAACCTGGGGTAAAAACGGGGTATGAAACCCGGAAACTATTGAGAATCGGACGTGGTTACATTTAGTCCTGTCATCCGCACCAAAAGAAATCCCTTGCAGAGTCTGCAAGGGATCTTCTTTGATTGACAGAAACGGGATTTGTGTATACCATTATCCCATCAATACAGTAGGTGAATACAGCAATATGTCGGATCGATTTTCAAGAACTGAATTACTATTCGGAAAAGAGGCGATGGATCGTCTTTCTCAATGCCGTGTCGCGGTATTCGGTATCGGCGGTGTCGGTGGCTATGTTTGCGAAGCACTGGCTCGAAGCGGTGTGGGTGCTTTTGACCTGATTGACGATGATAAAGTCTGCGAGTCCAATATCAATCGGCAGATCATTGCCACCAGTAAGACTGTAGGAAAATATAAGACAGACGTGATGCAGGAACGTATTCTGGATATCAATCCGGATGCGAAAGTGCAGACCCACAAGTGCTTTTTCCTTCCGGAAAATGCTTCGGATTTTCCCTTTGATAAGTACGATTATGTAGTTGACGCCATCGATACTGTCACAGCCAAGATCGAACTGGTCATGCAGTGCCAGAAAGCAGGTGTGCCGATCATCAGCTCGATGGGCGCGGGAAATAAGCTTGATCCTACATTATTCCGTGTTGCGGATATCTACAAGACCAGCGGTGATCCTCTGGCAAAAGTCATGCGACGCGAATTGAAAAAGAGAGGCGTGAAGAAACTGAAGGTCGTCTATTCGGAAGAGGAACCGATCCGTCCGATCGAGGATGTATCCGGCAGCGAAACGTCTGAAGTGGAACGCCCCGGAAGCAAACATAGATCTACTCCCGGAAGCACTGCCTTTGTTCCATCTGTTGCCGGCCTGATTATTGCAGGAGAAGTGATTAAAGATCTGACGAGCGATTGCGGGAGGAATGAATGATGAATAGTGTAAAAGAAGTAACAGCAGAACTGCTGAAAAAATACGATGACCTGAAAGAACTATTGAAAAGCTACGGAAGTGTGGCAGTTGCTTTTTCCAGCGGCGTTGATTCCACCTTTCTTCTTTATGCTGCAAAAGAAGCCCTGGGTGACCGGGTAATCGCTTTCTCTGCAAAGTCGTGTTCTTTTCCTGAAAGGGAACTGAACGAGGCAAAAGCATTCTGCCAGGCGCATCAGATCCGTCAGATCATCTTCGATTCCGAAGAACTGGAGATCGAGGGCTTTTCGCAGAATCCGAAGAACAGATGCTATATCTGTAAGCACGAACTGTTTGAAAAGATCATTAAGCTTGCGGCGGACGAAGGCATCACGGTGATCGCGGAAGGATCGAATCTGGACGATAATGGAGATTATCGCCCGGGTCTTCAGGCTGTGGCGGAATTAGGAATTAAGAGTCCTCTTCGCGCCGTCGGGTTCACCAAAGACGATATCCGTGCACTTTCCAGACACCTTGGTCTTCCGACATGGGAGAAGCCGTCCTTTGCCTGCCTGGCTTCCAGATTTGTTTATGGCGAAACAATAACCAAGGAAAAACTCGGCATGGTGGATAAGGCAGAACAGCTTTTACTTGACCTCGGATTCCATCAGGTGCGCGTACGCATTCATGGTACGATGGCAAGAATCGAGATCCTGCCGGAGGAGTTCCCGAAGCTTATCAGTGAGGACATTCGCAATAGAATCACGTCCGCCTATAAATCCTACGGATTCACTTATGTTTCGATGGATCTGATCGGTTACAGAACCGGCAGCATGAACGAAGTGATCGAAAAATAAGAAATTCACCATAAGGAAAAGATACCAAGCGAAAACCCGATAAGATATCTGGATCATGGAGGTTCTACCTGCTATCTTTTAAAAAGCAAGGATTCTGTTTTGCTTATCGATACAGGTATGTATGGGAATCTGAAGGCGCTGGATAAGTGGCTTGGAGATGAAAAAGTAGATTATGTCTTCCTCGTCACTTCAGATCACAGTCGCTTTTGGCGACGATGCCCAAGTATCGTTTCAGAAATCTTTCTTTAAATATCAACGGGTCTATTTTCAAAACACGCAAATATACACCGGATGTTTTGATCAACGAGAATTGGGATTACTTGAGATCTCTTGGGTTTGATGCGCAGATCATTCCGCTTCCGGGACATACATATGGTTCGATAGGAATACTGTCAGACGGTGTCCTCTACTGCGGTGATGCTTTTACCGCGATGTGGGGAAAGCCGGACATTACGCCGCATGCCGTGAACATTGAGATGATGAAGGAAACCGTAAAGACTATTCTGAAGATCGACCCGAAATGGCTTGCATGTGGCCATGGAGCTCCATTGAAGATGGATGAGGCGAAGCCTGTAATTCGTGAATATCTGGGTTTATAGGTGATTGTGTTAAACGGATATCAGGTCATAAAAGTCTGATTCAGCGTTTCATCGAAAAACTTGCAGCGGATGATCTTGTCATCGCCGTATTCTCTTCGAAAGTACTCACGGTCAAGATAATCCCTGAATCCGATGGAAGATCCACACCAGTTCTCTACGCCGTCTACATCCCGAAAACGGCCTACAGAGCATATCTTGCTGTCTAAAAGATCTTCTAAGGTCTCGCGGAATTCACGCATGCTATCCTTACTATCCGGCAAATAATGGCCGTGCCAGTCTCCGAAAAAGATCGTATATTCATTGGCCAGATCCAGGATCAGTTTGCTGTTTCCGTTAAACACCTGCATGTGCGTGAACCAAACTTGTTCCTGCTGATCAAAACCCTCATCGACCTTGCTTTCAAACTTGCGCGAATCAATGATCTCTTGGATCTCTTTTATGGAAATAATAGAATCATTTCTGTTCTTCATGTTTCCTGTTCCTCTTCCGTCGGCGCCTTAAGGACTCTCAAAAACTGTTCTTTCGACCAGAAGTACTGTCCCTTATCTTCAAATTCTCTGTAAAAGACTTCGATCATCATCGTCAGATACAGGATAATGTCGTACCAGCGAAGTCTCTTTAGTTCGTTTTCCGTGAACTCCTGTTTTCCGAATCCTTCCAGGAAATCCGGATTCCGGTTGTGGCTTCGGAAGCGGTCATCCATGAACGCCTCGCCCCACATGGCTCTTTCCCAGTCGATAATGCCGGATACGTGATTGTCTTTCACAAACACATTCCCTTCCCACATGTCCCAGTGAACTAAAGTAGCAGAAGACACTTCGTCAAAAATGTGCTTTTCTTTCTCGAATTCGTCCAGGAGTTGATCTGCGTCACATCCCAGATCCACATTTTTCTTTTGTCCGTCAGAGACCAGATTTGAGAGCATGGTATGGACAAAGTCGGATAGGTGATCATATCTTTTTTCATCTCCCAGAAAACCGAATTGCGGGTTGGTGATAGTACATAGTTGTTTGGAAATCTCACCGATCTCTCGCGCAATATCACATTTTACTTCGTCCGGCATTTCCTCTTTGATGAAACTGTAGTTGGTTCCCGGCAGTTTTTCCATAAAGAAGTAATCGCCGTCACAGATCGTTCTGGAGCGATCGTAAGCGAAGACATCCGCGACCTTGAAGGTGCAGTTTTTTCTCACTAATTCCATCGCAGAAACTTCCGCAGCCATTAAGCAGATCTCATTCGAGGTATTTCCGGTCGTATCTTTTGCCGCGATCTTCAGGATGCATTCCTCGCCGTCAGTGAAGGTGATGGCGTAGGTAACATTACACATTCCCTCGGTTAGTTCCTTGATGCTTGAAACTGCTTTCTCAGGAAATGCCTTCCTGATCATCTCACGTATAACACTATCTGACTGTCGGTTCTTCGTTATCATATGCGGATCCCTCTTTATACTACTCGTACCATGATTCTACCAAAAATGCAGTATTTCATACAGAGAGAATAAGATATAATGGCGATAGAAACCTTTTTGCGGAGGTGAAAAGTGAAGAGAATAGCTGTTATTGGTGACTACAATTCACAGGAAGAAACCCACAATCTTATCCTGAAGTCTCTGGAAGACGTTTCAGAAGATCTGCAGGTCGAACTTGATGTGCAGTGGATCGCGAGCGACGAACTGGATATATCCGAGGATCTAAGTGCATTTGACGGATTCTGGTTCTCACCGGGAAGTCCTTACAGGAACACGAAGAATGTGTTGTCGGCTATTCATTACGCAAGAGAGAACGGGGTGCCTGCGCTGGGTACGTGCGCGGGATTTCAGCATATGGTCATCGAGTTCGCTCGTAATGTGCTAGGCCTTAATGGAGCAGATAGCGTTGAGAATGATGCGGACTGTGAAAATCCCGTGATCGAAAGACTTGCTTGCTCGTTAGTAAGGCAGAAGGAACAATTGACGATATCCAATCCAGATTCGATCCTCGGGAAAACAATGGGCGAGAGTGAGTTTGTCGGAGAATACCGTTGTAATTACGGGTTCAATGAAACATATAGCAGTGCTTTTCGAGCAAGTGATGAAATCAAAGCAGTAGTGCAGAATAACGAAGAATGTCTTAGAGGATTCGAGATCAAGGAGCATCCGTTCTTCGTGGGCACTCTTTTCATTCCACAGCTGGACTACAGAGGGGACGGCCCTTACAGAATCATCAAGTCGTTTATCAAGACTTTGAAAACCGGGGATATAAGCTACAGGATGGTTCGTAAAGAAGATGGGTATTCATGGTACACGCTGATCAACGATGTATGGCGTGAAGCATATGCGCATATCTTCCCGCAGGAAGTCTTTGAGGAGCGCGAGACTTGGAAAGATGATAAGATCCGTGAGTTTACGGAGGAGAAGTTCCTTGGCGACAGAAAGATCGCATATGTGGCGGAATGGGATGGGAAGATCATCGGAGTCATGTTCGGTACGCTGGATTCGGTTTATGAACACTTCAGGGGAGAATACGCCGATCTGGTCGCGCTATATATTTATCCGGAATATCACGGAATGGGAGTCGGTACAGCCCTTAAGGACATATTCATGAAATGGGCGAAAGAAAAAGGAGCGGAGCACTTCGTTATCGGTGTACTGAAGGAGAATTCCAAAGCTCGGAAAGTGTACGAATCCTGGGGCGGGCAGTTGTCCGATTACAAATGTGATTTTGAACTGAATAATGTAAAGTATCCGGAATGTTTCTACACGTTAGAGTTATAGGCGTTCTCAAGCAGTTTACAGTACGGAGGAGAGAATGGATTCGAAAAACTATATCCGATGGATAAGAGATAAAGTAGGCCACGACAAAATCATTCTTACGTTTGCGGGTGGCTGTATCTTCAATGATAAGGGAGAGATCCTACTGCAAAGAAGAGGAGACACTAACAAGTGGGGTTTCCCCGGAGGCGCAGTCGAGATCGGCGAGACGCCGCAAATGGCCGCAGTCCGTGAGGCAAAAGAGGAGACTGGGCTTGACGTAGAAGTCGGAAAAGTCATAGGAGTTTTCACTGATCTGAATATCAGGTATTCGAGTGGAGATGAGGCGCAGAGTATCGTTATCGCGTACGAACTTCTGCCGGTAGGAGGAGAACTCTACTGTGATCAGATTGAAACGAAAGAACTGAGGTACTTTTCTAAAGACGAGAAACCGGAACTGTTCACTAAGTCTCATGATGATCTGTGGAACGAGATTTTTGCGAGTGATAAAAAGATCAGGGAGCTTGCCGGCGCAAATATGGACATTGATCTGGTTAGTGAAAATGTTGCCTGGAATCAGAGTTCCTGTGCGTGGAATGAAGCGGAAAATACTAAAGAACATAAATGCGCGGTAAAGGACACATCGATCTGCAAGTATTTCTGCGGAATTAAGTATCTGGACAGTGTGCTTTGCAGCTATCCGTACGAGAAGAATGAGGTATAACATGATCGATTATGAATCCATTGCAAGAAGCAATCACCGTAGCGGCATGAATTGCGCGATGGCCGTATATGATTCGCTCAGCGCGAGTAATCCGAATAAGACAAATCCTCCGAAACCGAGGGAGAACGGCGGAATGTGCGGTGCCGTGCTCGCTGCAGAACAGACTATCCGTGAGATGGGTGGTTTGGATGCGGATGTAGCTGAATTCGAGAGACGATTTATTGAAAAGCACAAGTATCTTAAGTGTGGCGAGCTTCGCGGCATGCTCAGCGGGAAATGCAATGACTATGTCGGAACGGCTGCATCTATTGTTGCGATGATGGGTTTTACATCGGATCCCGAATGAAACTTTAGGAGGATAAATAGGATCCGCAAAACTATATTCAATGGATAAGAGGATAGATCTCAGCCGAATGAATTAAACCGATTACTCGGTTAGAATGCGGGATGCGATAGCTTCGTATTCCGCATATTTTTTCGCCTTCAGAAGACGCTTGATCTCGCGATCCTTATCCTCGAAAAGCACTTGCCAATACGTCCACAGCTCCCGCATTTTGTAAAGCACGTTGATGTCAGGAGACATGATCTTCTGATACTTGTGATACAGGATATCATGTAATTTCCTGAGCTTTGCAAAGTCCGTTTGCACAGTTTCTCCCTTGAGTTTCCCGGCAAGGGAAGGATCGGATACCAGGCCTCTACCTAACATGATGGGATCAAGGCTGACTCCGAAATAACTTGAAAACTCTTCGTAGTCCTCACAGGAAAAGATATTTCCGTTATATACGAGCGGACACTTCACATGTTCCAGTGCATAGGTGAAGAATTCTTTTCGAGGTTCGCCCTTATAGAAGTCAGTCCTGATCCTGGGATGCACGATCAGTTCTCTTACGGGAAATGCATTGAAGATCTCTACGAGTTCGTAGAATTCTTCCGGATCTGCATAGCCGAGTCTCGTCTTGATCGAGATCTTCATGCCTTCTGCTTCACTATAAGAATAGATGTCATCCAGAAACTTTTGGAGGGCATCCTTCTCATGTAGAAATCCAGAGCCTTTTCCTTTTGCGCAGACTGTTCCCGAAGGACAACCAAGGTTCAGATTGATTTCTTTATATCCCATGGAAGCGAGCTCTTTTCCTGCTTCGATAAAGTGCTCCGAACGGCATGTAAGGATCTGGGGAACCAGGTTGATTCCGCTATTGTTTTCTGGCGCGATATCCTTTTTCTCGCGGGGAGTCATCGGACAGTTCTCCGCCGGTGAAAGGAACGGTGCAAAGTATTTATCCACACTACCGTAGATCTCGTTATAGGCCTTGCGGAATATGTAAGTTGTCACGCCTTCAAGCGGGGCGGCATATATCTTCATGCGATCCGGATTTCCTTCCTGAAACTTCTCATGGATATATTCTATCACTCGTGTCTATCTCTGCTCTATAGAAAGTTCTATATAGAACCTTGACGAATAATAGTTCCATATAGTACTATTTGTTCGTAGACCTTATATGCTCCGGAGGCTATATGGAATCAAGAACAGGTTTTTTAATCTCGCAGATCAAGCAGGTGCAGTCACGCATTTTCCAGCGTTTGCTTCTGGAAAGCGGCGTGGAAGAATTTAACGGACCGCAGGGACACATCCTGTATGTGCTTTGGCAGAAGGATGAGGTGCCGATCGTTGAGCTTTCCCAGAAAACGGGTCTTGCCAAGAATACACTTACGGCAATGCTCGGACGTATGGAAGAAGCCGGCCTGATCGAGAGAAAAGCAGCCGCATCTGACAAGCGACAGTCCCTGATCGTTCTGACGAAAAAGGCCAGAAATCTTCAGGGAAAGTACGATGAAGTATCTAAGAAGATGAACGAGATCTTTTATAAGGATTTCTCTCAGAAAGAAGTGAATATCATCGATCAGTTCCTGGACCGGATCCTTCTTAATCTTGAGCAGTCAGAGCGTACTCCTCGAAATGGAAAGGAAGAATAATATGACAAAGATACAAGTGAAAAACTGGAACGATTTTTGCCCGCAGCAGCTCTTTTTGTACGGCACATATAAAGAAGACGGAACACCGAATTTCGGTCTTTTCTGCTGGTTCAGCTATATCTGGACAACGGAAGATGAGTACGGCGGAGACGGTCTGGGCGTCATGGCCTGCATTGGCGGTGAGAAACTGACCAAGGACCTCATCCGTAAGAACGGCGTATTCTCCGCGAATCTGGTTACGGAAGAACTGCTTCCGCTTGCCGACTATTACGGAGGTACCGAAGGTAGAGCGCACGATGACAAGATGAAGTTTGTACCTACAGTTGAAAAAGGTGCAGTCCTCAATGTTCCTACGATCGCGGAAAGCCCGGTCAGCATGGAACTGAAGGTTATGCAGGAAATCAATCTCGCCAGTGGAAGCGATGTGTTCCTGTGTAAGATCGTGGGCGAAACCATGCGAGAGGATCTGACAAATAAGGACGTTCCTTTCATCGACAGATACAAGTCGGTAAAGCAGGTGTTGGCCGGTGGCGAAGAGCGTTATGTAAGCAACGATGGACGTGATCTGGGCGCCTGGGGCGAGCCGATGAAGAGTCTCTAAACTGGAATGACAGAATCGAGCAAGCCAGGACATGCGTGAGTCATAACGTTGTTATAGACTCCATATATAAGGAGGCGTACATGTATGGATTTAGATAGACCAATCACCACTTTATATATGCTGATGTCGGTAGACGGGAAGATCAGTACAGGTGCTACCGATGATATGGATGTAGATAAGGATCTTCCTAAAATCGAGGGAGTCAGGGAAGGGCTTCACCAATACTATGAGATCGAGCAGACCACAGATCTGTGGTCGTTTAACACAGGCCGTGTCCAGGCGAAGATGGGCGTAAATGACAAGCCTTTCCCGGAGAAGAGTCCAGTGTCTTTTGTGATACTGGATAACCATCATCTCACGGAACACGGAGTAAAGTATTTCAGTGCTTTCTCCAAAGAATTTGTTCTCGTGACAACGAATCCCGAGCATCCTGGATTCGGAGTGGAGGCGGATAATCTTCATATCATCCTGCAGAAAGAATTATCGCTTTCTGAGATGCTCATAACGCTTAAATCTGACTTCGGTTGTGAACGTATAACGATCCAATCCGGTGGTACACTGAACGGGATGTTTCTTCGTGAAAAGCTCTTCGATTATGTAGATATCGTTGTTGCGCCTGTGCTTATTGGAGGAAAGGATACAGCCACGCTGGTCGATGGAGAGTCACTGCGAAATGGCTCTGGCCTGGATAAACTCGGCGCGCTTGAGTTAGTTGAGTGTATACCGCTGGTTGATTCCTATATCCGCCTTCGCTATAAAGTGATAAGATAACATCATTCGAGTGTGAAACAGCCTGATTCGACTTGGCGTGTTTTACAGATAAGGGTGATGCAAAATGAGCGACAATGAGATGATAGAACAAGTGAAAAACTTCTGGAATGAAACATCTGATTCGGAGTGGTACAGATCGCTGAGAACAGATGAGAAAATCCGGCTACTTCAGGAAAAGCCGGAGTCGGCATTTCATCCTGCGGTATACGAACTGATCCGAAAATATCTTCCGGATCTGAGAGAAAAACGAATCCTTCTTCCATCAAGTGGTGATAATCATGCGGCATTTGCACTGGCCATGATGGGTGCTCGTGTGACCTCTGCGGATATCAGCGAACGTCAGCTCGAAAATGCCTCCGCCATCGCGAAGCAGCTGGGCATCGATATCGAATTCGTCTGTGACGATACGATGCAGTTGTCCCACATTGCAGATCAAACTTACGACATGGTATTTACTTCCAACGGAACGCTTTCCTGGATTAGTGATATCGAGGGTATGTGTGCTAACATAAATCGTGTACTGAAACCGGACGGGTATTCGGTCATGTACGATATGCATCCTTTCAACAGGCCATTTACAGGAGAAGCCTGGAAAGAACCGACTATCGTTAAGTCGTATCACGATGTCTTCCCGGATTTGCACTGGAGACTTCAGGACATTATCAACTCGCAGATCAATGCGGGTCTTTGTATATGTGAAGTAGCCGAGCTTTCTGCAGTAGATGCATCTTTCTGGTATTCTTATGCTGAGCTTTCGGAAAAGAAGCAGGAAGAACTCGAGGGTATTAATGACTGGAAAAAGAACCCCATGGCGGCACTGCCTGCCTGGGTGACCGTGGTTTCGAAGAAAAACGGATAATGCGAATGAGTTGAAGGAGGACGCCATGAATAAGATCTTAGCACAAGTAGAAAAGTATATGCTTGAAGCATTAAAGGCAAATTTGCCGGATGTAAGTAAGAGTGATCTTGAAAACGACGGCGCGATCTTTTATATGAATGGCAAAAACGGAACTGCCTTTGACTGGTTTGTCAACGACCGCTTGCCGAATTTCTTCATCTTCTATAACGACAAAGAAAACCTGGGCGCGGCTAAGGGAATGCTTTATAACGACGGTGGTTTTACTGTGTATGTATACGGTAACAAGGGCCACGATAAGCCAATCGAGGTAAATCATGATATCGAAGTGCAAGAGAATGAGCTCTTCCATCTTGCCGTCCTTCTTACCAAGAATGCCGATGGAAAGCACTGGGATGAAGATATCCGAAAGCTTGAGTGCGAAGGTAAACCGGATGAGGAAGCGATTGAGTTCTTCCGTTCGCACGAAGAGATGCTGCAGAATGTAAGACAGAAAAAACTGTTGCTCGGAAAGACAGTGATCGTTTCCAAGAAAGTCCGTGAGGGCAATTGGAAGATCGGCTATGGAATGCGTGATGAGCCGACAAGAGAAAGTGACAGCGGCTGGTTCTTCTGTGTCGGCGACGAAGATGGCGAGTATATCAACGACCCGAAAAATCTGGAACTGTGGTTAGTCAACTCTCTTCTCAATTATGAACCGGCCCTGAACGCACACATTACTGTGCCTTATGGTACCGCAATCGTACGAGTTGCTCCGGACAAGTTTGAAATCGATGATAACACCAAAAAGATGCTGATAGAAACGCGTGATTAAAATATGCATAAGCTGATCGTTTTAATACGACAGATCTGGATCAGGATGCTATCGTACAGAAGATTTACGAAGCGGTATCGTCAAACCCGTGAATGCCTTCCTTGACCTCGTTGTAACTTGCGCGGTAGATGTCAACTGCGATTCCGATGATCTTTCCGTCTGCATTAAAACGGATGCCAAAGCACCCATGTTTCAGCGCAAAGCGCAAGGCACAATAGTATACAAGGCCACCATCTTCGGTGGTCTCAAACCATCCGGCACCGAATTCTCGAGAACGCTCATTAAGAAAGAATGCGGCCATATCGTCCTTATCCTGCTGTTCAAGTGTTGCGAAAACTTCCGGATCCCAAAGGTCGCTCCATGTACTTTCGTCCGGGATCTTGTACTCAGGATTTCTGTCGCTGGCTTTGTGATCAGTCAAATAAAGCTCGTCCAGTACCAGGAGCGTGTCATTTGCCGCATAACGACCAGGATGATGGATGCCGGCAGCCGAATAAACAGAATGAGACTCATACGAATCGTCAGTAGGGCATACACTAAATGTGTACACGCCGACAAGGCGCTCGTCTTCCTCGTATTTTAAGTACTGTGTCCAGTTCACACGGAATTCTTCATCGCCGCACGTGAAAACACAGTACGCGTACATCACCCATGAATTCTTTTCCTTTTCATAATGCTGATATGCAGACTTGTTGTCATTTACGAATTCAAGTTTTTCTCCGCCGCAGAGTTCGAAAATAAAATCGATTCCTTCATCCATGTCATCTGTGCGCTGCAAAGCGCGAGGTGAAAACAGCCTCTTGATCAGTTTCGGATCTTCTTTTTCCATTGCCTTGAATAAATCTTTCTCAAAAGCTTCACAGGCCTCGGCTTCGACTTTCGCCTGATCCGATAAAAGACCGGCTCGGTCGAGGAATCCGGTGCATCCTGCTGTTCCCAGAATCGTGGACAGAACAAGAATAAACACAAGTGAATTGCGCATCCAATTTTTCATATAATCGTACCTTCAGTTTTTCCTTTTCTTAAATGCATTCGTCTAGCAGACGATGCAACAGCTGCATGTTTATGATACCACATTGCGGTGTTGTAGTTCGGGGGTGGCTCGAAGTATAATGTGCGTGAAAGAATAAGATGGCAAATTAACTTTCGGAGGATTAGAGTATGCGTACGAAGAGATCTATTTTTCTTAGTATTATTCTGGTTGTATCCTTGGTGATACCTTTTACCGCATGTTCCCCTAAAAAGAAAGCGGATCCCAACATCCTTGATCTGAATAACAAACCCAAGAGCAATGAAGAGTGGATCTCTGAGTTGTATATCTGCGAGGGTGTTTTATATAACGGAATGGTCAGCACACTGCACGCTGTACTCACTGATAAGATGAAGGAAAAAGTGAACAGTGAAAATGCGGATGAATACAAATTGACGATGTATCTTTTCAAATCATTTGCTGAATCCACGATTCAAAAGTCTGACGCGATCGTAAGCTTGACGAGAAGCCCGGAATTTCTTTGCGAAGAAGATGGCGTAGAGTACATGGAATTCTTTTTCGATGTGGATCTCAGAAACAAGAACTGTGAAGGATCCTATACATTCGTTGTTGCAAGAGAAGATGGTACCGTTGAGTCAAAACTCGAGACTAAAGTTGAACCCATGCCGGAGACAACAGAAACGCAATTAGTAGGCCTCAAACCGGTGATCTATCTTTATCCGGAAACACAGATGGATGTTTCCGTTAAGATGGATATCAAGGGTGAGATCCTCTGCACCTATCCGGAATATGGAGAGGGTTGGAACGTAACTGCATACCCGGGTGGAAAGCTTTTTGATAAAAGTTCCGAAAGATACTACGACTATCTTTTCTGGGAAGCTAGTTCTCCGTTTATTACGGATCGTTTTGAAAAAGCAGCATGCGTAGCGGTAGAAGATACTGCCGCATTCCTGGAAGAGTATCTGGCAGCTTTTGGATTAAATGACAGCGAGATCGATGACTTTATCTCATTCTGGCTTCCGAGAATGCAGGGTTCCGCATATAACCTGATTTCCTTCCCGAACGAAGAGTATAAGTCCTGGGCAGAGATTTCAGTTGTTCCGGCTCCTGAAACAGAAATCCGTATCTTTATGGTTTATAAGCCGCTGGATGAAGCTATCGAGATTTCTGAAGATCGTGCTCTCACTCTCCCTGAAACGCCTGTACGCAAAGGATTCACCGTTGTGGAATGGGGCGGCTCCATGGTTGAGAAATAAGCTGGGAAGAACAGATTATATGATTTATCGAATTGAACGATGTGCGAAGCAGATTCTATTCTGCTTCGCACTTTCTTTATTTGACATGATGTCTTTGCTTTTCATATAATACAGGCGTATTTGTACACTCAGTTTTTTAGCACGTATTTTGACAACAATTGAGAGCAACAAGGAAGTAAGACAGAAATGAAAAACAAAATGCGAATGAGAACGTCAAAGTTCTTCAAAACAGTTGCCGGTTTTATGGCAACGACAATCACTATGGGCAGCGCAGCAGGTATGCTCTGGGCTGACGATTCCGGTGCTGATTATTCGGATATATCTCCGGTCAAGATCAACTCCACCAATTTCCCGGATTCGGTTTTCCGCTCCATCATCTCAAGTTCGACCTATGACAAGAACCGAGATGGTACATTGAGCGCGGAAGAACTGGGATCTACGATCAACATCTACTGCGAAGGCAAGGGAGTAACCTCGGTAAAAGGCGTAGAGTATTTCGTAAATCTTCAGGGCCTTTGGTGCAGAGACAACAAGATCAAGAGCCTGGATGTTACGAACCTTAAAGATCTTCGTGGTCTGTGGTGTTCAAACAATCCGCTGACGAGCCTGGATCTGACACAGAATCCGGAACTTCTCTGGGTATACTGTTATGACTGTAATCTGACTGCGCTGGATCTGACGCATAACCCGAAGATGGCGTATGTTGAGGTCAACACGAATCCGATCACATCCTTGGATCTTTCTCAGTGTCCGGAACTTGAGCATCTGACATGCGGTTCCTGTGAACTGACTTATCTGGATGTAAGTAAGAATCCGAAGCTTTCACATCTGGATGCTTTTAGAAATCATCTGACATCTCTGGATGTTACACATAACCCGCTGATGAAGCGTCTTGATATCTGGGATAACCCGGGACTCGGAAGCATCGATGTCAGCCATTGTCCGGGACTGCAGTACTATAACTGTGCACATAACGATGTCGTGAATATCGATGTGACCAATAACCCGGAGCTGATCAAGCTCAACTGCGCATATAACGATATCGCGGTTCTGGATCTGACACATAACCCGAAGCTTTGCTATCTGGACTGCTGCTGCAACGAGATCTCGAATCTGGATCTTACTTATAACTCCAGAATGTATTTCCTGCAGGCATTTACCAATCCGTTTACGACACTCAATATCGGTAACAACCCGTTCCTCATGCAGACACATGAGCAGGGCGTGAAAAAGAATGAATCGAAAGTCGGAAAATGCCATTCGTGGACGATCAACTTCGGCGGCGATGATTCGACCGGCGGCGATCAGCTCTATTTCCTGTGCTTCGATGACAAGGTAACGCTTCAAAAGGTACAGACGGTTCCGATCCCGGAAAAGCGTTATCCCGATGACGACGATCCGGTAACGATGGATCAGATCACCAGAGAACTTGCGATCCAGACCCTGTACATCATGGCGGGAAGCCCGAGTGTTGCTGGATTGACGTCAAGATTTACGGACGTTCAGCCCGGCACCTGGTACTACGATGCGGTCGTCTGGGGTGAAGCACACTCGATGTGCACCGGATATCCGGAAATTTCCTCGAATACATTTGGCGTAGGGAAAGCAGTAAGAAGACAGGATCTGTGCTTCATGCTGATGAGATACGCAGAGCTTGTCGGATATAAGAGATCGATCGACTTCGGCCGTACCGATCCGTATATCGACTATTTCGATATTGATTACTATGCCTGGGAAGCCGTGACATGGGCCGTGACCTGGCACATCATGGAAGGTAAGGGCGCACCGGGTGCACCGAAGGAAGAGCAGCGCATCGATCCGCATGGAAAAGCGACACGCTCTGAGTTTGAAGCGATGCTTCTGAAGCTGCTCGAAGTTAACAGCGACACACGTACACCGGTCTATATCCCGCCGCTGGTCCTTGCTCCGGGTGTAGGTATCCCGCTTCCGGATCCGAAGGATTTCCCACTGGTTGGTGATTTCGTTGAGCGTCTTTATACGGTCGCACTTGGCCGTGCTTCGGAAGAAACCGGCAAAAACTACTGGGTCATGGAACTTCTGAAAGGAACGAAGACAGGTGGTGACTGTGGTCTGTTCTTCCTGATGAGCGATGAGTTCAGAAACAGAAACCTGAGCGAAGATGATTTTGTCGAGATCCTGTATAAGACATTCTTTGACCGTGCATCGGAAGCCGACGGAAAGGCATACTGGCTGGGTGAACTTCGAAGTGGAGCCAAGAGCAGAGATGATGTCATCCGTTGCTTTATCGACTCGGTCGAGTGGTGTAATGTCTGTGCAGACTTCGGCGTAAAGCCGGGTGCACCGACGGCAAAGGCGACAAGAGCCGGCCAGAAAGCAACAGACTTTGCAACACGTCTTTATACATGCTGTCTCGGAAGAGAGCCGGAGCAGGGCGGTCTTGCATACTGGAGCCTGGCGCTGACCAACCGTGAGCAGAGCGGTTATCCGGCAGCAAAATTCTTCTTCACCAGTGATGAGTTTGTGAACATGAACTTGCCGAATGAAGAATATGTCAGAAGACTCTACACGACCTTTATGGACCGTGAGCCGGAAGCAGATGGATTTGCCTACTGGGTCGGACTTCTTCAGGGAGGCGCCAACAGAGATGATGTGCTGGTCGCATTTGCCCAATGTCCGGAGTTTGCCGTGATCTGCATGAACTACGGTATTGAAAGAGGACTCTGATACAAAGTTTTCATTTCAACGATCAAGGGACTGCCGTTTGGCAGTCCCTTTCGTTTGCTGGTTTTCAGTTTGCGGGGGATAGGGTATAATATTCCGTGAGGGTGGAAAATGAGGAACGAAGGAATTGAGAAAACATTATATCGATAATCTAAGATGGATGGTAATCCTTTTACTGATCCCGTATCACGTAGCGCAGGCATTTAATACTTGGGGTGAGCCGAACTATATTATCTTCAATAGCAGCCGAACCCTAAGCAGTATCATCGTATTTTTCAGTCCGTTTATCATGCCGCTACTATTCCTGCTGGCAGGCATGAGCACACGATTTGCTTTGAAAAAGAGAAGTGTGGGGCAGTATATCTCGGAAAGATGCAAGCGCTTGATCGTGCCGCTTCTTTTCGGCGTGATCGCACTGCTTCCGGTCATGACATTTCTTGCTGATAAGTATAACTACCACTACGAAGGAAGTTTTCTTTCCCACTACCGTATTTTCTTTACGAGAGTCACGGATTTTACCGGAGCCGACGGGGGCTTTTCTTTCGGTCAGTTCTGGTTCCTTTTGTATTTGTTTGTGATCTCGCTTTTGGCGGTAGGCATCATCGCGATCCAGAAAAAGTGCATCGCAAAAAGAGTGAAAACGATTCCAACGTGGGTGATCCTGCTTTTCGGTCTTCCGCTTCCGCTTTTTAATGACTGGCTTTCGATCGGAGGGAAGAGCCTGGTCGAATACCTGTATGTTTTCCTTCTCGGCTACTACGTCTTTTCGGATGACGCGGTGATCGAGCGCATTTCAAAGTGGAAAGTCCCGTTTCTTCTGATCGGTGTGGTTTCCGGTATCCTGGATGTCTATCTGTTCCTTTGGTCTGGTACATCTTACGCCACGCTCAATACGATCGCGAGATTTGTGACCGAGTGGTTTATGATCTTAGGACTTTTAAGTTTCGGATCCGAACATATCAATTTCAATAACAAGATCTCGGCATATCTTTCCCGGACATCTTTTGCGGTATATAGTCTGCATTTTATCTTTGTCGTTGTGACACAGTATCTCTTTGCGGATGTTTTTGCGGGGAATAAGGTCCTGCTGTTCTTGGTTCCCGTTATCCTTTCGTATATCCTGACTTTCCTTGCAAGTGAAGTATTCCTGCGGGTTCCTGTCCTTCGTTTCCTGATCGGTGTGAAACCGGAAAAGAAAAAGTGACGGTTACAAAAACGAGTGGTAATATGTAGGGAAAGATAAGGAGGCAGTTATGTCTAAGCGTATTTTAAAAGTAAGTGCGTCTTTGCTTCTGGCGGCGTCTGTCCTGATGGCAGGCTGTAGCGCAGAGGCGACAGAGACGGAAAAGAAGAAAAAGAAAAAAGATAAGAAAGAGAAAGAGACAGAGGAGACAACTCTCGATACCACCGAGGAAACCGGTGAAGAGACCAGCTCCGAAATGACGACCGAAGAGACAACGGAAGAAACGACCATGCCGTTTGCTCCGGATACAAGTCTTTATGAAGCATATATCACCGGCGATGCAAAGCTTGTTTTCCATGCGGAAAATGACCTCGGACAGTATATGTGCCTTTCAGAAGTGCTTAATGACGGCGAATCGTATACCTGTAAGGAACTCGAAGCAAAAGCCGTTACGATCGATAACTACAGCACCATGAAGGTTGACGGGGATCCGGAGTATACCTATATCGACTGTGGTGAGGACGGAATCCCGGAACTTCTCGAGACACTCAGTATTTCTCCTACAACCGGTGGAGAGACGTTTATCCTCAGCATGATCATCAAGGAGATAGACGGAGAACTGCATCTTTGCTATGCCCGTGATTCCTGGTCCAGATGCTATGCTGCGATCGCAGAAAACGGTACTGTCGTAGTAGATGGTTCCGGCGGAGCATTTACACATTACGTCGAAGAAGAATTCGTCGATGCGGATGGTCAGTATCACTATTACTACGGATGCTGTCAGGAATACTGCCCGACACAGCTGTTTGTGAGAATCAGTCCGGATGAGTATGATTATGTCGATTTTTCTGATCTGGATGTAGATGAATTTATGGTCCGCGAGTACTGGTTTGAACTTGAATATACTGAGCGCCAGAGTTTCTATACTTACGGTTTCTACGATGACGTGACAAGATCATATATTGCAGACGACAGTCAGTTTGCCGCTGACAATCCGTACAGAATGAAGTTTGTTCCTTTTGATCTGACTGTATATACGAATACAGAAGTCCAGGATATTTTGAATCAGCGTGCAAAGGAGATCGGTTTCCCGGGAAACTGATCCGAAAAACAAAAAACGAAGCAAAGAAAAAAGACCGAGATCAAATCTCGGTCTTTGCTTTTTCAAGAGCAGCGATCACGCGGTCGCACCAGCTGTCGAACTCCGGATCTTCTTCGTATTCGTCCGGATGCGAAAGGACATAATCCAGTGCGATCTGTACTCCCTGGTCGAAGCGTATATTCGTACGCATGGCCGAGAGCGACTTGATCTTGCTGTTGTCGAAGACGACGGATACGGATTTATCTCCGATGAGACTTCCTTCGAAATCGAAGCCGTACTTGTCTCCGGCTTCGCTAAGAAATGTAGAAGAGACATAGTAAGGTTTCAATTCTACGCCCAGCGCTTTGGCGATCGTAGAATAGATCTGATTCCAGGTGAGTGTCTCATCGCCCGTGATCTGGAATGCTTCGCCGATCGCGTGCGGATTGCCCATAAGAGCAGTAAATCCGATCGCAAAGTCTTCGTTAAATGTAACGGTCCAAAGGGAAGAACCGTCGCCCTGGATGATGACGGGCTTTCCTTCCTGCATGCGGCGGATGACCTGGTAGAAACCTTTTTTACCGTGCACACCGAGAGGAATGTTTCTTTCGTCATAGGTGTGGCTCGGACGCACGATCGTTACCGGGAAGCCCTCTTTACGGTATTTCTCCATGAGGAATTCTTCACAGGCGATCTTGTTTCTGGAATATTCCCAGTAGGGATTTGCGAGCGCGGTTCCTTCGGTAATGATGTAGTTTGCAGAAGGTTTGTGGTAAGCAGAAGCGGAGCTGATGAAGATATACTGCTTCGTGATGTCTTTGAAAAGACGGTAATCGCACTCGATATGCTCGAGTGTAAATCCGATAAAATCACATACGACATCAAACTGCATTCCCGAAAGTTTAGCTTTTGTTTCTTCTTCGTTTCGGATATCCGCGGTGATCGTGTGGACACCTTCCGGAACGACACTTGCACGGTTTCCGCGGTTGAGAAGATAGAGCTCCCAGGACGGATCTTTACTTAGTTTTTTCGTTATGGCTGTGCTGATGGTACCTGTACCACCGATAAATAGTGCTTTCATGTCAAATACCTCATCCGAGCATCATCTTATAGATCTTCGTGCAGTCTTCTTCGTTCAGTGTGACAAAGCCGGAGATGGAACCGGTTCTTCCGTCACCATTACAGAGAACGTCAACCAGCTTCGGGATATCTTCCTCTTTGCCGCCGACATCGGAAAGTTTGCTGGGCATACCGATCGAGATGAGGAATTTCTGGAAAGCGTCGATACCTTCAAGTGCGGTCTTTTCCGGATTGGCAAAATCCATCTGGCATCCCCATACACGGACGGCAACCTGTGCAAAACGCATGACATCGTGATTCATGACATAGCGGAAGACGGCCGGCATAACGATCGCCAGACCGGCACCGTGCGCGCAGTCATAAAGTGCGGAGAGTTCGTGCTCGATGTTATGGCTGTTCCAGTCCTGGGATCTGCCGACACCGCAGGAATGGTTATGAGCCATCATGCCGGCCCACATGATATTGGCACGGGCATCGTAGTTGTCCGGCTCTGCAAAAGCGCGAGGACCTTCTTTTTTCATCGTCAGAAGATGGGCTTCGATCATTCTGTCTGTTGCTTCCACTTCTTTTGTGTTTGTGAGATAACGCTCATAAAGATGTGCCATGATGTCCGTGACACCGCATGCGGTCTGATAAGCCGGAAGTGTCTGGGTCAGGGCAGGATTGAGGATACTGAATTTCGGACGGATCGCGTTTCCGCTGGCGCCGCGCTTAAACATACCTTCTTCCTTCGTGATGACCGAGTCCGGGCTGCCTTCGCTGCCTGCTGCCGAAATGGTCAGGACAGTACCGACCGGAAGTGCATTTTCAATCGGCTTACCGCTGTAAAAATCCCAGAAGTCACCGTCGTACACAGTACCTGCCGCGATGGCCTTTGACGAGTCGATGGTGCTTCCGCCGCCGACTGCCAGGATAAAGTCTACGCCTTCCTTGCGGCACAGATCGATACCTTCATATACCAGACCGCTTCTCGGATTCGGCTTAACTCCGCCAAGCTCGATGAAGGGAATTCCTTCAGAAGTAAGAGAGTTCTTCACACGATCCAAAAGGCCGCTTCGGATCACGGAGCCTCCGCCGTAGTGAAGAAGAACTTTCGACCCGCCGAACTGCTTTACGTATTTGCCGGCCTGATTCTCCGAGTCTTTACCAAATGCGAAAAAAGTGGGGGAATAGTAGGTAAAATTATCCATGGGATCTCCTCGCTTTACAAAAGAATGATTAGTTTTATTGTAACTTGAAGCGAAAAACGATAGTAGTAGTTTTTTGCGCAAATCTTTTCTTTTTCTATATTGATACCTGAAATTCGTTGGCGTAAAATTTTAGTATATCCAGTGGTTTTATAGGAGGTATGGTATGGAAAAGCTGTTTCACCTGAAAGAAAACGGCACGACTGTCCGCACCGAGGTGCTGGCCGGTCTTACGACGTTTATGACGATGGCGTATATCATCGCACTAAACCCGAATCTTCTGACCAATTTCGGTAATGAGGGACAGGCGTTATGGAACGGCGTTTTCCTTGCGACCTGTATCGCGTCGGCAATCGGTACACTCTGTATGGCATTTCTTGCAAATAAGCCGTTTGTCATGGCACCTGGTATGGGTCTTAACAGTTTCTTTGCCGCGGTAACGGCAAATATCGTTGCTCTGACGGGTATGACCTATCTCCGCTCTTTCCAGAGCGCGCTGGTTATCATCTTCATCGAAGGTCTCGTATTTATCGTGCTTTCGATTCTGAATGTCCGTGAGAAGATCGTAGAGGCGATCCCGCTGGGTGTTCGTCTGGGTATCGGACCTGCGATCGGTCTGATGCTGATGAATATCGGTTTTGGTTCGAACGTCGGCGTATATACAAAAGACGCAGGACCTTTCTACATGATGCGTGACTTCTTCGGCGCACTGACGGCTTCTTTTGCTCAGAAGTCGATGGGCGACGATGGATATAAGGTGATGGTTCTTACTGTTGTGACGATGTTCGTCGGACTCTTCACGATCATCGCCCTGGATTTCAGAAAAGTAAAGGGTGCGGTCCTTTATGGTATGATCGTGGCTTCGCTTCTGTACTGGGGTGGAGAATGGGTTCTTTTCAGCACGAATCCTTTTGCCGGACTGAAAGATGCATCTTTCGTTCCGCCTTTCCAGGATATGGCAGATACAACACTGTTCCGTCTTGACTTCAAGGGATTTGTCGAGATCGGATGGTTTACGATCATAACTCTGATCATCACGTTCTGCATCATCGATATGTTCGATACGATCGGAACTCTCGTCGGTACGGCTTCCCGTGCGAAGATGCTCGATGAGAAGGGCAACATGCCGAAGATGAAAGAAGCACTCCTTTCGGATGCGGTCGGTACGATCTGCGGTTCTTTAACCGGTACATCTACTGTTACAACATTCGTTGAGTCTGCATCCGGTGTTGAGGCAGGCGGACGCACCGGACTTACTGCTGTTGTAGCCGCGGTCCTGTTCCTGCTTTGCATGTTTATCGCACCGATCGCTGCTTTGATTCCGGCGGCCGCTACCTCATCTGCACTGATCTATGTAGGTATCCTGATGCTGGCGAACTTAAAGCAGATCGATTTTTCCGATATTTCCCAGATGATCCCGGTTGCGATCATGCTCCTGGCGATGCCGATCTCCGGTTCTATCGGACATGGTATCGGTCTTGCACTGATCACCTATACCGTGATCAAGCTCTGCACAAAGCAGGCAAAGGATGTATCCGCATTGACATATATCCTTTCTGTGATCTTCATCCTGAAGTTCTTTGTAGCTGTATAATCGCCGAGATTACTTGATTTCTGAACTATATGACCCCGGTCATGATGCAAAACGTGACCGGGGTCACTGTTTTGGTTGCCTCATGTTTTGTAAAGTTGAATCAGAAAAACACGAAGAGGTGACAAAGAGCCATGCGTAATTCAAGATCAAAACTTTCCCCCTGGCCATACCTGAAGAATAACCGGGTGCGTTCGACGGTCCTCGTGATCAGTCTTTGCATGTTCATGGTCATGATCTATGCGATGAACTACATAATCGGCGGAACGACAGAACCTTTCGAGCAGTGCGATGTTAAGACCATGGACAGACTGCGTATCGTAAGTTCCCGTTTTGATCTGGACAACGGTACATATGAATCTGATGAGGAGTTTCTTGCCACTGCCTGGGCGAGAATCGCCGAGATTGGAAAAGAGCTGGAAAAGGAGCAGGATGTGGAACACGCCATTCCTTTTGCCTGTCAGTATGTGGGTCTCAATTCTTTTATCGGACAGTGGAGTGTGGAATGTTATCTGTTCCAGAATAGTCAGGACTGTTCGACATATCTCGAACACATGGGCGGCAAGCTGATTTCCGGAAGGATGCCGGAAAAGCCTGGTGAGATCCTGGTGGAAAAAAGACTTATCGATAATCACCGAAACGATGATGATCTTCTTCGGAATATGGGTACATCCTATAGTGTTGTGGGTACGGTTTCCTCCGACTACTATCTGGCTTTCGGCATTGCCCTGCCGGGAGAAAACAACGTCAATCTCCTGAATCTGGTGAAACCGGGAAGTGATGTGGATCTTCGTCCGGCTTTGGAGAAAATGGGTTTTTCCAACGTACACTACGTGGATAAAGAGATTGCGCATAAAAACCTCGAAAAAGGCATGGGTGGTTCTCTGGATACCGTGCAGACGATCCTTACCGGTGTCGGCGGCGGACTCCTTCTGATCTGCGTTTCCGTGGTGCTGGCCCTGCACATCATGGACAGACACAACGAGTGGTGCCTTTTGCACTCCATCGGGTTTTCTACCGGAGAAGTGTATCTGATGGCGTTAAAGGAATTGCTGATCTGTATCTTGTTCTCCATCCTGGCGGGAGCTGTAGTATCTGTTCTAGCCTGTTTTGCGATGGAAAAACTGATGTATAACCCGATCGGAATTTCCATCAATTTGTTCCGACCGGGTGCGCTCCCCAGGATCCTGGCGGTGTTCGCTGTACTGCTGGGAATTGCGCAGATCCCGCTTTTTGACGGTATGAGAAAGATTCAAACGATCGATGCGATCGAATAAGAAATGAGGAGAAGGCTATGTTTACTTTAAAAGATGCAACCATGATCTACGATATGGATAAAGAGGAGAAGGTTTATGCCATGAAAAACATGAACCTGTCGTTCCCGGATAAGGGACTGGTCGGAATCATCGGCCCGTCCGGTTCAGGAAAATCTACGCTGATGTATACGATGTCTACACTGAAAAAACTGACATCCGGAGATATCCAGTATAACGGCAAGTCCCTTTCGAGCATAAGCGATGCGGAAAAGCAGCGCCTGCGCAGAAACGAATTCGGTTTTGTTTTCCAGCGTCATTACCTCATCAACTACATGACCGCAGTCGAAAATGCGATCGTGGCCGCGACGATTCCGGTAAATGAGGCAAAAGCAAAAGCGGAAAAACTCCTGCTTGAGATCGGACTGAAGAAGAATGAACTGAAGCATAAGCCAGCGAAACTGTCCGGAGGTCAGCGCCAGAGAATCGCGATCGCAAGAGCTATGATGAATGATCCGAAAGTGCTTTTTGCGGATGAGCCGACGGCATCTTTGGACCATGAGAATGCATTCCTGGTTATGGAGCGCCTGAAAGAATATGCGAAGGAAAGACTTGTCATCGTCATCACCCATGATACAAGTATCATCCAGGATGCGGACATGACAGTAAAGATCTGGGACGGAAGCATCTCGGATGTGGAGATGAAGGGAGAAGGAGCATGAGACCATTTTCAGCTTTCACATATTTCCGCAATAACAAATTGCGTGTGCTGGTTCTGATCCTGATGATGTCCTTCATTACGGTTTGCTTTATCGGCGGTATGTACGTGGACAATCCCGGAGAGACATTCCGTGTTCGTCTGGAAGGGCCGAACCGCTATCTGGTATTCAGTACGCGTGGATCCAGTAACGAGGCCATCGAACAGTATCGTAAACTTCAGGAAGAACTGCCTTCGATGCTGCCGGAAGAAGCACAGGAGGTCATCTATCTGAACAGGGTCTATGCCGACTATGACTGTATCATGATGTTTAACTGTACGTGTGAATTTCTGGTTTTCCAGTATGAGGAAGACTTCGAGCTCTTTAAAGAAAGAACCGGTCTTGTTCCGGACGATATCCATCTTCATGACGGAGAAGTAGTCATGACAGAGCTTCTGGCCAATAACAAAGGCCTGAAAGTCGGAGATCCCGTCGGTACTATGGGCCAATATAAATTGACTTCGACAATGGATGGTAAAGGCATGTGGGCTTTAGGTGTTCTGGATGCCGGCGGAACGGGTGAAACCATGATCCTCAGCAGCGACGGAAATTGTGACAAAAAACTCAGCGACGATCTGGACAAGTTGGGAAGAGAGATCACAAAAAAGTATCCTCTGGTCTATGCGGTGACGAACAGCCTGGACCTGGAAGATGTAGAGAGTCAGATCGGCTTTATGTACGCGATCTTCGGCGCCGTCGTTGTACTTGTAGTCATCGTTCTTCTGGTGACGATCAATGCGGCTTATACGGCGGCCTACGATAAGAGAAAACACGAGTTTGCCATCTATAAAGCTTTGGGCTTTACTAAAGGACAGATCTTTCGGAAAGTGGCAGGCGAGGTGCTTTGGATGAATCTTGCGGCCATGATATTTGGCGCGATATTGAACTGCGGCACGATCCTGGTACTCAATCAGGTATTCTGGAGTTCCGGCCATCATTTTTACCGCGTGTCGAAAACAGGCGTCATCGGAACGATTATCGCGGAGGTACTGGTCATCACGACGATCATCCTTCTGAACTGGAAGAAGGTCAGAAAGTGTGAAGTGACGGAAGACTGAAAAAAGAAAAAGCAGCGACGAAATGCGCTGCTTTTTTGTTTTGCTTTTTGAAATGGATCAGCCCCACAAAGCGGTGAGCATCGGGATGATCTGTTTCTTTCTGGACATAACGCCCGGAAGGAATACGTGGTTGTCTTTCGGCTCAACGTTAAATGCGAAGCGGATGGTATCATCTTCACCCACATAGAGAAGTTCGGTACCTTCCTGCAGAACGTCGGTGAGCATCAGGATCACGAAATCGTAGCCGCGCTCGGTACGAAGCGTATTCATGTGCGCCAGGAAATCGTCTTTTCTGTCGAGCATCTTGAACGAATCGATGCAGATGATCTGTGCAACTCCCAGAGTATGCTCGGCGATGTGGAATTCCTTGAAGTCGGACTTCATCAGTTCTTCGACGGTCTTGCTTTCGAAAGAAGAAGCGAAGAGGTCATGTCCCAGTTCGTCGATGGACTCGCCCGCGATACGTGCCAGACGCTCGGCCATGGCGATATCTCTTGCGGTGCAGGTCGGAGACTTGAACATAACCGTATCGGAAAGGATCGCGGCACACATCAGACCGGCCATCTTGATGGACGGCATGACGCCGTTTTCCTGATAGAGTTCCGTGATGATCGTTGTGGTACTTCCTACAGGCTCGTTACGCATCGCGATCGGCTGTGTGGTCTGGATGTCTGCCAGGCGGTGGTGGTCGATGATTCCAAGGATCTCAGCCTGTTCCAGACCCGGTACTGCCTGTGCCAGTTCGTTATGATCGACCAGTACGACTCTTTTTCTTCTAGGACGCAGCAAGTGGAAACGTGCCAGAGTACCAATGACTTTGTCGTTTTCGTCAAGGACCGGATAACTTCTGAAACGGCTCTTCAAAACGACCTCACGTACATCGTCGATATAGTCGGTCATATGGAAGCACTCGATATTGCCGGTAAAGCAGGCACGTGCGATCGGGATCGCCTGGTAGACCAGCTTGGCCACTTTATTTGCATCCAGCGGAGTGGAGATCACGCATGTGGATGTTGGCTCTGAGAACCATGCCGGATCGACATCAGTCTGGCAGAGGATCAGGCAGTTAACACCGATCTCCAATGCGCGCTTGACCATGTCGGGCTGATTGCCGCAGATCACGACGGAATCTTTCGAACTGAACAGAAGGTTCTCGCATGTCTGCGGAAGCGCGATCGAGATCTCGCCGGAGATGGAATCGATAGTGATATCGCTTTCGTTAACGATACGTCCTTCGAGTACGCTTAAAAGGTTAAAGAGCGGTACGTCATCGATCCTCGGTTCGTGGATCGTCTGCATGCTGTAGGAAGCGATATCGCTTGAAGAGAGAATGCCGTGGAGCGTGCCGTCGTCGTTAATGACCGGGATGACAGTAGTCTTACCATCGTTCATGGTCTTCCAGGCCAGATCGAGCGTGACCGAAGCGTTGAGCGCCGGAGGCGTATCGAAATCCAGATCCCTGACCTGCGTCCTTACGTCGCGAAGACGCATCGGCGTTTCAAATCCGAAACGTGCCAGCATTCTTTTTGTCTCATCGCTCAGATGATCCAGACGGGCCGCCGTATAATCCTGCTCGCCGAGCGCATGCTTGAGCGCCGCATATGCCATCGCGGATACCACGGTATCGGTATCCGGGTTTTTATGACCTACAACATAGATTTCACTCATTGTTTTCTACCTTCTTATACCTGAAATACGAATCCGTAGAAGTCGAAGAGGTTTCTTCCTTCCATATAGTGTCCGCCCCAGCCCTTATAGCCGCCTTCAACGAGGAAGTAGATGGCGTGCTTTCCGGAAAGACCTTCGACAGTTGCGGAGATCACACGGTTATCCGGGGAGAAGGAGACGCATCCGATCTCGCGACCTTCACGGGAAAGACCGTATTTACCGGTGTATTCAGCAGAGGAGAACTCTTCGAGAAGCTTTCCGCTGAATCCGAAAACCTTGGAAGAATCATCTTCGCGGGCTGCCATTTTCTCCTTGGCGGACGGCTCATCCGGGAAGATCGGACGGGCATATTTCTTTGCGGCTTCCATCGGAACGCCGTCAGCAAAGATATGGATCTTACCGTTCATGTAGCAGTTGTCGAGCTTAAGGACGCACTTCATCTCGGAACCGGAGTGGTTTCCGAAATCGAAATACTTAAAGCCGATGACCGATCCGTCGGCGATCTTCGTGATGCACTGGTCGAAAGGATTTCTTTCGGTGATGGTCGCGCCGTTTGTGAGTACACAGGCCATCTGCGGATTGGTCACACGGTAAGGATTCAGGATATCTTCGAATCCCTGAGATGTCATCTCCGCCTGGGTAAATGTACCGTCCTCGTTAAGAGTCAGCTTATCGACGCAGCCGACACGGCTCATGATGGAACCGTTTGTCATTCTGTGATAGAAGATGACCCACTGATCGCCGACCTTGGCAACGGAACCGTGGTCATTTCCGCCCGGATAGTCACATCCGGAATCAACGAGCGTGCCCTTATATTCGAAAGGTCCCATCGGGGAATCCGAAACTGCATAGACCAGCTGGCTGGTGGGCTCGGCGGAAGAGTAGATCATGTAGTACTTGCCGTTGATCTTTCTTGGGGAGCAGGCCTCAAAGAAATTGAAAGGCGCGGTGTTCGGGATGATGTCCATCTTGAAGGAACCATCGATCACTTCGTACATGTTATCCGGGTTCACTTCAAACATATAGGAACGGAGGAATCCGCAGTATACATAGACACGTCCGTCATCGTCTACCAGCGTACCCGGATCGATAAAGATACCGCCGTCCGGGTGATTCTCGATGTTGTGCTTGTAACGGGAGATCAGCTTGAAAGGACCTTCCGGTTTGTCAGATACCGCGACACATCCGGCCGCGTTCTGGATATAGGCATAAAGATAGTATTTTCCGTCTTTTTCGACTACATCCGGTGCGAAAAGGCGTCCGTCTGTCCAGTCGGTATCAGAAGGATGTCCGGGGAAATCTCTTGTGGCAAATGCGATGCCGTGAGATGTCCAGTTGGTCGGGTCGGATACCGGAGCGGACCAGACTTTCAGACAGAAGTCGCAGAACTCATCGGTGTCTGCATTGTCGTGTGATCCGTAGATATAGACACGGTCACCGAATACGCGCGGTTCTCCGTCCGGAATATGTTCCCACATGGGTAAGTATGGATTTGCCATAGATGACTCCTTTCGCCGTGGATCCGCAGGGGATGCACGGTTTTCTGCATTTTATACGAACATTATAGCAAAGGCGGTCTGATAAATGCTATAATCTAATAGTTTGAAGGAAGGAATTTTTGTTATGCATTTTTATCCATTTGTCGATTCGTATTGCATGTTCTTTATCTATGCTTTCATTGGCTGGGTAGTCGAAGTTATCTACTATGGTCTGGAGGAAGGAAAGTTCATCAACCGCGGATTCTTAAATGGTCCCCTCTGTCCGGTCTATGGTATCGGCTTTTACGGCGTTATCCTTCTTCTGGAAAGGCTGGCGCACAACTTCTTCCTTCTGTTTTTCGGCTCCATGGTCATCTGTACATTTGTTGAGTTCTGGGCAGGCTTTATCCTCTACAAGATCTTCAAACTCCGCTGGTGGGACTACCGAAACGAGAAGTATAACCTGATGGGTTTTATCTGCCCGAAATTCTCTCTTTACTGGGGTATCGCGTGCTCGATGGGTATCTATGTACTGCATCCGACTGTTCTTTGGATCTTAAACCGCCTGCCGGATGTCGTTCAGATCGTACTGCTTTGCGTCTTCAGCGCGGCCATAATCTGCGATATCATCACGACCGTTACGGCCATCATCGGATTTAAAAAGCGTCTGGGCTTCATGACCGGTATTTCCGGCGAGATGCGCGTGATCTCCGATAAGATCGGCGGCAGCATCTATGGCCGAGTGGATACGGTCCGCACCAAGAGCCAGCCGACGATCGACAGTTATAATGAGTGGAGAGTCCTCTATTCGAAGAACCGTGCCGAGGAAAAAGAACTGGCGCGTCGTCACCGTGCCGAGGAGAAGGCCTTGTTCGGAAGCATCATGCCGCATGTAAGTCCGTCCTCGCTGATCCCGAAAGATGCGATCGGCGCCAAGGTGTCCGATGCCCTCAAAGCCCTGAAACGTTCGGAACGCCGCGTTTCCAGAACGGTTTATATGAATGTCGGTGAGTACGGAAAGACGGCATTCGATAATATCGTGAAGTTTCTGCCTCTAAAGAAGAAACCATCGGAAAATCCGGCTGAGGCGGCTTCCGAATCCCCGAAAGAAGAATAAACTTTAAATATATAATATTCTGTGATATCCTTAACGTAGTTTGGGGGATTGCGCAGCATGGGTCGTGCGGACGTAGTTTCCAGCAGGGGAACGGATATATGAAGCATATTTTTATCATCAATCCGCGAGCAGGTAAAGAGAAGGAGAATATCTCGGTGCGTGTTCGCTCTTACATAGCTTCGAGACCAGATCTCGAGGCATTGGTCTTTAACACGGAATACTGTGGTCACGAAACCGTCCTTGTCGGACGTCTCTGTCATATCTTCGAAGATGAAACGATCAGACTTTATATCTGCGGTGGATCCGGAACACTTTGCCGCGCCATCAGCGGTATCCCGAATCTTTCTATGGTCGAGGTAGCCTTTTTCCCTTGCGGCATGACCAACGACATCCTGAAAGTATTTGAAGGGGAGATCGATCCTTTCCTCAATCTCAATTCCCTTGTTGTCGGAACGCCGATGTATCTGGATCTTCTGGATTTCGGTTTCGGAAAAGCTCTGAATTTCTGTTCTTTCGGCTTTGACGCCAAGGTTTCCGCGGCTGTCAACAGTATGGCGAATTTCTCGATCGCCGGTCCGAAAGTTCCGTATTATCTCGCTATCGTGAAAAATGCACTGTCTATCGTCAGTTCGTCGATGTATTCCATCATGGTGGACGGACAGGACTTTTCCGGAAAGAAAACACTGATCACTGCATTTAACGGAATCGTTTACGGAGGAGGATATTCTCCTGTTCCTACGGCAAGCCCGGTAAGCGGTAAAACGAATCTCGTGCTTTATGAGGCATCGTCTGTTTTCTCGATCCTGCCGAACTTAAAGCACTATAAGAAAGGCCAGCTCGATAAGATCGGCAAGTCGATCACCTCGCTCGAGCCAACCAATGTCGTCGTAAAGATGCCGGAGAATAAAAATATGTTCTTTGCCGCAGATGGTGAAGTTTTTGACATGAAAGAACATGGTAACCAGGTATGCCTTCGCGTGATGCCTGCATCCATCAAGTTTGTTGTACCTCAGGGTGTGGCACTTAAAGAACAGTGCAGAGAGGAGTGATCAGGTATGCTTCTTAAGAAACAAGACGCCCAGAGAATCCTGCTGATCATCTACTTCGTAGTCTGCGTGTTCTTCCTTTTTGTATCATCTTCGATCCAGCAGTACCCGATGTATTTTAATGTTTTCTGCATCGTGACGCCGATCGTTGCTTATCTTCTGACGAAGATCTCCAGAGACAATTACCGTTTCCAGATGTATCTGACGACGTCGTTTTTCCTGGCGATGGTCGTACTCTACGGCATCTATTACCGAAACCCCGGAACCATCCAGGACGGCTTTATCACGGTGGCCTGTATCGTTTCTTTGTATTTCGATTTCAGTATCAACCTGTACTGTCTCCTGTTTACTGCGATGTACTATGCATTTTGGATCGTTTATGACTACAACCTTTTGATCTATTCCATCACGTCCAATTCTCCGATGGAACTGGCGGTTCGTATCGCGCTCCTTCTGGTTGCGCAGGTATTCCTGATGACGCTGGTATCTTCCATCAACCGATTCCAGCTGTCTCTGGTTCAGAAGTCCCAGAGTACAGAAGACCTCCTGCAGGTCGTTGAGATCAAGAAGAAAGAGGCAGTTTCCGCTTCCCAGACAAAGGCGGACTTTTTGGCGAGCATGTCCCATGAGATCCGTACCCCGATGAACGCGATCGTCGGAATGACGGAGATGATCCTGCGAGATGAGATCAATCCGAGTGTTCGAGAAAATGCCCGAAATATCAAGAGCGCCGGCAACGCGCTTTTGGCGATCGTAAACGATATCCTCGACTTTTCCAAGATCGAATCCGGTAAGATGGAGATCATTAATGTCCGCTACCAGCTTACCTCCGTTATCAACGACATCATCAACATCATCATGGTGCGTATGCAGGATAAAAATCTCGACCTGGTCGTCGATGTGGATCCGAATATCCCGTCCGAAATGCTCGGTGACGAGATTCGTCTGCGTCAGATCCTGCTGAATCTTCTGAATAATGCCGTGAAGTTTACGTCGGAAGGCCATATTACCCTGAAAGTTTCTTTCCGTCCCGTATCTACGGATATGTGCCTTTTGCACTTTGATGTTTCCGATACAGGTATCGGTATCCGTCCGGAAGATAAAGAGCGACTCTTTAACAGCTTCCAGCGTCTGGATACTCGTCAGAACCGTGCGATCGAAGGTACCGGTCTCGGTCTTTCCATCTGTAAACGTCTCATGGATCTGATGGGCGGTACGATCTCTGTTGAAAGTACCTATGGTAAAGGAAGTACCTTCTCTTTTGAACTGCATCAGTTTGTCGCACGTTCGCAGCCGATGTCCAGTGTTCCGGAAGGAAAGAAAGAACACGTCATGTATTTCGACGAGAAAGCCGTTTACCGCGATTCGGCCCGTGCGGATCTGCAGAGACTGGGCGTATCCGCGCGCTTTGCGTCTACGATCGATGACCTCGATCCGTTCTCCAATGCGAAGTATTCCTATTTCTTCGTAACGAAAGTGCTTTTCGATGAGTATGCACCGCAGATCCGTGAATTTGCGACGCTTCATGGTGCACCGAAGATCGTTGTCATGCTGGATTCAAACCAGCTGGCAACAGGTTATAAAGAAGTCCTCGTCGTAAGACGTCCTGTTTATTCTTCTGTATTTGCAGCCGTTCTTCGCGACAAGCCGATCGAGTCTTTGGAGTCGGACGAATTCCAGGAATCCTTCATCGCGCCGGAAGCAAGAATCCTTGTCGTCGACGACAATGCTGTCAACCTCAAGGTCGTCAAAGGCCTTCTGGAACCCTATCAGATGCACGTGACCACCGCCAACAGCGGTGCCCAGTGTCTGGAGATCTTAAAGAATATGACGGAACCGTTCCATATCATCTACATGGACCACATGATGCCGGAGATGGATGGTATCGATACACTTCGCCTGATCCGCAAGATGGAAGGCGAATATTTCCAGAAAGTACCGGTCATCGCGCTTACGGCCAATGCGGTCAGCGGTGTGCGTGAGATGTTCTTTAAGGAAGGTTTCCAGGACTATGTAAGTAAGCCGATCGAGCTTTCCCAGCTTGAGAAGTCTCTTAAGAATAACCTGCCGCAGGATCTCCTGATCCGTAAGCAGCATACTGTTGCGAGCACACCGAAAGCAGGTGAAGGTGAAGTCCGTCTGCGTGGTGTTGACTGCTCCAGAGGTATGCTCAACTGCGGTAACAGCCTCGATAACTATATCAGCCTCCTGAAGGTCGTTTACGAAGATGGTATCGAAAAGATCGACCGTATCCGCGAACTGGCGCAGCAGAAGGAGTACAAGGATTATGGTATCGAAGCCCATGCTTTAAAGAGCGTGGCCGCGTCGATCGGTGCCATCGAGCTTTCGGATCTGGCGAAAGAACATGAATATGCGAACTATGAGGAGCGTTACGAGTATATCGACAGAAATTATGAAGATCTTCTGGCGAAATACAGTTCGCTTCTGGATGATATTGCCGTCGAGCTGAAAGCGCGTGGTGTTCTGGATACTTCAAGCGAAGAAGAAGCTTCGGGCGAACCGCGTCCGGCGCTTTCTGCTGAAGAACTGCGTCAGGCACTGATGCTTCTGGAAGGTTCCATCGAGGATTTCGACGCGGATGGAGCACTGGAGAAACTCGACTGGATCCTGGCGCATGACGTCGGAGATGAAACGGAACTGCAGCTGAAGAGAACGAAGAATTATTTGAGTGATTTCCAGTATGATGAAGCTGCACAGAGTATACAGACAATTATAGGAAAACAGGCGGAAAACACATGAAAACGATCCTAGTTGTAGATGACAGTAAGGCCAACCTTACATTAGCCAAGCAGGCGCTCGATACTTTTTATCAGGTCAGCCCGGTCACTTCCGGGCAGATGGCTCTGCGCTTCCTTGAGAAGAAAGTACCGGATCTGATCCTTCTGGATATCAACATGCCGGAGATGGACGGACTGGAAACACTTCGCCAGATCCGCGCTCATGAAGAGTATAAGGACATCCCGGTCATCTTCCTGACGGCGAAGACCGATCCGGAAACCGAAGTCGAGTGCCTCAAGCTCGGAGCGACGGACTTTATCGGAAAACCGTTCGTGCCCCAGGTCATGCGGAGCCGTATCGCCCGTACGCTGGAACTCGAAGAGTATAGAAGACTGGCGGAGAGCAAAGCCAGAAAGTTCGAAAATATCGCTTCCAAGGACTCGATGACAGGCCTTTGGAACCGTGGATATCTGACCCAGAAGATCGTAGAGATCCTCGCGAAAGGATCGACCGCGGCGTACATGATCGTCGACGTAGACCATTTCAAGAGCGTAAACGATAAACTCGGTCATATCATGGGTGATAAAGTCTTAAACCGCCTGGCCCACATGATGATGGAGCATTTCCCGGAGGATATCGTTGCCCGTCTCGGTGGTGATGAATTCGTTATCTTTATTGAAAATCCGCCGGAGCATGACGAACTCTGCAAGAGGATCGCCGAGTTCCAAAAAGAGGTAAATGAAGACCTCAAGGAAAGCACCGGCGGTATCGCGACGCTTTCGATCGGTATTGCGCTGGCCCCGGCAGACGGCGACAATATGGATACGCTTTACGATAAAGCCGACCGTGCCCTGTATGTTGTTAAGAAAGAAAGCCGTAACAACTTCCGTTTCTACGATTCGACGCTGCCTTCGAAGCAGGCGAAAGTCGACCGTCCGGATGTGATCGAAACGAATATCCGAGTCCTGATGCAGCAGCTGAAGGAGCCGGGTACGATCCGTGGCGCGTTCTGGCAGGATTATGAACCTTTCCTGGCGATCTTCCGTTTTATCGAGCGTATGCTGGCCCGTTCGGAAGCCTCATTCTGCGTGCTTCTGGCCACATTGATCAACGAAAACGGCGAGCAGCTGGAACCGGATGTGCTCGAGCCGAACATGGATGTGCTTTTCACGGCGATCCAGGATACTCTCCGAAAAGGCGATGTATTTACCA
Organism: Clostridiales bacterium; assembly: GCA_017962145.1. Classification (GTDB taxonomy): domain Bacteria; phylum Bacillota; class Clostridia; order Saccharofermentanales; family Saccharofermentanaceae; genus Scatonaster. Next base: position 216,964 of record JAGCVX010000005.1, on the reverse strand, counting down.
AGTTCAGCGGATCCCAGTATATCGTGATGCTGCCTTCGGCACATGCGGAAAGCGGCGGACAGGTCGCCGCCAAGCGACTTCAGGACTGCTTTAACAAGAGCAAGAAAAACCCGGGAGTTGTACTGAAAACGGACCTGACGATGATGGATATGGTGGAGCGGGCATAAGGGCGACCTTATGATCCGCTTCTTTTCTTTTTGCCATATAGTAAGAGTTTTATAAGAATCCTCTATTTAACTATGCCAGTTTACATCGGATATGGTACAATGGTAGGCGTTATTTGAGAATTGGAGGCGGAATGTATGCTCGATATTAAATTTGTTCGTGCGAATCCGGATATCGTAAAGGAAAACATTAAGAAGAAGTTTCAGGATGAAAAGCTCCCTCTGGTCGATGAAGTCATCGAACTGGACAAGGAACTTCGCGAGGCGAAGACCCGTGTAGAATATTTGAGAAGTCAGAGAAACACGATCAGTAAGCAGATCGGTATGCTGATGGGCCAGGGCAAGAAAGACGAAGCCGAAGAAGCCAAGAAGCAGGTTTCTGAGATGGCGGACGAGATGGCTGCCCTTGATGTCAAGGAACAGGAACTGACTGAGAAAGTAAAGAAGATCATGATGGTCATCCCGAACATCATCGATGATTCGGTCCCGGTCGGTAAAGACGATAGTGAGAACGTAGAAAATGAGCGTTTCGGCGAGCCGGTCGTACCGGACTACGAGATCCCTTACCACGTAGATATTATGGAAAGCTTTGACGGCATCGATCTTGATGCAGCCAGAAAGACCAGCGGTAACGGATTCTATTACCTCAAGGGTGATATCGCCAGACTTCACTCTGCCATCCTTTCTTATGCAAGAGATTTCATGATCGACCGTGGTTTTACTTACTACGTACCGCCGTTCATGATCCGTGCTGCCGTTGTTAACGGCGTTATGAGTTTTGCCGAGATGGAAAACATGATGTATAAGATCGAGGGCGAGGATCTCTACCTGATCGGTACATCCGAGCATTCCATGATCGGTAAGTTCATCGACACGATGCTCGATGAGAGCGAACTGCCGCAGACACTTACATCCTACTCTCCGTGCTTCCGTAAAGAAGTCGGTGCACACGGCATCGAGGAGAGAGGCGTATATCGTATCCACCAGTTCGAAAAGCAGGAGATGATCGTCGTCTGCAAGCCGGAAGAGAGCATGGACTGGTACAACAAACTCTGGAAGAATACCGTAGACTTCTTCAGAAGTCTGGATATTCCGGTTCGTACACTCGAGTGCTGCTCGGGCGATCTGGCGGACCTGAAGGTCAAGTCCTGCGATGTCGAGGCATGGTCTCCGCGTCAGCAGAAGTACTTTGAGGTCGGTTCCTGCTCGAACCTCGGTGACGCACAGGCACGTCGTCTTGGCATCCGTGTCAAGAACAAGGAGAAAGGCAACTATCTGCCGCACACCTTGAACAATACGGTTGTTGCTCCGCCACGTATGCTCATCGCATTCCTGGAAAACAACCTCAATGCTGACGGATCGGTCAGCATTCCGGAACCGCTGCGTATGTACATGGGCGGAAAAGAAAAGATCGAAGTGAAGAAGTAATAGGACAGAGTATGAAGGGAAGAAAGTTTCTAATCGGTTTTCTGATTTTTGATATCGTCGCGGTATTGGGTATCGCGGTATATCTTCTGATCAAAAACCCGTTCAAAGTCAATGTGGCACCGAATACTGAGCCGGAATCTTCTGTAACTGCTTCTGCAAGCAGATCAGCGGCTTTCTCCGGTTCTGATTCCGTCGATATGGATTCCATGAAGATCCTGATGCAGGCGCCGGGTCTTGTCGGTATGAGGGAAGAATCCTCGATGACCGAAGACGGCCTGTACTATACAGCCTTTAAAGCATATCTTGATCTGGATATGGATGGTGACGGCACTGCCGAATCCGTATCCATCAGTCTCGATGAACCCAGCTGTTCGTTCTATGTGCTGGTGATCAAAGACGGCGTGGCATATGACTACGTGCTCCCCGGAACCTGTTTTGACTATAACGAAACATATGGCGCGAAGGTCTGCAAAGGCGGCATTCGCGGATTTACTACCGATCTGGATAATTCCGATTCGTATACCGAAGTCGGCGTTGAGCTGATGCGCGATACCTGGGAAGAGTATAAGACGATCGTCGTACGCTTTGACGGATCGAGCCTTCTGGTTTCGGAAGTAGGCGGAAAACTCTGCGGTATCTCGAACGCAGGTACTGTTCAGTTTACGCTTTATGATCCTTTCACAGGTGAGCATAAGCTTTATCGCACATATGAGTTCACCTCATCGCGCGATTTCCTCGATCCTCTGACACCTTATTTTGCGGATCTGAATGTAGAGAAGACTTCCTTCTCTTCAAGCTGCGAAGAACCGATCCTCTGCCAGAACCTCAGTGGAGAATCTGTTGAGCTTCCGGCCGGTAAGATCTTCTATATGCTTCAGACGGACTACGAGACCTATGTGGATGTGATCACGTCAGATAATTACGTTTTCCGTCTTCCGATCACGGTCGAAGAGATCGAGTATGAAAGCGGAAAGCAGAAGGTCTACCATCTCGGGGACAAGTACGCGGAAGAGATTTTTTAAAGGACGGCGGGGAAACACATGAGCAAAGACGCGAATAAACTCGGTTCCGGAGAATGCAAATTCTGTATCGGATACTATAACCGTTCGGTCGTTTTGACGTTCCTCGGCCTGGCATTTGCCGTTGTCGGCATCTGCTTTGCCTATGTCACGAACCTGACCTGGTCGGTCGTGTGCCTGATCGTAGCAGGTGTCTGCGATATGTTTGACGGTAAAGTTGCCCGCGCGTGCAAGGGCAGATCGGAAGAAGAAAAGGATTTCGGAGTCCAGATCGATTCGCTGACGGATACCGTCGCATTTGTCGTTCTGCCGGTTCTGATTTCTCTTGAGATGGGCCATCAGGGACCATTTAGTATTGCGATCTGCGTGCTCTACGTACTGGCCGGTGTCATCCGTCTGGGATTCTTTAATGTCCTGGTCGCACATCGTGACAACAGCGAGCCGCTGAAGAATTATACCGGTCTTCCGGTCACGTCCGCGGCGATCATCTTCCCGGCGATCTGGCTGATCTCCCGTTTTGTTTCAAGATTTTCTACCACGATCATGTATGATGTGGTGATGTTTTTAACAGCGGTTCTGTTTGTTTCCAGATTGAAGATCAGAAAGCCGAAGGGCGCTATGTATTATGTATTTACAGTAGTCGCCGTGATCGGTATTGCGGTTCTGATTTACCTGCAGTACTGGCGCTGATTTTGAAAGGAGAATCACTATGGGTATTATTGTCGGACTCGATGTAGGTGGAAGTACTACCAAAGTTGTCGGCATGGACGGCGACAAGATCATCGGAAATAAGATCGTAAAAGCAGACGATCCGGTCACCTCTGCATTTGGTGCGCTGGGTAAACTGATGGATTCCTATGACCTGAAGATCTCGGATATCGAGATGCTGAAGATCACAGGTGTCGGTGCGTCTTTCCCGAACGGAAATCTTCTGGGCATCCCGACAGTACGTATTCAGGAGTTTTTCGCAACAGGCCAGGGCGGTCTTTTCCTTTCCGGACTGGATCACGCGGTTGTTGTAAGTATGGGTACCGGTACCGCTTTTGTTGAAGCGACGAAGAAAGAAGTACGCCATATCATCGGTTCCGGTGTCGGCGGAGGTACTTTGGTCGGTCTTTCCAACTGCGCGCTGAATATGCGTGATTTTGACATGATCGCGGATCTGGCATCGGACGGAAGCCTGAATCACGTTGACCTGACGATCGGCGATATCTCCCATGCCGCGATCCCGGGACTGACGATGGACACGACGGCATCGAACTTCGGTAAGATGCAGGATGACGCGACGAAGTCGGATGTAGCGTATGGTCTTTTTAATCTGGTCTTCCAGTCCATCGGTACGATGGCGGTGCTCGCTGCCAGAAATTCCGGATTAAAGGATGTTGTCTTTACCGGACAGGCGACAAAAGCTCCGATGTGCCAGAATATCTATAACGATTTCTCCGCACTTTATAACCTGAACTTTATCGTGCCACAGATGTCTGAGTTTGCGACGGCAATTGGCGCTGCGATCGCAACGGAGGAGTAACGTGGAAGAGAAACTGCAGAACGGATCCAAACGCGCATTTGAACTTGATCTGCTGCGTGGATTCGCCATCTTCATGATGGTGCTGCATCACTTTGCCTTCGATCTTCGCTTTATCTTAGGATACGATGTATTCGCTTTTATCGGCGCGGAATGCACTTGGTTCTGGGCATTTATCCATCCTTTTTTCATCTGCATTTTTGTCGGCATCTCGGGTGTATGCTGCCAGTTCTCCCGAAATAACTTCCGACGTGCCCTGAAACTGGGCATCATCGCATTACTGTTTTCGGTTGCGACCATCACGGCCGATCACTTCCTGCACTTAGGATGCGCGATCTACTTTAATGTTCTGCACATGCTTACCGTAGCGACGCTTCTTTTTGCCGTTATCGATCATGTCGAGCAGAAGAAGACCGGATCTAGAAACAGCAAAGGCGGTACGCTTGCGCTTCTTCTGATCGTACTGCTGTGCATTTTCCTGCAGCATGGTCTTCCGCTTTATAACTACACGATCAAAAACAACTGGGTCTTTATCTTAGGTATCGAACCTGTGGAGAGTTCGAGGATCATCATGGGAGATGAACTGGCACTGTTTCCGTGGCTGGGCGTGTTCTTCGTGGGCGTTCTTTTAGGAAGGCTTGTCTATACCGACAAGAAAACACTCTTTCCCAATACCCCGAAGCCCGTTCTTGCCGTCTCTCGTCCCTTTGAGTGGATCGGAAGGAACTCTCTTTTGGTCTACATCATCCATCAGCCGATCGTTCTGGGTATCCTTTACCTTCTCCAGTATCTGGGGGTTCTGAAATAATGTCGGAAGAGATGCAGAAAAAAGAAGGAAAGAAGTGGAAACGCCTTCTTCTTAAGTGGGGCGTGGGCATCGCGCTTCCGATTCTTCTGATCGGCGTTTTATACGGTCTTCAATCGGTTTTCATGCATCATCCGTCTATCGGCGAAGCCTATGTCCGTGGCCCGTTCCGAGTGATCTCGTTTCTTCCGAGAAAGATCTCTTCTTTGATCCCGGTTTCCATCACGGAGATCGTTGTCGTGAGCCTGGTTTTGGCAGCTCCGTTTCTGATCGCCTGGCTTATCATCCGCATCGTCCGAGCGGTTAAGGAGAAGAGAGGAAAAGCATTCTTTTATAAGCGCGGAAGGGATCTGGCTTGGATCCTCTTTGCCATCTACTTTGTTTTCATGCTCCTGCACGGTTTTAACTTTACCCGTTATACGCTCGAAGAGAATATGCATTTCGGTCAGAAGAATTACTCGATCGAAGAGCTTCAGGAAGTCTATGCATGGGTCGTCACAAGTCTCAACGAGGCGCGGTCCCAGTGTCAGGAAGACGAAAACGGTGTGCTGAGTTATCCGGGAGGCTATCCCGCTTTCTTAAAAGATATGCAGAATCTTTATGAGGACAGTGCAGAAAAGATCGATCCGATCCTCGAAAATGCCGGCCGTCCGAAGCCTGTGGCCCTTTCGCACTACTGGTCCTATACCTACATCGTCGGCATGTATTTCCCGTTCTTTGCCGAGCCGAATATCAACATCGACGTACCTTTCCCGGATATCGTCATGAATACCTGCCACGAGATGTCCCATCTTCACGGTATGGCCGTGGAAAATGACGCGAACCTGGCAGCGATGCTGATCGGGATCAACAGTGCCTCGCCTGAGCTTCGTTACGCAGGATTTTGTCAGGCACTCGATCTGATCGATTCGGACCTCAGTGAGGCATATAATGATGATAGAGACGGGTATAGGGATTTCATCCAAAATTACGAGATCTGCGACGGGTATTTCCGCGATTACAATGCGTGCGCCGATTACTGGTTGACGCTCGATCCGCCGGAAGTCGTAACCACTGTTGCCAATGACGTTAACGATACGTTCCTTGTGATCAACCAGCAGGATGAAGGTGTCTACAGCTATCAGATGCCGACGTCCAATGTAGCGGATTACTATTATTCCCACGTGAAGAAATAAGTAGGAGGATATATGCTGACTATCCGGTGTATCGGGCATACCTGCTTTTATCAGATCAGTGATATCGTGCGCCTTTTTACGGGGATCATTCCCACGGAAAAAGACGGCTGTATCCTTTCCGATGTTCCGTATTCCGCAACGATCGAAAGCATCAGCGAAGGACCCCGTGTCGTAACACGCCTGGTAGAGGGTTTTCCGGAGCTTTCGCCTGAGGACAGATCGATCGAGACGGTCCCGGAACTTCCTGTTTCCCGTGAAGTCAAAAGACAGCTTTATATCCTTCTTTCGAAGATGCTGGAAGTGCACTATCCCTGGGGTTCTTTGACGGGGATTCGTCCGACACAGGTCGCAGGCGAAGTCGAAAAAGCCGAGGATCTGAGCAGGATCTATAACGTTCGTGAAGATAAGGCGGAACTGGCCTTTCTGACGCATCAGGAAGAAGAACGTATCCTTTCGGACTCAAAAGAGGAGAGCCTTCACATCTATATCGGAATCCCGTTTTGTCCGAGCCGTTGTGCGTACTGCTCCTTTGTAGCGCAGGAAGCACCGAAAAAAAGAGATCTTCTTCCGTCTTATGTGGATGCGGTACTTTCTGAACTTGATCTCGTACTTCCGAATATCACGCATCCGATCGAGACGCTTTATATCGGAGGCGGAACGCCGACTGTGCTTGATGAAGCGCTCTTTGAACGCTTTATAACCGGCGTGTTTTCCCATCCGGAACTAAAAGACGTAAAGGAAGTGACCGTCGAAGCAGGCCGTCCGGATACGATCACAGAAGCGAAACTTCAGACACTCCGAAAAGCAGGAATCACGAGGATCTGCATCAATCCGCAGACACTTTGCGATGCGACGCTTCTGCGTGTCGGAAGAAAGCATACCGCGAAAGATTTTGAAGATGCATTTCAGTTGGCAAGAAAGATGGGATTTGCGGTCATCAACACCGATCTGATCGCAGGCCTTCCGAAAGAAACGCCGGAAGAATTCTGTGATTCACTATCTCGTATCATCGAGCTCGGACCGGAAAATATCACGGTGCATTCGCTTTCAAAAAAGCGTCGCTCTGATCTTTCTCGTGAAGAGATCGTCATGCTTCAAAAAGAAGATCTTTCCAAGATGGAGAAGATGCTGACATTTGCGTCTTCGGTGCTTTCAAAGGCCGGATATGTTCCGTATTATCTTTATAAGCAGAAAGATACCCTGGGCGGACATGAAAACGTCGGATACCAGAAAGGAAACACTGGCTGTCTTTATAACGTCGCCATGATGGGGGATAAAAGAAGCGTGCTTTCATTTGGCGCAGGAGGCATGAGCAAGAGGATCTTTCCTTCGGACGGACAGGTGCGCATCGAGCGCTGCCCGTGTGTGAAAGAGCCGACGCAGTATATCCGCAGTATCGAGGAGATCGCGCAAAAGAAGATCCGCTTCTTTGAGTAAAAACATCGGGGTATTGTCAAAAGGTCAAACTATCGCTATAATGTCATAGCAATTGCGAATTTCGAGGTGTAGCGCAGCTGGTAGCGTACGTGCTTTGGGAGCATGGGGTCGCAGGTTCGAACCCTGTCACCTCGACCATGAAGAGGTCTGAAAGTAATTTCGGACCTCTTTCGTTTTTCTTTCTTCTTCACATGTTATAATATTTTTATGCGATACGGATCCTTAGAGGATGCGTGCGACTTTACCGGAAAGATCGAAAAAGAATGTCAGAGAAGAAGACTGCGAATGATTATATCACCCGTTTCCGTCCGGAACTGATGGGCCTTGCCGTACTTTGGGTCCTGTGGTTTCATTCGGCGCTGTCTCCTGCTATCTTTCCTTGGGGACCGGTTTCTTCCGGATTTTCTTTTCTGAAGACCATCGGCTACGGCGGCGTGGATATCTTCGTCTTTATGAGCGGATTCGGAATCGGACGCTCTCTTTCCTGTAACAGTACATCGCAGTTTGCGAAAAACCGCTTAAAGAAGATCCTTCCGATCTGGCTTTCGTATCTGGCTATGTTTGTCTTCATGGTCACATGTTTTTTCCATATTTTCCCGACGATGACGGAGATCCTCGGAAATATCACGTTTACCGGCTTCTGGCTGGATATGAACAATCAGGGAAACTGGTATGTCTATATGATCGTTCTTTTCTACCTGTTTTCTCCGATCCTTTATTCGCTGATCAAGGACAGCCGCAGCAAATTCCGCATGTGCCTGATCCTGATGGGGATCGCACTTTTGGTATCTTTTGCGTTCTTCGGCCAGTATAAACTCATCGCATTTTCGCGTCTGCCGCTTTATATCTTCGGCATGTATCTTTCGATGGATAAACAGAAGAAGTCTGTCGGCCCGGGACGCATACTCGTCTGCCTGATGGCCCTTCTTACTGGAACGGCGGCTCTTTACGTTTTCTATACTTTCTACCATTCGCTGCTTTGGACCTATGGTCTTTGGTGGTATCCCTTTATTCTGATCACACCCGCGCTGACGATCCTTTTGTCTGTTCTTTTCGAAAAGATACAGATGAAGATCGGTACACTTTTATGGTGTCTTCGAAAGATGGGAGAAGCGTCCCTGGAGATCATACTGGTCTCGGATTTCTTCTTTGCTTATGTTTATCCGTCACGTGCACTGTTCTTTGTGCCGAAAAAGCTCAGAAACTGGCTGATCGTCATCCTTGCGGTCGTGATCGCCATGATCTTCCACAAGGTTCTCGAAGCGTGTAAGAAGGCACTGGGAAGCCTTTCTTTGAAGAAAAAGAAGTAGGATGTGCATCAAAAGAGGAGAAAAAGGGAAAATGGTATAATATACCACGGAAGAAAAGAATCCGTGTGAAGGATAAGAGGATCAAACAAAGACATGAATAACTGGCATAAGATATGGAATAAAAAGACTTGCGAAGTCAATATAGATGAAGATGTTTTCAGCGTTTTCCGTTCGCTGAAGATCGCCAATGGCTTCGATGTCATGACCGAAGACGGATATTACGAAGCATTCTTCCAGGACTTTAAAGATATGACTGACAAGATCCACGCATCTGTCGGAACTTTTGAAAGTGTATATGAAGTCGGTTGCGGAAGCGGAGTCAATCTCTATCTTTTCAATAAACTCGAGAACATCACAAAACTCGGAGGCTGCGATTATTCCGAGTCTTTGATCACACTGGCAAAAGATGTAGTCGGCGTGCAGGATATCCGTATCCTGGATGCGGAAGAAATCGATACAGAAGAAAAGTTCGACATTGTTCTGGCTGACAGTGTTTTTCAGTATTTCACCAGTCCTGAAAAAGGATATAAGGTTCTGGATCTGATGAGAAGAAAAGCAAACAAGATGGTGATCCTGACCGAGGTCCATGATCAGGCGCTTGAGCAGGAACATCTGGATTACAGAAGATCCCAGATCGAAGATTATGATGAGCGTTATAAAGGTCTGGACAAGACGTTTTACAGCCGTGAAAAACTTCTGGAGTATGTTGCGTCTTTAGGTCCGGAATATGCTTGTGAGATCATCAAGCCGAACAACGAGAAATACTGGAATAACCGCTTTGTATTTGATTTCTATCTTTGGAAAAAATAAGCTAGGGAGGATGCGATCATGCAGGGAATCATTCTTGCCGCCGGCATGGGTAAAAGACTGAAGTATCTTACGAACAATAACACGAAATGCATGGTGAAAGTGAACGGACAGACCATGATCGAGCGTTCACTGCGCATCCTGGATAAGAAGGGATTATCCCAGATCGTTATCGTAGTGGGATACAAAGCCGAAAACCTGATCGAATACGTCAATTCACTTGGTATTTCCACGCCGGTGATCTTCGTGAACAATCCGATCTACAATAAGACGAATAACATCTATTCTCTGGCACTTGCAAAGACCTATCTTTGTACCGAAGATACGCTTCTTCTTGAATCGGATCTGATCTTTCAGGAAGAAGTGATCGATGCGATCCTCAATGACGAAAGACCGAATCTGGCTTTAGTCGACAAGTTCGAAAGCTGGATGGACGGAACCTGTATGGAACTCGACGAGCAGGACTGCATCACAAATTTCATCCCAGGCAAGTATCTGAAGTTTTCAGAAAAAGATCACTATTATAAGACGGTCAATATCTATAAGTTCAGTGCCGATTTTTCGAAAAATACATACGTTCCTTTCTTGACTGCCTATCAAAAAGCGATGGGAGAAAACGAGTATTATGAATCGGTAATTAAGATGATTGCGCTTTTGGAAACAAAAGAGATCCGTGCAAAGCGTTTGAGTGGACAGATCTGGTATGAGATCGATAATATTCAGGATCTGAATATCGCAGAGTCTTTGTTCTCGGAAGATGACGACGAGCATTATACCAAGATCTCCATGCGCTATGGCGGATACTGGAGATATCCGAAAATGCTGGATTTCTGTTATCTGGTCAATCCGTACTACCCGCCGAAGCAGATGATCAACGAGATGAAATCAAATTTCGAAGTGCTTCTGACACAGTATCCGTCCGGAATGCAGGTCAATTCTCTTGGCGCGGCAGGTGTGTTTGGTATCGAGCAGTCGCATATTGTGATCGGAAACGGTGCTGCGGAGTTGATCAAGAGCATGATGGAACAGTTCCTTTCGGACAAGAATTCCCAGGTCGGCTGCGTGTTTCCGACTTTCGAAGAATATCCGAACCGCTTTGACAGAAGCCGTATCGTAAGCTTCATCTCGCAGACGGAAGACTATCACTATACCGAAGATGACCTGATCCGTTACTTCAACGATAAGCCGATCCAAGTACTGATCCTCATCAATCCGGATAATCCGAGCGGTAATTTCATCTCGCATGAAGGGGTTTTGAAACTGATCCGCTGGGCAAAGAAAAAAGAAATTGCGCTGGTAGTGGATGAGAGCTTTGTTGATTTTTCTTCTTCTGTCGAAACCGACGGTCTCGAAGCCGTCACGTTGATCCGAGACGATGTGCTGTCGCTTTATGATCGCCTTTATGTGGTCAAGAGCATCTCGAAGTCCTATGGTGTGCCGGGAGCCCGCCTTGGCGTTCTGGCCAGCTATGATGAAGCGTGTATCGAAAGAATCAAAAAGGATGTGTCGATCTGGAATATTAATTCCTTCGGTGAATTCTTCATCCAAATCAAAGAAAAATACGATAAGGATTATGTAAAGGCGCTCGCGCTGACGAGATCCGCACGGAAGGAATTTGTACAGGCACTTTCGGAAATCCCGTATTTGACGGTATTTCCGTCACAGGCAAACTATGTGATGTGCCGGCTCGATGACGGTATATCTTCGAGAGAACTCTGCTGCTCACTTCTTCGAGAGAATCTTTTCATCAAGGATATCACTCCGAAGATCAACGACGGGAAGCAGTATATCCGTATTGCCGTGCGTACAAAAGAGGAAAATGCACTTTTGGTGGAAATATTAAAGAACTGGAAACATTCCTGAGAAGACGTGATGGAAAAAACGGCAGAAAAACAACGAGTCGAGGCAGTAGATATTGCAAAAGGAATAGGCATTCTGGCAGTCGTGCTGAGCCATATTCTCCTTCCTGAACATGCTTTGAAATCATATCTTTTCTACTTCGAAGTCCCGCTTTTTTTCTTTCTTTCCGCATTGTTTATCCGAAAGCAAAGTGAGAAGAAGGATTACCTGATCCTTCAAGTGAAAAAACTGTATCTTCTCTATTTGGGCGTACTGGTTTTGGATCTGGTACTGGTCCTTGCTCTTTATATGGAATATCCGGAAGGACAGGCCGCTTCTCTGATCGCGTCTCTTTTCCGATACTACGGCAAATGCACTGTCGGACTGAAGATCACGTTTGTTGATCTTCCTGTGTGGTTTCTCTTTTCACTTTTTCTGGTGAAGATCCTTTTTTATCCTATCGCGAAGATCCAAAACGGATCGCTGCAGAAGATCCTGGTTGCATCGACAGGTCTTGTCGGACTATGTTTTCTGCTGCTTCGAAATTCTTTAGATCTTCCTTCGGAAAATCTGTATCTTACGACACTTGGATGCATACTTTATTTCGCACTTGGTTTTTATGCAAAAGATGCACTTTTGAAACTGGATGAAAAGTTGAAAGGCTTCACCGGAAAATGGCTTTGTCTGTGCGGAAGTCTTTTGCTTTTTGCACTTCTTGCGATCATTACGAAAGTAAACACATATGTAGAAGTGCTGATCTATGAATATGGAAATCCGCTGTTCTTCCTTCTGGGATCTTTGCTTGGAATTGTGGCGGTGATCCTTCTTTCGTTTTTCATCAGCCATGAAAAGAACAGTCTACTTGATCCGGTCAAGAAGGGCCTTTTGTTCTGCGGAAGAAAGAGCCTTCCGATCATGGTGATTCATTACTACTTTATCCGTGTCATCTTTCCCATGGTCCTTAAGAAAATCACAGGGCAGGAACAGGTCAGTGGAATACCTGCTTTCGTTCTGCTTTATATATTGACTGTTGCATTGACGATCGGTTTGATCCTTGCTTATGACAAACTCAGTAAGAGAGGTAAGACAGCATGAACAGCGAAAAGATCGTATTTCATTCGCCTGCGGAAAAATGGGAAGAGGCACTCCCTGTAGGAAATGGAAAACTGGGCGGCATGGTCTTCGGTCTTCCGTATTCGGAGCGGATCCAGTTAAACGAAGACAGCGTCTGGTCAGGCGGCCCTCTGAACAGAAATAATCCATCTGCCAAAGAAAACCTTCCGAAGATCAGAAAACTTATCTTTGAAGGAAAGATAAAAGAAGCAGAAGAACTGTGTACGTTTGCACTCTCGGGCATCCCGGAAGAAGAAAGACATTATGAGACGCTCGGAAACCTGTTTATCGAGTTTTCCGGCTGTGAACTGGAGTATTCGGATTATTCACGGCAGCTCGATCTGAAAAATGCGGTCGCGTCGACTAGTTTTATACAAAACGGCATACGATTTGAGCGACAGGTGATCGCGTCCTTCCCGAAAAATGCGATGGTGATCCATCTGACAGCATCTAAGCCCGCTAGTCTTTCTTTTCACGCGCAGCTTGGTCGAGGCGGAAAACCCTGGGAGCAGATTCCGTATCAGATGCAGACGCTTCGAAGACAGGCTTATAACATGAATGTCGATCGTATCACCGCAAAAGAAAACGGTGTACAGATCATGGAAGCCTCTACGGGAGGAAAAGACGGGATCTCGATCGCGTGCGGCATCAAAGTGGTCGCAAAGGGCGGGTCGAGCGAAGTGATCGGAAATACGACATTGATCCACCAGGCAGATGAAGCGATGATCATTCTTTGCGCAGATACGTCTTTTCGCGAAAGCGATCCAATCGCATCTGTTTTAACGCGTCTATCAAAAGTGGCAGAATCTTCCTGGGAAGAACTTTTAGAAGAACATCAGAAGGATTATCACGCTCTTTATGATCGTGTTTCTCTTGAGATCGAAGGACAGGATGACATCGTCCGTTTCTTCCGGTTCGGAAGATATCTTATGATCGCAGGATCCCGTCCGGGATCACTTCCTCTGAATCTTCAGGGTATCTGGAATCAGGATTTTACTCCGATCTGGGGAAGCCGTTTTACGATCAATATCAATACCGAGATGAACTACTGGCCGGCGCTTCTTACGAATCTTCCCGAGTGTACCGAGCCGCTTCTTACGCATCTGGAAAGGATGAGAGAGAACGGTCGGATTACGGCAGAGAAGATGTATGGATGCAAAGGATTTGTAGCGCATCATAACACGGATATCTGGGGCGATACCGCACCGCAGGATGTATGCTTGAGTTCCACATACTGGGTCATGGGTGCAGCGTGGCTTTCTCTTCATGTCCTGGAGCAGTTTCTTTTCCTTCAGGATAAAGAATTTCTTTCAAATTATTATCCCATCATGAGAGACGCCGCGGAATTCGTCATGGACTATCTTGTCGAAGACGGGGAATATCTGGTGACCTGTCCGACGCTTTCTCCGGAGAACACATACATTCTTCCGGACGGGGAGAAAGGGATCATCTGCAAAGGGGCTTCCATGGACAATCAGATCATACGTGAACTCCTTTTAGGATGCATCGATGCAGAGCGATATTTGAATATAGATGACGGTCTATCTGATCGCGCAAGTACTGTAATTTCACGCCTTGCGCCGATCGCTATCGGACGGCACGGACAGATCATGGAGTGGAACGAAGACTACGATGAAGCAGAACCGGGACACCGTCACATCTCCCAGCTCTTCGCTTTATATCCCGGAACGCAGATCACAAAAGAGAAGACACCTTCGCTTTTTGACGCTGCGAAAAAAACGATCGAACGAAGACTTTCTTTTGGCGGCGGACACTCCGGATGGAGCCGGGCGTGGATCATCAATATGTATGCGCGTCTTGGTGAAGGAAACCTTGCATATGAGAATCTGCGCACGCTTTTAGAAAAGCAGACACTTCCGAATCTGTTTGATGATCATCCGCCGTTTCAGATCGACGGAAACTTCGGTGCGACAGCCGGTATCGTGGAGATGCTCGTGCAGAGCCATGATGGAAAAGTCACGCTTCTTCCAGCGCTTCCGGACGCCTGGAAAAAGCATGGTCGTGTATCCGGACTTCTTCTTCGCGGAGGAAAAGTTCTGAAAGAACTCGAGTGGGAAGACGGCGTGATCACAAAGTCGGAGATTTGCGAAAATACATTATAATTCTTTTCCGCTTTATAGAAATCTGAATCATAGTTTGTTACTATAAAATTGTTGTGGAGAAAGTGGTCTATGATAAATTCGTGTGACCAATATCGATTATACTTTTCGGTCGCACATGTATTAGGGGGTATGTATGACAACGACAAGTATTGTGATTATGATCGCCATCGTAGTGTACTTGATTATGCTGGTTGTCATCGGTGCGGTTTTCAGTAAGAAAAACAAGAACACAGATGATTTCTATCTTGGCGGACGTAAACTGGGACCGATCGTTACGGCGATGAGTGCGGAAGCTTCGGATATGAGTTCCTGGCTTCTGATGGGTCTTCCTGCTGTTGCTCTTATGACAGGTGTTCCGGAAGCGTTCTGGACGGCTCTGGGACTTGCAGTCGGCACGTATCTGAACTGGCTTTTTGTAGCAAAACGTCTTCGTGTTTATACCAGTAAAGTAGAAGCGGTTACGCTTCCTGACTTTTTCTCCAAACGTTTTGGTGATGACAAGCACATCATCACTTTGATCGCGGCGCTCTTTATCGTCGTATTCTTTATTCCGTATACTGCTTCCGGATTTGCTGCATGCGGTAAGCTCTTTGCTTCCTTGTTCGGCATCTCCTATGTTACCGCGATGGTCGTAAGTGCGATCGTTATCGTTATCTACTGCACACTCGGCGGATTCCTCGCAGCATCGACTACCGACTTTATCCAGTCCATCATCATGACTGTGGCATTGCTGGTCGTACTCGGTGTAGGTGAGGCGGTCACAAACGGCTTCGATAACGTGTTTAACAATGTTCAAAGTCTGGATGGCTACCTCGATGTCTTCCGTGGATTCGATGTCGCTAAAGGTTCGGTGGGAAGCTATGGCGCACTGCCGGTTGCATCTACACTGGCATGGGGCCTTGGCTACTTTGGTATGCCGCATATCCTTCTTCGCTTTATGGCAATCGAGGATCGTCATAAACTGAAGATCTCCCGCCGTGTTGCTTCTGTATGGGTCGTCATCTCGATGGGTATCGCCGTTCTGATCGGTATTGTCGGATACTCCCTTATGAAAGCAGGTATCACTCCTGCCTATGAAAATGCTTCTGCTGCCGAAACGATCATCGTTGATGTTGCGAAATGGATCGCATCGCATGGATATATCCCGGCATTTGTCGGCGGCGTGATCTTAGCAGGAGTCCTGGCATCTACGATGTCGACTGCGGACTCGCAGCTTCTTGCAGCTGCATCTTCCATCTCCCAGAATCTGGTGCAGGAAACATTCGGTAAAAAGCTTACTGAAAAGAAGGGCATGTGGCTGGCGCGTGTATGCGTTATCGTGATCTCCGTGATCGCTGTATTCCTTGCGCTCGATCCGAGCAGCTCCGTATTCCGTATCGTTTCATTTGCATGGGCAGGATTCGGTGCCGTATTCGGACCTCTGGTTCTTTTCGGACTGTTCTGGAAGAGAACGAACAAGTGGGGTGCGATCGCAGGCATGATCTCCGGTGGTGCGACGATCTTTGTATGGAAGTTTGTCATCCGTGAAGTATTTGCCGATACGATCCTGAATATCTATGAACTTCTGCCGGCATTCATCATCGCAAGCGTAATGATCGTCGTAGTAAGTCTTGTTACTAAGGCGCCGGATGAGAAGATCGTGAAGATCTATGAGGAAGTAAGAAAAGAATCAAAGACCTGAGGAGGATTCCTCTTCATCAACAGTTTCATTTAAAGTAAAATTGCCTGTCAGCGGATCGCGATACGTAATGTTGAACAATTCTCTGGCAGGTACATTTTTTACAAAGTCCGGCTTGCTCTTCGGATTCTCGCGCAGATAGTAGTCCATCGTGAGCGCTTCGAGGATCTCTTCGCAGTCGACGGATGTTTTCTCGTTGGCAAATGCGATCAGGATCTCATATTTCTTCGAGCGGGCCGGAGTCTGGATGAAATAGCCTTTTTCTTTGTAGTAATCGGCCAGTGCTTCAAACATGTCAAAAGGTGATTCAAAAGCAGTCAGAAGAAGCGGCAGAGCCTTTGTAAACTGGCTGCTGTTATAGTACAGTTCCACCATGTTTTCGATGCGCTTGAGTCTTTGGATCTCATCGAAATCCAGCCACCTTGTCGAAAGCACTTCATAAGGTGCGTGATCTGCGTAAAGGATGTGATATTTTTCGACTTCTTTTGAAATCGGTGAGCCCTTTAATACTTTCAGAAAACCAAGCTGCAGCATCGTAGGCGCCATCGCATAGACTTCGTTAAATGAAGTACGGAAACTTCTGTAGCCTTCGTAGGGAAGACCGGCGATGAGGTCGAGGTGGATGATGATATTGTGGTTCTCGTTGAGCTGCTTGACGACTCGTGCGATCTTTGTGATCGAAGACGGACGGTTGATCGCCAAAAGCGTATCCTGGTTGGTCGTCTGCACTCCGATCTCAAGCTGGATCAGACCAGGACGCATCTTTGAAAGAAGTTCGATCTCTTCTACGGTCATCAGATCCGCGGCGATCTCGAAATGGAAATTCGTGACGCCGTTATCGTGTTCTAAGATATATTCCCAGATGGCCATCGTACGATCCGGAAGACAGTTAAATGTACGGTCGATAAACTTGACCTGTTTCACTTTCTGATCGAGGAAATACTGGATCTCCCGGAAGACGAAAGGCAGGCTTCGGAAACGCGGTTTTTTATCTATGGAAGACAGGCAGTAACTGCACTGGAACGGGCAGCCTCGGGAAGATTCATAATAGACGATCTTGTTTTCAAAATCATCCATCCCGTTTTCGTAGATAAATGCAAGGGAATCCATATCGACCTGTGCGTCAACGCGGACGGGTTCAGTTCCGGAAAGCGCGATATTCGGGATCCCGGAGAAATCCGGACGTGCTGCTTTATATGCCGGATCGTCTTCGTTATTTCGGAATTCTGCCCACTCGACATAGCGGTTGATGATGCGCGTAAAGGTAGTTTCTCCTTCACCGATGATGATGCCGGTCAAAGCGGGAAATTCTGAAAGAAGCGCTTCGCAGTCATACGAGACTTCCGGTCCGCCCAGCCAGATATCGGTATCCGGAAGGATCTTCGGAATCTCGGTAAGAAGCTTGCGGATGATCTCGATATTCCAGATGTAGGTAGAAAAACCGACGGCATCCGGATGGTGGTCGTAGATCTCGCATAAGATATCATCAACAGGCTGGTTGATCGTGCTTTCCATCACGGAAACAACACCCGGATGGACGCGGTCGGCAAAAGCCTGCAGTGAATAAACGGCAGGATTGGAGTGGATGTATTTTGCATTGATAGCGATCAAAAGAAAATCCATACGTTACTCCTCCGATACTTCCTGCTTTTATAATACACCCAAACAATCCTGAATTTAGGCGTTTTCACGATTCTTAATGATTTCTTTACATTTATTTATTCTTCGTTTAACCTTGCTTAGCGTTAACTTTGACATAAAGAAATATCATGGAATCATCAAGTAAAGCAAAGGCAGGACAGAAAAATGAATGATATGCAGAGAAGAGAGACAACCAGTTACGCAGTAAGAGTGATCATGACCATCGTCGCATCCCTGGCCGGTGTGTTCTGTTTCATCGAAGAAAAAGCGATGCTCTGTGTGCTTTACATCGGTATGGCACTGATCTTCCTTTTCTCCATGGTCTTCAATATCTTCCGTATCACAAGAAAGCAGGAAACAAAATGACATTGTTCGTTATCTTTGCATGTAAATATCTCTGGGAAAAAAGAAAGAATGCAGTATCTGCTTCTTAAGACTCAGTCAGTTTCTGATAATCTTCCGTGCGGATGTAAACATGAAAACCGTAACCGGAAGTATCTGCAACGTATAAAGTATATCCATATTTGCTAAATGAGCTGTTAAGAGAATCCATGTATTCGTCATCCATACTGTCGATTCTAAAGAAAGCGATGGAATCCGGCACACCGTCCTGAATGCTCTTCGCCTGCTCCTGAATGACGAACTGCTTGTCGCCGTTCGGAGCATAGAAATACTTGAAGTCGGGAATACCGGAAGACATATCATAGAAGAATAATCCGCAAGGATCCGCAAAGTACATATATGTGGCATCCGGGCGGATTTTCATATATGCTTCGATCTTGGTTTCCATATTCGTCTTTTCTTTTGGAACAGGCGGAGTAAAGACCAGCTGCTGCAAAAGGAAATTGCCGATGATGAAAATAAATACGACAGAAACGATCACATGGACTTTTTTCACGGAAGCCCGTTCGATCAAAAAGTCTGCGATCAGGCAGGTTCCCCAGATACAAATCGGAATGAATGCTGTCAATGCATATGCGTAGAAAAGGGGAAGGGTCATGAACGCATAGATCGCGATGCTAAGTGCGAAGTAGATCCAAAGCTGCTTTCGGGAGGCATCTCCCTTTTTTGTCTTTTGAAGTTTCATGACAAATGCAAATACGGCAAATAAACACATGATCGTAAATGCGATCTTTACTTCAAAGGAGATCCAGCGGCGGAAATAAAGAAGATTGTATCCGCCGGCTTTGGCGTAGCGAGAATTGAAACGAAAATAAACATCGATGAGATCGTCGAGAGCGCCTTTGGCATAGTAGAAGCCGAAAAGGGGCAGTACGACCAAAAAAATTCCTGTGAGAAATGCACCGGCGCTTTTCAGGAAGAGTAAAAATCGTTTCTTATAAAGCTGGTAGATGAAAAACATGCCGACGAAGCAAAGATAGAAAATGCAGAAATTCAGTTTCAGTGTAAAGACCGCGCCGCATAGGAGTCCCTGGATCAGGAGATCCGTGCAGGAAAAAAGTTTTTCCGGATCCTTTTTCTCTTTAAGACGCTTTACGAAAAGATACTCGGAAATGACCAGCAGAAGGAAGATCACGTGTTCTGGTTTGGTGCCGGAGGAAAAGACGGATTCTTTATGCGCAAACAGGATGCAGAGCATGATCTGAAGACTGATGAAAGAACGGTCCGGATCGTAGAAAAAGCGGATGGTCTTATAAAGTATGAAGAATGCGGATACGTCGACCAGTGTGAAGATCACCCAGATGCCCCAGGTGCTTTTGCCGGATATAAGAAGACCAAGCCCATAGATAAAGTAAGTGAGAGGGCCTTTATGATCGAAAAGATCCCGATAAGGAATCTTTCCGGCAAGGAATCCACGGGACATGACCATATAGCAGATCTCGTCCGGTTCGAAGCAGTATCTGTAAAACGGGGAGAACGGGCAGACGGAAAAAATCAGTGCACATACACAAAAGCAGAGAATAGACGGAAACAGAATATCCTTCTTTTTCTCCAGACTTGTTTTTCCCATACACTACCCCTTTCCTATCCTAAAAAAGAATTATAACAGATGCATCCGGAAACCGCCACATGCGAAAAGACTGCCCTTGATGGTCAAGGACAGTCTTATCAGAGTATATCAGAGGATCGGTCTGTAAATTGGGGATTACATAGCGGTATAACCACCGTCAACGGCAAGGTTTACGCCTGTAACGTAAGAGGACTTCGGGGAAGCCAGGAACAGTGTAGCTGTATCGAGCTCGCCTTCTTCACCGTAGCGCTCTTCCGGGATCATGGTCTTTGCATTCTGCTGGAAGAAATCGCTGTTGAGAGTATCGCGGGTCAGGTCTGTGTAGAAGTAACCCGGGCAGATGGAGTTAACAGTGATGTTGTACTTGCCCCACTCAGCAGCCAGTGCACGTGTCATGTTGACAACGCCGCCCTTTGCAGCGTGATACGGTGCAGAACCGCAGATCTTGTTACCGACAAGACCGTACATGGAAGCGATGTTGATGATACGGCCGTACTTGGCGTCGATCATGTGCTTCTTGGCAACGGTTCTTGCTACGCGGAAGGAACCGAAGAGGTCGATGTTCATCTCGTTCTCGAACTGCTCATCTGTGATGTCTTCAGCCGGAGCAACCGCACCTGTACCTGCGTTATTGATAAGGATGTCTACACGTCCGAATTTTTCGATTACTTTGTCAACCATCTCGTTTACTGCGTCAGTATCTGTGATATCGCAGCGGATCGCCATAGTCTTAACACCATATTCCTTTGCGATTTCCTCTGCAACAGCATCGATCATGTCCTGACGACGTGCTACAGCGACGATGGTAGCTCCCTGATTTGCCAGTGCCTTGGCCATCTGCACACCTAAGCCGGTGGAGCAGCCGGTTACAATAGCAACTTGTCCCTTAAGATCAAAATAATTCTTCATACGTGTGTCTCCTGTGTTTGTGTTTATTTCGGTAAGAAGTATACCATTTGTCAAGGAAAAAACGCCGGATGATTTCCTTCGTTATTTAAACAAGAAAAAATTGTGTTATCCTATAAACGCTGACAAAACGACAAGTGTTTTGTCTATATGATTTTCATATGAAAGAATCATCGATGAGAAGCGACAAAATGATTTTCATTTGGGAGGCGTGAAATGAATCGATATGAAACGACTTTGTGCTATATTTACGGGCCTTCGGGCATTTTGATGCTTCATCGGACGAAAAAAGAGAATGATATTAATAAGGATAAGTACATCGGAGTCGGCGGACATCTCGAGCATGGCGAATCTCCTGAAGAATGTGTGATGCGTGAAGTAAAAGAGGAGACGGGACTTACGATGAAGTCATTTCGCCTTCGCGGGATCATCACTTTTGTGATCGACGACATCGATGAATGCACTTTCCTTTATACATGCGATGATTTTGAGGGTGACCTGATCACCTGTAAGGAAGGCGACCTCGAGTGGATCGATCCCGAGAGGATCGAAGAACTGCCGCTTTGGCCCGGAGACAAGATCTTTTTCCGCCTTCTGAAAGAAAGACAGGATGTCTTTTCTTTAAAGCTTACATACATCCACGATCAGCTTACCGAAGCGGCGGTGGATGGAAAGAAGATCGAAGTTGTAGTATAACTATGTAGGAATATTTATAAGGGAAAAGGAAAACGTACGTGGAGAATCAGACAAATCAGGAAAGACCCGCTACAGGGAAGAAGAAATCGAAGAAGTCGGCCTATCGCCGCATGATCGAAAAAAGGATCAAGATCGCCGCCATTATCGTAGCGGCTGTTGCGGTGGTCCTTACGGTATTCTTTGTGTTCTTCGCAAGCTATGACTTTTCGAATAAAGCCTGGAACGTCAAGCGCGATCCGATCCACGGTTTCTCTTATACCATGTACTCAAAACAGGAGTTCGGTCACGCCCGTATCGTGATCCGTTCGTGCAGCAAAAAGTCCGGAAGCGTAAAGGTCCCGGATACGATCTGGGGCGTGCGCGTAGAAGAACTGGGCGACAGTGCATTTGCCGAAGGAGTCGATTCCATCGCGCTTGGGAAATATGTCTATCTGGTCGGGGAAGGATATGGTTCCAAAAAACTGACTCTTCCTGCTGACTATGCCCAGGATTCCCACTATCTGGCGATCAAAGATAAAAATGCCAGCGGATTCTACTATAAAGCCATGAAAGACGGCACGCTGACGGCTTTTGCGTATTTCGGATCGGAAGAAAACTACCAGATCCCGGTATCCTGCGCGGGCATTTCGGTCAGCAAAGCAACCGAGTACTATGTCAATGACGATTATCTGACTTTGATGGCAAATACGATCGCGGAGCACGCGAGCGCGCTTCCGTACAACATGGTCCGTCTTAAGCAGGTGCAGAAAGACGCGATCGATCCGTATATCTACTATCTGGAAGATCTCGAAAGCAGAGAAAAGATGAAAGGCCGCCTGATGGCGCTTCCGGACGAATATAACTTCAATCCGGACGGATCTCCAGCTGACGGGGAGACCGCTATCAAGATGGCACTGCTCAACAAAGGTGACGGAAACGGCAAAAACTGTGCGATGGTTCTTGCGGAATATCCGGCCATAGACTTTATCCAGGCAGAACGATTCCTCTCAAGAAGAACGTCGGACTGCCATACAGATGGCGAGCTGGACTTCGGAGACTGGCTTTTAGACGGATTTATCGAGGTTTCGGCTTAACCTAAACCCAGTGTTGTTGTAGCTGTGGAGATCGTATCTTCCGGCGGATCGTTCGGATCGATGAACTCGAAAAGACTGCCGTTGACGACTTCTACCAGAATATATTTATATCCGTTCTGATAAAAGATGACACAACCGGCATCGACGCCTTTGCTGTTCAATTCTTCGGTGGGCATTTTCGAGTCGTCACGGGCGACGATGGTTGCGCGTGCTTTCAGATCCTCCCATTCGGCAGGAAGTCCGTAGACGATGGTATTTCCATCCCAGGTATAGGTTTTTCCTTCAAACACGACATACATATCGGCGTGCATATAAGGCGCTTCCAGTTTCTTGACGTGGGTCAGGATCTGGCAGCTGTAGATGGTTCCGGCACAGTACGTGGTCCAAAGAAGAACCACGATGACCGATAAGAGCTGGACGGGAACCCATTTTCTGAAGTAGGCGATCACGAGTGTGATGATCATGATCAGGCCTGCGATCGAGTAAGCATAGTAGAGCTTATAGTAAGGATCGTATTTCACCAGACCGTTGACGCTGATGATATTCAGGACGCTGAGGATCGCGATCAGCACGACTTCGGCGACCGTAAAAATCAGGACCAGCTTTTTCTTTTTCTGCTCCTGTTCGGATTTGGTAGTTATTTTGGCGGGTTTAGACACCGGTTCAGACATAATCAAAGCTCCCTAAAACGAATTGCTATAATTATAATCCAAACCGGTGATTATTCAACAATCACTCCGCAAAGAGGAAAGATACCAGCTTTTCTTTCGGCTGGAAGCCCATAGTCGATCTCTTCGGCTCGCCGTTTTCGAAAAGCACCAGTGCCGGGATGCTGTTGATACTGAACTGGATCGCAAGTTCCGGCTGCTCGTCTACGTTGACTTTGCCGACCTTGATCTTTCCGTCATATTCTTCGGCGATCTCTTCGAGGATCGGTCCGATCATCTGGCAGGGTCCGCACCAGGTTGCCCAGAAGTCGACCAGTACCGGGATGTCGGATTTTAATACTTCCTGTTCAAAGTTATCTTTAGTTACTACGATTTCAGCCATGGATAAATCTCCTTATTCTTTCTCTTTGTAGTATAACATGCAGTGGCAGAAGCCCTCAAACTCGGGATCCGCGATCTGGTCACGGAATTCCTGGCACATGCATTTATACTCTTCGGTCCTCTGCAGACGGCACGGGCAGTATCCGCCTGTGCGCTTTAGGCCCTCGCGGACCGTTTCAACGACTTTTGCATCGGGGTTCAGTTTTACAGCCATAGTTTTCCTCCTATCTCAGTTTGCCGTAAAGATCGGGCAGGGAAGATGAAAAAAGGATCGCTGCTCTTGCAACGATCCTTTTCGTATAACACAATTCAATGATATATCATACGACTGGTGTTTTCATCTTGTCGTAAGCTTCTCTTGCGACAGCACGAACACTCGGGTCAGAATCAGCAAATGCAAGCTTCTTCAGATATTCTTCACAATGCTTTGCGTTGATGTTGCCTGCAGATTCAGCAGCCGCTGCTCTAACCATAGGTGAAGAATCACGGAACAGGGGAATTAAATGCATACCCGATTCATATGTATTAATCTGCCCCATCGCCTTTGCAACTGCAAGACGAATCTCATCCTCAGGATCATCAGCCATCTTTAACAGCGCACCCAGATTCTGTTTTTTGCCGAGCTTTTCAATCTTTTCGGTAAGTCTGTCAATCTTTGCCATCCGGATCGCCCCTTCCTTTTTGAATTCTTTGTAGTTTCTACTTAGATTATGCACTTGTTTTCCGTTTTGCGCTAGGGGTCAATTGCTAATAAGTTCGAAAAAAAATGTTTCAAATTTGTTAACGCCACCACATGTATATTAAAACTATTTTAGTCTGTTTATTCAAGTTGAATATGTGGCAATTTGCTCAAATATAGTGTTTTCAGTGCTCCTGGCAGTGGAAAGATACTTCCGAAATGGCTTTCGCACTTTCTTTTGAATAATCTGAATTATGTATTATAAAGACATAATTATAAAAGAGTGTTCCTTCTTCATAGTTGTTTTGGTAAACTGATAAAGTATTTTAGCAGCGGGAAGGTAGAGTCTTTGTGAGAAAATTTCGGGTTCTTTCGGTCATTTTGATGTTAGCGCTTCTGTCTTCCTGCCAAAGTACCGGATCGTCCGTGACTACTTCGGGAAATGCACCGGAGCTTTCTACGACTACGACGACCGAATCCGTGGTGCGAAGCACTTCAGAGGTCGTTCCTACCGATACGCCGACCCCGACACCCACGCCTACACCGACTCCGGAACCGACGCCGACCGAGATCCTGGTCAGCTTTATCGGCGATACGACGCTGGGCGAACAGCGCATCCATGCCGGAACTTCTTTCTGTTTTACTTCCGTAGTCGGAGATAATTTCGAGTATCCGTTCCAGTATGCGAAAGAATACCTTTCCCAGGACGATATGACGCTTTGTAACCTGGAAGGCCCACTGACCACGGCGACGACGCTTCGGCCGGACCGTGAGATCTATTTAAAAGGCGATCCGAAGTATGTCGAAGTCCTTAAGCAGGGAAGTATCGAGTGCGTTAACCTTGCCAACAACCATACCTACGATTATCTCGACGCGGGCCTGAAGGAAACGAGAGATACCCTTGATAACGCAGGGATCCTCTGGAGCGATTCCTCGTATTTTTCCATCTATGAAGTAAAAGGCGTGAAGATCGGCATGGCCGGCTTTAACTTCACGTATGACAGAAAACTCTACTATAACGCGATCGATTCTCTGCGTGGGCAGGGCTGCGATATCGTCATCATCTCCTGTCATATCGGCGTCGAGCGTATGTACGAGCCGGAGCAGGCGGCGATCGACCTGGCCCATGACGTCATCGATTACGGCGCGGATATCTACGTAGGATCGCATCCGCACCGACTCCAGCCAATCGAGTATTATAACGGAAAATACATCATCTACAGTGAATCGAACTTCTGTTTCGGCGGCCAGCCGTACTTAAGTGACCCGGATACGGCCATCTTCCAGTGCACATTTACCGTCGACGAAGGCCAGGTGATCTCTTCGCGCATGGTATGTATCCCGTTTTCCATGCGTTCCTGTGATTCCGGCAACGATTACTGCCCGATCGCCTACGATAAGGACTCGGACGGCTACGTGCGGGTCATGGAAAAACTCCGCTGGTCGGATGAAAGTGAATAAGAAAACGAAGAAAATTTTGTGCTTTTGCCGAAATTGAAAAATCAATGGAAAGAAGCACGGTTTTTGTTTTATAATAGGTCTTGTTCTTTTTATATAAATGCGGAGGCGAGAAATAACCATGTCAAATGGAAAAGTATTGGTCGTAATGGGAAGTGATTCTGATTTCCCGGTAATGGAGGGATGTTTCAAGCTTCTGAAGAAATTTGATATCCCTTTTGATGCGAAGGTGTGCTCGGCACACAGAACGCCGGATCTGGCAAGCAAGATTGCTTCTTCGGCGAAAGAAGACGGATATAGTGTAATCATTGCGGCAGCAGGACTGGCGGCTCATCTGGCCGGTGTCATTGCTGCCCATACTGTTTTACCGGTCATCGGCGTGCCCTGTAAGGGTGGTGCGCTGCATGGCGTGGACGCGCTTTACGCGGTGGTTCAGATGCCGACAGGTATCCCGGTCGCAACGGTTGCGATCGACGGCGGATCCAACGCAGCGATCCTGGCAGCCCAGATCCTGGCACTCGGTGATGAGGCGCTGTCCAGGAAATTAGCAGACTATAAGGCCGGCCTGGCTTCTTCGGTAGCCGAGCGGGATGCAAGACTTCAAGAAAAAATTGCGAATATGGGGGAGTAACACTATGAGCAAATGGCAGGAAGAATGCGGTGTATTCGGTGTTTTTGACACAAAGAAGACCAGTCCCGACATTTCCAAACTCACGTATTACGGTATCTTCTCGCTGCAGCACCGTGGACAGGCGTCTGCCGGTATCGTAGTCAACCACGAAGGTCAGTTCCTCGGCCACAAAGCACATGGTCTGGTCGCGGATGTTTTCGATGACCTGCACCTGGGAACACTGACCGGACACGCGGCGATCGGCCACGTACGTACACCGGCACCGAACGAGAGCGGCTACGACATCGTCCAGCCGATGCAGATCAAGTCCCATTCCGGACAGATCGCAATCTCCATCAACGGTTCTATCCTGAACGCGGAAGCACTTCGTGAATCCTTGAAAGAGATCGGTGCGATCTTCCAGACCACCGCTGATTTCGAAGTCCTGCTTTCCCTGATAGCCAGAAACCGTGTTTCTACGGATTCCCTCGAGGGCGCGATCCAGAAGATGATGGGTGAGCTCAAGGGAGCATACGCATTCCTCGTTATGAGCGAAGACCGTATCATCGGTGCCCGTGACCCGCTCGGACTTCGTCCGCTGGTTCTGGGTAAGAAAGATAATATGTACATGCTCGCTTCCGAGAACTGTGCATTTGACGCGATCGGTGCCGAGACCATCCGTGACGTACTGCCGGGTGAGATCATCACGATCAAGGAAGACGGATATTCGTCCATCTTTACTGTTCCGGAAGACTGCGCACATAAGAACGGTAAGCTCTGTATCTTCGAGTTCGTTTATCTGGCTCGTCCGGACAGCTTCATCGACGGTACAAGCGTTTATGAATCCCGTGTCAACACAGGTCGTGCACTGGCTCGTGAGAATCCCTGCGATGCAGACCTCGTAGTTGCGGCTCCGGACTCCGGTATCGCGGCTGCGATCGGATATGCGCTTGAGAGCGGCATTCCTTACGGACAGGCACTTCTTAAGAACCGTTACGTAGGCCGTACCTTTATCGAAGGTACACAGGCTGCACGTGAGATGGCCGTACGTCTGAAGTTCTCCGTTCTGAAGACGGCTGTAAAAGATAAGAAGATCGTTATCATCGACGACTCCATCGTTCGTGGTACAACAACTAAGCACATTATTTCCTTCCTGCGTGAGGAAGGTGCGAAAGAAGTACACGTACGTGTTGCTTCTCCGCCGGTTAAGTTCCCGTGCTATTACGGTGTATCTGCTTCTGAGGCAGAGATGCTCCCGGCCCGTTCCATGAGCATCGAAGAGATCCGTGATATGCTCGGTGCCGATTCTCTCGGCTATGTCAGCCTCGAGGGTCTGAAGGCTTCTACAGAAGGTGCACTCTGCGGTCACTGCTCCGCTTGCTTCGACGGTATTTTCCCGGCCGGTATTCCGGAAGCAGCAGGCGAAGATTCTCCGCATAAGATCTGAGGCGTGCCCATGAAGATAGCAGTATTTGTCAGCGGTGGCGGCACGAATCTGCAGGCGATCATCGATAAGATCGCATCCGGAGAGATCCAGAATGTGCAGATCGCCGAAGTCATCGCAAGCAACGAGAAAGCATTTGCCATAGAAAGAGCCGCAAAAGCAGGCATCCCCAGTAAGGTGATCTCCAAAAAAAACCTGGGAGATGAAGCGTACGACGAGGCGACCCTTACGGAACTCGATTCCCTGGGCGTGGAACTGGTCGTTCTGGCGGGATTTCTTTCGATGCTCGGACCTCGTACCGTGCAGGCCTATGCGAACCGCATCATCAATATCCACCCGGCTCTGATCCCTGCGTTCTGCGGGAAGGGCATGTACGGTATCCGCCCCCACGAGGCAGTACTGGCCAAGGGTGTCAAAGTGTCCGGCGCCACAGTGCATTTCGTAAATGAGCATTATGACGAGGGACCGATCATCCTTCAGAAGGCGGTGGACGTACTTCCTGACGATACGCCGGAAACACTCCAGAAGCGCATCATGAAGGAATGTGAACAAGTGATCCTACCGGAAGCGATCAACCTGATCGCCTCGGGCAAGATAGAAGTAGTGAATAATTTGGTTAGAGTCAAAAAGTGAGGCTCGGAAAGGAAAACATTATGATTAGAAGAGCGATTATTAGTGTATCCGACAAGACAGGCATTGCCGATTTTGCCAGAAAACTCGTAGAGCTGAATGTGGAGATCCTCTCTACAGGCGGTACTGCGAAGCTTCTCGAGAAGGAGGGCATCCCCTGTAAGGAAGTTTCCGAGATCACAGGTTTTCCGGAGTGCCTCGACGGACGTGTTAAGACACTGCATCCGCTGATCCACGGTGGTATCCTCGCTATGCGCGGCAACCCGGAGCATATGAAGAGAGTTGAAGAGCTGGGCATCGGCCTGATCGACATGATCGTCGTAAACCTCTATCCTTTCAAGGCTACGATCCAGAAGCCGGGCGTTGCTTTTGAAGAGTGTGTCGAGAACATCGACATCGGTGGTCCGTCCATGCTGCGTGCGGCTGCCAAGAACCACAAGGACGTAACCGTAATCACCGATCCGGATGACTACGAGCAGGTTCTTTCCGAGATGAAGGCTACCGGCGACACGACTTACGAGACACGTTTCAAGCTGGCCAAGAAGGTATTCGAGCACACTGCTGCTTACGATGCCCTGATCGCAAACTACTTCCTTTCTGTTGCTGAAGATAAGACTCTGCCTAAGCAGTACACCGTTACTTTCGATAAGGTTGCCGAGATGCGTTATGGTGAGAACCCGCACCAGAAAGCTACATTCTTCCAGAATGCTCTGCCGGTCAAGGGTTCCCTCGCAGAAGCCAAGCAGCTCAACGGTAAGGAACTTTCCTACAACAACATTTCCGATACAGACGCGACCATCAACTGCCTCAAGGAATTCGATGAGCCGACAGTTGTTGCCGTTAAGCACGCAAACCCGTGCGGTGTCGGTTCTGCCGATAACATCTACGATGCGTGGGTCAAGGCTTACGAGGCTGACTCCGTTTCCATCTTCGGTGGTATCGTTGCCGCAAACCGTGAGATCGACGGTAAGACAGCGGAAGAGATGGCAAAGATCTTCCTCGAAGTGATCGTTGCTCCGTCCTACACACAGGAAGCTCTCGACATCCTCTGCGCAAAGAAGAACCTCCGTGTTCTGGTACTTCCGGATATCGCTGCTCCGATCCCGGAGGGTGAGTTCAACTACAAGCGCGTAAACGGCGGCCTGCTCGTTCAGGATCACGACCGTGGAATCTATGACGAGGCAGAGCTCAAGACTGTTACAAAGACAGAGATCGATCCGGCTCTCAAGGACGATATGCTCTTTGCCATGAAGGTCGTTAAGCACGTCAAGTCCAACGGTATCGTTGTTGTTAAGAATAAGCAGACACTGGGTGTCGGCCCCGGCCAGACAAACCGTGTCGGTGCAGCCAAGATCGCTCTGGATTTTGCAGGTGAGAAGGCAAAGGGCGCTGTTCTCGGTTCCGATGCATTCTTCCCGTTCTCTGACTGCGTAGAGACAGCAAACGAGTACGGCATCACCGCAATCGTTCAGCCTGGCGGATCTATCCGTGACCAGGAGTCCATCGATGCTTGCGACAAGTACGGTATCGCAATGCTCTTCACAGGTGTACGTCACTTCAGACATTGATCTTCGGGTGACAGTGCATTTCGCGCTGAATACGAATCACATTAAATGATTAAGGCACCTCGGGTTTCGGCCCGGGGTGCTTTGTTTTTGGGGCGTTGCTTTTCTTAAGTGAATGGTATAATTGAAATGGAAAAAGAATTTGGGGTATGGATAATATGGAAAAAGAATTGAGTTCGAGATCGAAAACGATCATCACGGTCTTCATGCTCGTCGTTTTGGGGTGCATGATCGGCTGGGTCTACGAGATGCTCTTTTATCGGATCGATATGGGGCACTTCATCAAGCGCGGACAGGGCTTCGGTCCCTGGCTTCCGATCTACGGATTTGGCGGACTGGCGCTGACACTTGTCACTTATAAAAGAAAGATCAATCCATGGATCATCTTTGTCGGAACGATCATCGGTGCGGGCATTCTGGAGTTCGCGACCGGATATTTCTGCTATCACTACATGGACGGCCTTCGTCTTTGGGATTACAACACGGAGATCTGGAACTGGGGAAATATCGGCGGGTATGTGTGCCTGAGATCGGTCCTGGTTTTTGGTATCCTCGGGCTTCTTTACAGCCTGTGGGTGATCCCCGGTTTCTTCGCGCTCTCTGAAAAATGGAGCAAGAAGGCGATCCTTGCCGTATCGATCCCGACGGCCATCTTATTCTTCGGCGATATACTCTATGCGTATATCATTCATCCGGTATTCTTCAAAGCGTAAAAGCGACTTAGCTGTTGCCATTTGCAAGAACAGCCTCTGTTTTTAAGTCTTTATACATGTCATGCCACCGAGAATTCATCAAAGCAGGAATGCTATAATAGCGGTGTTTGGAAAAAAGGAAAAGAAAAAAGGAAAAAGAAATAAAGGAATGGGAGAAGGGCAATGGATTATTCACAAATCAGAAAAACGTACACGGAAGAATTGACGAGATTCTTCCAGGGAGGACCGTATCCGCAGAGAGCTTCGGCAGACTTGCGTTTTGGTTTGGATTGTCAGAGAAACAGAGTGACCAAGTACGGTCTGACGATGCAGAAAAAATTCGAAAAGGACGGCGCGGAAAACGAGAAGAGCTACGAGCACGTTCAGTATCCGTATACGTACACACTTACGAAAAACCACTGTGATTATGAGACGGACTTCTATAAAAACGGAGCCATGGTGGGTCGCTCGGATATAACGGAAGAGACCTTATACACGGGTATTCTGAATAAGCAGACACAGGGACAGGAAACTTATACATGTAAAAACTGCGGCCATACGGATCTTCTTTCGAAGTTTACTTCGGGCTGTCCGATGTGCGGCACCACTTACGAGATGCCACAAGTCTATCCTTGTATTTCCGGGTACTATACAAGACCGTCTTTAATAAGTAAGAAACTCTATAAGGGCATGATGAAGGGCGGATTCTGGTATTTCGGCCTTCTCGGCGCGATCCTCGGCCTTCTTGCAGGTCTTTCGATCGCCGAGGAGCAAGGCTATGGCCTGGGAGGGTCGATCGCAATGAGCCTCTTCATGATCGGCTTTTTCGGTGGAGGTCTCCTGCTTTTCAGCTTTATCGTGATGCATCTGATGCTGGGACCGGCCCTGGCAGCCAAGAAAGTATCCCAAGTGAGTCATGAAGTACAGGACAGCCAGGCCACTGCGGCGACAAAGGCGAGAATGGAAGCAGATCTGAAGAGATATGATGAGAATTTCTCTTATGAATACTTTGAAGAGAAAGTGCTCTCGCTGTTTCGAGGAATCGCTTTTTCTGAGAACAGAAGCAGTCTGACGATCTATGACAATGCCGATCCGCTTTCGTATATGGATAACATCGTCGACGTAGAGTATCGTGGTACGCTCGAATATGTAGGAAGCAGTGTTGTCGAGAATGTCCTTCGCATAAGTGTAAAAGCCTATGTTGTCTGCGCGTATTATGACAATGCCAGTGGGACCGTGTCGTTTAAAAAGCAGGTCTTTCATCTGATCCTTGCAAAAAAGGTGAAGAAAGAAGACTATGGTTTCACGATCCACGCGGTAAACTGCAAAAAGTGCGCCGGTTCTTTTGACGCGATCCATGTCAGCACCTGCCCGTACTGTGGTTCACATTACTCTTTGATCGAAGATAACTGGGTCGTCAATCAGATCACTTGTGTAGAAACTGCTCCACACTATTAAGATCGAAAGGCACTTTGTGGTGCTATTTTCCGACGGGTTTGTTATAATGAAGTGTCAGGTCCGTGAAGGTGAGTTTTCGCGGACGGAAGATCAAGCAAGATACCCGGAGGTTAATTCATGAAGGTTTTAGTAGTAGGCGGCGGTGGCCGTGAGCATGCGATTTGTTGGAAGCTGAAGCAGAGTCCGAGAGTAACGGAGCTTTTCTGCGCACCGGGTAACGGCGGTATTGCCGAAATTGCTACCTGTGTTCCGATCAAAGCCACAGATGTTCCGGCTATGGTGGAATTCGCAAAGAAAGAACAGTTTGATCTCGTATTTGTTGCACCGGATGACCCGCTTGCTCTGGGTATGGTAGATGCCATGGAGGCCGCGGGGCTCCGTGCTTTCGGACCGTATAAGAATGCGGCGATCATCGAGGCGTCCAAGGCTTTTTCCAAGGAACTGATGAAGAAATATAATATCCCGACGGCGAAGTACCAGACTTTCACCAATCAGGATGAAGCATTGGCATACCTGGAAACACAAGAGATGCCGATCGTTATCAAGGCCGATGGTCTTGCACTCGGTAAGGGTGTTATCATCGCGCAGACGCTTGATGAAGCGAAGAAAGCCGTTATCTCCATGATGAGCGAAGGTGTATTCGGTAAATCCGGAAGCACAGTTGTCATCGAGGAATGCATGGTCGGCCCGGAGATGACACTTCTGGCGTTTGCCGATGGTAAGACCGTCATCCCGATGATCACTTCCCGTGACCATAAGCGTGCGTATGACCATGACGAAGGCCTGAATACAGGCGGTATGGGTGCCGTGACACCGGGTGCGGATCTGACAGCGGAAGAGGAGAAGGCGATCTACGATACGATCGTGGAGCCGACCATCAAGGCACTGGCGGCAGAAGGCCGTCCTTTCAAAGGCGTTATTTACTTCGGCCTCATGCTTACCAAAGACGGCGCGAAGGTTGTGGAGTACAACGCCCGCTTCGGTGATCCGGAGTGCCAGGCGATCCTGCCGCGTATGGAAAATGATCTCATGGAGCTCGTTGATGCATGTATCGACGGAACGCTCGATCAGGTCGATCTGAAGTGGAAGCCGGGCTGCTCCTGTGTCGTTGTTATGGCCAGCGGCGGATATCCGGAAAAGTACGATAAGGGTTATGAGATCACAGGCATCAAGGAGTGCGGACATCTCGTCTTCCAGGCCGGTACCGCGCTCAAGGACGGCAAACTCGTCACATCAGGCGGACGTGTACTCTGCGTATATGCAGATGGCGCAACGATGGATGAAGCGATCGATTCCGCATACGAAGGAGTCAAGAAGATCTCCTTTGAAAAGGCACACTATAGAACAGATATCGGAAGAACGTTAAAGTAAGTCCGAAAGGGAAGGAGAAAGTACACTTGAAGATCGGAATTTACGGCGGGGCATTTGACCCATTTCACAAAGGACATCTTTCCATGATCCGTGGCGCGATCGCCAGCAAGAAAGTGGACCGTGTCATCGTAATTCCGACAGGTATGCCGTGTTTTAAACCGGCGCGAAAAGTGACGCTTTCTCCTTATCGTTTCTATATGGTCAAGGCAGCCCTGAAGGACGAACCGAAGTGTGAGGTGTGCGACATCGAGCAGGTTTTCGGCGAGCCAAGCTATACTGTGACCACCCTGAAAAATCTCCGTAAGCAGAAAGTCGTATCCGATAAGGATGAGCTTTATCTGATGTGCGGTTCGGACATCCTTTTTGAGTTTGAATCCTGGTACAAGCCGGATGAGATCTTAAAACAGGCGAAACTTCTCTGCGCGCTTCGTCCCGGTATCGATGAGGGACAGGCAAAGAACCAGGCGATGCATCTAGAAGAGGTCTTCGATACGAAGATCAAGTTCTTCCAGATCGATGGTATCGAAGCTGCATCTTCGATCCTGCGTACCCGTGCCGAGTGGGAAAGTTCAGAAGAGCTTCCGGACGCGGTTCGTACGTTTATCCATACGCACGATCTCTACTGCGAAGATTCGCCACTCATGAATGTATCCGATGAAATGTATGCGCTTCTGATGAAGCACTGCTTTACTTTGTTTAGAGAACTCAGCGGAAAGCGATTGCTGCACAGCATGAACGTCTGCGTTCTTGCGACCCGTTATGCGATGCGTTTCGGTGCGGATCCGGATAAATGCGCTTTGGCTGCACTTTTGCATGACTGTGCCAAGGAGCTTCCCGAAAAGCAGCAGATCGAGCTGGCGGCAAAGATCATCCACGGATATGTCCCCGGAAAACAGATCCTTCATTCACCGGCCGGTGCGGTCTATGCCGCGGAACACTATGGTGTGACCGATCAGGAAGTACTGGATGCGATCCAGTTCCATACCGTGGGAAGAGAGATCATGACGATCACGGATAAGATCGTATATCTGGCAGACAAACTCGAACCCAGCCGTGACTATGACGATCTGACACTGATCCGAAAATATGCAGAGACGGATCTCGATGCGGCCTTGATCGAGTGCTACTGTGCAATCCGTGAAAGCTTTGCCAAGAAGGGAATGCTGATCCATGAGGATACGAAAAAATCATTGGCGTATCTTCTGGCAAACCGTAAGAATTAAGACACGAAAGTTATTCGCGCGAAGAGAAAATTGTGTATAATGAAGAAAACAGATTTCACTTGGGAGGGTGCAAATGGAGATAAAAGAGCTTGCTGATAAGATTGTGGAGATCCTGGAGAATAAGAAGGGTGTGGATATCGAGTTGATTCCGGTTTCGGAAAAGACAGTTCTTGCAGATTATTTCGTCATCTGCTCCGGTACTTCGTCCACGCATATCAAAGCTCTTGCCGACGAAGTGGAATACATGCTCAAGCGTGATTACGATGTCACACCGGACCATATCGAAGGTCGTGAATCCGGACGCTGGATCCTTCTGGATTATAAGGATGTTGTTGTTCATGTTTTCCATCCGGAAGAAAGATCCAACTATAACCTCGAAAAGCTCTGGGCGATGAAGAAGACCGAAGAGTAATCGGGATCATCCAAACAAAAAGAAGAAGCGCGCAGGTTTTTGATCTGCGCGCTTTTGTTATTTGACGATGTTTTTGACCCAGAGATTACTTCGTACCAGGAAGAAGGCAACGATACATTTTATACTTTCGAGTGCCTGTACGATCCCGAGGATCCAGGTGATACTCAGGTTGGAGTAGTGGCTTAGCAGGAAGGCCACCGGCACCGCGATGACCCAGGTATATACGCAGTCGAAGATCACAGTGATCATCGCATTACCACCGGAACGGATGATGAAGTACGAGGCATGGTTATACGCAGCCAGCGGCATGACGACACCACATATGATGATGAAGCTTGTTGCCATGCTTCGGATATGATCCGAAGTATTATAAAGAAGCGGGAAGAAGGGGGCCACGCCGATGGCAAGAAGTCCGAAGACGACACCGCACAAAACGGTAAACCAGCGCATCTTCTTTGCTTTGGACTTGGCGGTCGAAAGGTCGCCACTTCCCAGGATATGTCCC
Organism: Clostridiales bacterium; assembly: GCA_017962145.1. Lineage (GTDB taxonomy): Bacteria > Bacillota > Clostridia > Saccharofermentanales > Saccharofermentanaceae > Scatonaster. The sequence goes on along the minus strand of JAGCVX010000005.1, from coordinate 181,157 downwards.
ATGACGATACCGACGGCTTCACCCATGGCGATAAATGCCACTGCCATGAGGTTCCAGATCGTAGACTCGATATTGAGCGCCGCGACGGAGTCCAGGCTCTTAAAGGAATAGCACTGGTTCATCGTGGTTACGCCCAAAGACCAGAGGGACTCGTTCGCCATAAGTGGGAGTGCCTTTCGGATATATTTCCAGGCCAGTTCCTTCGGCACGCGGAAATCTTTGAATGCGCCGCTGATGAACGGGCATACATCCGGGTGCTTACCGGTGTAGATGATCAATATCGCAAGCTCGACAAAACGGGAAAATACGGTAGCAATCGCCGCACCGACTGCGCCGAGGGCCGGAAGACCGAAGTGTCCATAGATAAGAACGTAGTTACCGCAAAGGTTGACCAGGATTGCGCAAAGAGAAGCGATCATCGGAAGCTTCGTGCGGCCGAGATCCTTAAGTGTTCCTGCATAAGCCTGTGTCAAACCGATCGGGATGAGGCTGATGAGGATCACGCGCATATAGTTGACGCCGATGCGGAGAGATTCGGCTGCATCGGCAGGATCGCCTTCACCCAAAAGAAAGAGATGGATCAGATACGGGCAGAAGATGAGAAATACCAGTGTGCAGATCGCAGAGAGTATGGTGTTGAGGATCAGCTTAAAGCGGAATGTATAGCGGACACCTTCTGTATCTCCTTTTCCGTGATACTGCGCCGTAAAGATACCGACACCGGCAGTTGCGCCGAAAATGACCAGATAGAATACGAAGATCAGCTGGTTTGCGATCGCGACACCGGAAAGCGCGTTCGTACCCACCCGGCCGATCATGAGGTTGTCCAGGAGATTTACGAAATTCGAAATGCCGTTTTGGACCATCATCGGGATGGCGATCATAAGCAGTTTCTTTATGTACGAAGATTCTTTCGATTTATTTTGTGTCAGCGGTTCCATTCTGTCTCTGCTCCATTGCAGTTAGTATATTAATGAATCTATTTATATATACATATATAAGAGTACGTTCGAGCATTGTAGCAAATAATCAAAGAGGAAACAATATACCGCTGGGATAAAGTGGGGGAGAACATGCTTCTTTTAAGAAACAATTAAGGATCGAATAAGGTTTTTTTCAAGTATTTTCGAAAGAAAAGACGTACACTGAACATGTCGAAAAGGGGATGAAACGCTGTAATATGAGGAGAAAACGATGTTTTTATAAATCTTGCAATATTGTGTTGACATCCAATATTATACGCCGTATAATATAACCATCGATACAATATGAAGGGAGGAATAGTATGTTATTCCAATTAGGTTCAACTTTATTGGATGCCTGTGTACTGGCCGTTCTCCACAAGGGCGATGCGTATGGGTATACACTTACGCAACAGGTCAAGACAGTTCTGGATATTTCCGAGTCGACACTTTATCCGGTTCTGCGCAGACTCCAAAAAGAAGATGCATTAGAAACTTACGATGAGCCTTACCAAGGGCGAAACCGAAGATATTACCGAATTACAGAGAAAGGTAAAGAGCTTTACGCTTATTACTTTGAAGAGTGGAACAAGTACAAGGATTCCGTTGATTCATTATTAGGAGGGGCCAACAATGAATAAGGAAACATATTTACAGGAATTGAGAAAAGCACTCAAGGTCCTGCCGCAAGAAGACAGAGACGAGGCTGTCGAGTTTTATGAAGAGTACTTCGACGATGCCGGATTTGAAAATGAATCCAAAGTCATCGAGGAACTCGGAGATCCGAAGGTTCTCGGAAAGAAGATCCTGATCGATATCGTAGACCGTCAGTATGGTCCGGCTGAGGAAGAGAACAACAATCAGACCGGCGCACTCGTCGCAGCAGATCAGATCATCAATTCCCAGGCGACTCCGAATACACAAGAAAATGCAGCACCAAACTTTCAGCAGCCTGTTGCTGCTCCGGTTCAGACAGAAAAGAAGAAGCCTTCCGCTCTGAAGGGCCTGGGAATCGTCCTGGCAGCGATCTTCGCACTTCCTCTTTCGCCGGTCATCTTTGCACTTTTGATCGTCGTATGTGTTTTGATCTTCGTAGCATTTATCACGCTTGCCGCGTTTACGGCTTCCGGTGTGGCTTGCATCGCCGCAGGTATCGTGACATTTATCCTCGGAATCATCGCACTGTTCGGCCATCCTGCGCCGGCCTTGACCGCTCTCGGATCCGGATTGGCATCATTTGGAATCGGATCATTCATGGTCATTGGTTCGGTTGCGTTGATCCGCCTTCTGGCCATCGGACTTTCTAGTCTGTTTGGCAAGATCGTTCACAAGAAGAATAAGAAGCAGAAGCAGCAGGCTTCCCGATAAGAAAGGATGTAAATAAAATGAAAGCATTTACCAAAGTAGCATTGATCGTTGCAGGTGTAACCACCGCCGCAGGAATCGCACTTTTCTGTATAGGATCAGTATTGCATCATGGAAAACCGTTCTTAATGTCGATCAACAACGGCCTGCACTTCTATGAAGACTATGAAATCGTAGAGCAGGAAAAGACAGTAATCGATTCATTCAAGAATGTATCCATCGACGTATCTGCCGCAAAGATCAAATTTGTAGAAAACGACACCGATGAATTTGCCGTTGCGTATCGTGTGGAAACACCAAGTGGCCAAGTAACCTGTGATGTAAAAGATAACACGCTTACTTTCCGTGACACAGAGAAATCTTCGTTTATGATTTCAACCGGCTTCAATTTCTCGTTCAAGGACAAGGATCTGTACGTAACAGTATATTATCCTCAAGGAACGGAGTTCGGAAAGATCGATCTGGACACTTCTGCTGGTGGAATCATCATGGAAGATGAACTGAATGCAGACAAACTGATCATTGATTCCTCTGCCGGAAAAGCAACGCTGAAGAATATTTCCGCTGCGGTGAATATAAATATGTCCGCAGGATCACTTACATGCGAGGACTGCAATTTTGGAACATGTGTACTGGATATGTCTGCTGGTGACGTGACTATGACAAACTGCACCGTAGATGGCGGATCTGTAGATATGTCGGCAGGATCTTTCAAGGCAAAAGGTTTCATCCTCACAAAGAGCCTGAATCTGGATATGTCCGCAGGCGACGTAGAGATCGAATTCGTAGATGGTCAGAAGATCGGTTATGATTTTGATTTGTCTGCCGGCTCTGCCAAGATCAACGGCGAAAAGCGTGGTAGCGAGTATCAGGATAAAAATGGATGCGATGTTGTACTGACTGTAGACGCATCCGCAGGTTCCATCGATATTATTAACCACTGATCCAATCTCTCATCAACATTAAAAACACAAATTTCTAAACATTCCCCTTAACCAGTAGATTTTATTGAGTATTGCCTCCGCTTTTTTACCGGATCGGATCCAGGGAAACCTGGACCGAAGTCCGGTAGAAAAGAGGGAAGGTAAACCACTGGTGCGTCCCAAAAGCGCGCAATACCAGGGAGTGAACCACTGGTGCGCCATAAATAAACACTTCATAAAACACAATTAATATTTTCTTTAAAGTTAATAAATCCATTCTTTAGCATGCATTAGCGGTTAATTTAGCTTTAAAAAGTAAGATAAAACCATAGACAGGAAGTAAGACATCATGAACTACCTACTAAATATTCTTCGACACAGGAGATTACCGATGAGAGTGAACAACAAGATTCTTTCCATAATGCTTGCCGTAGGAATTTCTTCCAGCATGGCTATGCCTCTCTTTATGACAGGCTGCGCGATTAATAAGGCAAAGACAGAAGAAACAAAAGTGACAGCACAGGAAGACACAAACGGAAAGAATTCTGCTGGTCAGGAAATCCGACTCGAAGATGATTTCTACGGATATGTAAATGCGGAAGAACTCAGAAACGCAGAGATCGACCCGATGTACGGCGCGGCCGGTTCCTTTCTGGAATGCGAAGTAAAGACCCAGGCTCAGCTCGATACCGCGATCGAGACGATTGCTTCTTCCGATGAAGAGTTTGAAGCAGGTTCGAACGAGCAGCTGATCCACGATCTGTATCATCAGGTTACCAATTTCGATCTGTCCGCGAGCGTGGCTTGCAAGGAACTGAAGAGCTTTATCCTGAAGATCTTTTCCGTAAGATCGATTCCGGATCTGGTAGCGGTTTTGGCAGAATCCATCATCAATCTCAATGTAGATCCGATCTTCGGATTTGATATCAGTGACGGTGTAGATAAGCCGGATGAGTATTCGATCGCTTTCATGGGTACCAACAATATTCTGGGTCTTCCGCTTGACGAGATCCGTAATACAGAAGATGCAAGAGTCGGATTAAATACAAAGGCATATGAGCTGCTTCGCGCGATCGAATATAGTGATGCAGAAGCAAAAGAAAAAGCAGATGAGCTGACAAGATTCGCCATCGAATTTGCAACCGAATATGAAGTCCCGGATATGACTTTGGAAAACTTTCAGGTCATATCCTCAGATGAGATAAACAAATACTTTGATGCGGATAGATTTGCAAATCAGATGGGCTTTAAAAACCCTTATGGACGATGGTGTGTGTTGGGTGAACAGTCGTTCAAAACATCAGCAGAGATGTTTTCAGACGAGGAAAACCTGGAGGCAATCAAGACATGGCTTGCCCTTTCCGTGATTTCCAAATACTACTATTATCTTACTCCGGCATTTGCTGATCTAAAGGATCTCTATGGAAATGATACAGAGGCGATCGATCAGATCGCGAAGGAGACCGTAAAAGAATATCTTCCGAACGAGCTTGGTGAAGTGTATGCACAGATGTTCTATACAGAAGAAACAGACCAGGCAGTGCAGCAGATGTGTGAGCAGATCCGCGATTCATATCGCGAGGTGATCGCAAATGCGGACTGGCTCAGTGAAGAAACAAGAGAAGGCCTTCTTCGTAAACTCGAGAACATCAAGTTCATCACCGGTGCCGGTATCCCGAGAACGATCGATCCCGATGATAAAAACCTGATCGGAAACGATTCCTGGGAGACGATTCATAATCTGACTGTTAGAGACTGGCAGAAGAAGATCGACGCACTTTCCGAAAAAAGACCGATTCAGGGACAGAACATGACTCCGCAGACTGTGAACGCTTGCTTCTGGACCGACAATGTTGTAAGAATCACGATCGCGATCGTAAACGAACCTTTCTTCTCGGTGGACAATGATCCGAGTACGAACCTGGGTGGTCTGGGCATGGTTATCGGTCATGAAGTCGGACATGCTTTCGATTCAAATGGTTTGAACTGGGATGAAAACGGTAACTATAATCCGTCCTGGATCAGCGATGCAGATCGTGAAGCGCTTAAGACACGCGCTCAGGCATGTATCGAGTACTATAACGAATATACCATCATGGATGTCTATCACGTAGACGGCGAGCTGACACTCAGTGAGAACTATGCAGATATGGGTTCGATGCAGATCATCACCAATATCGCAAAGACAAAAGAAGAAAGAGAAAAGCTCTTTTTGAACTACGCGAAGATCTGGAGTGCGCTTCAGAGTGATGTTTCCGGAATCGCTTACCTCAAAGTGGACGAACACAGTCCCGCGATCGTCCGTGTAAATGCTGTCTTGAGCAGCTGTGAAGCATTCTATGAAACATATGACATCAAAGAGGGCGACGGAATGTATGTTGCTCCTGAAAAGAGAGTTAGCAGGTGGTAAGAAATGGGAGTTGTTTTAAAACACACTTTTAAGAATATATGGTCCAAGAAATTTCGGACCTTGATGCTTCTGATATGCATCATCGCGGCAAGTTTTGTCGCGGCACTTTCTTTCGACATGACAAATTCACTGAAGAATGTTCTTCGTGCCGGATTTGCTTCCATGTTCGGAAACGGCAACGCGATCGTATCGTACAGTCAGGGAATCGATGACAAGGCTTTTGCCGGAACGGAAGATATCGATTATGACAGCTGTAAAGTTGCGGTTCGTCAGTCCAAGATCTATAAGCGCGACGATGAGATGTACGCTTACTATAACGAGAAAACGCTCATGACATATGGTGCGGATTCGAAGAGCCTGAATGATCTTAAGCTCATCGGCAAGACCATCGAGATCGGTGATGATGAGTGCGTCATCAGTAAAAAGTATGCTGAAGATTTTGATCTCAAGCCGGGTTCAAAGGTTTCGATCTACGGAGATAATTTTGTTGCGGTCGAGTATACCGTCAAAGAGATCGTTCCTTACTATGGTGTGGTAGATGGTGGTTACGCAGCCGTCCTCAACGAAGAAGGAATGAAGAAGCTTTCCTACGATGGCTCGATCACATATCAGATGGCCTATGTTCATGTCAATGACGAAAGCCGTCTCCCGGAATTCTGCGATATCCTTCAGGAAAATATGCCGACCGCACAGATCGAAAACCTGGTAAACGGCAAGATGGTTACATCCCAGATCAATCAGTTCGCGGCGATCTTCTATTTTCTGTTCGCGATCTGCGTTCTCCTGGTCGTATTCGTAACGATCTCGCTTTCCGAGCGTATCATGGTCGAGAGAATGTCCACGATCGGAACACTTCGAAGCCTGGGCGTTTCCAGCAAAGCGACGACGTTTATCGTTCTTTTGGAAAATGCACTTTACGGCTTGATCGGTGGTGCGATCGGTGTCGGTGTCTATACTCTGGTACGTGATCCTCTTTTCAACGGTATGTTTACTGTTAACTCCGGATCTGACATCGCGCTGGAGATGGATATCGGAAAGGTTTCTCCTTTCGTGATCGTCGGTGTTGTGCTCGGTACGATCCTGATCGAGTGCCTCTGCCCGATCAAAGAACTGCTTCGTGCAGTGAAGACTCCGATCCGTGACATCATCTTCGACAACAAAGATACAGATTTCAAATACGGAAAGAAGAGCCTGGTCGCTTCCATCGTACTTGCCTTGATCGGCATTCCCGCAGCGATCCTCGGTTTCCAGTTCTTTGCTGAAAATGCACTGGTCCTGATCGTTGGTGTTCTTTGTACCATCGCAGCTCTTTTCCTCGGCTATCCGCATATTCTTCGTGCGGTATGCAAGCTCGCCGCCCGCTTCTTTGAAAAGAGAAACAAGCCGGTCGCACAGCTTGCTTGTGTGCAGGCCTGCACCAAGAAAGCCAGCGTCGGAAACTCCCGACTCTGCGTTATGGCAGCCGCGGTCTGCATGATCCTGCTTCTTCTGATCGCATCGTATCAGACGGTCGTCAACTACAAAGATGTAGATTGCGATGTCATCGTAAGCGGACTTTCCGAGGACAGCACAAAATACTCATTCTTCAAGGATCTTGAAGGTGTATCCGATGTAGAATTCGTTTACTTTACATATTCTTATCACTCTGTAATCGGAACAGAACGAATCGAAGAATACCTGGCCAGTGACCGTTCCGGAAGAAACTCGGATTTTGAGTTCGACGATAATTACTTCTACGGAGCAAATGGAAAGAGCCGTATGTGCAATATGGTTCTGGACATGCCGGAGACGGTAAATGATGATGAGATCTATATCACGAAAAAGGTTGCCAAAGAGATGAATCTTTCGATCGGTGACGAGCTGGAGATCCTTTTTAAGCCACAGAGCATGATCCCGGTAAGACAAAAGTTCGTAGTCGCAGGTTTTGTTAATACGACGAATCTTGAGATGATGAACACGTCTTTCCTGATCAGCGAGAATACTTTCAAGAAGATCTACTTCGATACGCCGGCAATGGCCCTGATCCGCTGCGAGGATCCGGAAAAGACGGTGGCGATGATCGATAAGTACGCATCCAGCATGATCGATGAAGTAAGAACTTTCGATCAGCGCCTGCAGGATATTCAGCAGCAGAATGCAGGTCTTTCGACACTTCTTTATCTCATGATCATCATGGGCGTAGGTCTGACACTCGTTGCAGTATTCAGTAACCAGACAGTCGGATTTGAAGGAAGAAAGCGTGAGAGTGCCGTATTGATCTCCACATCCATGAGCCGCGGCAAGCTTTGCAAAGCATTCCTGATCGAAAATGCTTTCAGTTCTCTGACCGCGATCCTGCTCGGTGTCGGTGTGGCCGTCTTCCTCAACGCAGATGCGATCAACCTGATCCGCTCGATGAAGATGGAATTCCCCATGACATACGATCCGAAACTGATCATCGGTTTTGCACTTATGATGTTCCTGGTATTCACCATGACCGTCATCAATCCGATCCGACATCTTCGCAAGATGAAGACAGCAGAACAGCTTAAGTACGAATAATGCATATATGCGAGGTAATTACTATGGAAAATATGATCGAAGTAAAAAACGTAAGTAAGTCTTTTGGTAAGAAAGGTGAGGTCATCACTCAGGTATTAAATGATGCGAATCTGACAGTCGAAAGAGGCGAGTTCGTCTCCCTGATGGGCGCATCCGGTTCCGGTAAAAGTACACTTTTGTATCTGATCGGCGGCCTCGACAGAGACTTCAGCGGAGAAATCGATATCTGCGGTCAGAGCATCGGTCCCATGAAGGAAAAAAAGCTCAGCGAGATCCGCTTAAGCAAGATCGGCTTTATCTTCCAGTTCTATAATCTGGTCCAGAACCTGACTGTCGAAGACAATATCCTTCTGCCGTCGCTCGTTGCCGGACGTTCCCGTGCTTCTTTGAAGAAGGATCTTGACGAGATCTTAGAGATCACCGGCCTTACAGAAAAGAGAAAGACCATGCCAGGAAAACTTTCCGGTGGTCAGCAGCAGCGTGTCGCGATCGCCCGTGCGGTCATCGGCAATCCGGAGATCATCCTGGCGGATGAGGCAACAGGTAACCTCGATTCCAAGTCCGGTGCGGAGATCATGCAGCTCTTTAAGCGTCTCAACGAAGAAAAAGGCATCACGATTCTTCAGGTCACCCACTCTAAGAAATGCGCCGACTACGGTACACGTACGGTGATCCTGGAAAACGGTAAGACCGTTCGTGAGATCGACCAGACAGAAGATGATTCCGCGACGGTGATCGGATCTCCCATGTCTTCTTCAGACAGAAAGCTGGTACGTACCCTTTCCTGATCGGATTCTTTTTGCAAATCTACCTTAGACTTTCCGAGCCCCTCCTCGTGCGAAAGTCATAAATATATTAATCTTCCCCGCCTTCGTGTTGTTCCGAAGACGGGGAAGATTTTTTAGAGGGTAGTATATCAAGAGAGGGGGAGGGCGTATTAGAACTCGTTGTTGAGGTTTTCTTCGTACTGTTTCTTGTTGAGCATCTCGTATGTGTTTACGATGATTCCGAGTGCTGCGAATCCGATGGATACCCATACCGGAATGCTGTTGTACTTGATGCCCATGACCGCTGTGATGGCAAATCCTGCTACAGAGATGGTGTCCAATGTTTCGATGATGATTTTCTTAGCCTTTTTCATGTTTATTACCTCACTTCGATGGAGCATTTGCTCGTGTGTTTTCGTTCTTTGTGATTCCATCTTACCGCCTAGGCGAAAAGTGAACCATCGAAGTGACTTACAGCAATCTTACACTTTTGAAAGATTGCGTTTTACATGTACGTAATAGGCGAAAAGTGCAACGAATGTGAGTGCCCAGGAAAGCGGATAGGACAGAAGCAGAATGCGGTAGACCGCGATCCCGTGCGTTGTTTTCTTATAGTGGGCAAAGACGGTAAATACCCATAAAAGACGAAGACCGCAACTTCCGATGATCGTTGCGATCATGGGGTAGACGGATCGCTTGATACCACGGAGCATACCGGAACCGCAGTCCATCAGACCGCAAAGGAAGTCCGGTACGACTAAAACGAGCATACGGGCCAGACCGAATTCTACCGATTCCGGTGAGTTCGGAAGATAGAGCTTAAGAAGCGGCGTACCGAAGATATAAGCCAGCACGCCCAGTGTCAGTCCGATCGAAGCGATGGACAAAAGAGAAGAGCGGTAGATCTCGTTGAGACGGTCGTATTTCTTCGCACCGTAGTTTTGTCCGGCAAATGTCATGCAGCCCTGTGTAAAGGAATTCATGCCGGCATAGATAAATGAGTCGATATTCATGCAGGCACTGTTTCCGGCCGCGCAAAATGTACCCAGCTGATTGACCGAAGACTGGATGATTACATTTGAAAAGGAAAAGAGCGTATTTTGAAAACCGACCGGAAGACCGAGTTTTAGGATCTTGATCAGAGGACGCTTATGGACTTTCAGTTCAAAGATAAAGATACGGCATTCGCTGTCGAGTCGCAGAAGTGAACCGGTCATGAGAACTGCGGAAAGGACCTGAGAAGAGACGGTCGCCAGCGCAACACCGGCTACGCCCATACGAAAGCCTGCGACCAGGATGACATTCAAGACGACGTTCAGAACGCCGGAGGACGTCAGATAGATCAGAGGACGCTTGGTATCACCGGTCGCGACGATGATGGCACGACCGAAGGTATAGATCATGAAAGCCGGGCTTCCGATCAGATAGATACGAAGGTAAGTGGTGGCCTGGTCGATGGATTCCGGCGTGGTGCCCATCCATTCCAGAAAGGTCCGGGCGAAGATGGAGCCGACGACACCGGTAATGATGCCGAAGATGATGCCCAGCGAGAAGATCGTATGGGTCAGATCGTGGATCTTTTCTTTTTCGTTGGCGCCGAGGGTGGCGGCTAAAACGACAGTCGCACCAAGCGAGACGCCGATGAACAGATTGATCAGAAGGTTAATCAGCGGTGCGCAGGATCCGACCGCGGCAACGGCGGACTCGCCGACGAACTGTCCGACGACTACGATGTCGGCCGCATTGAAAAGAAGTTGAAGGACCTGAGTCAGAACGATCGGGACAGTATAGCAGATCAAGGGCCACAGGACCGGACCGTTGAGCATGTCGACATTACGGCTCTTTCCGCTGAAACGCAGGTGAAGCCGCTGGGGAAGAGTAATTGCGTGATCACGGGAATGATCAGGATTGGATCGGTCAGTTCTGCTCATAAAGAATCCCCACTTCTGTCATAGGAGAAATTCTACCATTAGAAGTGGGGATTTTGGTGCTTCGGTGCTTTGTGCAAATGCCCGAATTTTAGTGCATGATGATCTGCTTGCTACCGCAGTACGGACAGTATGTCTCGGTCTTGGCGCCGTTGATCTCGAGATCTGCGCCGCAGCCGGTGCACTTGAGGTTGATCACGCGGGCTTTGCCGGCGAACTGCTCGTTCATGTTGCTTCCCGGGAAACCCTGCTTGCCGTAAAGGTAGTTCTGGAATACAGCCATGGCTTTGCGCTCATTCTCGGTCACGCCGTCGGTGATCTCCGCGATGCGCTGTACATCTTCCTGAAGAAGGGAGAGTGTATTTACATCGAGCTTATCGAGATATTTCTCAACATTCATGAAATTCATCGAACGGTCTGCCGCGATCGCCTGCAGTTCCGTGCGGAAAGCGGGAGATGCGTTCGGGTTGTTCATGAGGCTGGAGCACATATAGTCCAGATCCATCTGCTCTTCCGGGGAGATGCTGCCGTCTGCCTTGGCGATGTAGTAGCAAAGTGCGATACGGGCCAATGCGATGTTGGCAACCTGTGTTCCGCCGTTATTATATGTTCCGGTTCCGCTTTTGGAAGCGTAGCCCTGCTGGGGCATATAGTTTCCGGCCGGAGCCGGTCCACGATTCTGATTCTGCATGCCGTCCAGGATCTCGGATACCAAAACAGCGCCGACTCCCAAAGATGCGGCACGGCCGAGACCTCCGAGCATGTGACCCGAAAAATCACGATTCATGGAATTCATGGTTTGTCTTAGTAAGAATTTGCCGAGCATGGTCGTCTCCTTTTGCCGAAAGCCCGAAATATCGGGTTCGGACGGTGTTTTTCTTTTATTGTTTTCTATATTATATGGTATTTCTCAAATCGAAAGTAGTGATTTCCGTCACAATTATGATGACTTATTTTCGCCCTGGGGCGAATTATCAAACGCGGAATGGGAAGAGACCGCAAAAGGTGATATAATGGGCATGGGTTGTTAGTAATATTTGATGTTAAGTTTATTTTGGCAGGGGTGGTACGATGAACCGACGCATTACGAAAGCAGCAGCCCTGCTTCTTTCGTGTACGATACTTTTTTCTTTTTCAAATACAGCACATTTCTGCATCCGTGCAGATGAAGATACAGCATACAGCAGCACGGAAGAGGGCGGCCTTGACGGTTTTGTGGAGCGCCTTTATCAACTGGCGCTCGACCGCGAGCCGGATCCGGATGGAAAAGCGTTCTGGATCAGTAAACTTTCCTGTGGGGAATACACCGGAGCGGACTGTGTCCGGGGCTTTCTGATCGTCGCGCCTGAGTTTTCCTTGAGGTTTGCCGGCGATGAGGCATTTGTCGAAGCACTTTACGAAGTGATCCTGGACCGCCCATCTGATGAGGGAGGAAAAGCATTCTGGCTCCAGTGCATTTCACAAGGAAGAGCAAAAGAAGATATCGTCAACGATTTCCTCGATACCCGGGAGTGGTGTAATCTCTGCGCATCGTACGGGATCCGTTCCGGCGCTTCAACCGGAAAAGCCACGGTCCCTTCGGAAAATGCGATATCCTATGTGCGCCGCTTTTATGTGTACGGCCTTTCGCACGATCCCGATCCGGACGGACTCAATTACTGGGCACTGGGACTTACGAATGAGACGGTGACCGCGGCAGAGCTGGTTCGTGATTTCATGCTGGGCGACGAAGCCGGGGCACAGAACCTGACTAATGAAGAATTTGTAGTAAGACTATATGCGGTGGTCTTTGACCGCCAGTGTGATACGGACGGCCTGATCTACTGGGCCGACAAGCTTTCCCGCGGGACTTCGAAACTGGAAATGATCAGCCTTCTGACCAAGACGGATGAATTCTCTTCGGTATGCAGCCGGTATCAGGTGCCGAAAGGAAAAGTAGATCTGCCGGTGACCTATGTCGAGCCGGTGATCCCGGGCGGGGAGAGATGGTACGAAGGATATGTGGATCCCCGGACCGTGCGCGCGGTTCTGATCACGAATTATATGGATATCGATGCACTCGTAAATAAGTATTATTCCGTGCCGCTCGATTATGTACCACCGCTTGTCAGCGTGAAATACTCTGCAGGACAGCTTCTTCGTCCGGAAGCGGCTGCAGCGTGGGAGAGTATGCACGATGCATGTCTTGCACAGACAGGTCAAAGCCTCTATCTGGTTTCGGGTTACCGTTCACAGGCAACACAGAGAAGCAGTTTCTATAACGCGATCAGCAGAAGAGGTCTCGCCCGTGCCTGCCGCCTTTATGCCTGGGAGGGAAGGTCGGAACATCCGCTCGGACTGGCGCTGGATATCGGAACTGCATCCCATCCTTCGATCAGCGCCGGCTTTACGGATACAGTTGCAGGAAGATGGGTCCTCGAACATGGATATGAATACGGCTTTATCTGGCGTTATCCGGAAGGATACGGGAACATTACGGGAATCGGAACGGAAGCCTGGCATTTCCGTTATGTGGGTGTCGAAGTGGCGACCTACATGCACGATCACGGCATCATGACACTGGAAGAGTATTATGGAAAAGGTCATGGAATTTAATCCCCGGCATCTTTAGAAACGAAAAGCAAAAGGACGGTTTCAGCCGTCCTTTTTTGTGGTTTGATTCTTTTTGTTATGGTACTATATTTGTGGAACAAGGGCTGAAAAAGAGGAGCAAAAGATGGCAGATATCGAGATGAATCGATCGAAGACACCGGCGAAAAAACGTCCGCGGATCACGATATTCGTTGCGGTTTCGCTTTTGGTACTTGGCGTACTGACTTCAAGTATCTGGGCCGTCGTATCAAGAAACCAGCTGGTTCAGCAGCTGGATGAGGAACTTGACCGGAAAACAGAAAAGATGGCTGCCATGTATAACTGGCAGATAACAAATGAAATGCAGGGCAGAGATCTTGCTGCTGTATTAGGTAATTCGAATAATGCCACGCTCGGCAGTATCACGATTGATGGTACCGATATTTTGGTGCACGATATCATGAATGATAAGAATTCAAAGGGAAAGTACCACGCCAAGCTGATTCCCGTTTCAGAAGATGAGGATGTATCAAGAAGTGTCATGCTGTTTATCGATAAAGACGGTGATTCTGTTTTTGTACGAAAGAATATTCCGTTTATAGATTTTTCCGGGCTGATCTACCGAAAGATTCCCTATGTGTTCAGTTCTTATCAGTTTTCCGATGAATTACATTTTAACGGGATCAATCTGGAGAGCATGGATCGACGGGATCTGACAGAGGCCGCTGCAAAGATCGTTGAAGAAAAAGTGAATTTGAATGAACCGCTTGCTGATTTGCATATTACCGGATGGCATGAAGATATGCGGTATCTGGTATATTATGGTCCGATCTTTAATGGTGGTGTGGTAATCATTTCGTCGGCAGACAATTCTGATATGGATGCGGATTCATTTGAAATCTATCTTCGGACTCTCGAGCGAATCTATGATCCGGACGATGAGTCTTCAGACAGTGAAGATGATCCGGAGAGGACCGGTGAAGTCGTCATGCGCCCCGGCGAACGTTATAGTATCACGATGCCTGATGGCTCCCCGTATGAAGAGGGCGGTGCTCTTGAAGTCAATATTGAGTCTGAGTATTCCAATGAATTGACAGTCATCTTTCTGGATGCATCTGCTGATCTGGCTTCTTGGAAAAACCAGCTCGTAAAGAATATCTCGATCTTCTTTGGTGCATATGTGCTGATCGTTTTGTGCACGTGGGTCATCGAAAACACCGAAATGAAAAAAGAGGCTGCATCTGTTTCCGAAGACCGGTCATCGACGGAAGAAAAAGAAGCGGAGATCATTTCTCCTTCTGCGGCAAAAGAACTTTTGTCCCAGCTGGATGAGATCGAAAGTAGTTTCGGAGCAAACGGATATCTGGAACAGATTCGGGACGATATTCTGTCCTGTCAAGGAGAGAAAGATGGAGAATAAGGAAACAGAAAAACTTGAAATGAAACGCAAGCTTCCGAAGATCTCGATCTTTCTTTCGGTGGTGCTTTTAATTTTGGCAGTATTACTGCTTACGACATGGGCGCTCTGGTCAAAAAAGCAGATCATAGCGAGAATCGATAATGATCTGGTAATGAGAAAAGATAAGATCGAATCACTCTATATGTGGCGAAAATGGACGCAGAATCAGAAGATGATGAACGTTCTTTCCGATTCGAAAGAGGTTTTCGAGGAAATTCAGTTTATCAGAGAATTTGCCGAGGAACATCCCGGGAATGGCACGTATAATTCATACCGTGTCTATGGTAAATCGAACCAGCTTCTGGGTGAATTGATATATGATCCGGACAACGATGCATATTGTGTGGTTGATGGGGTTCCCTGTGTTCTTATCGGCGAGTATGCATATGCATATAAACTTGAGTATGACAAAGGTTCGGATTCGATCGTAGCAAAATTTACAGGCTGTAATGATAAAAGTTCGAAGAATACGGTTCTTTACGACACGGCTATTAAAGTGATCGCGGACAATTCTTCGATGATCTGTGATGCCGAATCGTATCTGGATCTTTATGCAAAAGGTTCGTCAGGTCAGTATCGTTTTATCGCGTTTTCCATTCCGGTTTTTTACGGCAGGTTTGAAGGGGAAACAATAAACAGTGTTATGAATCCCATGAGACTTACGGATGAACTTTACATGACGACAGCTTTTTCATTTTCGGAAGAAGACGATTTTGAAATCACGATCGGTTCACCTCTTGTGCTTTTTTATGATATGAAGCCGGAATTGAATGAGTGGAGAAACCAGCTTGGTGTGAATATTTTTCTTTGTCTGGCCGCGTATACGATCATCGTGTTCTTTTCGCTTCTTTTAGAAACGAAGAATCCGACAAAACCGATCGTTGAAACTGCTGAGAAAAAAGAGAAAGAGGAAGAGTATATTTCTTCTCATCTTGCCGAAGTGATCCTCTCCCGTATCGAAGATATGGAGAACTCTACCGGACCGAGTCCGCAGATCGAGCAGCTTCGGACGAAGATCGATCGGTTGAGAGGAAAAGTTCCTGAAGATGAGGAAAAGACTGAGGAATAAAAGCATTATCTAAAAGCAGATAAGGAAGGCTCACATATGAAAAGAGAACAAGGAACAAATCAATTCCCCAAGACGCTGGTGATCGCTGCTGTGATCCTTCTGGTTTTCTGTTTAGGTTTGATCGCCTCCACGACGATCTGGAGCAGAAAGGATATGCAAGACCGGATCGATGCCCGACTTGAAGAAAGAGCAACGAGAATCAAAAAGATCCTTACTTACCACTACTATATTTCGACTATTTTCCCTGCGAATTTGGAATCTGAAGATGAAGAGGCGATGGCGGATTTTTTTACAAACGAAGAGCGTCTGATCCAGCTCGGAAATTACGCAATGGAGATCCAAAATACGCCTTTGGAAACCGATGCGCCTCTTACGATCTATACCTACTATTTCGAAGATGGAAAAGGCGGTTCGGCTCCGCTCTTTCGCGATGAATTCGGTGATGTGTTCTTTATATGGAATGGGTATGTGGTTTTCGAGATAGATGGGTATGCCTATTCGTATTCGCTTTCAAATGATTTCGACGGTTCGGCCATGAAGGTCTTTACCGCTATGAATGTGCAGAGCTCGAAAGATTCACAGATGAAAGATCTGGCACGCGAGTATATCGACAAGGGCGAAAAAAGCGGCTGGCATGAGAACTACCGGTATTACTGCTGGGAGATCCGTCATCTGGATGGACACGTTATTGTTGTGCCGGATGGGGATGATTATGTTTATTCTTCGAATTATACGAGTCCGGATCCCCTGTACGAGCCGATGTATGTATATGAAAAAGATGCTGAAAAACTTGCGAAAGATTCCGATAGTCTTGGTTGTATCTTCTTCTATGATGCGTCATCTGAACGTTCGCTCTGGGTCAAACACATGGCCTGGAATGCAATCGTTGTTCTTAGCGCATATATCGTTTGCATGATTATTCTGGCGCTGCTTTTCTATATCCGTCGTAACAAGTCGGAAAGTGAAGTGGTCGCTCCTGAAACCAAGGTTGTAAAGAGTACAGCGATACCCGAGAATATCGCGAAAGAACTGCTTTCCTATATCGAGCAGAGCGAGAATTCTACAGGACCGAGCGGATATCTGGATCAGATGAAAGAATCGATCCGGAATAACACGGAGATCAAGGATTCTTCTGATCCGTCTTCCGACTCTTCCCGACCATAAAGCGACGGGAAACCTTTGCCGCAACTTTGTACGGGAAGGGAAGAAGGGCACGGTTGGCTTCCTTCAGTTTTTCACGGATCGGGATCGACTGCGGACAGTGTGTCTCGCATTTTCCGCATCCGACACAACGGGATGCATCCGCCGGTTCCAGACGAAGTGCGATGGTCTGATAGTATTCTTTTCTTCCGGAAGATTTCTTTTCCGAATACATGTGGTTATAGCACGAAAAGATACCCGGAATATCTACGCCGCGAGGGCAGGGGAGACAGTATTTGCAGCCTGTGCAGCCGACCTTGGTATTTTCGTTGATAAACTCTTTGATCATTTCGATCGTTTTGAATTCTTCTTCGCCGAACTTCTCCGCTTCGACTTCGGAAGCGATCCGGGTGTTTTCTTCGATCATGGGAATCGAATTCATACCGGACAGTACACAGGTGATCTCTTTTTGATTCCAAAGCCAGCGGAATGCCCACTCGGCAGGAGTCCATCCGTGAGGATCCGTTGCGATGATCTTCTTTGCTTTTTCAGGAAGCAGATCCACGAGCTTTCCTCCGCGAAGCGGCTCCATGATGAATACAGGCACGCCTTTTTCATAGGCGGCGTGAATGCCGTCACGGCCTGCCTGTGCATTTTCATCCATATAGTTATACTGGACAAGGCAAAGTTCCCAGTCGTAGCAGTTGAGGATCTGAAGGAACATGTCCGTATTTCCGTGAAAAGAAAAGCCCACGTGAAGGATCTTTCCCTGTGCTTTTTTCTCGGTGATCCAGTCGCGTACGCCTAAAGCTTCCAGCTTTTCCCACTGCGCGATATCGGTCATGTGATGGAAAAGATAGTAGTCCAGATGATCGGTGCGAAGTCTTTTCAATTCCTCATCAAGATACTTATCCAGATCTTCGAGCTTTTTGACCAGATACTGCGGAAGCTTGGTAGTAAGCGTGATCTTGTCACGGAGGTGGTTCTTTTCCAGGATCTTTCCGACCGTATCTTCGCTTCCGGGATAGATATAGGCCGTATCCAGATAGTTTACGCCCAGTTCGATGGCACGAAGGATCTGTGCTTCCGCTTTTTCAAAGTCGATGGATCTGCCTTTGGTGGCAAAACGCATGCATCCGAATCCAAGAATGGAAAAACCATTTCGATACTGCATATTTCATCCTCCTTAATCTGGTATGTGAAGAAATTCACGTATTTTGGGAAGTGCTTTCGTGGCCTCGTTTCTTCCGATCTGATAGACACGCTCGAGTTCCTGCGGATCATTTTCCGTACGGCTGATGCCCAGATCACAAGGCGGACGGATCACGAATGATTCACCGCGGGTTTCGCGTTCTTCGATCTCTTTCATCTGTCGGTTATACATCTCGTGACGGTGCTCCATACCTTCGACAACGGCCGGATACTTCCGAAGAAAAGTCTTGAAAAGAAGATTTCCGCGGCTTTTCTTTTTGATGTATCCTTTCGGCTGCGTCAGCACGATGACATTTCGTTTATACCCCAGACTCTCCATATAAGCATAGGGAACAGTGTCGACGATCCCACCGTCAAGAAGGCGGTGTCCGTCTGCTTCAACTACTCTGGACACAAGCGGCATGGACGCGGAGGCTCGCATCCAGAGGATATCGTTTTTCCCTCCGTCTGTGCAGAGGTGATAGACGATCTTTCCGGTATCGACATCGGTCGCACCGACAAAGAATTTCAAAGGGTTCTCGCTGAATGCTTTTGTATCGAAAAGATCCAGCTCGAAGGGAAGCGTCTCATAGCAGAATTCGGCTCCGAAATAGTCACCCGTCTTGATGAGCGAGCGAAGACTTGCGTAGCGAGGATCTTTTCCGTATTTCTTGTTATAGCGTATGGGGCGCCCGATCTGGCGGGATTTGAAATTACAGCCGAAAGCCGCACCGGCAGAGATTCCGGCCGCGCCGTCAAAATCGATATTATTCTCCATGAAGACGTCGATGACGCCGCAGGTAAACATACCGCGCATCGCGCCGCCTTCCATGATCAGTGCGGAAGGGGTCTTGTCCAAGATCGTATCCTCCTTATGGTCTTGCCCTATTATAATATATCTGCGCATGCTTCGCGATAGATTAAGAAGGAAAAGATGCTTGTGAAAAGTAAGAATTATCATAGATTTGCTAATTACCTATTGACAAGGTAGGTAAATAGTAATAGCATACGATCGTAAGATAATTGAAGGAGAGTTGAGACTGTGATATACGCTGATAATGCTGCAACAACAAAGATGTCGGAATCTGCTGTAAATGCGATGTTTTCCGTGATTTCCGAAAACTACGGAAATCCGTCGAGCTTATATGAATTCGGACAGAAAGCGAAAGAAATACTTGAAAGAGCAAGAGAAGATGTGGCGGCTTCGATCGGAGCGCAGCCTCGTGAGATCTACTTTACTTCCGGCGGAAGTGAAGCGGACAACCAGGCGATCCGTTCCGCTGCGGAACTGGGAAAGAAAGCCGGAAAGAAGCACATTATCTCTTCCGCATTCGAGCACCACGCCGTTCTGCATACTCTGAATAAACTGGAAAAAGAAGGTTTTGAGATCACACTTCTTCCGGTTCACGAAAACGGAATCATCATCCCGTCGGAAGTCGAAGAAGCGATCAAGGAAGATACGTGCCTGGTTACGATCATGTTTGCCAATAACGAGATCGGAACGATCCAGCCGATCAAGGAGATCGGAAGCATCTGCCGTCAGCACAAGGTTCTGTTCCATACAGATGCGGTTCAGGCGATCGGACATGTGAAGATCGATGTGGAGGATCTGAACGTAGATATGCTGTCTGCTTCGGCACATAAGTTCCACGGCCCGAAGGGCGTCGGTTTCCTTTATGTGAAGAAGGGAATCATGCTTACCAATCTTATCGAAGGCGGTGCACAGGAGCGCGGCAAACGTGCCGGTACGGAAAATGTTCCGGGCATCGCGGCAATGGCCGTGGCAGTAAAAGAAGCGGTTGCCGGTATCGATGCGAACCGAGAAAAAGTCCAGCCTATCCGCGACAAGATCATCGCGGGGCTCAAAGAGATCCCTCACAGTGCATTGAACGGAGACCTGGAAAAAAGACTTCCCGGAAATATCAACTTCTGCTTTGAGGGAATCGAAGGCGAGTCGCTTCTTTTGCTTTTGGACGACAAGGGTATCGCGGCCTCTTCGGGAAGCGCCTGCACATCTGGTTCTCTTGATCCGAGTCACGTGCTTCTGGCGATCGGCCGTGTACACGATGTGGCACATGGTTCGCTGAGACTGAGTCTGGGTGAGGATATCACGGAAGAAGATGCGGACTATATCATCTCCGCGGTAAAAGATACAGTCACCTATCTGCGAGGTTTCTCGCCGGTATGGAGAGATCTGGAAGCAGGAAAAACGAAGTTTATACTCGAGTAATGGAGGGAAGAATATGGCTCTTTATAGTGAAAAAGTAATGGATCATTTCCGTAATCCGAGAAATGTAGGTGTGATCGAAGACGCGGACGGTGTCGGCGAAGTCGGCAATGCCAAGTGCGGCGACATCATGAAGATGTACCTCAAGATCAAGGACGGCATCGTAGAAGATGTAAAGTTTGAAACGTTCGGATGCGGCAGTGCGATCGCGTCCAGCTCCATGGCGACAGAACTGATCAAAGGAAAGCCGCTCGAGGAAGTAAGAAAGCTCACAAACGAAGCCGTCGTCGAAGCGCTGGATGGCCTCCCGACACACAAGATCCACTGTTCGGTCCTGGCTCAGGAAGCCATCGAGGCGGCACTGAAGGATTACGAATCCAAACAGTAAAAACGATCAGGGAACAAGTTCGGCGATATCGTAGATGAGCCGCTCGCTCTTTTCCCAACCAAGACATGCATCGGTGATGGATTGTCCGTAGACGCCACCACCGATTTCTTGTCTTCCCTCGACGATGTAGCTTTCGATCATGAAGCCTTTTACGAGCTTGGCAACTTCGGTGCTGTGACGCATCGAGTACATGACTTCCTTGATGATACGCGGCTGTGCCAGCGGGTTCTTATCGGAGTTGGCGTGGTTGGTGTCGATGATGGCAGCCGGGTAGGGAACCTGGCGTGTCGCATACATCTCACTTAAGCGAAGAAGATCTTCGAAGTGATAGTTCGGCTGGGCTTCACCGTGTTTATTGGTGTATCCGCGAAGGACGGCGTGCGCGTAGTCATTTCCGTGAGAATCGACTTCCCAGCCTCGATAGATGAATGTGTGCGGATGCGTTGCGGCCGTGATGGCGTTGAGCATGACGGCATAATCACCACTGGTCGGATTTTTCATGCCGGTCGGTGCGGAGATGAGACTTGCGGTCAGACGGTGCTGCTGGTCTTCTACGCTTCGTGCACCGACGGCGACATAAGCCAGAACATCATCGAGGTACTGGTAGTTTTCCGGATAGAGCATCTCATCGGCACAGGCGAATCCTGTTTCCTCGATGGCACGCATATGCAGGTGGCGGGTAGCGAGGATGCCTTTCATGAGATCGGCTTTGGCACCCGGATCCGGCTGGTGCAGCATGCCCTTATAGCCATCGCCTGTCGTTCTCGGTTTGTTGGTATAGATACGCGGTACGATGAGTACCTTATCCTTTACTTTCTCCTGAACCGGTACGAGTCTGGAAATGTAGTCGATGACGCTGTCTTCGTTATCGGCCGAGCAGGGTCCGATGATCAGGATCATGCGGTTGTCTTCGCCGCGCAGGATGGCTTCGAGAGCCTTGATCTGATTCGAAACGGCTGTCTTCTGCGTTTCGCTTAAAGGATACATCTCTTTTACTTCTTCCGGATTGGCAAGCTTTCGTACGATGATTCCATTCATTTTATTTTCCTTCTTTCTTTGTGTTTCAGTGTTTTAGATCTTTTCTTCCGGATGGTAGGTGCCGACGATCTTGATCAGTTCGCATGCACTTTTTAAATCTTCCAGCATTTTCTTTCCGGAAGGCGTATCCAGTCGGCCTTCGAGTTCGGTATAAAAGTAGTACTGCCAGTTGATGTCTTTTACCGGACGGCTGCGGATCACGCGCATGTTAAAATCATGCTGTCCGATGATGGAAACCGCTTTTGCGAGAGATCCGGCAACGTGCTTGATCGTGAAAAGCAGTATCGTGTTTTCGTTTTCTTTTTCTTTTTTCATGATCCTTTCGATCCCGTTACTTGTTGAACGGACGAAGACGGCAAAACGGGTCGTGTTTCTGCTTGACTCGTTGATGCCTTCCGCAAGAACGCAAAGGTCATAAAGAGGAGCCGTCTCCGCACTGGCGATCGCGCCGGTAGATGGATCGGCGGATCTTGCCACTTCGCGTGCGGCTCTGGCTGTGTTTTCATAAGGGATGGTCTCCCAGTGGTGATTGGCGATATATTCGGCACACTGTTCGAGTGCCTGGGGATGGGAGATGACGCGTCGGATCGAAGCGACATCACTTCCCGGGATGCCTAAAAGGCACTGGGAAATGGAAAGTTCATAGACGCCATAAACGAGAAGGTCTCCGCCGAACATCAGATCGGATACCTGTCCGACGTCACCGGCATAACTGTTTTCGATCGGAAGCACGGCCGCTTCGCAGATCCCGGAAGCGACTTTTTCATACGCTTCTTTAAAACTGTGGCAGGGGAAAAGGGGAAGATCCGGAAAGATACGCGTTGCCGCAATATGAGCAAAGGATCCTTCGATGCCGCTATAGGCGATCTTTATATCGTTTCCGTTTGTATTTCGATTCTCGTTCGACTCGCTTGATTCGCTCATGTCTTTCTCCTTTGTTTTCTATAAAAGCTTTTCTTTCTTCTTTGGTTTGCTGTAACCAGAAAGAAGCGCCGTTCCTTGTAAAGAACAGCGCTTCTTTCTACGCACAATATCAGCAGCTATACTTCACAAATTCACACAAACGACAGGGATCTGCTCCAAAAAGCAAATCGGAAAAATCGGAAGTATTCGCTGTTGTTAAACAAAAGAACTAAAGACATCTTTCGTCACTTTCATAGAAAATATTTTGAGGTAGTGTAACATGTCCACGGGTGGACGAGTCAAGCAAAAGAGCATTTCAAAAAGAAAAATCGGAAAAAGCCTGAAAAATTCGTGAAAACGTCTTTACAAGTGGATTTTGTAGTGTTATGATTCACCCAATAAGAGAAACCGTTGACGCGGAGATAACGGTGATGATGCTCCCACAGAGAGCCGGCGATGCTGAGAATCCGGCGGAAAACAAATCATCAAATGGACCGCTGAGGGTGCAGTCAAATGCGAAAGCAAAGTATTCTGCAACGTGAAGGCATACGTTACTTGCCGGGGATATGATGGTATCCTGCTAAGCGCACAGCAGTTGTTGCTGTGAATCAAGGTGGCACCGCGATGTAATTCGTCCTTGACAGAAACCGATGTTCTGTCGAGGATTTTTTGTTTCCTCCCCAGAACAAACAAAGGAGGAAACAACATGAAAATCGTACCGGAACTGGCTGAGGTCAAGCGACTGGAAATAGAAGGGGACTATAACGTAGTTCCTCTGAGCACACAGATCCTTTCGGACGTGCGTACTCCGATCGAGACCATGAAGATCTTAAAGTCCGTCTCCACACACTGCTATATGCTGGAGTCGGTGGCGGAAAACGAAAAGTGGGGCCGCTACACATTCCTCGGATTCGATCCGAAGACTTCCGTTACCGTTAAAGACGGCGTCATGAGAATCGGGGATGTATCTATCGAAACACAAAACCCGAATGCATATTTAAGACAGATCCTCGGTGAATATAAGAGCCCGAGATTTTCCTATCTGCCGCCGTTTACAGGTGGTCTTGTAGGTTATTTTTCTTACGATTATCTTTACTACAGTGAGCCGACAGCCAAGGTCGACACAGTAGATGAAGAGGGCTTCCAGGATATCGACCTGATGCTTTTCGATAAAGTCATCGCTTTCGATAACTATGCACAGAAGATCATCATCATCGCCAATACTTACTTGAAGGACGGCGACGCCGGATATAAAAAGACGGTCATGGAGATCGAAAAGATCCGCAACCTCATCCTTCACGGAAAGCCGGACGGAGAGCATAAGGGACGCCTTCTGGCCGAGCCGACACCGCTCTTTAACAAAGAAGAATTCTGCGGCATGGTCGAGAAGGCCAAGCACTATATCCACGAAGGTGATATCTTCCAGATCGTTCTGAGCAACCGTCTTTCGGCACCATTCGAAGGAAGCCTTCTGGATACATACCGTCATCTGCGTACGATCAATCCTTCTCCGTATATGTTCTATTTCTCCGGAACGGATGTCGAAGTTGCCGGTGCTTCTCCGGAGACACTCGTAAACCTCAAAGACGGTGTGCTGCACACATTCCCGCTGGCCGGAACACGTCCGCGCGGAAAGACACAGGCCGAAGACTTCATGCTTGAGACCGATCTTCTTCACGATGAAAAAGAACTGGCGGAGCATAACATGCTTGTCGATCTTGGTCGAAATGATCTGGGCAAGATCAGCCGTTTCGGTTCGGTCGAAGTGGAGATCCTCCACAGCATCGAGCGCTTCTCACACGTGATGCATATCGGATCTACCGTAAAGGGTGTTATCCGTGAGGACAAAGACGCACTGGATGCAGTCGAAGCGGTTCTTCCGGCAGGAACGCTTTCCGGTGCACCAAAGATCCGTGCATGCCAGCTGATCGGACAGCTCGAGAATAATAAGCGTGGTATCTACGGCGGCGCGATCGGATATATCGATTTTGCCGGAAACATGGATACTTGTATCGCGATCCGTATTGCATTTAAAAAGAACGGAAAAGTATTTATCCGAAGCGGTGCGGGAATCGTTGCCGATTCCGTACCGGAGAAAGAATATGAGGAGTGCATCAATAAGGCAAAGGCCGTCTTCCGTGCACTCTCTGCAGCACAGGAGGATGATGTATGATACTTCTAATCGATAACTACGATAGTTTTTCTTATAACCTTTATCAGATGATCGGTTCGATCGATCCGGATATCAAAGTGATCCGTAATGACGAGATGACCGTAGAGGAGATCGAAGCGCTGAATCCTTCCCGCATCGTTCTTTCACCGGGTCCGGGAAGACCGGAAAATGCAGGTGTCCTTCTCGAGGTGATCGATAAGCTCAAAGGCAAATTCCCGATCCTGGGCGTATGTCTCGGCCATCAGGCCATCTGCATGGCATTTGGCGCGACAGTTACTTATGCACCGAGACTGATGCACGGAAAGCAGTCCGAAGTCAAAGCCGACACTTCCGATAAGCTTTTCACGAACCTTCCGGAGAAGTTTAAGGTCGCAAGATATCACTCGCTGATCGCCGATCCGGAAACGATCCCGGATTCTCTGATCGTTACCGCGAAGACGCAGGAAGACGAAGTGATGGCAGTACGTGCCAAAGACTACCCGGTATACGGTGTACAGTTCCATCCGGAGTCCATCATGACCCCGCAGGGACAAAAGATACTCAGAAATTTCATTTTGAACTAACAGCATACTAAGGAGGAACGAACCATGATTAAAGAAGCAATCGTTAAGATCGTAAACAAAGAGGACCTGACATATGACGAGGCCTATTCCGTAATGAATGAGATCATGAACGGAGAGACCACACCGACACAGAACGCGGCATTTCTGGCAGCGCTTTCGACAAAGAGTGCGAAGGCGGAGACCACGGATGAGATCGCAGGATGTGCACGTGCGATGCGCGATCACGCAACACAGGTTCAGACCGGTATGGATGTGCTCGAGATCGTAGGAACAGGCGGAGACGGTGCGCACAGCTTCAATATCTCGACGGTTTCTGCTCTGGTATGCGCAGCCGGCGGAGTCAAGGTTGCCAAGCACGGTAACCGTGCCGCTTCTTCCAAGTGCGGTACAGCAGACTGCCTCGAAGCACTGGGCGTAAACATCGAGCAGAGCCCGGAAAAGTGTGTCGAGCTTTTGCAGAAAGTCGGCATGTGCTTCTTCTTTGCACAGAAGTATCACACATCCATGAAGTATGTCGGTGCGATCCGTAAGGAACTGGGCTTCCGTACTGTATTCAATATCCTCGGACCTCTGACCAATCCGGGAAATCCGTCCATGCAGCTTCTGGGTGTATACGATGAATACCTCATCGAGCCTCTGGCGCGTGTTCTGATGTCCCTCGGCGTAAAACGCGGTATGGTCGTATACGGAAAAGACAAGCTCGACGAGATCTCTCTTTCCGCTCCGACAACGGTTTGCGAATTTAAGGACGGCTGGTATAAAGTATATACAGTCGAGCCGGAGCAGTTCGGTTTCGAGCGCTGCACCAAGGATGACCTTAAGGGCGGATCTCCGGAGGAGAATGCACAGATCGTAAGAGATCTTCTCGACGGTCAGAAGGGTCACAAGAGAAATACAGTTCTCATGAATGCCGGTGCCGGTCTTTATATCGCAGGCAAGGCAGAGTCTTTCGCAGACGGCGTAAAGCTTGCCGGCGAACTGATCGATTCCGGTAAGGCAAAGGAAACACTGGCGAAGCTGATCGAAGTCAGCAATGCCTGATAGGAGAATAAGATGACGATCCTCGATGAACTGGCGGCATATGCCGTAGAAAGAACCAGGATAAATAAAGAGAAGGTCTCATTAAGTAAGATCCGCGCTCTGGCAGAATCCCTGCCTTCGACTGAGTTTGCTTTTGAAAATGCACTGAAGAAGGACGGTATGTCTTTCATCTGCGAGTGCAAGAAAGCCTCTCCGTCGAAGGGCATCATCGCGGAAGAGTTTCCGTATCTTGAGATCGCGAAGGCTTACGAAGCAGCCGGCGCGGACTGCATCTCCGTACTGACGGAGCCGAAGTGGTTTTTAGGTTCGGACCAGTATCTTAAGGAGATCACAAGTTCGGTTTCGATCCCGTGTATCCGTAAGGACTTTACCGTAGACGAATACATGATCTATGAAGCAAAGACTCTGGGCGCTTCGGCAGTTCTTCTGATCTGCTCGATCCTGCCGCCTGAAAAGGTAAAAGAGTATCTGGGTATCTGCGACAGTCTCGGACTTTCCGCGATCGTAGAGACACATAACGAAAAAGAAGTCGAGGACGCGGTACGTGCCGGCGCACGTGTGATCGGCGTCAATAACCGAAATCTCAAGGATTTCTCGGTCGATACGAATAACAGCGCCAAGCTTCGCTCGCTGGTTCCGTCGGATATCGTTTTTGTAGCAGAAAGCGGCATCCGTACACATGAAGAAGTCAAGCAGCTGCAAAGCATCGGCGTTGATGCGGTTCTCGTCGGAGAGACCCTGATGCGTGCGGAAGATAAGACGAAGAAACTTTCTGAGCTTCGCGGACAGGGGTAAGACATGAACAAGACGAAGATCAAGATCTGCGGGCTTTCCCGCCCGGAAGATATCGAAGCGGCAAATCTGCTCAAGCCGGAATATATCGGATTTGTTTTCTATAAGAAAAGTAAACGGTATGTCGATCCGGATACGGCATCTGCGCTTCGTCTGATCCTCGATCCGAAGATCCTGGCCGTGGGTGTTTTTGTCGATACACCGGCCGAAGAGGTGTCGGAACTCCTGAGTCGTGGTATAATCGACATCGCGCAGCTTCACGGACACGAAGACGAAGAGTATATCGCATCGCTTCGAAAACTCACGGATAAACCTCTCATCCAGGCTTTTCAGATCCGTTCGGAGGACCCGGAAGAGATAAATGAGATACTCGCCAAAGCAGAAAAAAGCACAGCCGATTATGTGCTGATCGATTCGGGCATGGGGTCGGGTTCGACCTTTAACTGGGATCATCTTTCAGGCTTTAAAAGAGAGTATTTCCTTGCAGGCGGACTCGATACAGAAAACGTGAAAGACGCGATAAAAAGGACCAGTGCATTTGCCGTAGACATAAGTTCAAACGTCGAGACAGACGGCAGAAAAGATGCAAAGAAGATGAAAGAATTCGTAGCCGCGGTACGAGCGGCGCAATAGAAAGGGGAGTTAATATGACCAATCCAGCAGGACGGTTCGGTATCCACGGCGGGCAGTACATCCCGGAGACCCTGATGAATGCCGTAAACGAGCTCGAAGAAGCATATAACCACTATAAGAATGACCCGGAGTTCAACCGCGAACTGACCGAGCTTTTCAACGAATATGCAAACCGCCCGTCGCTTCTTTACTATGCGAAGAAGATGACGGAGGACTTAGGCGGCGCGAAGATCTATCTCAAGCGTGAGGACTTAAACCACACCGGCGCGCATAAGGTAAATAACGTTCTCGGACAGGCACTTCTTGCCAAGAAGATGGGCAAGACACGCCTGATCGCAGAAACAGGTGCCGGCCAGCACGGTGTAGCGACCGCTACCGCTGCGGCACTCTTCGGTATGGAATGCGTCGTATTTATGGGTGAGGAAGATACGATCCGCCAGGCGCTGAATGTATACCGTATGCGTCTTTTAGGCGCGGAGGTCATCCCGGTCAAGACCGGTACGAGAACGCTGAAGGATGCCGTTTCTGAGGCGATGCGCGAATGGACGACACGTATCTCCGATACGCATTACTGCCTTGGTTCCGTTATGGGCCCGCATCCGTTCCCGACGATCGTACGTGATTTCCAGGCGGTTATCAGTAAAGAGATCAAGGAACAGATGATGGAAAAGGAAGGCCGTCTTCCTGATGCCGTACTGGCTTGTGTCGGCGGCGGAAGTAACGCGATCGGTTCTTTCTATCACTTCATCGAAGATAAAGACGTCAAGCTCATCGGCTGTGAAGCGGCCGGACGCGGTATCGATACATTTGAAACCGCGGCAACGGTCAATACCGGACGTCTCGGCATCTTCCACGGCATGAAGTCCTACTTCTGCCAGGACGATGACGGTCAGATCGCACCGGTATACTCCATCTCGGCCGGACTCGATTATCCGGGTGTCGGTCCGGAACACGCGAACCTCCACGATATCGGACGTGCGCAGTATGTGCCGGTCACGGATGAAGAAGCCGTTGAAGCATTTGAGTATCTTTCCAAGATGGAAGGCATCATCCCGGCGATCGAGTCGGCCCATGCAGTCGCATATGCCAGAAAACTCGCGCCGACCATGCGTCCTGACCAGATCATCGTAATCACCATTTCCGGCCGCGGCGACAAGGACTGTGCCGCGATCGCCCGCTACAGAGGGGAGGATATCCATGAGTAAGAT
The DNA here is from genome assembly GCA_017962145.1 of Clostridiales bacterium. Taxonomy (GTDB): domain Bacteria; phylum Bacillota; class Clostridia; order Saccharofermentanales; family Saccharofermentanaceae; genus Scatonaster. The sequence continues at coordinate 151,865 of JAGCVX010000005.1, read as the reverse complement.
TGCCAGTGCATTTGCAGATGGAAAAGCATTTATCCCGTTTATAACATGCGGAGATCCGGATCTTGAAACGACGGCCGCGGCGGTTCGTGAAGCTGTGAAAAACGGCGCGGACCTGATCGAACTCGGTATCCCGTTTTCCGATCCGACCGCAGAAGGCCCGGTCATCCAGGGCGCCAATATCCGTGCGCTTTCCGGCGGCGTCAGAACGAATAATGTGTTCGACCTCGTTCGTGATCTTCGAAAAGACGTGACGATCCCGCTGGTATTTATGACCTATGCGAATGTCGTATTCTCGTACGGTTCCGAAAAGTTCATCCAGACGTGCAGTGAGATCGGCATCGACGGACTCATCATCCCGGACATCCCGTTTGAGGAAAAAGAAGAATTCCTGCCGTTTTGCGAGAAATACGATGTTGACCTGATCTCGATGGTCGCTCCGACTTCGGAAGACCGTGTCGCCATGATCGCCAAAGAAGCGAAAGGCTTTATCTATATCGTTTCAAGCCTCGGCGTAACCGGCATGCGTTCGTCTTTCTCGTCGGATCTTACCGCGGTCGTAGCCAAGATCCGTGAAGTGACAGATGTGCCGTGTGCGATCGGATTCGGTATTTCGAACCCGGAACAGGCAGAGAAGATGGCGAAAGTCGCGGACGGTGTTATCGTCGGATCGGCTGTCGTCAAGATCCTCGAAGAAAAAGGCAAAGATGCACCCGCAAGTATCGGTGCATTTGTCAAAGAGATGAAAGAAGCCTGCCTGAGATAATTTCTTTCGGGTTTCCATATCAATTGCAACATAGCTGCTCCTTTGTTCGTCTAATATGTAGAAAGCAAAGGGGCGCTTTTGCGTTTTTGGGAAAGTGGAGAGGACACGACGATGAAAAAACGGATGATCAGTATATGTCTGGCAGCTGCCTTGATCGCGTCGATGACGGCCGGCTGTAAAAAGGCTTCGAAAGAAACAAATAAGAAAAATAAGACCGGTTCGAGAACAGATACCGAAACAACGTCGGAAGATCTTGAAGGCATGCCAGATCCGGATCAGGTTATTCTCTCATCGGAATACTATAACTATGCCTGGGGAGAGTCAGCCATTATCAAAGTGGTCATGGGAGACGGCCGGGTCTATGCGTTCACCAATAAGATCACTGCTTTAAACCGCCAGAACACAACGGACCGGGAGAAATCGCTTCGCGCAAAGATCGAGCTTTTGAACCGGATCGATGCGCAGGTCACTGCTAAAGATATAAAAGATTACCGGGAAGAACTGATGCGCATCTACGAAGAAGCGTCACAGGTAGATCCGAACGCGCCCCAGACGGATGAATCTTACATGAGGGATTTCGGAGTGAAATCGCTATACTACTGGAACGAAGAAGGGGAAAGAGTTCTTTGCTATCGTTACGGGGACATTTCTACAACCATAGATGACCAGCATGTTTCAAACATGATGGAGTTTCTGACTGAGGACAGCGTGTGGGGAGACATACTGCTTTATGGTGGCATGTCCTGCATGGATCTATATTCGAAGATCGATATGCCGATCGAGACGTATCACTGCGGTTATGTCGAGCTGCCACAGGATTCTACAGGAAGATACCTTTTCCGAAACTATAACGACTTCAAAGTATTTGCCGATGAAAATCACCTGGATATCTCGGATATGGATATTTTTCAAGTGCTCGAGGACGATTATCCGATCTTTGTGCAGTTCGATATCGTCTCTTCTACAGGATATAACCGAAACTACGACGGCTGGGTGATGGATCACAATACCTGTTACTTCGTTCCCGGGAAAGACTACAGTGATCCGAAGCCGGGTTCGGTCGTCGGGCAGGCCATGGACGGCTTTGTCACGATCTGTGTATTTACGGGGACAGTAGATTTATCAGTCAATACATATACCGATGTGGACGGACAGTATTGGCAAGTCTACGAAAGACAGTACGGCGGTTAGGCAAAAAACGATAAAGAAACCTCACATCTGCGCATTGACAGAAAAAACATAGATAACTATAATTCCTGTTGATGAAAAACATAATGGAATTAAAATGGCTATCGAATATAAGAACAAAGACGTTCGCATGTGCTGATAACAAGGCATGTAGGGGACGTCTTTTTTTCTGATGCGGAGGGTGTTATGAGAAAGAAAGACCGGAAGATCGTACTGGAAGATGGCAGCTTCTATGAAGGCTACGGATTTGGTGCGGATGTCGAACGGGTCTGTGAGATCGTGTTCAACACATCGATGGTAGGTTACCAGGAGATCCTTTCGGATCCTTCCTACACAGATCAGATGGTCGTTATGACCTATCCCTTGATCGGCAACTACGGCATCACGGACGATGACTTCGAGTGTAAAAACCCGAGTATCGGCGGTCTGATCGTCGGCGACTATAACGATATGCCGAGTAACTTCCGCTATACCAAGACACTTTCCGAAGAGATGGAAGAGAACAATATCCCCGGTATCTTCGGTGTCGATACAAGACAGATCACAAGATCGATCCGTGATCTCGGTTCCAGAAGAGTCATCATGACATCCATCGATACATCCGTCGAGGAAGCCCTCCAGAAGATCAAGGACACGCCGGTCCCGCACGATCAGGTTTCCCGAGTAAGCTGTAAGAAGCGCTGGTATTCCAGAACCGCAAACCCTCGCTTTAACGTTGTCGCGATCGACTGCGGCATCAAACTCAATATTATCCGCAATCTCAATGCATTTGGCTGTAATGTCACTGTCGTCCCTTATGACACGACTCCGGAGGAGATCGAGTTCATGAAGCCGGATGGCATTTTCTTAAGTAACGGTCCGGGTGACCCGGAGGACGTTACTCCTGTAATTGCTACGGTCAAAGCACTTGCCGGAAGATTCCCGATCTTCGGTATCTGCCTGGGCCATCAGATGATCTCCCTGGCGTATGGCGCCAAGACCTATAAACTTAAGTTCGGCCATCGTGGCGGAAACCACCCGGTCAAGAATCTCGAGACAGGAAAGATCGAGATCACTTCCCAGAACCACAGCTACGCTGTTGATCTGGATAGTTTAAATGGTACAAAACTCAAGGCTACGCACATCAATCTCCTCGATAACACCATCGAGGGCGTCGAGTGCAAAGAGGATAAGGTATTCTCCGTACAGTATCACCCGGAGAGTGCGCCGGGACCGCAGGACAGCAGCTACCTTTTCGAGAAGTTTACTTCTATCCTTGCAGATAAGAAAGAGAGCGAGGTGAACGTCCATGCCTAAGAGAACAGATATTCACAAAGTATTAGTAATCGGTTCCGGCCCGATCGTCATCGGTCAGGCGGCGGAGTTTGACTATGCAGGCACACAGGCCTGTCTGGCACTGAAAGAAGAAGGATACGAAGTTATCCTGGCAAACTCCAACCCGGCTACCATCATGACGGATACATCCATCGCGGATAAGGTCTATATGGAACCACTGACACTGCAGTATCTGGCACGTATCTGCCGTCTCGAACGTCCGGACGCCATCGTTCCGGGTATCGGCGGTCAGACTGGCTTGAACCTTGCGATGCAGCTTGCCAAGAAGGGCGTTCTCGAAGAGTGTGAGATCGAACTTCTCGGTACCGATGCCAAGAGTATCGAGTGCGCCGAAGACCGTGAGCTTTTTAAAGAGCTCTGCGAAAGAATCGGCGAGCCGGTCGTTCCTTCCCAGATCACGTACAGTATCGAAGAAGCACTCGAAGCTGCAGAGAAGATCGGATATCCGGTCATCCTTCGTCCTGCTTTTACCCTCGGTGGTACAGGCGGCGGATTTGCCAACGATCCGGAAGAGATGGTCACCATGATGAAGAATGCTCTGGCACTTTCTCCGGTACATCAGGTCCTGGTTGAAAAGAGCATCAAGGGTTATAAGGAGATCGAGTATGAAGTTATCCGTGACGCCAACGATACGGCAATCACGGTATGTAATATGGAAAACCTTGACCCGGTCGGTATCCATACCGGTGACTCCATCGTAGTTGCCCCGTCTCAGACACTGACGAATAAGGAGTACCACATGCTCCGTGACAGCGCGCTGAAGATCATCCGTGCGCTGGGTGTTAAGGGTGGATGTAACTGCCAGTTCGCACTGGATCCGCACTCGTTTAAGTACTATGTAATCGAAGTCAATCCTCGTGTATCGAGATCTTCCGCTCTGGCATCGAAGGCCAGCGGATATCCGATCGCACGTGTTTCCGCCAAGATCGCCGTCGGCATGAATCTCGATGAGATCCAGCTGGCCAATACTCCGGCTTGCTTTGAGCCTGCGCTGGACTATGTCGTAACCAAGATGCCGAGATTCCCGTTCGATAAATTCCCGGCAGCCATGAATAAGCTTTCGACGCAGATGAAGGCGACCGGTGAGGTCATGAGCGTCGGCCGTACTTTCGAAGAGAGCCTTCTTAAGGCGATCCGTTCTCTGGAAGACAGCAAGAACCACATTCACATGACAAAGTTCGACTCCGAGCATATGAGTGTGGATGACCTCCTCGAGTACATCAAGGAAGGTACAGATGACCGTATCTACGCGATCTCCCAGCTGATGTGGCTGGGCGTCGACCACTCCCGTATCTGTAACATCACGGGTATCGACATGTTCTTCCTCGACAAGATCAAGAAGATCGTTGATTTCGAGCGTGAGATGGAAGAGAATGTGGGTTCTCTTGAGCATCTGATCGAAGCTAAGAGAATGGGCTTCTCCGATTCGTATGTTGCAGAGCTTTGGAAGATGACCGAGGATGATATCTATAAGATGCGCCGCGATCAGCATATCGCACCGGCTTATAAGATGATCGACTCCTGCGCATCCGAGTTCGACAGCTATATCCCGTATTTCTACTCGACCTACGCAGATGAGAATGAGTCGATCGTATCGGACAGAAAGAAAGTCATCGTATTGGGTTCCGGTCCGATCCGTATCGGTCAGGGCGTCGAGTTCGACTATTCTACCGTGCATGCCGTAAGAACCATCCAGGAGGCAGGCTATGAAGCGATCGTAGTCAACAATAACCCGGAGACGGTTTCGACCGACTATACTACAGCCGATAAGCTCTATTTTGAGCCGCTGACGACCGAAGATGTCATGAATATCATCGAACTGGAAAATCCTCTGGGTGTTATCGTTACACTCGGCGGCCAGACAGCCGTAAACCTCGCAGATTCACTTACGAAGCGCGGTGTGCACATCATCGGCACCGACTCCGAAGCGATCGAAAAAGCAGAGGACAGAGATGCATTTGACGCAGTGATCAAGTCCCTCGGTATTCCGAATCCGAAGGGTGAAGCAGTTACCGATATCCCGACCGGTATCGAGGTGGCCGAAAAGATCGGCTATCCGGTACTCGTTCGTCCGTCCTTCGTTCTCGGTGGACGTGCGATGGAGATCGTAGCGAACGAAGGCATGCTGGTGAAGTATCTGAAAAATGCCGTAGAAGTAGATGAAGACAAGCCGGTACTGATCGATAAATATCTCGTCGGTAAAGAGGTCGAGGTCGATGCGATCTGTGACGGCAAGGAAGTCTTTATCCCGGGCATCATGGAACTCGTTGAAAGAACCGGTGTCCATAGTGGTGACAGTACCAGTGTATATCCGCCGTTCTCCATCTCCGATAAGGTCAAGGAGACTATCTGCGATTACACCACACGTCTGGGCCTGGGCATCGGCATCGTGGGACTTTTCAATATCCAGTTCATCGTAGATAAGGATGACAGCGTCTATGTAATCGAAGTCAATCCTCGTGCATCCAGATCTGTTCCTTTCCTTTCGAAGTCTACAGACAGAAACCTGGTTACTATCGCAACTCGCGTTATGCTCGGTGAGAGTCTGAAAGACCAGGGCATCACGAAGCTGACACCGCCTGAGACGACAGACCGCTGGTATGTAAAAGCACCGGCATTCTCCTTCCAGAAACTGGATGGTATGGACGCATATCTGTCGCCTGAGATGAAGTCTACTGGTGAGGCGATCGGTTACGATACGAGACTGAACCGTGCTTTCTATAAAGCACTGCAGGCTTCCGGAATCAAGATGAAAGACTATGGTACCGTTATCGTTACTCTGGCCGATGAAGATAAGGAAGAAGCACTTCCGCTGATCCGCCGTTTCTACGAGCTGGGCTTTAATATCGAAGCAACCATCGGTACCGCGAACTTCCTGAAGAATCACGGTATCCGTACACGTGTCCGCGGAAAGCTCAGTGAGGGCAGTACCGAGATCCTTGATTCGATCCGTGCCGGTTATGTAAGCTATATCATCAACACCCGTGCGATCCTTTCCGGTGTCCACTACGAAGATGGTGTGGCCATTCGCCGCTGTGCGATCCAAAATGGTGTCACGATCTTTACTTCTCTGGATACGGTTAAGATCCTGCTCGACGTACTCGAAGAAACCATTCCGGGAATCGCAACGATCAACGCATAACGACAGTGCATTTCCCGAAGAAGAAACGCTAACATCATGAAGAGCCATCTCATAATGAGGTGGCTCTTTTGTGATATAATGTGTAAAGGTTTTTTGCATAGGAAAAAGGATGGAAAAATAATGGGTCTGCATGTATCGAAAAAGAGCGTGCTGGCAGTGACGGGAGCGCTGCTGCTGGCAATTGGTGCTTCTGCGGTTACGGTTTCCGCAAAGATGAGCAAAAGAAGAATGGAAAAAGAGATGGATGAGAAACTCTATCGTCGTATTCAGAAGTATCTGGCGATAAACCGGTATGCCGGCTTGATCACCAATAACCTGATTTCCGAAGATCTGAAACAGTATCAGAAGTACTCGCAGGAAGAAACCGGTTTTTACTATGTTCTTGAAGGTCTAGAACTGAAAGAAGAGAATCCCGTATTTACTGTTACGCCTGTTGATTTTTCTGTAAGACTGAAATTTGATGAGGAGACCGGTTCGCTTACTATTGAAGATACGTCCAAGTCATCCGATGAAGGAATGCATATGATCGTTGTTACGGATACAGACGGGGAAAGCATGATCATCTGGAATAACCACCTGAACATGCCGGTTTCCGGGTATGCATACAACCTTTATTACATGAATACGGGAGATTCCGATTCTTCCAACCTGATTGGCATGAATCCTGAAAGTAAGAGGGATAACGATATGAAAGCCGTGGCCGAAGAAGTGTTTGCTGAGAACACGACAGGAGGATGGCACGAGGAGTATCGGTATGCGATCGTTACTACATCATCATATATGGATGAAACCGGTCACTATACAACTATTGACGAATTGCCATATGCGGAGCCGGATGAAACGAAGCCATCCGGACAAATGATCCAACAGTCGAAGCTGCTTTTCTTTGAGGATGGTTCCGCCGAGATGAAAGCATGGCGCACGAATACCCTCTATACTTCGCTTATTGCACTGGCCGCCTGGGTGGTCGTTATGGTCGTTCTTGGCGTGCTTTTGAAACTGTCTGATAAGAAGATTACTGTTGCTTCCGCTTTTGAAAGTGGTGCTGATAAAACTGTATCGCCTGACAGGATTCCGGAGAATCTGGCAAAGAATCTTCTGGACCAGATCGATCAGAATGAGACCTCTTTGGGCCCGAATGGGTATCTCGATCAGATGCGCGATCTGATCCAGTCTCACATGTCTGATTCAGATAAATAAGGATGAAACACATGAAAAATAAGAAAAACCCAGCCGTGAAAAAAATCATGTTCCTGGTCGGTTTCATGCTTTTACTGATCTGTGCTTTTGTCGTTTCTGCTTCGGCGATCATTTCAAGAAACCGCATCGCGAAAGAACTCGATGAGAAGCTTTACGAGCGAATTCAGAAGTATACTACCGCATATTCTTTTACAGATTTCCCGCTTACCGATGATGAAGATGAAATCACGGAAGCATATCATATGCGCTATTATATCGAAGACAAATACAAGGATCTGGCAAATGTGGAAGACCTGAAGGAAATCTACGTAGAAACACTTTCGTTTACTAAGCCGATCTTTGAAGAGGCCGGTGACGTTGTGGACTACGATATCACGCAGACGGTCCCTGTCGTTGTAATCTCTGACACGTCGGGAGATAAGTATCTTATCTGGGAGAATCAGATCATTTACTCCATGCAGGGATATCGATATATGTGCGAACGTTCACTTCGGCAGGGAGATGAATACTTCGTTGTGAACGCTGAAAATGAGTACAGCTATGATGGCGAGATGATAAAGGCGGCAAATTCTTTTATTGAAGAAAATAAAGATGAAGGCTGGTATAAAGACCTGCGTTTTACCACATGTACGTACTATCTTTGTTCCGAACCTTCAGGTGAAAGCGAAATAGGACTGCAGTATTACTTTATCGACGAATATCCGTACGAAAAACTCGACAAGGAACGAAAAGCGGAAACGGAAAAAGTGGAAGTAATCTATAAGGAGATCTTCTTTGAAGACGGTTCGGCTCAGATGAAGCAGTGGCGTACGTGGACCTTGGAAAATGCACTGTTCGCGCTGGGCTTTTGGATCGTTTGCATGGTCGTTCTTTATTTCTGTGTAAAAGCTTTCTTGAAAGAGAAAAAGGAAAAACCGGAAGTTACTTCCGAAGCAGCGATTTCTGAGGAACTGGCAAAAGAACTTCTGCTTCAGATCAATCAGAGCGAAACTTCTTTAGGTCCGAATGACTATCTTGATCAGATGCGTACATTGATCGAGAATCGTATGCCATCCGGGACAAAAACAGAAGAAATTTCAGAATAATATATCTTTGGAGGATGGGAATGAAAAAGTCTGAAGCAAAAAACGAAGAACGTAAAGTTCAGGTAGAAAAGGAACTGGCGGCACTTAGTGCTATCAGCGATGAAGCTTTATATGAGAAGCTCGGGTCTTCGGAAGATGGTTTGAATCAGGTGGAAGCCAGCGACCGTCTCGAGGAATATGGAAGGAATATCATTGACACCGGAAAAACGAATGGTCTTGCGATGCGTATTCGTGATGCCATTATCAATCCGTTTAATATCGTACTGCTTATCGTTTCGGGTGTTACATTGATAACGGATGTGATCCTTGCTGACAAACCCAGCTGGGCGACATTCCTGATGCTGGTATTTGTGGTTCTGATTTCTTCTGTGATTTCATTTGTACAGACGGAAAAATCGAATTCCGCCGCACAGAAACTGCAGAAGATGATCAGCAACAAGATCGATGTGATCCGTAACGGAAGTGTTATGGAGATCGATATGGAAGAGGTCGTGCCTGGCGATATCGTGAAGCTGGGATCCGGCGACATGCTTCCCGGTGATGTGCGTTTTATCGAGACAAAGGACCTGTTTATTGACCAGTCCCAGTTGACCGGTGAGAGTAATCCGGTCGAAAAATTCGGCGGACCGGATCCGACGGGCTCGGAAATCTCAGAATTGAATAATCTCGGATTCATGGGAAGTAATATCGTGTCCGGAAGTGCCAAAGCGATCATCCTGACGACGGGAAATGACACATATTTCGGTTCGATGGCGAAAAGCCTGAATACTTATAAGAGCAAAAGCAGTTTCGAACAGAATATCGATTCGATCAGTAAGCTTTTGATCTCTTTCATGGTCGTAATGGTACCGGTCATCTTCATTGCCAATTTCATTACCAAAGGAAGCTGGCTGGATTCTCTGATGTTCGGAATCACCATTGCCGTCGGTCTTATGCCGGAGATGCTTCCTGTTATCATGACGTCGTCTCTTGCCAAGGGCGCGGTCAATATGTCTAAGAAAGAAACCATCGTCAAGCGACTCGGTGCCATCCAGACTTTCGGTGAGATGGATATTCTCTGCACCGATAAAACGGGAACGCTTACCCAGGACGAGATCGTCCTTGAAAAGTATATGGATGTGCTGGGAAGAGAAGATAAGCGTGTTCTGCGGCATGCTTTCCTGAACAGCTATTTTCAGACCGGCCTCAAGAATCTGATGGATGTGGCGATCATTAACCGTGGTGAGAAAGAAGATCTTTCCCCGCTTAAGGAAGTCTATGTCCGCGAGGATGAGATTCCTTTCGATTTTTCCCGCCGGCGCATGAGTGTTGTGCTTCGCGACAAAAAAGACAAACGTCAACTGGTGACAAAAGGAGCGGTTGAAGAAATTCTTGCGATCTGCAGCTTTATCGAGATCGATGGAGAAGTTCGTCCGATATCTGAAGAACTCAAGGAAAATGCGATGAAGATCGCATATGAGAACAACCTCGAGGGTATCCGAGTCATCGCGGTTGCCCAGAAGAATGAGATCCATGATGTCGAAACATTCGGCGTAGATGATGAGTCTGATATGGTACTGATCGGGTTTGTCGGTTTTCTCGATCCGCCGAAGCCTTCTGCCGAATCCGCTTTGGCAGCTCTTAAGAAAAACGGTGTAAAGACGGTCGTTCTGACGGGTGACTCCGAGGGCGTGGCCATCAATATCTGCGGACGTCTCGGTATCTCGACGGATTATACACTGACCGGTGCGAAAGTCGAAGCTATGAATGATGAAGAACTGAAGGAAGCGTGCGAGAAATGCCAGATCTTCTCAAAGCTTTCTCCTTACCAGAAACAGCGTGTGGTCAAAGCATTTCAGGAGAACGGCCATACAGTAGGCTATATGGGTGACGGCATCAACGACAGCCTTCCGCTGAAACAGGCCGATGTAGGTATATCCGTAGATACGGCGGTAGATATTGCTAAAGAAGTGGCAGACATTATCCTCCTGGAAAAGGATCTGAATGTCCTTGACGAAGGTGTCATCGAGGGAAGACGTACTTTCGCCAACATGAGCAAATACCTGAAGATGTCTGTCAGCGGCAATTTCGGTAATATGTTCTCTGTACTGATCGCCAGTATCTTCCTTCCGTTCCTGCCGCTTCTTCCGATCCATATTCTGGTGCAGAATATACTGAACGACTTTGCCCAGCTTGGTATGCCTTTCGACCATGTTGAAAAGGAAAGCATCCTTCTTCCGAAGAAGTGGAATATCCCGGGGATTAAGAAGTTCATGATTATTTTCGGACTTTTAAGTACTGTTCTCGATGTGCTGTGTTTCCTTGTGATGTGGTACATCTTAGGGTTCAATTCGATTGCGCAGGCCGGATTCTTCCAGTGCGGATGGTTTATGTTCGGAATCATCTCCCAGACGTTTGTGATCCATACGATGCGTACTCCGAAAGCTCCGTTTATAAAGGACCGTGCATCTGTACAGCTTACGATCTCAACGCTGGCAGTCGTTCTTGTGACGCTGTTGATCGGTTTTACTAAGATCGCCGGTCTTTTCGATCTTCCGGTCATGATCCCGGATTTCGGAATCTGGCTTGTTGCTTTGATGGCGGCTTATATGATCCTCGCGCAGATCCTTAAAGCCGTCTATATCCGTTTCAGCAAAGAGTGGGTATAAAGATCTTTGTGCTATAATGAGGTCAGGATAGATTTTGGGGGAGGTTCGGGTATGAAAAAGATATGTCCTAATTGCGGTCGTCAGGGTATCGACGGTTCAGATTTCTGTGGTGAATGTGGAAAGAAACTGGTGGATATCACGCAGCCGGAAGTGCCGTCTGCCGGTTCGGATCCCAGACTGATTCAGGATGAAGAAAGAGCCAGATATTCACTAAGAAATGGCTACATCGCAAATATTATCGCCGGAAACGATATCATCAAAGACGATGCATTGATCTCGAATAGACGCGTATATGTCAGCCATCGTGATTTCAATCTGTTTTCTAAAAAGACAGTCGAGGCGAGAATCAATCTGGAAGATATTTCCGCGATGACGATCGTTCATCAGAATCCGTGGAACTGGTTCGTTCTTGGACTTTTGTCCGCTCTGGCTTTTTTTGCGGTGGTTTTCTTGTGGCTGTCGGAAGTGATGACTTTTGAAGATACGCGAGAAGTTATACCATATCTTATGATTCCCTTAACACTCGCTGCAGTCTTTTTCTGCATCTGGATCTATAAGAAGAAAAGTTATCTTAAGATCGAGTATGCAAGCGGCGGAGGCAATCCAGGTGATTCTGCCGGTGTTCTGACGATTCCGCTTCGTTTTTACGGACTTGCGAAGATTCGGGAATTCCAAAAGGAAGTCTTTCTTGCAAAAGATGAACTGGAAAAATAAAGAAATGGAGTGAAGAAATTCACTCCATTTCTTTTTTCTAGGAAGAGGTTTTCGTTTCTGGCTTACTTGAAAAGTACCGTGATGCACGGGTCTCCGCATTCATCGGTAACTCCTTCGACTCCGCGAAGTCCGAGCATATCAAAGAAGTCGGGGTCGGTGATATCGACCCATTCGCCGTTGAACATGAAATAAGAATGTCCTTTTTCGGTTTTGGCTTCGTAATGGCAGGGAACACGGCCCGCAAACGTCGAGACTGTCCTTTCGTTGGATATGCCTTCACAGCTTACGAGTCCGCTCATGGTTAATACTACCGTGAATTTCTTTACTGAAACAGGTGCATCCAGCTCGACTGTGTGATACCCGAGGGTGTCAAAGGATCCGCTCTTTGTCGAAAGGACTTCTCCGAATTCGCCGTCACGAATCTCGATGGTGTAGGTCTGGCCGAGTAATGTCGTCCAAAAACCGATCGCGGCAATATCTCCCTTTTTCGAATACACGGAAGCTACGGAAGCATCGCCCCAGCTGCAGATCTCTTCGTCAGTGAAATCTTCAGAGGCGGCGCCTGCTTTTATCTTTTCGATTCCTTCCGGTGCACAGACAGAGGTGACCGGAAATCTACCGTAAGTGATCGCCGAAGAGTATTCGTTACTGACTTCGCAATTCTGCATAAACTCGATCTTCTGATCGTAGGAGATCCAGTAGTAGCCGCAGTTTCCGTAAAGAGTACCGAAGGAATTCTGAACGAGCCATGCGCCGTTTTGGGATGCCGGAGTCAGGAAACAATCCGCCGGGAAATCATCGTCCCAGCCGACGATCGTCGCAACGTGATCCGTATCCGTTCCGGAGTAATTCTGCGTGCGGTATCCGTGGATTTCCTTGCTTGCCTTTTTATAGTTGACTACGATCGTGCATGCGCCGTATTCACGGATCCACTCCTTGATCTCGTCTAAAGTAGGATCGATGATCTGGTTGGACTCGACAAGAAGGTATCCGTTCAGCGGGTCTGCGCAAAGCACACCTGCCACGCGTGTTACGTCACCGCCGAGGTCGCCTGCTGCCGCTCCGGAAACATAGTATTTCTCTTCAGTAAATGTCTTCGGATCTGCATTTTCGACATCTTCCACGACCGTATAGATGCGGTTGAGCAGGTCGATGGGGTTGAGGTCGATCAGTTCGCCATGCTTTTTCAAGTAGTTGGACTGCATGGATGATACGGCAGCATAAGCAAAGCATCCGCCGGTACCCTGCTCACGGACAGGTGTTCCGTATCCATCGTTAATGGTGCAGTAACTGTGATCCGGGTTCTGGAAAGGAACATAGTAGTCTTTGTCGCCTTTAGCGAAGATCTCGTCCACGCTCTTGGCCGGTGCGACTGTGCTTTCCGGTGTGCCCTGACCGCTGGTATCTTTTTTCTTGCATCCCGGGACCAAAAGCATCGAGATCACAAGAGAGAAGGCCAGAAGTGCCTGAAGTTTTTTGGAGATCAGATTGTGTTTCATAAAGACGCTCCTTTTTTGTTTTCAACATGGTAGCACAAGCGGTAAAGGTAAAACATATACTGACGGTACTGTTTCAGATATGAATTTTTGAACCGGCCTTGTTCAAAATGCTTCGCTTGAGGTTGTTGTCATAGTAACACACGGTCACATGACCGTCAAGAACAATCTAAAGAACATGTTCGCTTTTTAACGTTTATACTATAAGTTTAGAAAAACTACGGCAAATGAATTGTCGCGGGAGAAGAATTTGCGCTACTATATTCTCGTGAGGTAAGAAATATGATTAAAGCTGTTGTGTTTGATATGTTTGAAACCCTGGTGACCCATTACCGTTCCGGATTTTATTTCGGTGAGAATATCGCGGAAGATATGGGGATCACAGAAAAGAAGTTCCGGGAGATCTGGGATACGACAGACGATGACCGGACGATCGGAAAGCTTACTTTCGATGACACGATGCGCAATATCCTCAAAGCGAATCATATCTACTCGGACGAGCTTTTTAAGAAGATCGTCGATAAACGTGTTTCATGTAAAAAGAAAGTATTTACTACCTTTGATGACGAAGTCCTTTCGATGCTGCGCGGATTAAGAAAGCGCGGGATCAAGATCGCACTGATCAGTAACTGTTTTAGTGAAGAAGCGCCGATCATCCGGGAAAGCGCGCTGGCACCTTATTTCGACGTACTCATGCTTTCCTATGAGCAGGGTGTGAAAAAACCGGACCCGGAGATCTATAAAAGAACACTTTCAAAACTCGGTTTAGAAGCATCCGAATGTCTGTATGTCGGTGATGGCGGAAGTCACGAACTTGAGGCGGCAGAAGAAATCGGCATGAAGCCGCTTCAGGAGAAGTGGTACCTTCGGAAAACAACCGTACCGTACCGAAGATCTTCGATCAGTACGAAGGCCTCGAAAAGCCGGGAGATCTTTTTGACTATGTGAAATAAGTCTTCTAAAGTAAAGATAGACATCCTTAAAGAGAGGGAAGAAGCATGCATCGGACACAGAAAGCTTTGCGGCAAGCGGAGAGACTCGGCGGCGCGGATGCACTGAACTGCATCGCGGAACTAAATGAATTTGCCCTGGAAGAAGCGAACTTTCAGGGAAGAAAACCGTCTGAGGCCAGTGGCATGCCCGGTGAACTTCTTCTTCGCGGCGTGCCGATCCTGGTAAAAGATAATATCGATGTCAAAGGCCTTCACACCACGGCGGGAAGCCTTGCGCTTTCTGACAATCTGGCTCTTTCCGACGCGCCGGTCATCCGGAACCTGAGACGCCATGGAGCCGTGATCCTCGGTAAGTCGAATATGACCGAGTTTGCCAATTATGTTTCTTCCAAGATGCCCGGCGGATACAGTTCCCGAGGCGGACAGGTCATCCATGCGATCAGTGAAAGCGCAACACCCGGCGGATCTTCCAGCGGTTCCGGGGTCGCGGTGAGCAGCGGGATCGTTTCTATGGCGGTCGGCACCGATACTTCGTTTTCGATCATCGGATGCGCGATGTTAAATGGTATATGCGGGATCAAGCCGCCTGTCGGGATGCTTTCCCAGGAAGGGATCGTTCCGATCTCGAAAACGCTGGACAGCCCCGGCCCGATGGCAGAAAACATGCTCGATGCGCTTCGTATGTATCGCGCGATGCGCGATGAACCTTTCCCGGATCTGAAGCCGACACCTTATGACCGTCTGAAGATCGCGGTGAATCGCGCAAACTGGGATAGCGTGGAACCCGATATGAAAGTGTATATTGAAAAAACGATCGATACGCTGAAGAGCCTGTGCGCATCTTTTAAAGATATCGTACAGGAAAAAGAACCGGCGCTGAAGACTATCATGAAGTGGGAGTTTAAGCCGCTTTTAGAAGCGTATCTGCGTACTTCCACCGCTTCTAGAAAGACACTTTCCGAGATCGTGGAATACTATGAAGATAACCCGGATACCATGATGAAATACGGGATCGATTATCTGCGCGGCGCACTGGATGAGACGCCCGGCGGCCTTTTGGGAGAGGAATATCTCGAGGCTTTGCGTTACCGTAAAGGACGCATCGAAAAAGTAAGAAGCGAGATCGAAGATATAGATGCCGTGATCATTACCGGTCCGACAAATGTTTCGCATCTGTGCGGATTTCCTGCTGTTACGATCGCAGGAAGTGAAAAAAACGCAAACGGGATCCGGCAGTGCCTGATGATGTATGGACCGGATGAGAAGAGACTTTACTCCGCCGCGCTTTCCATCGAAAGGATCATCCGATATTGATATGGATGCAAATAAGAAAACGGAGAAGGGTATTCTCCGTTTTCCTTTACAAGAAGTGAAAGTGTGTAATTATGTGATCAGATAGAGAGATCTGCTCCAAGCTTTCTGCAGTTCGCATTGGCCTCGTCATCGGGCGATTCGTTACAGATCACGCCTTCACAGACGAGAGCTGCACCTGCGTTTTTACAGCGCTCTTCCCAGTTGCGCATCCATTCGCCGTCGCCCCAACCGTAAGAACCGAAGAGTCCGACTTTTTTGCCGGAGAGGACTCCGGAGTTTTCCAGCTCGGTGAACATCGGATCAAATTCCGATTCCTCCAGTACTTCGGCCCCCATAGCCGGGCAGCCGAAAGCGATCGCGTCATACTCGCTGACCTGTTCCGGATTGAACTGGGAAGCGGTAAACCGCGATACTTCCGAACCGGCTTCTTTTGCGCCGGACTCGACCGCATCCGCCATGGATTCAGTATTGCCTGTACCACTCCAGTACACAATAGCGATTTTGCTCATAATCAATTCCTTTCTAAGTTATTTATTCACAGACCCGAAAGCTTTCGGGGAACTGTCTAAACAGCTACGACCAGTTTCTCAAAAGAAGCGCCTTCGAGGAGACGCTTTTTGTATGTTTTCGTACAACGTGCATACTGCTTGAAAAGCGCCTGCGCCTGCTTCGGGTCGTGATAGACTTTCCAGCATCCTCCGCCGCAGGAACGACAGCGGCTGGGACAATGCGGGTTTTTTATAAAGCCCTGGACATCTTCCGGGGGATATCCCAGGAAAAGACCGATCTCGTGAGGAAATCCGTCTGATTCTTTCAGCCTTCGGATCAGTCTCACAAGACAAGAAGAAGGAAGGGAACTGGAATAGCCGAACTTTTTAAGCAGCGCCTGAGACTTAACACTGCCCAGGTCTTTTGCAAGAAGATAAGGACGATATAGATAAAGCAGGGTATATCGAGAAGTTGACTTAAGCGGGACGAGCAGAAGTCCCTTGCCATACAAGAGACGGTTCAGTCTTTGGACCTCGTGTTTTATGCATTCGGGTTGAATGTGATGAAGCGTAAAAAGACTTCCGGTCTTGATCCCGGCAAGAGTAGGGGAGCACTGTTCAACCAGTTGACGTTCCAGCATATGATCTTTCCTTTTCAATATATTGTTGTTAGCATATGCTAACTGCATAATGAGAATATACCAATCAACTGACGTGATGTCAAGGAAAATAAGTGTTGAAATTAATAGAAATATGTGTTGACATATGCAAACTGCTCTGTTACAATTTCAACAGTTAGCGAATGCTAACTAGTTTGTGTTCTTTGATTTCTTACCTAAACTGTTCGGGCTTTCCTGATATTTTCTTACAGAAAGACCAACTCCCCTTTCGCTCTGTACTGCAAGAACCGGCCCGACACGAGAATTTGCTTTTCGTACTCCATGTGGCGAGATGAAGTACGGCAAACCTTTAGGTATAGTCCTTCGAAAAGCCGTGTCCACTCCCGGATGCGGCTTTTCTTCTGGAGAGAACGGTTTGACAAACAGGCATTCTCGAAGCATATTAGAGGATACGACAAAAAGTAACATGTTCGATGTCGGAATATAAGAAGTTTCCAAAGAGAAGAATCGATATACTGAATTAGTTAGTATTCTTATAAGGAGACACGATATGGATATTTCCCACAGAAAAGTTACGAAACGTATTCAGTTTAAAGATGAAAAGGGCAATCCCCTTTCTAACCAGGAGATCCAGGTAAAGCAGAAGAAGCACGATTTTCTCTTCGGATGCGGAGGCTTTGATTTTATCCCGTATGTCACCAAAGGTGACGAATCCTATAAGGAAGTGACAGAGAGCTGGCTGGAGATCTTTAACTATGCAACACTCCCGTTTTACTGGGGTAACTATGAAAAAGTAGAAGGTCAGCCGGATCAGGATAACCTCATGAAAACCGCGCTGTATCTGAAAGATAAGGGCGTCACCGTAAAAGGACATCCTCTTTGCTGGCATACTGTCTGTGCCGACTGGCTGATGCAGTATGACAATGCCACGATCATGCAAAAACAGCTGGCCAGAATCGACCGCGACGTCAGTGCATTTCGCGGAGTCATCGATATGTGGGATGTCATCAACGAAGTCGTTATCATGCCGATCTTCGATAAGTACGATAACGCGATGACACGTGTGTGCAAAGAAAAGGGTCGTGTTGCCATGATCAAGGAAGTGTTCAACCAGGCACACGCGACCAATCCGGACGCCGTTTTGCTTCTTAACGATTTCAATACTTCTACGAACTATGAGATCCTGATCGACGGATGTCTGCAGGCAGGCGTTCCGATCAGCGCGATCGGCATCCAGTCCCACCAGCATCAGGGATACTGGGGCAAGGAAAAAGTCCTCGAAGTACTCGAGCGTTTCGATCACTTCGGACTGCCGATCCATTTCACGGAGAATACGCTTATTTCCGGTGAGATCATGCCGGCTTATATCGAAGACTTAAACGACTGGCAGGTCGAGTCCTGGCCGACGACTCCGGAGGGAGAAGAAAGACAGGCACGAGAGATCGAAGAGATGTACAGAATCCTCTTTTCGCATCCGCTGGTTCAGGCGATCACGACATGGGATTACCGTGACGGTGCATGGCTGAAAGCGCCGAGCGGATTCATCCGTCAGGATAATTCGAGAAAACCGTCTTACGAGATGCTGAAAAAACTCGTAAAAGAAGAGTGGTGGACAGATACTTCCGTAAAGACCGACGAGAACGGCTTTGCACTGGTAGAAGGCTTTAAGGGCGAGTATAACCTGATCTCTTCTTTGGGCGAAGCGAGTGTAAGTCTTACGGACGATCAGGAAACGGCTGTATTCTTCAGAAGATAAAGATGTTTTATAATAGAAGCAGAAGGCTTCCTGCTTGATCCGGATCAGGTAAGTGATAAGACATCGGATTTGAAGAATAGAATATGGATTACAGCAACTACGAGATATACGACTTCGAACATGTAAGCGCTTTTAATATGTCCACCGGATATAAAGAGCGAAGCTACCAAAAGCACTGGCATTCCTACGGGGAGATCATGCTGGTAGGCCCGGGCAAGACGAACCGCTATATGGTCAACCAGAATGTATATGATCTGAAAGAAGGCGATCTGGTTTTAGCCTGGCCGATGGAAATGCACGCGATCCTCGACGCGGACCGTGAAAAGGCGATGGTCATCCAGTTCAGTCATTCGTTTATCAATGCGATGTTCAGTCTTCAGAGGATCATGCACTACTATCGTGATCTGCATGTGATCTCCTGCAAAGATCATCCGGAACTTGCTTTAAAACTTCGTGATCTCGTATCCGAGATGCAAGGCTATTTCTTCTCCGAAAGATCCGACAGAGAGATACGCTGCTGTATGCTTCTTATGGAGTTTATGCTGCTTTTGGATGAGTACAAGAGTGAACTTGCTCCGGAGATCAACGGACAGGGACAGGGCCGCTATACAGATGATGCGATGCGGCGCATGATCATGGTGACGGATTATATCAAAAATAATCTTACCGCCGATGATCTTTCCCAAAGTGCGATGGCGGAAAAAGCGGGGATCAGTAAAGACTATTTCTCGCGCATCTTTAAAAACGTG
The DNA here is from genome assembly GCA_017962145.1 of Clostridiales bacterium. Lineage (GTDB taxonomy): Bacteria > Bacillota > Clostridia > Saccharofermentanales > Saccharofermentanaceae > Scatonaster. The sequence continues at coordinate 132,414 of JAGCVX010000005.1, read as the reverse complement.
ACCGGCATGAATTACAGCAAGTGGCTGAATATGATCCGTATGGAAAAAGCTTCGGAGCTTCTTTCACAGGAAGCGCGAAGTCTGACGGAAGTCGCGATGCTTTCGGGCTTCCAGAGCATACCGAGTTTTAACCGGGTGTTCCGGGAAAAGAAGGGTATGACACCGAGTGAATACCGTGCACTTTATGAACAAGGAGGAAAAAACGATGAAGATGATAGATATTAAAGACGGACCGAAGCAGGTATCGAGGATCATCCTCGGATGCATGCGCATGCCTGCACTGAGTGTTTCGGACGCAGCCCGCATGATCGAAACCGCGTCGGATCTGGGGATCAATTTCTTTGACCATGCGACCTGCTATGGCGACGGAGAAGCCGAGCTTCGTTTCGGTGAAGCGATCAAGCAGACATCTCTTAAGAGAGAAGATATATTCCTTCAGAGCAAGTGTGGACTGCACTTTGACAGAAAGGAATTTGACTGGAGCAAGAAGGATATCCTCGAGAGCGTAGACGGGATCCTCCAAAGACTTCAGACTGACTATATCGATGCACTTTTGCTGCACCGTCCGGACCTTCTTTACGATCCGGAAGAGATCGCAGAAGCATTCGATATCCTCGAAAAAGAAGGAAAGGTCAAGCACTTTGGTATCAGTAATGTGATGCCGCTTCAGATCGAACTTCTGAAGAAATATGTGAAGCAGCCCCTGATCTTTAATCAGCTGCAGTTCTCTTTGGATCAGTCTCAGCTGATCGACAGCGCACTGTATCTGAACAATAAGACCACAGAGTATTCGATCGACAGAGATAATGGAGTTCTGGATTACTGTCGTCTGCACGATATCACGGTACAGGCCTGGTCGCCGCTTCAGATCGGTATGTTTAAGGGATGCTTCGTCGATCATCCGGACTTCCCGGAACTGAATGCTGTTCTTGGAAAACTCGGTGAGAAATATGGCGTGCCGAAGACCGCGATCGCCATCGCCTGGATCCTTCGTCATCCTGCCAAGATGCAGGCCATCGCCGGCACGATGAATCCGGATCATCTGAAAGATATCTGCGATGCGACGAAGGTCGATCTGACTCATAACGAATGGTATGAACTCTATCTTGCATCCGGCAAATTCCTGCCGTAATGCATTTTTCGAAGAATGAAGGAGGAAATGATGATGAATGATACATTGAAGATCCTGGAAACCAGAAGAAGCTGCAGAAACTTTAAACCCGATATGGTAAAGAAAGAAGATCTCGACGCGATCCTTCGTGCCGGTACCTATGCGGCAACAGGCATGGGCAAGCAGAGCCCGATCATCATCGCGGTAACGGATAAGACGATGCGTGATGAGATCATGAAAGAAAACAGAAAGATCGGCGGATGGGGAGAAGAATATGATCCTTTCTACGGAGCTCCCGTGATCCTTATCGTTCTTGCAAAGAAAGATATCGTAACACATGTTTATGACGGATCTTTGGTTATGGGCAATCTCATGAATGCCGCAGAAAGTCTGGGTGTTGCGAGTATCTGGATCCATCGTGCCAAGGAAGAATTCGAGTCTGATTTCGGCAAAGGCATCCTTTCTAAACTCGGTATCGAAGGCGAGTACGAAGGTATCGGTCACTGTGCTTTGGGTTATGCTGCAGGACCGGCAAAAGATCCGGCAGACAGAAAAGAAAACTACGTATACTATATCTGATGCTTTTTCTATACGGTAAGGAGTAAAGTTATGGAGATCTACGATATTACGCAGGAACTGTTCAGTTGCGCGGTCTATCCCGGAGACCCGAGTCCGGTCAAGGAGGTCAAGCTTCGGATCGATGACGGAGCGGTTTGTAATCTGACTGCATTTCAGATGTGTGCGCATAACGGCACACACGTAGATGCACCATATCACTTCATAAATGACGGAAAGACCATCGATCAGGTGGATCTGTCCCGGTTTATCGGGTATGCCTATGTGGCGGAACACGATGGACTTCTCAAAAAGGAAGATGCAGAGCGGATCCTTTCGGAAGCCAAAGCGGCGGATACCGAAGCTGCCAGACGCATCCTTGTAAAAGGCGATGCGACGGTGACAGAAGAGGCGGCGGAAGTTTTCGCAAAAGAAGGCATCTATCTTTTTGGAAATGAATCGCAGACCGTTGGCCCTCTTGATGCACCAAAAAATGTGCACCTCATTATGTTGGGTGCACAGATCGTCCTTCTCGAAGGCATCCGTCTTGCGGATGTGCCGAAGGGAGTATATTTACTACACAGCGCGCCGCTGAATCTCGGCGGGTGCGATGGCGCACCCTGCCGTGCGACGCTGATCCGGAAATAACTTCCCGGATTATTTTTTCTGGTTCAAAGCTTCGCGGATCAGTCCCATGAAGAGCGGATGCGGCTTGTCCGGACGGCTCTTGAATTCCGGATGGAACTGTACGCCTACATAGAACGGATGACCCGGGATCTCGATGCATTCAACGAGGAGGTTATCCGGGCTGATACCGCTGATAATGCTCTGCATCTGATCTCTGTAGATGTTGTTGAATTCATAACGATGACGGTGTCTTTCGTTGATGCTGTCAGAGTGATAGCACTTCTCCATCATGGTACCGGGGAGGATCTTGCAGGGGTAACTTCCGAGACGGAGCGTACCGCCTTTTTCGATCTCATCATTCTGGCCGGGCATAAAGTCGATGACCAGATGTTCGGATTCTTCGTCAAATTCTCTGGAGTTGGCATCTTCGTAACCAAGTACATTTCTCGCATATTCGATAACCGCGATCTGCATGCCGAGACAGATGCCCAAGTACGGCACGTTCTTTTCACGAGCGTATTTAGCGGCAAGGACCATACCCTCGATACCGCGGTCGCCGAAACCTCCCGGGACGAGCACGCCGTCAGCCTGCGACAGGACGCTTTCGTAGTTTTCCGGTGTTAACTGTTCGGAATCGATCCAGACGATATCGACCTTGGCCGAGTTCTCATAACCTGCGTGATGCAGCGCTTCAGCGACAGAAAGATATGCGTCGTGAAGCTGTGTGTATTTTCCGACGAGTGCGATCTTGCAGTTCTTCGTTGCGCTCTTGATACGATCCACCATCGCTTCCCAGTGACTCATATCGCAGGGCTTTGTTTCCAGCTGCAGGTTACGGCATACGACATCAGAGAAGCCGCTCTTTTCAAGCATGAGCGGAGCTTCGTAAAGGATCGGGATCGTTGTGTTTTCGATAACGCAGTCTTTCGAAACATTACAGAACATGGCGATCTTTTTGAAGATCGACTGGTCTTCAATCGGCTCGTCCGTACGAAGGATAATGATGTCAGGAGAAACACCCATTCCCTGAAGCTCTTTTACCGAGTGCTGAGCAGGCTTGGATTTGTGTTCGCCGGAAGCCTTCAGATAAGGAACTAAAACGACGTGGATATAAAGTGCATTGTGAGGACCCACTTCGCGTCCGACCTGACGGATCGCCTCGATAAACGGCTGGCCTTCGATGTCGCCGATGGTACCGCCGATTTCCGTGATAACGACATCGGCTTCGGATTCGAGACCTACGTTATAGATAAACTCTTTGATCTCGTTTGTGATGTGAGGAATCGTCTGAACTGTACTTCCGAGGTATTCGCCGCGGCGCTCTTTAGCGAGAACAGAAGAATACACTTTACCGGTTGTGAGGTTGGAGAATTTGTTTAAGTCTTCATCGATGAAACGCTCATAGTGTCCGAGGTCGAGGTCGGTCTCGGCACCGTCTTCCGTGACATACACTTCACCGTGCTGATACGGGCTCATCGTACCCGGATCGACGTTGATATACGGGTCGAGTTTCTGGGACGCGACCTTTAATCCGCGCTGCTTGAGAAGACGTCCTAAAGATGCGGCGGTAATGCCTTTGCCCAATCCTGAAACTACACCACCTGTTACGAAAATATACTTTGTCATATGCTGTTCCTCACTTTCTAAGCATAAATATTTAGTTTTTTTTTTCGCAAAGCTTATTTTCCACTGTCACCGTAGTTCTTCAGAACACGAGCAGAAGGATCATTTACATCGCAGCCTTCCCAGGACTTGTTCGGCATCCAGAAATCAACTACCATCTCTGCACGGCCCTCATAGTACTTCTCAAAGATCTCACGATAGAGAAGGGACTCTTTGGTAAATGGTGTAGCGAAGGTGTACTGCTTTCTCTTTTCTTCATATTCTTCATCGCTGTAATAAGATGCGGCATATTCTTTCAGATGATCGACCATCGAGTGACCGACGGCATCGGAGAATGCGGCCTTTTCACGGAAGAGGATATCGTGCGGGAGAAGGTCTCCTTCAAATGCTTTTCTAAGGAGGTATTTTCCTTTACCGTATGTGTTGAGTTTCTTCTTAGGATCGATCGCCATAACATACTTGACGAAATCGAGATCACCAAACGGAACACGGGCTTCGAGAGAGTTACTGGAGATGCAGCGGTCCGCACGAAGTACATCGTACATGTGGATCTCGTGGATACGCTTAACGGCTTCTTCCTGAAATGCTTCGGCAGAAGGTGCGAAGTCGGTGTATTTGTATCCGAAAAGTTCATCGGAGATCTCACCGGTGAGAAGTACGCGCACATCAGAAATCTCGTGGATCTTTTTGCAGAGAAGATACATGCCCATGGAAGCACGGATCGTTGTGATATCGTAGGTGCCGAGGATATGGATGACTTCTTCAAGAGAGTTGATGACATCTTCTTTTGTGATGATGACTTCGGTATGTTCCGAACCGATATAGTCTGCAACTTCTTTTGCATACTTTAAGTCGATCGCATCTTCGCTCATACCGATGGCAAATGTCTTGATCGGGTGATCTTCCATGCGCTGTGCGATCGCGCATACCAAAGAAGAATCAAGACCGCCGGAAAGCAGGAATCCGACTTTGGAATCGGAGACGAGACGCTTCTGTACGCCGGCAACGAGTTTGTCGTGAATATTTGTAAAGATCGTATCGAGATCGTCATGGATGACGTGGTCGACTTTTGTGATATCGCAGTAGCATGTGAACTTGCCGTCTTTATAGTAGTGTCCGGGCGGGAAGGGGAGGACCTTCTTGCAGTAGGGCACGATGTTCTTGGCTTCACTTGCTAAAACGATATATCCGTCATCGTCGAAACCATAGTAGAGCGGACGGATACCGATCGGGTCTCTTGCTGCAACCAGCGTTTTGGTATCCGTATCGTATATGATCATGGCAAACTCGGCATCGAGTTTACTGAACATATCGACACCGTATTTCGCATATAAAGGAAGAAGCACTTCACAGTCAGAATCCGATGCGAAAGAATAGGCGTCGGAAAGTTCCTGCCGAAATGCTTCGAAACCGTATATCTCACCGTTGCAGACGAGGTATCTGCTGCCCATGGTAAAAGGCTGCATGCCTTCCGGGGTCAGTCCCATGATGGCCAGTCTGTGAAAGCCCATGGTACCGTCATCAAGCGTCACGATCCGGCTCTGGTCCGGACCACGCGAGATGGTCTGCTCAAATCCCTCCTTAAATTGTTCCTGCGTCAGATCCGGACGCAGATAAAACATGATGGAACACATATCTATTTTCCTCCAAAATTATATTCTTAAAACTGCTCAACAGTGCTTTGTACGTCTTTGCAAAAGCACTGTCGGTTTATAAGCTTGATTTTAAATATCCAAAGGAGCCTTGCTCAAAAGCAAGGCCCCGATGGGATTTCAGATTATGAATTATTCAACGTCCTGCAGGGCATCGAATCCTTCTTCACTTGTACGTACTTTGATGACGTTCTCTACGTCGTAGACGAAGATCTTACCATCACCGATATGACCGGTATAAAGTACTTTCTTTGCGGTATCGATAACTGCCTGAACAGGCACTCTCGCGACAACGATATCCATCTGGATCTTCGGGAGCAGTGAAGGTTCAACTTCAACGCCTCGATAGAACTCAGCTTTACCTTTCTGGATACCACAACCAAGAACGTGGGAAACTGTCATGCCTGTGATACCGATATCAAGAAGTGCACTCTTAAGAGGCTCGAGCATACGCTCTTTGCAGACGATCTCGATCTTGGTGAGCTTCTTTCCGTCCGGGCTCTTGTAGGAGATACCGGAAGCAGCTCTTGCCACTTCTTTGACTTCGACGGCTTCTGCCATCGGAGTTTCGCCGATAACCTTGATAGAAGGAAGTACGGAGTCATCTACTGTCGGAGCAAAGTCAGCAACGGATGCGAAGTCAGCATATGCGGATACAAGACCATGTTCGGACATATCCATACCTGCGAGCTCGTCTTCTGCGGAAGCACGAAGGCCGATGCACTTTTTGATGAGCTGGAAGGTGATGACCATGCAGATACCTGTCCAAGCGAGGATCGCTACGATACCTAAGCACTGGACGCCGAAGACTTTCATGCCGTCAGCAAAGGATGTGCCGTGAACCAGTGCGTAGATCGGACCATCTACACCGGCGTCAGCTGTAGAAGTGGAGAGCAGACCTGCTGCGATCGTACCCCAGACACCGTTTGCCAGGTGAACACCAACTGCACCAACCGGGTCATCTACGTGACACTTAATATCGAGCTTTTCAATAACGACAACTACGAGGATACCACATACGATACCAACGATGGTGGCACCGATTACATCGAGGTTGTTACATCCGGCTGTGATACCAACCAGACCTGCCAGAGAGGCGTTCAAGCACATGGAAACATCAGGCTTACCGTTTTTGATCCATGTATAGATCATGGTGACACAAGGTGCGACTGCCGGAGCGACGGTTGTGGTTACGAAGATAGCTGCCAGGGAAGAGATGGATGTTGCGGCGGCACCGTTGAATCCATACCAGCCAAACCAGAGAATGAAGCAGCCGAGAGCACCGAGTGTAAGGGAGTGGCCCTGGATCGCTTTAACCTTAACGACCTTGCCTTCCTTATCTTTGATGTACTTACCGATACGGGGCCCGAGGATGATGGCACCGATCAGAGCGGAGAGACCACCAACGGAGTGAATTGCTGCGGAACCTGCGAAATCGATGAATCCCAGCTTTGCGAGCCAGCCCTGAGAGTTCCAGACCCAACCTGCTTCGATCGGGTATACGACCAGGCTGATGATGCCACTGTATACGCAGTATGCGGAGAACTTTGTTCTTTCAGCCATAGCACCGGAAACGATAGTTGCGGCTGTTGCACAGAATACTAAGTTGAATACGAAGGAAGACATCGGGAAGCTCTGGAAATCAGTGAAGATCTGAAGGCTCGGTACACCGATGACACCGAAGAGGTAGTTTTCACTCATCATGAGACCAAAACCGAGCAGGCTGAATACTACAGTACCGATACAGAAGTCCATCAGGTTTTTCATGATGATGTTACCGGCGTTTTTCGCTCTAGTAAATCCGGTCTCGACCATCGCGAAACCACACTGCATAAAGAATACCAGGGCGGCTCCTATGAGGAACCATACACCAAAGATGGTGTCGTTTGCTATTGATAATACGTCTGTCACTTAAATCACCTCATTTTTTTCCTGTCGTAAGGTAAACCAGAAAAGGTGCTGGTAGCGCATCCCGTAAGGGATGAAGGCTACAGCACCTTTGCCGAGTTTTACTTTACAACTATTTTCTTATCTGACTCCGAAGAGGAGCTCGCCGTATGTCGGGAACGGCCATACTTTTGTACTGCAGAGGGACTCAGCCTGATCTGCTGCTGCACGAAGATCCTGCATTGCTACGAATACCTTATCACGGTAAGCATAAGACTGAGCCAGGATATCTTCGATATCGTGTACTTCGATGACTGCGTCTTCGAGTACCTTTGTCTTTGATGCGATATCGCTCTGGAGTTTGCTGAGCTGTGCGATGAGATCCTTTTCGAATTCGGACTCCACTCCGCTTGCCTGCTTAACTGCAATTGCGGTATCTGCCAGTTCCTTGATGTATGTCGTTACGGCCGGGAGAATATCCTTTCTTGCCATATCGATCATAGTCAGTGCTTCGATATTGATGATCTTGCTGTAGTTCTCAAGCAGGATATCGTGTCTGCTCTGCATCTCTGCCAGGCTGAATACACCAAACTTCAAGAACAGATCTTTGTTCTTCTGATCGAGGAATCTCTCCATCGCTTCCGGTGTGGAACGAAGATTGAGAAGACCTCTTTCCTCGGTAGCTTCCTTGATCCAGCTCTCGTCATAACCGTTACCATTAAAGACAATTCTCTTATGAGCAGTAATGGTTTCCTTAATAAGAGCGGAAAGCTCTGCTTTGAAATCACTTGCCTTTTCCAGTCTGTCAGCAAAATCACTGAGGCTGTCAGCAACGGCTGTGTTCAGCATGATGTTTGCACAAGCGATCGAGTTTGCGGAACCGAGCATTCTGAACTCAAACTTATTACCTGTGAAAGCAAACGGGGAAGTTCTGTTTCTATCTGTAGAATCCTTCGGGAACTTCGGGAGAACGTCTACGCCGATCTCCATCTGAACTTTCTCGTGCTTGTCATATGCTTTTCCTTCAACGATCGAGTCGATGATCGCATTCAGTTCATCACCCAAGAACATGGATACAACTGCCGGCGGAGCTTCGTTAGCACCAAGACGATGATCGTTACCTGCTGTAGCAACAGAAATTCTGAGAAGATCCTGATGTACATCTACTGCACGGATAACCGCTGCCAGGAAGAGTAAGAACTGAGCGTTCTCGGAAGGTGTATCACCAGGTTCCAGAAGGTTGACGCCTGTGGAAGTGCTGATGGACCAGTTGTTATGCTTACCGGATCCGTTGACGCCTGCGAACGGCTTTTCGTGGAGGAGACAAACCAGACCGTGCTTTTTCGCAACTTTCTGCATGATCTCCATCATCAACTGGTTATGGTCTGTTGCGATATTCGTTGTTGTGAAGATCGGTGCCAGCTCGTGCTGTGCCGGAGCAACTTCGTTATGCTTTGTCTTAGCAAGTACGCCCAGTCTCCAGAGTTCTTTGTCGAGATCCTTCATGTAAGCGGATACTCTCGGCTTGATGGAACCGAAGTAATGATCTTCGAGCTCCTGGCCCTTCGGAGCTTTCGCACCGAAAAGTGTACGACCTGTATAGATAAGGTCTTTTCTCTGATTATAAAGTTCAACCGGGATCAGGAAGTATTCCTGCTCAGGACCGACTGTGGTCTTTACTGTGAGATGCGGGTCAGTGTTTCCGAAAAGTCTCAAAACACGAACGGCCTGCTTGCTGATCACTTCCATCGAACGAAGAAGAGGTGTCTTCTTGTCGAGTGCCTCGCCGCTGTATGAACAGAATGCAGTCGGGATGCAGAGTGTATCATCTTTAATGAAAGCGTAGCTTGTCGGATCCCAAGCTGTATATCCTCTAGCTTCAAATGTAGCTCGAAGTCCGCCGGACGGGAAGGAAGATGCATCAGGTTCGCCCTGTACCAGTTCTTTTCCCGAGAACTCCATGATCACGCCGCCGTCAGATGTGGGGGAGATGAAGCTGTCGTGCTTTTCAGCGGTGATTCCGGTCAGCGGCTGGAACCAGTGAGTGAAGTGGGTGGCACCCTTTTCGGTTGCCCAGTCTTTCATAGCATTAGCAACTACATTCGCGATCTCTATATTCAAAGGAAGACCTTCATTAATTGTCTTCTTCATTGCTTTGTAAGTTTCTTTCGGGAGACGGGCCTTCATGATCTGTTCGTTAAAAACCATTTCTCCAAAGATCTCAGGGACGTTTGTCATAGTGTTTTCCTCCTTATAAAAGTGAAAGAGGCACCTGGAACGGTAGTAACATTCCAAGCGCCTTTGCTTTATGTGGGTAGAATACGTCAAAAGAATCACCCTGTCAACACAAAATGAATAATTTATTTCTCAAACTTGCATGATTTATGAAATCTGTACATGAAAATGAACGTTTTTTTACTCTGGATGAAATATTTGCAAAGAGAAGTTGCAAAAATGAAGGTGTTAGAGTAGACTAATTATCAGAAAAAGAAAAATCCCACCGGGACTATAAAAAGAGGTGAGACATAATGAGTTCTACTGGTATAGATAAAGTATTGATTCTTAGAAGAGAAGAGGGTGCAAGTCGCGTGCTGGAGAATTTCATCGTAAAGAGTCTCAAGCATCCTCACGAAGTAGTCTGGGAGACGATCTCCGAAAGCGGCATGCGTGTGGCCAAGAGAGGTGACTACGGTCTTCTGATCGTAGAGTCTTCGATCGATGATCCTGCAGCGATCAAAGCCTGCCACGCAGCGATCGCACATCCTACGGCAAGTATCCTTTTCCTTGCGGATGAAACATCTTTTGCAACAGACGGTGAAAAGAAAGCAAGAGAGAAACTCCTGGATATGGGTGCGACGATCCTGGTCAAACCTTTAAAGCAAAGTGCATTTGCCACAGCGATCAATTCCGCCGATATGGCACATATCCGACTTTGCGCGTTGAAGAAAAAACTCGATGACGAAAAGGTCGTCACGAGAGCAAAACTTCTTTTGATCCAGACTTTGGCGTATTCAGAAGAGGAAGCACATAAATATATAGAAAAAGAAGCGATGAACAGCGGCAGGACCCGTGCGGAAGTCGCTTACGAGATCATAAGAACTTACGATAATTGAAAAGAAGGTGCAGTGAAAATGAAGTACGAGTTTACGAAGATGCAGGGATGCGGTAACGATTATGTTTATATCGACGCCAGAAAATATAAGATCGACGATCCATCCGCTCTTGCTGTAAAAGTCTCGGACAGACATTTTGAAATCGGAAGCGACGGATTGATCCTCGTTGCACCTTCGGAAGTGGCAGACGGACGCATGATCATGTTTAACCTTGACGGTTCGGAAAGTGAGATGTGCGGAAACGGTATCCGCTGCGTCGGAAAGTTCATTCACGATATCTGGGGCGTAAAGAAAGATACGATCACGATCGAAACCAAGTGCGGGATCAAGACTCTGAAGATGATCCTGAATGAAGAGGGAGAAGCAACCGGCGCAACAGTCGATATGGGACGTGCGATCCTTTCTCCCCAGCTTATTCCGGTAGATCTACCGGGCGATACAGTCGTGGATCGTGAGGTTGAAGTGAACGGACAGCTTTATAACATTACCTGTGTGTCGATGGGAAATCCGCATGCTGTTTTGTTCGTAAAGGACGTCGAGAATATGGACCTTGCTTCACTTGGTCCGAAGTTTGAAAACCACCCGATGTTCCCGCAAAGAGTAAATACGGAATTTGCCGAGATCAAAGCACCTGGACTTCTTCGTATGCGTGTCTGGGAGCGAGGTACAGGTGAGACCTTGGCATGCGGAACCGGAACCTGCGCGACGGTTGTGGCAGCCTGCCTGAACGGATATGCGAATAAAGGAGAAGATGTGCGCGTGATCTTAAACGGCGGTGAGCTGGTGATCAACTACACCGACGAGCGCGTACTCATGACGGGACCGGCTGTGATCAGTTTTACCGGTGTGATCGGTATTTGATAATGCCGGGAGATTTCCCGACGAACATATAGGAGGAAATGGAATATGCATATTAATACAAACTATCAGAATATTGAAGAAACATATCTGTTTTCAGAGATCGCAGAACGTGTAAGGAAGTATATGGAGAAGGATAAGGGTGCGGCGCTGATCAAGATGGGTATCGGCGATGTAACGCGTCCTCTTTGCCATTCTGCGGTTGAGGCGATGGTTAAGGCCGCGGAAGAAATGGGCACACCGGAAGGTTTCCATGGATATGGTCCGGAGCAGGGCTATGATTTCTTAAGAGAAGAGATCGCGGATTACTATCAGCGTACAAGCGGCGTAAAGGTCTTCAGTGGTGAAGTATTTGTAAGTGACGGCGCCAAGAGCGATCTGGGAAATATCCTTGATATCTTTTCCGTTGATAATGTGGTTGCAGTAACCGATCCGGTTTATCCGGTATATGTGGATACAAATGTCATGGCCGGAAGAAAGATCATCAAGCTTGCGGCAACGGCGGAAAATGATTTCCTTCCGATGCCGACACCGGATCTTCAGGCGGATATCATCTATCTTTGCTCTCCGAACAATCCCACAGGTGCAGCTTACGATGGTGCCCGTCTGAAGAAGTGGGTAGACTATGCCAATGCGCATGGCTCGGTCATTCTTTACGACGCAGCATATGAATCTTTTATTTCAGATCCGGATATCCCGCGTTCCATCTATGCGGTAGACGGTGCGCGTTCCTGTGCGATCGAGTTCTGTTCGCTTTCTAAGACGGCCGGATTTACGGGTACCCGCTGCGGATATACCGTCGTTCCGGAAAGCCTGATCCGTGACGGTGTGCAGCTTCGTAAGATGTGGCTGCGCCGCCAGACCACGAAGTTTAACGGTGTCGCTTATCCGGTACAGCGTGCGGCTGCGGCCTGCCTGAAGGAGAAGGGCCTTGCCGAGATCACGGAAAACATCGCTTACTATAAGGAAAATGCACGCATCATGGCAGAGACATTTACGGAGCTTGGCTGGCCGTTTACCGGCGGAAAGAACTCTCCGTATCTTTGGGTGAAGTGTCCGAACGGTATGCGTTCCTGGGCATTCTTCGATGACCTTCTGGTACGCGCGAATGTGATCTGCACACCGGGTTCCGGATTTGGTGAATGCGGCGAAGGCTATGTAAGATTTACATCCTTTAACACACGTGATAACACGATCGAAGCCATGAAGCGTATCAAGGATATCTTCGGACAGTCCTAAAGCGAGAAGATGCTTTAAATATCTGCAGACAAAGAACCGCTTCGGCGGTTCTTTTTATGTGGAAATGGAAGGTGGACATTGGTATAATGAGCAGCGTAAATCCAAAGAAATGGTGGTCGTAACAGATGTTTCTTAAACGTGAGATCTATAGTGGGAACAAAGATGATAAGTTCTTTCAGATAACGAGTGCGCTCAAGAAGGCAGGTATCAAGTACGATGTCCGCATGAACGGTTCCGAGCACATCGCAGATCTCGGACGTGGTGCCGGTGTCGGTCGTTTCGGCCAGTCTTATACGCCATCCACGTGCAGTGTCTATGTTTCGAAAAACGATTACGATGCGGCGATGGCCGTTTTACATGGCTGATTGATTCAGATGCTTTGTGTGAATCGGTAAAAATTTATCGAAAAACGATAAAAAGAGATTGAAAAACAATAACGGTCGTGATATTCTTATCTCATAAACGATGTCTTTTATGGGGTGTCACGCATATGAATACGAAAGAAAATATCGCACTGGCCGAAAAAATCCATAAAGAATACAGTACTCTGGATGGTATTGAAAAAAAGATCCGGGATAAAGAAGCGATCCTGGATAAGCCTGTTACGGTCGATCCTCCGCTCAAAGTTCGATCTAGTGTCAGCTGGTTATCCGTGATCATTGGTGTAGTTGCCGTGATCGTTGTACTTTATATCGATATCATCGTTTATGCGTGGCAGTTTGCTTTAGACTGGGATTCCCATGGGACAAGACATGGAGCCGGGGTGGCCGCGATCATTATCCTTCTGTCAAATCTGGCACTTGTCGTCGGGACGGTTGTTTTCCATATTTATCGTAACCAGAAAGAAAAGAATTATCTGAAGGAAAGAGCAGAAGAAGAAGAAAAAGAGCGGATGATTCAAAGAAGAGAAGAAATCAGAAAACGTGTATCTGAGCTTAAGAACGAATATGAATCGCAAAAAGAAATCGTGAAGCAATATGATGATCTGATCCCGGAACCGCTTCGCTCGAGATATCAAACGAAACGAGTCAAGATCCTTCTTGAATCAGGAAAGGCGCAGACCCTCGAAGAAGCGATCGATAATCTCATGAAATGATCCTGCAAAATGAATAATTCAAAAACAAGAACTGCATGAATGAACAAATAATGCACATTTTTTATCGTTTTTTGCTCTTAGTTCTGCAAGTTGTTGCAAACTAACTTGCAAATTGGTAAGATGTAGACATTGAAAACTAGCAATGACGCTAAGTGTTGACGGGCGCGGGCGGAAGTTCCGCTGCGACAAGGACCGGCAAGACAGGCGTTTCAGTGCTTTGCGATCCTCCGTGCAACACTTTCAGGAGCTAAGGAGGAACGCAAATGAGAATGGAAAAACAAGGACTTTATTCTCCGGATTATGAGCATGATGCCTGCGGCATCGGTTTTGTGGTGAATATTCATGGTAAACGAACTCACCAGACCGTGAAGGATGGTCTTCGCATTCTTGCAAACCTGGCCCACCGTGGTGGTGAAGGAAGTGATGAGAATACCGGTGACGGTGCCGGTATGCTGCTTCAGATCCCTGATGCATTTTTCAGAAAAGTATGTCCGGAAGAAAACATCACATTGCCTGCAGAGGGCGATTATGGTGTCGGTATGGTTTTCCTGCCGAGGCAAAGTGACGCACGTGAAAAGTGCATGAAGGTCATCGATAAGGCTGTTCTTGAAGAAGGTCAGATCGTACTGGGCTGGCGTGATACACCGGTCAATGAGAGCACCATCGGTCAGACCGCAAAAGAAAATCGTCCGTATATCGCGCAGATCTTTATCGGTCGTGGCGAAAAGACAAAGGCCGGCAAAGATTTTGACCGCGCTCTTTATATCATACGTAAGAAACTGGAAAAGCGCACGATCGAGCTCACAGAGACCGATCCGAGATATTTTTATTTCGCAAGTCTTTCTACGAAGACGATCGTATATAAGGGTATGCTTACCCCGGAACAGATGGATGCCTTCTATCTCGATCTGAAGGATCTGTCCTTTGATTCCGCACTTGCTCTTGTACATTCCCGTTACAGTACGAACACTTTCCCGAGCTGGGAACGTGCCCATCCATATCGTTATCTCATCCATAACGGTGAGATCAATACACTGCGTGGTAACATCAACGCCATGTACGCCAGATCCGCATCCATCAGCAACAGTGCATTTGGAGAGGACATGGAAAAAGTACTGCCGATCATCAACCCGAACGGTTCTGACTCCGCGATGTTCGATAACACGCTGGAGTTCTTGACGCTGTCCGGAAGATCGCTTGCCGAGACCGCCATGATGATGGTTCCGGAACCGTGGATCAAGCACGAGCAGATGGACGAAGACCTGAAGGCTTTCTATGAATATAACAGCATGCTCATGGAGCCCTGGGACGGTCCTGCAGCTCTGGCATTTACAGATGGACGCAGCATCGTCGCGACTCTCGACAGAAACGGACTTCGTCCGGCAAGATATGTTGTAACGGAAGACGGCTATGTGATCCTTTCTTCTGAAGCCGGTGTTCTTCCGGTTTCCGAAGACAGAATCGTTTCGAAGAACAGACTTCGTCCGGGCCGTATGCTCTTGATCGATACAGAAGAAGGCCGCATCATCACGAACGAAGAAGTAAAGAAGAAGGTCGCAACCGCACATCCTTATAAGCAGTGGATCGAGGAGAACATGATCCCGCTTGCTGAACTGGTCAAGGACTATAAGGCATCGGCCAAAGCACCGGCGAAGACAAAGTCCTCTAAGGCTTCGGAAGATAGTCTGGAAGTCCGCCAGAAAATGTTCGGCTATACCTATGAAGATATCCGTAAGATGGTCGTCCCGATGGCTAAGGACGGAAACGAAGCCATCGGTGCGATGGGTAACGACAGCCCGATCGCGGTTCTGTCCGATAAGCCGCAGCTTCTTTATAACTACTTTAAGCAGCTGTTCGCGCAGGTAACGAACCCGCCGATCGACTGCATCCGTGAAGACATCGTCATCATGGAAAGAATGTACCTCGGAAACGAAGGCAACATCATCGAGCCGAAGGCAACCGATGCACGTCATATCGCACTGCCGAGTCCGATCCTGAAGGATGAAGAACTCGCGGCAGTCAAGAACATCAAGAGAAAGGGCTTTAAGTCCGTTGTTCTGCCGATCGTCTACGAAGCAAACGGTGACGGTCATACACTGGAAAAGGCGATGGATGCACTTTGCAAAGCGGCTTCCGATGCAGTGGACAAGGGAACGAACATCCTGATCCTCAGCGACCGTGATGCCGATTCCGACAAGTCTCCGATCCCGGCACTTCTGGCAGTTTCCGGTCTGCATCAGCACCTGGTCAGAAATGGACAGCGTCACATGACTTCTATCGTACTGGAGTCCGGTGAACCGCGTGAAGTCCATCACTTCGCTCTGCTGGTCGGTTATGGTGCTTCCGCGATCAACCCGTATATGGCATATGCAACGATCGCTGATGAGATCGCAAATAACCGTCTGGATAAGGAAATCGATGTTGCGATCGATAACTATATCTCCGCAGCCCGCCACGGTATCGTTAAGGTACTGTCGAAGATGGGTATCTCCGCGGTAAAGAGTTATCAGGGTGCACAGATCTTTGAAGCACTCGGTATCGGTGAGGAGGTCATCGATAAGTATTTCACATCTACCGCTTCCCGTATCGGCGGTATCGGCCTTGATGAGATCGCTAAAGAAGTCGGCAGTCGAATGGAAGCCGCATATAAGACATCCGAGACACAGCCGGGTCTGGCAACAGGTGGTGTATATCAGTGGCGTAAAGATGGTGAATACCATATGTTTAACCCCAAGAGCATCTACCAGCTGCAGAATGCGGTCAGAAAGGGTGACTACAACCTCTTTAAGGAATACAGCAAGGGCCTCAACGAAGAAAATGAAAGACTCTGCACCATCCGTGGTCTTCTGGAGTTCGTTCCTTCCAAGCAGCCGATCTCCATCTACGAGGTCGAGCCGGTAGAAAATATCGTTAAGCGTTTTAAGACCGGTGCGATGTCTTATGGTTCCATCAGTAAGGAAGCACATGAGACACTCGCGATCGCCATGAACCGTCTGGGTGGTAAGTCCAACACCGGTGAAGGTGGTGAGGATCCGGAAAGATATGAGAGAATGCCCAACGGCGATTCGAAGATGAGTGCGATCAAGCAGGTCGCTTCCGGACGTTTCGGTGTTACATCCGATTATCTGGTACATGCAAAAGAGATCCAGATCAAGATGGCACAGGGCGCAAAGCCGGGTGAAGGCGGTCAGCTTCCTGCCGGTAAGGTCTATCCGTGGATCGCGAAGACGCGTCATTCTACGCCGGGTGTAGGTCTTATCTCTCCGCCGCCGCATCACGATATCTATTCGATCGAGGATCTGGCCGAGCTGATCCATGACTTAAAGAATGCAAACCGCTTTGCAAGAATCAACGTCAAGCTGGTATCTGAAGTCGGTGTCGGTACGATTGCCGCAGGTGTTGCAAAAGCTCGTGCAGATGTAGTTCTGATCTCCGGTTATGACGGAGGTACAGGTGCGGCTCCGAGAACGTCGATCCGTCATGCAGGTCTTCCTTGGGAACTCGGTGTTGCGGAAGCACACCAGACGCTGCTTCTGAACGATCTGCGTTCCCGTATCACGGTCGAGGCAGACGGTAAGCTTCTGACCGGTCGTGATGTTGCGATCGCATGTCTGCTCGGTGCAGAGGAATTCGGTTTTGCAACGGGACCGCTGGTTGCTCTGGGATGCGCTATGATGCGTGTATGTAACCTCGATACCTGCCCGTTTGGTGTAGCAACACAGAACCCGAAGCTTCGTGCGAAGTTCGAAGGTAAGCCGGAATATGTTGTAAACTTCATGCGCTTTATCGCAGAAGAACTTCGTGAGATCATGGCTCAGCTGGGCTTCAGAACGATCGACGAGATGGTCGGAAGATCCGATATGCTCCGCGTAAATAAGGCGATCAAGTTCTGGAAGAGCACGGGCATCGATCTTTCTTCGATCCTGTATCGTCCGCAGCTCGACTCGACAGTCGTTACACATCACACTGTATCTCAGGATCACAAGCTGGAAGATACGCTGGACTATAAGGTGCTGATCCCGCTTTCTGAGCCGGCACTGCATGAAGGAAGAAAAGTCAGCCTGTCGCTGGAGATCCATAACACCGATCGTGCAGCAGGAACACAGCTTGGTTCCGCGATCACACGTGTTCACGGTGAAGAAGGTCTTCCGGAAGATTCGATCGATGTAAACTTCAGAGGATCCGCAGGACAGAGCTTCGGTGCATTTATCCCGCACGGCCTGACACTTCGCCTGGAAGGTGATGCGAACGACTATGTCGGTAAGGGACTCTCCGGTGGTAAGATCGTCGTCCGTAAGGATAGAGAAGCGATCTTCCGCTCTGAAGAAAACACGATCATCGGTAACGTTGCTCTTTATGGTGCGACATCCGGTGTGGCATATATCAGTGGTATCGCAGGTGAACGTTTCTGTGTAAGAAACAGTGGTGCGACTGCTGTTGTTGAAGGTGTCGGTGATCACGGTTGTGAATACATGACCGGTGGACGTGCTATCGTTCTCGGACCGACAGGCAGAAACTTTGCTGCCGGTATGTCCGGTGGTATCGCCTATGTATATGATGCAAATGGTGACTTTGCCGCAAGATGCAACCAGGAGATGGTCGAACTCCTGCCTCTTTCTGATGCAGATGAGATCGAGTTCGTAAGAACCCAGATCAGCGAGCATGTCAGAAATACGCAGAGCACATATGCGGAACATATCCTGACCAACTTCGACGATCTGATCGGACGTTTCGTAAAAGTACTGCCTTATGATTACGCGAAGTTCAATCAGAAGCTTTCCGAGGTCAAGGCCGATGGTTACGAAGGTGACGAAGCGGTTCTGATGGCTTTCGAACTGGCTACCGGAAAAGCCGAAGCTCCGATCAAAGTGGTAGAAGAAAAGAAGCCTGCGGCAAAGAAGACCGCAGCTAAGAAGAGTACCGCTGCAAAGAAGCCTGCAAGCGCGAAGAAGACAACTTCAACAGCGAAAAAAGGAGGGAAGAGCAATGGGTAAGAACACCGGATTCCTGGAGTACGAAAGAGCAATCGGCCCGGATCGTGAGATCAAAGACCGTATCCGCGATTATCGTGAAGTACATCAGATGTATCAGAGTGAAGATGCGGCCAGAACGCAGGGCGCACGCTGCATGGACTGTGGTGTACCGTTCTGCCAGACCGGTATGTTCCTGGGAAGAGGTGCGACAGGATGCCCTCTTTCCAACCTGATCCCTGAGTTCAACGATCTTCTTTATCAGGGTCATTTCGAAGATGCATATAGAAGACTGAGAAAGACAAACGGTTTCCCGGAATTTACCGGCCGTGTCTGTCCGGCGCTTTGTGAAGGTGCCTGCACATGCGGACATAACTTCGCTTCTACTTCGGTAAGGAATAATGAGTGGTATCTGTCTGAGACGGCATGGAAAAACGGTAACATGAAGCCGAATCCGCCGAAGACGAGAACCGGAAAGAAAGTTGCAGTAGTCGGTTCCGGTCCGTCCGGTCTTTCCTGCGCCGATCAGCTGAATCACGCAGGTCACAGCGTAACGGTATTTGAAAGAGCCGATCGTCCGGGTGGACTTCTTATGTATGGTATCCCGAACATGAAACTCGATAAGCAGGTCATCCTCCGTCGTGTGAAACTGATGGAAGAAGAAGGCGTGAAGTTCCGCTGCGGAGTCGAAGTCGGGCACGATATTACCGTGGAAGAGATACGAAGCAGTTTCGATGCGGTCGTACTGTGCTGTGGTGCAACAAAGCCGAGAAATCTCGTTGTAGAAGGAAGAGAACTGAAAGGTATCCACTTTGCCGTAGATTATCTTCGTACCAATACACAGACGCTCTTTGCCAAGAATCATTTCGATAAGGCAGGCGCAGCGCCGGATCTTCCGATCTCGGCTAAAGGCAAGCATGTCGTCATCATCGGTGGTGGTGATACAGGAACAGACTGTGCTGCGACCGCGACCCGTCAGGGTGCAAAGAGTGTTACACAGCTCGAGATCACAGGACCACTTCCGGAGACCCGTGCGGCAAATAACCCGTGGCCGGAATATCCTTTCGTAAAGAAGACGGATTACGGTCAGGAAGAAGCAGCATTTGTATATGGTGCGGATCCGAGACAGTATTTCATGTCGACGGAGAAATTCATCGGCGATGCAAAAGGCAATGTGAAAAAACTGCAGGTCGTGGAAGTATCCTGGCAGAAGGACGAAAAGAGCGGAAGAACCGTACCGGTTCCGGTCGACTCGACAAGAAGAACGATCGATGCGGATCTGGTTATCCTGGCGATGGGCTTCCTCGGACCGGAAGATACGATCCCGTCAGCACTCGGTCTCGATCGTGATGCTAGATCCAACGTCGCAGCGGAATTCGGAAAATTCCAGACTTCCGTCGATGGTGTATTTGCAGCAGGCGATATGAGAAGAGGACAGTCTCTTGTTGTATGGGCGCTGACCGAAGGAAGAGGCGCGGCAAGAGAGTGTGATAAATACCTTATGAACGGACACGGTGTGCTCGCATAAGATACAGTTCATTTCGAGCCGGATCTGCAGATGCGTTTCAATGCCGAAATATATTCTTCTGTAAGAGAAGAAGGATGGATCTGTGTCGGAAGGATATAACCGATTTTCATATAGTCATCTACTTTCAGCGGTTTTGCGATAATGTTCGGACCGTTCAGTTCTTCGCTGATCACGCCGCTGCAGATCGTATATCCGTTCAGACCGATCAGAAGGTTAAAGAGGGTCGCACGGTCACGTACGATCAGTTCTTTATCGCAGTCAACTGTGCTTAAGATCTCCTCGGAAAAGTAAAAGGAGTTATGGCTGCCCTGCTCATACGAAAGACGCGGATAGGGTTTCAGATCTTCAAGTGTGAGACTTCTCTTTTTCGCCAAAGGAGAATTCTGTCCGATAAAGACATGCGGCTTGGCTGTAAATAGCGGCTCGAAATGCAGGTTGTTGTCGCGAAGTGTTTTTCGGATGACAGTCTCGTTAAACTCATTTAGATATAAAATGCCGATCTCGCTTCGAAGATGGGAAACATCGTCGATGATGTCGTAGGTCTGCGTTTCGCGCATGTGGAATTCATACTTATTTCCACCATGCTTTTTCAAAAGCTCAACAAATGCTTCAACTGCGAACGAGTAGTGCTGGGAAGATACACAGAAGCGGACTTTGCCCTGTGTCTTTCCGGTATACCGTTCGTTGAAAAGATCCGCCTGGTCGAGGATCTGTCTTGCATATCCCAAAAACTCTTCGCCGTCTTTGGTGATCTCAATCCCTTTATTGCTTCTCGAGAAAATCGTGATCCCGTATTCTTTTTCCAGTTCCATGATCGCTGACGTAAGACTCGGCTGAGCGATGAAAAGTTTCTTGGCGGCTTCGGTCATGTTCCCTGTGTCGGCTACGGTTACGGCATAACGGAGTTGTTTCAGTGTCATGGTTATAGACCTCGCTTATAATGAGTGATAGAAAGCGACTATAATTATATCATGCACTATAGAAAAAATCTATGGAGGAAAACCAAAAAGATGTATTTTACCTATCATGACGGTGGGGATATACTTCGCTTATCAACAACGAAAGCGAGAAATGAGTATGAAAACATCAGTCATTGGGTTTCCGAGAATCGGAAGAAACAGAGAATTAAAGTTTGCGTCGGAAAAGTTTTTTAAAGGCGAGATCAGTGAGCAGGAACTTCTTCTGACTGCGAAGGAGATGCAGAAGTTTGCGATCGAGACACAGAAGAACGCAGGTATCGATTATATCTCCAGTAACGACTTTTCTTTCTATGACAATGTTCTGGATACGGCATTTCTTTTTAATATCGTTCCGCAGAGATATACGGATCTCGGCCTTTCGCGTCTTCAGACTTACTTTGCTGCTGCTCGTGGCTATCAGGGTGACAATGGTAACGTAAAAGCTCTTCCGATGAAGAAGTGGTTCAATACGAACTATCACTATATCGTTCCGGAGTTCGAAGATAACACGAAGATCGAACTGTCGAGTGAAAAGCCGGTTTCTGAATATCTGGCTGCAAAAGCACTGGGTGCGGATACAAAAGTGGATCTGATCGGACCTTTCACATTCCTGAAACTTACGAAGTTTACCGGAAGCAAGAAAGCAGAAGATATCGCAGAAGCACTTACTGCGGAGTATGGAAAACTTTTCGCGGAGCTTGCTAAGGTCGGCGCTTCGAAAGTACAGATCGATGAGCCTTATCTCGTAAGAGATCTCGATGCTTCCGATATCGCGCTTTTTAAGAAGATCTACGGTATTCTTCTTTCTGAAAAGTGCGGTCTGAAGATCCTTCTTCAGACATATTTCGGAGATATCCGTGATATCTATGACGAAGTAATTGCTCTTGATGTTGAAGCGATCGGACTGGATTTTGTCGAAGGCAGAAAGACGCTTTCTCTTCTTAAGGAAAAGGGTTTCCCGAAGGATAAGATCCTGGTTGCAGGTGTCGTAAACGGTAAGAACATCTGGAAGAACGATTACAGCAAGAGCGCGGATATCTTAAGTGAGATCGTATCGGTCGTCTCTTCGGATAAGATCGTTGTCGGCACATCCTGCTCACTTTTACATGTACCGTATACACTTAAGAGCGAGACAAAGCTTCCGGATGAGTACATCAAGCATTTTGCATTTGCAGAAGAAAAACTGATCGAGCTTTCTGATCTTTCCGATCTGAAAGAAGATATTTTGGCAGAAAATAAAGCTCTTTTCGAAAAGCGTGTGGACAGTGTGGATGAGAAAGTCAGAGCACGCGTCAACGCGATCAAGGACGAAGACTATACGCGTCTTCCGGCCTTTGATGAAAGAGAAGCGATCCAGAAAGAGCAGCTCGGACTGCCGCTTTTCCCGACAACGACGATCGGTTCTTTCCCGCAGACTGCAGATGTACGTAAGAACAGAAGTGATTTCAGAAAAGGCGAGATCACAAAGGATCAGTCTGTGAAGTTCAACCAGAAGAAGATCGAGGACTGCATCCGTCTTCAGGAAGAGATCGGACTGGATGTCCTGGTACATGGTGAGTTTGAAAGAAACGACATGGTCGAGTATTTCGGCGAGCACCTTTCCGGCTATGTATTTACTGAAAAAGCATGGGTCCTTTCCTATGGTACAAGATGCGTAAAACCGCCGATCGTTTGGGGTGATGTATCCAGAAAAGAATCCATCACGGTAGAATGGTCGAAGTTCGCAAAGAGCGTAACCAATAAGCCTGTAAAGGGCATGCTGACAGGTCCTGTCACGATCCTCAACTGGTCTTTCCCGAGAGAAGATATCTCCATCGAAGAAAGCGTGAAGCAGATTGCACTGGCTATCCGCGATGAAGTTCTGGATCTTGAAGCAAACGGCATCAACATCATCCAGATCGATGAGGCAGCGCTTCGTGAAAAGCTCCCGCTTCGAAAGAGTGACTGGTACAGCGATTATCTCGATTTCGCCATCCCGGCATTCCGTCTGGTACATAGCGGTGTGAAGCCTCAGACACAGATCCACACACATATGTGCTACAGTGAATTTACCGATATTATTCCGGCGATCGACTCGATGGATGCAGATGTTATCACCTTTGAAGCATCCCGTTCGGATCTGCAGATCCTCGATGCGCTGAAGGAGAATCACTTTAAGACCGAGGTCGGCCCGGGCGTTTACGATATCCACAGCCCGCGTGTTCCTTCTGTCGATGAACTGGTCGGTCAGCTGACGAAGATTCGTGCCAAGACAGAAGATAAGAAGCTGTGGGTCAATCCGGACTGCGGCCTGAAGACCCGTGGTGAAGAAGAGACTGTGAAGAGCCTGAAGAACCTGGTAGAAGCGGCGAAGATCATCCGCGGAAAAGTATGAAGATAAAAGACATCTATCAACAGAATAAGAAGAGCCTGTCGTTCGAGATCTTTCCGCCGAAGAAAGATACGGAACTCGAAAGTATCGACGAAACACTTGAAGTGCTTTGCGAGCTGAATCCCGATTTTATCAGCGTAACATTTGGCGCGGGCGGAAGCAGTAACAGTAACCGTACGATCGAGATCGCAAAGAACATCAAGCACAGATACGGTGTCGAGCCGGTCGTGCATCTGACGTCGCTGCATTACGATAAGGAAGAGATCGATGCATTTGCCAAAGTCATGGAAGACGAAGGCATCGAAAACATCCTCGCGCTTCGTGGCGACCGCACACCGAAGATCGCGGAGAAAGACGATTTTCACCATGCGTCGGATCTGATCTCATACCTTTCGAAGGATCACGATTTCTGTTTCCTAGGAGCCTGCTATCCGGAGTGCCATCCGGAGTCGGACGGAAAAGTCAACGATATCAAGGGACTGCAGAAGAAGGTGGATTCAGGTGCATCGGTGCTTTTGTCCCAGCTGTTCTTCGATAACGAGAAGTTCTATGATTTTTGTGAGCGATGCAAGATCGCAGGGATCGATGTGCCGATCATCCCGGGCATCATGCCGGTGATCAATGCCGCGCAGATCAGAAGAATGCTGTCTTTGTGCAATGCATCTTTCCCGGAGCGTTTTAACCGTATCGTGCGGAAATACGAAGACCGCAAAGACGCGCTTTTCGATGCGGGCATGTCTTACGCACTAAGTCAGATCATCGATCTTCTGGCCAGCGATATTCCCGGTATCCATCTTTATACGATGAATAATCCGGTGGTCGCAAGAAGGATCTGTGAAGGTATCCGAAATATCGTATGATCATCATCCTTTATATACAAAAGAGGCTGTTTCAGAAATGAGACAGCCTTTTTTGTTTGCGCGAATTTCCGGAAAGAGTGTTGACAAATCATTTTTGAAAGAATATTATAAACGTGTTTATATAAACGCATTTACATAAAACAAAACAGAAAGGAATAACGACTATGATCCTCATCGTAAATACAACAGAGAATAAAGAGATCACAAGCAGAATCAGCGAAGAATTAAAGTCGAAAAACATAACTTTTGAGATCATGGAGACCGCAGATAAGAAGATCGGGCACTGTATCGGATGCAATTACTGCTGGCTGAAGACACCGGGTATCTGTTCCGTCAAAGATGACTACGAAGAGATCCTGAAAAAACTGGTCAATTCGGATCAGCTGTGGGTCATCTCAAATACGGCACTTGGTTTTATCGACCATAAAGGTAAGAACATCATCGACAGGATCATCCCGCTTGCCACGATGCATCTGTATTTCAAAAAGAAGCAGATGCGGCATGTTCTCCGCTACAAGAAACACACGGATGTGGGTTTTGTCTATATCGGAGAAGCGGATCGGGAGTATCTCAATAAGTGGAGCGAAAGAGTCGCGGTGAACTTCGGATCGAAGTCCCTCGGTGCATTTCCCAAGGAGGATTGGAAGGAGGCGGCAGCATGCATGTATTGATCATTAACGGAAGTCCGAGAGTAAAGAAATTCAGTAATACAGATAAGATCCTTCAGGTGTTTAACGAAGGCATGATGGAAAGCGATAATACATATGAGCAGTATGAGGTTTCCAATCGAAATCAATGGGAGAAGATCCGAAATGCCTTTGACCGCTGCGATAACATCCTGATTGCGCTGCCGCTTTTTGTGGAGTGTATCCCGGGACTGCTTCTGGAGTTTTTGGAAACCGTTACGCCGAAGTCTGGAAATGCAACGATGTCCTTCATCCTGCAAAGCGGTTTTGCAGAAGGTGTGCAGCTTCGATGCGGAGAAGAATACCTTCAGAAACTGGCTGGCTTGCTGGGATGCAGATATGGCGGGACACTTGTAAAAGGCAACAACTTTAGTATAAGATTAGTCGAAGGACAAGAGCGGGAGAATATGACGGCTCCGTATAAAGATATGGGCCGTATCTTCGGACAGAAAGGAAACTTCGAAGACGAAGAGTGCAGGAAGTTTACCGGTCCAGAGATCTTTCCCGCGCCTGTAAGACTTCTGGTAGGACTTATGTTTAAGACATTTGCCGCGAAGTCTTTTGAAAAAACAGCGAAAGAATGGGGTTGCACAAGACCCCTGAAAGATCGGCCCTACCAGGCCGGATGAGGCAGATGGGAAGAAAAGCAAAGATAACAAAAGAGATGGTACTTCAGGCCGCATTTGACCTGCTTGATGAAGGCGGGATCAATGCGGTCGCCATCAAGTCCATCGCGGCAAAACTGGAATGCTCGACACAGCCGATCTCGTGGATTTTCGGAAGCATGATGGATCTGAAAAGAGAGCTTTATAAGTTTGCGGCCGATCGCATGTGGGAAGGAATCGCGGATGACATGGGCGACAAGGATGCCGTGCATGCATTTTTTGAAACCGGTGTGCGATATATTACGAACGCGTGCGATCATCCGCATGTTTTCCGTTTCTTATATATTGATAATCTGAAAGATACACTCGGCGACGGACTGAAGCTTCCGGAAGGAATGAGTGTTTTTACCGTTCAGTTCGATCCGATGGCGGTAGAAGTTCTTGCAAAAGAATATAATGTTCCGAAAGAAAAGATCGGAGAGGCCGTCCAGAATACAGTTATCTATACTCACGGACTGGCCACCATGATGATGTGGGATGACTTTAAGATGCCGAAAGAAACGGCGATCGAGATGGTCTATAACATGGGCATTACTCTTTTGCGGGACATCGGGATCGAAATCCAGGATACGTAAATCTATCTGAAAGAAAAGAAGAAGAAAACTATTTTTATATTACCTATTGACACGGTAGGTTGGTAGTGTTAAAGTACATACATCGCTTGAAGAAAAGGAGGCGTAAGAGATGAAAACATTAACAACAAGAAAGATGGATATGGTCATGTGTTGTCGAATGCTGAACTCCCGGACATGTAATGTGGACGGTGCGGTTGGATCTCATTCCTTGCGCCGAAATACGAAGCAACGTTGATCCGCTTCGCATACGATTACCACTTGTCCGGGAGCTTAAACTGATAGGCCCTCGGTTTTTTTATGAAAACCGGATAAAAAACACAAACAATAAACACAATGAAAAACACAACCATTAAGGAGAAAACACATTTGAAAAACACATTTAAGAAGATTCTTTCCGTAGCACTTACACTGACATTACTTTCCTCTGCATCCGGAGCAGGCAATGAGAATAACGAGGCGATCCTGGCACTGGTCAAGGTTCTTCAGGGACCGAAAGTAAAGGCATTTATCGAAGAGAAGTACGACGGTGCAGTCGTACCGCTTCACTAATGAAAACAAGATTTTGGAAAAGGAGATGATAACATGATCGGATTCGAATACTATAACCCGGCAAAGATCGTATTTGGCGAAGACAGCGAAAACAAACTTGAAAGCCTGCTTTCCGATTATAAAGTAAAGTCACTGCTGCTGGTATATAGCGGAGATTTCATCAAGACGCTGGGAATCTACGATGTGATCCAAAGCGCAGTAAAAAACCTAAATATCCGTTTCAGTGAAAGTGGAGAAGTAGTTCCGAATCCGAGTATCGAACTGGTTAGAAAACTTGTAGAACAAGGAAAGAAAGATGAAGTGGATTTTGTACTGGCGGTAGGCGGCGGAAGCTCCATCGATACAGCCAAAGCGGTTGCACTGGGAATTCCATACGATGGCGATGTCTGGGATTTTTTCAGTAACGGTATCTCCCCCGAATCGGTACTGAACATCGGCGTGATCGCAACGACTGCATCCAGTGGTTCGGAAACATCCAACTGCGCGATACTGTCATACGGTGAGTGGAAGAAAGGATTTGAAGATGACCGGATCATCCCGAAGTTTGCCATCATGAATCCGAAATATACGGTAAATCTTCCCGCTTACCAGACCTATGTAGGCATCGCGGATGTGCTTTCGCACCTCCTGGAGAGATACTTCTCGGATGAGAAGTATTCCGATACCACAGATTATCTTATCGAGGGCGCGATCCGTGCGCTGACCGTCAATGCAAAAAGACTTCTGAAAGATCCGAAAGATGTGAATGCGAGAGGAGAGATCCAGTGGCTGGCAAGTGTAGCACACAATAATTTCCTGGATGCCGGCCGCCGCGCCGATTGGGCTTCCCACAGGATCGAGCACGAACTCTCCGCACAGTATAACATCACACACGGCGAAGGCATGGCAGTGGTCTTCGTCGCATGGACTAAGTACATAGCCGAAGTAAAACCCTGGCGTCTCGCACTTCTGGCAAGTCGTGTTTACGGAGTTGATCCTTATGACTTCGATGAGAAGGAGAGAGCCTATCAGTTATCCGATAAACTGAAAGATTTCTTCCGTGAATTGGGACTGGCAACGAGCCTTACTGAGTTGAATATCGGGGATTCCGATTTCGAGAGTATGGCAGCGCGGGCAACCGCAAATGGACCTGTTGGACACTATGTGCCGCTTGACGCACAAAAGATTGTCGATATTTTAAAGATCGCACTGTGATCAGAAAAGGAGTAGAAAAATGGCAAGAATTAAATTAGTAGAACAGAACGAAGCAACCGGCGCAGAGAAAGAGCGCTATGATGAACTCGCAGGCAGAAATGCAGTAACGAACATGAAGAAGGGCCTTCTTAACGATGCAGCAACATACGATGCATATATGGCCTGGTATACTTCCTGGAATCGTCTTGTAGAAGTGATCGGAGAGAAGGATGCGATCCTTTACGCACATGCGATCTCGACCACAAACTCCTGCCAGCTGTGCTCTTTGTTCTTCATCAGCGACGTTAAGGGCCTCGGTCTGGATCCGAATAATCTTGTATATGACGAGAAAGAGAAGCTCCTTGCGACACTGGCTCAGTCCATCGTAAAAGATCCTACATCTGTTTCGGATTCTCTTTTTGAAGAACTCCGCAAATTCTTTAACGATCAGGAACTGGTTGTTATCGTTGGTTTTGCAGGTCAGATGATCGCTACCAATAACTTTAATTCCGTATTTAAGATCGACGTAGATCAGCGCCTTCTCCCGCTTATCGGTGAGTTTAAGCCGGCTACCTGGAGAGAAGCACTGAAGAAATGAGGTAAGATGAAATCGATACTTGCTTTTGGTGATTCAAATACATGGGGACTGATCCCGAGTTCAAAACCTCCCGCGAGATATTCGTGGGAGGTTCGCTGGACCGGGATCCTTCAGCAGAAAGCGTCTGAAACGAGGATTGTCGAAGAAGGGCTTTGCGGAAGAACAACGGTTTTCGAAGATGCGCTTCGTCCCGGTCGAAAGGGACTGGCGCTTTTACCATATGTGCTTCAAAGTCACAATCCGCTGGATGCGGTGATCCTCATGCTCGGAACCAACGACTGCAAGACGATCTATGGTGCTTCAGAATATACGATCGGAAAAGGCATCGAACTATGCCTGGATGAGATCACGAAATATGTAAGTGCATCCCGCATTCTTCTTGTCTCTCCGTTATGGCTCGGAGAAGAAGTGTGGAGACCGGAAAAGGATCCGGAATTCGGACATCGTTCGGTGGAAGTCAGTAGAAAACTGAAAGATGTCTACAGCGTGATCGCGCATCAAAAAGGCACACATTTTCTGGCAGCGTCTGACTTTGCTTCTGCCAATCACTCAGATGAGGAACATCTGGATGAGCAAGGACATGCAAAGCTTGCAGAGGCGATATATAGAAAGCTTCTGGAAATGAATGTAATCGTTTAATCTCTTCGAATCGATATTTTATAGCGTGAAAAAGGAGCAGTCTTTGGTGACCGCTCCTTTTTCATGTAACTATGTTTTTGTCTCTAACTTACTGTTCAACTTGTGCCGGTTTCTTATGCTGGTTCCGCTCAATCAGGTTGAGGAACAATTTGCGGATACCGAATCTCCAGCAGAGGATCATGCCGAGGACTGCGCCCAGGGTACCTTGTGCGATCTCATAGGGAAGTTTGATCATCGCATATTCAAATGTACTGTATACGAAGATCTTGCCGAGTGTATAACCAACGACCATGATCACGGCACCAACGGCAACGCCGATTCCGGATGCGATCTTCGGATGATCTTTTAATGTATGGTGTGAGATCAGAGAGATCACAACTGCTTGCAGACCGTGTGTTACCAGAGATACGAACATCGGAAGAGGATAGAAGATCAGGTCTCCGAGAAATGATCCGACGCCGCCTACGAGAAATGCTTCAAACGGATTCAGTAGGATCGCTGCCAGACAGATGATCACATCACACAAATATAAATGTCCGCCCGGTACCGGAATTCCGAAAGAGGCCATGGCGATCGTCAGTGCCATGAAAACGGCGGTAGTAGTTAATCGAATAGTTGGGTTGTATTTTTGTTGATTCATATTCATCACTCCCTTTACTTGTTCCGAGGAAAAGAGTACCATTATACTGAACATATAGAAATGACCAAAATGAAAGAGAATTATATGACCAGATGAATTGTAAGATCGATATGCATTCAGATGAGCCGGCTTACCTCCAGCTCTACCATTACTTTGTTACAGAGATCTCTGCCGGAAGTTATCCGTACGGGACGAAGCTTCCCTCGAAAAGAGTCATAGCCGACGAAACGGGAGTCAGCGTGATTACGGTCGAACATGCGCTTACGCTGCTTGCTGAAGAAGGTTATGTGCAGAGCCGCCAGCGAAGCGGTGTTTTCGTCACGTACCGAGATGAAGATTTTCTGGGCGAGACGGTAAAAGAAAGAAGATTTACCTTCGACAAAGATGAACAGTCTTCGGATTTCGGTGAGTTCCCGTTTTCGGTTCTGGCGAAAACGATGAGAAAAGTACTTTTGGATCATGCAGAGACGATTCTTGTGAAGTCGCCCAATCATGGATGCGCAGAGCTTCGAAATGAGATCTGTCTGTATCTTGCCCGAAGCCGCGGCATCACAGTCGAACCTTCTCAGATCTTCGTGGGTTCCGGATCGGAATACCTCTATGGTCTGATCGCACAGCTTCTTGGAGAAAAGCGAGTCTTTGCAATCGAAGATCCGTCCTATAAAAAGATAAGATCGGTCTATGAAGCGATGGGAATCACATGTGAGATGCTACCGATGATGGAAGACGGAATCTCTTCGGAAGCACTTGAAAAAACAAAAGCAAAAGTGCTTCACGTCACACCTTTTAACAGTTTCCCTTCGGGTGTGACCGCTACGATCTCGAAAAAGATGGAATACCTTCGCTGGGCCAAGAGAAAAAAAGGAATCCTGATCGAAGATAATTACGACTCGGAACTTACGATCTCAAGAAAGCAGGAAGAACCGCTTTTTTCGATGGATCCGCAAGTGGATGTGATCTATCTGAATACGTTTTCGAGAACCCTGGCCCCGTCTATGCGTATCGGGTACATGATCCTTCCGAAAAGAATGGTAGAGTCTTTTGAAATAAAGCTCGGCTTTTATTCCTGTACCGTTCCGATCTTCGAACAGTATGTGATCGCGGAGCTTCTGCGAAGCGGGGATTTCGAACGGCATATCAATCGTGTGCGAAGAAAAAGAAGAAAATAAAGGGAGATATGTATGAATCTGAAAAAACTGCCTTATGACCTGACTGTATGTAAACTGTCCGATACGACTTCAATCGATCTCGGAAAGGAATTCTATTTCCTGGCAAAGACTGATGAAGAGATCTCACTGGTTTGTAAAACAGAAGATACACCTTTAAATACAACAGATCGTGACGACGGCTGGAAAGCATTTCGTATAGAAGGAGTACTGGACTTTTCCCTCATCGGAATCCTGTCGAAACTGTCCGGGATCCTGGCGGAAAACCATATCGGCATTTTTGCCGTTTCAACATATAACACGGACTACATTCTGGTGAAAAAGGAAAACTTCGAAAGAGCAGAAGAAGTCCTGACCCAATCCGGTTATATGTTTGTGTAAGAATAGATTTTGAAGACCCGGGCAGCATGACTCTGCCCGGGTCTTCGATCTAGAAGGAACGATATTCTAGATATACTAGAAAATGAATAGGTGGGAACAGCATTTTTATATCACGGCGTGCTGCATGGCATAATCGACCGTATCATTCATGATTCTTCTTGCTTCATCACTTCCGCTTAGGCTCATGGCAACCGCGAAAAACGGTACAGAACCCTCATATTCCAAATCCATCAGACCGTAATAGATCGTATAGTACATCGTGTTTTCCTTGCCAAAGCCGTGACCATATGCCATCACTTCCTGACGGATATAATCGCGTCCGTCGATCGTAACGATAGATTCATCGTAGATGGTATAGTCTGTGTTTGTTTTCGTAAAAGGTGAGATGTGGTCGATGGCGCCGTAGTTTTCAAAAACATCCAGCAGACAGTCCTTTAAGAATTCGGGAGCGTCTTTTAGGGATTTATCGTATGTTTCGCTATCCATCCAGTCCGGCTTTGTTTCCGTCCAGTACTGACACATCGAATAAAAATATACTTCGAAATCATCTTTTTCATAAGAGAGATAGTGTGTGCTGAAACTTCCGGGATTTATGCCGGCATCTTTGTATACGCCCGGAACAGACAACATAAACTCATCTGCGTAGACATACCATGGCTTAGGTGCTTCGTCACTGGCTACGCTTTCCGGGTAACCATATTCGTTTTGTACACCCAAAACATCCGATGCAGAAGAACTATCGATCGATTCTTCCTCGTCGGGATCCTCTTCGGATACGGAAATGTTCTCTTTGCTTGTCTTTTCGAGTGTGGCCTCACCTTTGCCTGTTGTGCCGCAAGCAGTAAAGCTCATCGTGCTGATCGCAAGAATCAAGATTGCTGTAAGTGTTTTTTTCATTTTTTTATCCTCCTGTTTTACGCATCTGACTAATAGACACATATCAAATGGGAAATATTCGAAAGATTAGAAATATTTTTTTCGCGAGGACAGAAATGTTTCGGACATATAAAGAATGCTATAATGATTTACAAGGTAAGGAGGGCTGTAAAA
The DNA here is from genome assembly GCA_017962145.1 of Clostridiales bacterium. Lineage (GTDB taxonomy): Bacteria > Bacillota > Clostridia > Saccharofermentanales > Saccharofermentanaceae > Scatonaster. The sequence goes on along the minus strand of JAGCVX010000005.1, from coordinate 99,843 downwards.
TGGCAAGAGGTGGACATCATGGTGGTGGTTTCCATAGTGGCGGACATCATGGAGGTGGTTTCCATGGTGGAGGTTTTCATGGTGGGTCTTTCCACAGTTCCGGTAGTCACTATCATGGCGGCAGCTACGGTTCAGGAGATGGTGACGATTTCCTTCCGTTTTTCATTATTCGACTCAGCATTTATGCGATCTCGCTTCTTATTACGGCAATACTGAGTACGGATGGAGTCCCGGGATTAGATATCGCGAACCTTTTTATCTTTATCGCGACAATAGTTATATTCTTCTTGGCTTTTAAGGATACGGGAGAAAGTGAGAATCTTTACAAGCTGCGCAAAGCGGATCCCGGATTGCTTACCGGTCGAGTCTGTAATCTCGATCATGGCGGACGAGCTCTCGGCTCAGTAGGAAATAATCAGACATGGTACTGCAGTTACAGCAGTAGATATAATTATGCGATCTCGTTTCTGGAACGGGATACGAGAGATGAACATGTCCGAAGAGTCACAGAGAGTGTTAAGAGAACTCCTGCGATCCTTTGGGTCTCATTTTCTCTCTGGATTTCGATCGCTGTGATCTGCTTTATCGCAAATTTCTTCTTCTACGAAGCGGTGATCCCGATTTTTGAAAACAAAGTCATGACGGATGCGGCCTTTGCTTTTATCGATGACTTCATTTTCTATCTGCCGTCTGTTCTTGCGCTTCTTTCCAGCATCGCCTGTCTTGTGATCCGAAAGATGAGAGATCGTGTGCTGTATGAATGCGCCAAGGATATCGTGATAAAAGAACAGGTTTTTGAGAAAAGAAAAAGAAAAGAGCAGGAGATCCGTACCGTCTATTTGCGCAAGCTTTACTATAACCACTGCCCGAATTGCGGGGCGGAGGCTGCATCTGACTTGATTTCCTGCCCGTTCTGCAGCGCTTCACTGGAAGTGGTGAATCAGAAGGGCGTTGATCCTCTGATGATCCACCATCTGAGCACCAAAGGAATTGAAAAGATGCTGAAGATACAGCTGGACGAAAAGGAAGGAAAGGAAGGAAAAGATGGATCTGCATAAGTTTTTTAAGTATTCTCTGCCTATCGGAATCGTCGGGTTTGTCTTAAACCTGATCCTTTTCGCGACGAATGGCTTTTATGAACTTGTGGTCCCGGTGCTTGAAAACAGCAGCCTGGATGGTTCTGTTTTTACTTTCTTTGATGACCTGATCTTTTATACGCCGTGTATTTTTATGGTGCTTTTTGCAGCCTATCTTGTAGCCGGGCAGATCTATCTGAAGAAGATCCCTGAAGAAAATGAAGAGCGGATCGCTTCGAATCATATCAGAAAGAATCAGAAAGAACTGCGAGCGATCGAAGAGAAAGCCGAGTTTTTGAAAAATAACTATTATACGAACTGCCCGAATTGCGGATCGGCCCGTGAAGCGGACGAGAAAATATGTTCGTACTGTGGCGCTTCCCTGGTGATAGAAGACAAGAATAAATAAATGATATAATCATATCCGAAGTGGATCTTGAAATGGGACATGGTGTGTCCCATTTCGAGATTTCAGGCGTTTGCTCGTTTTGTGTCCTTCAAGAAAAAGTGCGTCGGCATTACCATGAAACCAGAAAAAAGGTCAGCGCGGATGAACCGGCCTGACACAAAAAAGTTTCTGGAGGACAAAAAAATGAGACGTAGAGCATTAACTGTAACAAGAGTAGTACTTAGCCTGGCAGCCATCTTTTTTATCGTGATGTCGATGGTAAAAGATCAGCTCACTCCTTATCTGCCGATTGGAATGGCGCTAACAGCGATCGTAAATGTTCACGGCTGCTGTGAGAGCCTGAAGAAGAAAGGAAAGAAAAATGGATCAACAGAAGATCGGGACATTTCTTAAAGAGTTAAGAAAAGAGAAGAATATCACCCAGGACCAGCTGGCGGAGAAGATGAATGTTTCAAGAAGAACGGTTTCCCGCTGGGAGACCGGAAGCAATATGCCGGATCTGGATATCCTGATTGATATTTCCGAGTTCTATGACGTTGATCTCAAAGAGATCTTCGACGGAAAAAGGAAAGAGGTTCCTATGGATAAAGAGACGAAAGAGACTGTCCTCAAAGTGGCAGAGTATAGTAACGATGAAAAAGCGCGCATCATGAAACGCCTGAATATGCTGTTTGTTGTCGCGTTGATCTTTGTAACAGTTGCGATCGTAGTCATGTTTTTTGTTCCGGTTTCAGATGCCATCGCGGGTTTTGTGAATGGCCTTTGCATCGGAGTAGGATACGGGATGATCGTCATAGGTGTCATCATCACCAGCCGATATGCTAGGCAGATCCGGGAGTTTAAACTGAGACTTCTGGGGAAAACTAAGACAAAAGAGTAAAGGTAGAGTTATCTCATATTGAAAACGTTTGGACAAAATGAGTTCAGACGTTTTTTGTTTTTTTGCGAAGTTCAATAAGATTGAACACTAACAAACATATTGACTAAATTAAAATGAACGAGTACAATGCAATTGAAAGGAAGGTGGTCCCATGGGAAATAAGATATTTGCAAGCAGAATAAAGAAACTTCGAAATGATAAGAAGCTTTCTCTCGAAGGGTTAGCAAATGAATTAGGTATTAACAAAAGTCGAATTGGGATGTGGGAGAACAATGGAACTGTACCAAGAGATAGTGTGTTGATTCAGCTTTCTAAGTTCTTTGATGTTTCAATCGATTATTTGTTGGGTAATGATTCTATGGAAGCTAAAGAACCCGATAGCAGTAAAAAGTTAGAGTATTTGCAGAGAGGCTTAGGAAAGTTGGATCAGTCTCGACTTGAAAAGGCCGAAAAAATGCTCTCTGTTATGTTTGATGACATATTTGAGAACTATGAGGATGAGGATGATGGTATCTAAAAAGCCAGATTTTAAAAAAGTGAATATCCTTGCAAATCAGATTTTGATTATGTCGAATTCCTTTGCTTCTTTTCCGGTTAGCCCCAAAACAATAGTAAAAGAATGCTCCGATATCGAGATTAGATCTTTTCGTGTAGCGCATTTGCTTGGAGTTGACATAGAAGCTTTTGGAAGTGAGTCTGCTGTTCTTATTTGTAAGAACGGAAGATATATTATTTTCTATAATCAAGATGATTATGCTCCGCGTGTGAGATTCTCGATTCTGCACGAATTTGCCCATTACTTGTTGGGGCATAAGTTTGGTAAATACAATGAAAATGACGAACAGTATGTTCGACAAGAAATTGAGGCAAATTACTTCGCCGCACAATTGCTTATGCCAGAACAAGTTTTAAACGAGCTCAAAAAGCGTGGAGCTAGGATTTCAAAGGAGTTTTTGAAAAAGCATTTTGGTGTGTCGGAAGAAGCTGCTATCAAACGAATCGAAACGCTGGGAAAAGTGAATTATGAATGGCGTTCTGACGATGAAAAGTTTTTTGATGAAACAATAGGGTTTAAGTTTTCAAGGTTTTTGGATTCGGTATTACCTAAAAGGAATCAATACAGTTACTTCGAAGATGATCTCGAGAGACAGAAAGAACGTGATACTTGGCGTTTTAATGAAGGAAAACGCTATAGATATTAGTAAACTGATGTATCTCAATACTTTGAGGTGAAAGGAGGTGAATAACAAAAAAGATGATTTGAAGTTTAAAGAAGTGTACTGCGTCTACTACCAATAGTCGCATGTATGAGGTTCAGGGATACGAATATCTTCCAAACAAGTAATGGCCTTCGTATCCCATACAAAAACTATGAGAATAGGAGGTTACATTTTTATGAAATCAGATTTTTTTAGAAATGATCCACTGTTTCTGCGAAATGAATTTGAAACAAGTGGAAGATGGCAAATGCCGTTGGTCAAGAAGCAGGAGATGTGCTTGGATGATGTTCAGATGATTGCAATATCAGATACAAAGTACAACGACTCTGAAAACAATCGTAAAAAGGGTGTACACTTTTTTGTGGATGACTATAGATTCGAAGGTGTCTACAAGAATCCGGAAAGAGCCCTTGTTCGCCTTTCACAGTACGCATTTTCATGCACTCCGGATTTTTCTACGTATTCGAATATGAATTACTGGAGGCAACTTGAAAGCGTTTCTCATAGTCGATGGTGTGGAGCTTTTTGGCAGGATCAAGGGTTGCTTGTTGTTCCCACGATAAGCTGGAGTACGCCCGAATCATACGATTTTTGTTTTGATGCAGTTGAACCTGGTTCGGTCGTCGCAATTGGTATGATTGGATGCAAACGTTCAAAATCCGACTTTTTGACAGGGTATAGTGAAATGCTACGAAGGATTGAACCATCGGCTGTAATTGTCTTTGGGGAACCATTTGATGAAATGCAAGGTAATATTGTAAAAATAGATTATCTTTCGTCGAGAAAGGTGGTACGATGATGGGCGGCAGAGGTAGTAGCTCCGGAGTGAGCGTTTCAGGAAAAGTATATGGCTCTGAATACAAATCCTTGTTAACTTATGGAAACATAAAATTTGTTGTTCCTAGAGAAGGTGCAACAACAGCGCCAATGGAAACTATGACAAAAAATAGAGTATATGTTACCTTGAATCCGGAAGGAGAGCCGAAGTGCATATCCTATTACGATAAAGATAACAAGAGAAGTAAACAAGTGGATCTAGATAAGCCTCATTATGGTATGTTCCCGCATACACATCATGGCTATTGGCACAATGAAAACGACTCGCCTAAGGGTGCCGCGAATCTGACTGTAAAGGAAAAGTCACTCGTAAGCTTGGTTCAAAATGTATGGAAGGAGAAGAAAAACAGTGTGTGGACAAAATGGAAATCATCTAGTTAATCTGACGATTGAGGAATTTGCCAGGTGGCAAAGATGGGATGAATGGCCAGAAAGAGCCGACAATCCTCCATTAACCGTTGAGACATCTTTTTGGTACAGAGGAAAGGAGTATATGGTCACTAGCCTATATGGCCGCTATGTTATCGTTTCTCAACCAGATTTTGAAGAAGTAATTAGCAATGAAAACTTTAAAGACCTTCTTGACATGGTGTTTTCAGATGGGAAGAGTTTTAGCGAGCTTATAGGGGAGTTCTTGTTTGAGATATAAAAATCCCCCTTTGTGCTACCAACACGCCAGGGGACTCATTCAAGGATACGAATACCCTCCAAACAAGTAACTCAATTTTAGTTTCCTTCTTATTATTCGTCAAGGGGGAAACTAATTTTGTATTGTGTAAGGGATGCTATAATATGGAAGAACTAGTGGAAAGGAAAAGGATTGACATGAGCAATATCAGAACGAATTACGAGAAATGGTACGAAAGCGATGAATTCTACTGGGGAACTGACCCGGCGGATTTCTGCGACGAACTTATTGCTCTTTGTCCACCTTCGAAAGAAAAGAAGGTTCTGGATATCGGATGCGGTGAGGGAAAAGACGCGGTCTATATGGCCCAGAAGGGATACAGTGTATCCGCCTTTGATCTGACAGAGAACGGTATCAAAAAGACCCTCCGCCTTGCCAAAGAAAAAGGCGTGGAGATCAACGAATATGTTGACGATATAAATACTTTCGAGACCGAGGAGAAGTTCGATATCGTATATTCTACTGGAACGATACAGTATCTTTTTGAGAAGAATAAGAAAGAATTCTTTGAAAAGATCGAGCGTATTACGAAAAAAGGCGGATTCGTATTCTTTAATGTTTTCGTGGATAAGCCTTTCCTGGAGCTTCCGCCGGACTGGGACATCGAAGAGAAGATGTGGAATCCGGGCGAGCTTTTCACGTATTTGCCGAACTGGAAGATCCATCGGATCGACGAGGTCATCTTCGAAGATAACAGCTGCGGAGTTCCGCATTACCACTGTATGGATACGATCATCTGCGAAAGGATCATCTGAAATACTGACTTTTCATGCCGCTCCTCGAGGGAAGGTTCATAGTACTATATTGCGTTAAGAGGTGGTATTATGGAAAAAAGTGGTTGTAAAGGAAAAAGACTTTTATGAAGATTCGGATCGATGCTTCGAACTGTACGAGCGTTATTCAAGGTTATAGCCGTTTCAAGAATGGGATGTATGACTACTGGTATTACGATGACCTGACTTTCGAGATGGGAAAGTCCTACGGAATCGTAAGTGAATATCAGCAGGGCTGTATGTATGTGTCTTATCTTCTGGGTGGACAGATCGATCTTCTGGACGATGGACTTAAGATCTATCTGGACGATCTTGCTGTTTCTTCCGAAGATCTGGATGAGATGAGCTGGAATCTCGAGCCTTCCTTTGAAAAGTATAAGGATCGTGTCGTCAAGCGCTCGATCGAAAGAGCTTTGAAGATCGGCTATGTGCAGGATACGTTTGAGAATATCGCAGAGAAATTTCTGCTGTCTGAAAAAAGATACAATATGCGCCTTCGAGAATTGAGCGGAGAGCGTTGGAGTGCTTCGGCGGCTCTCGGTTATGCTTTGGGTAAGAAGATCTTCTATGCTCCTTATAACCCGAGTATGTTTTATTCGAGTAATTTCCGTCTGAAGAATATGATCGACTTTCTGACATCGCATGGCTGTATGGTGCTTCTTCCGGTAGGCTCAAGTACTTATATCAAGGAATGTGTCGACGAGTGCGTCGTTCTGGAGCAGAAGACGGATTGGTGGAAGCCGGAGGCTTTGTAAATGGCGAAGAAGATAAAGTACGATGCCTTCATCAGTTACAGACATTGTTCCCCGGACAGCGAGATCGCCGAGAGGCTTCAGAAGAAACTTGAAAGCTTTCGTATTCCTGATTCATTAGCCAGTAAAATCAAAAGAACCAGGCTCCGTAAAGTCTTCCGTGACGAATCGGAGCTGGCAGTTGCCGATGACCTTTCCGAGGTGATCGATACAGCACTTCATAATTCCGAATACCTGATCGCAGTTTGTTCGCCTCAGTATCTGGAATCTGCATGGTGTATGCTGGAGATCGAAGTGTTCCGTCAGTTCCGTGACAGAAAACACATCCTGCTCGTTCTGGCAGACGGTGAGCCGGAAACGGCTTTCCCGGAGGTCCTTCTTTATGATGAGGTGTATTCGGTCGGTGCGAACGGTATGCCGGTCTTTTCCAGAGTTTCGAGAGAACCTCTTGCTGCGGATTGCCGTGGTGAAACGGCCAAGGAGAGAAATGCCAAGACCGATAAAGCCGTAGTCCGCCTGGTTGCGGCGATCCTCGGCGTAGAATACGACGATCTTCAGCAAAGACATAGAAAAGCATTGATCCAGAAAGCCAAGCGCAGAACGATTGCTGCGTTTTCTGTTCTCGGCGCGATCCTGGCGGTGTGTGTTTTCTTCCTCGTGATGATCTCGGGGAAAAACGCGAGAATCACCAAGCAGAAAGAGGAGATCTCAAAGCAGAATCTGGAGATCGCCAATCAGAATGAGATCATTACCCAGAAATATGCGGATTCGCTTGCCGCGACATCGGATAATCTGCTGCGCGACGGTAAAAGAAAAGCCGCTGTATATACTGCAAGAGTTGTCCTTCCGGATGAAAAGACGGAGACATACAGTGAACTGGCGACACAGGCTCTGGTAAATGCACTTGGGATCTACACTCCGGACGATTCTGTCTCTTGTATCGATGAGTATAAGCTCCCCGTGATGATAAGAGATTTTGCCATTTCTCCCGGTGGTTCGTATGCATTGGTCACGGGAATGGATTTCAGCAAGAAGGTAATTGATCTTAGGACTGAGCAGATAGTTTTCTCTTACACTGATAAAGGATATCACGATTATGCATTTTGCGGAGATCAAGGCATCGTCTTTCAAAGAGATAATGAAGGTTATAAATACCTGGATCTTTCAACGCTTTCCGAGACGGATCTCGGAATATCAGAGGGGGAGCTGACATATAACTCAAATGGCGAAGTCTATGCCTTTGTTACGCAAGATGAAGTACGGCTTTATTGCGGAGCACAGATTGCTATGTGTATGGATATTTCAAGCGAAGTGCCTTCTTCCGGCTCCCGGATTTTTACAGAACTGTATTATGTGCCGCAATCAAGCGAAGTCTTGATCGTGGTGACTTCATTTGAAGATTCCACGTCTTATATCTTTTCTGCAGATTTGCAAAGCGGTTCTTTACGACGAGTCATATATGGTACTGACGGAACGGTCTACAATTTTCAAACAGATGGAAAAAGAATGATATGGATGATCAGTAGAAATTATTCCAGCGAGTCAACGCTGTACATTGCGGATGTTTCCACTTTTGAAGTCCTGAAAACAATGGAAATCGATTCTTTGGTCTACCAAACAAATATCTTTGGGGAAGTTATTGTCACAATCGAAGATGAGAAAATCAATGTTTATGACGAGAATTTGCGTTTGGACTATACGGTCAATACCGATTATCGGATTGATCGCAGTGAACTCACAGCGGATGGCATCGTTTTATTTGATGAATCATACGGATTCTACCTGATCAACGAAGAAGGGGATTTTTATTGGGATTTTTCAGAGTTGCGATCCGCGAACTATTGGATCCGGCAATATCTTAACGGAAAGATTTATATTTCAAGCGTCGGTGACAATCATATCGGTACTTACGGTACCTGTGAGCCGGAATGCAGGCAGCCGTTTTCCGGAGCGTTTCGACCATGCCAGTTCATGAGTATGTATGACGAAGAGGCGAAGGAATATTTAGATAAGGTTCTTCAAAAAGAAAAGGAGTATGAGAAAAACCAGATCTATGATGTGATTATATGCGAAAATGCAGACCTTTGTCTGGTCCAGTTGTGGGATGGCTCGGTATATATTTACAGTAGCAGTTCCGGAGACCTTCTGAAGAAGATTTATTCGATCGGAGCACAGATCCGCGAATTCTACTTTGATGAGAAATATGATCTTTACTATATCAGTTCGGATTCCAATGTGGATGTGTATGATTCCGACCTGAAAAATCTCTATCGGATTCCGAACTGCTATATGGCCGGAATCGATGACACTACGGGAGATCTCGTGGTAGGAAGCATCGTGAATGATCCGAATTACGAGGAGAGCGACTATTTCCTCGTCCATCCTCTATCCTATGAGGAACTGATCGCCAAAGCGGATGCATATTTAGGTGATTATGAACCGGATGCCGCGATCAAGGAAAAATACGGATTAGGTTAACGGTCCTGTGTATCAGGATCGTTGTCCCACCAGTCACGTTTCATCGCAAGAAGCCGGAGAATCTCCGACTCGGAAAAAGGCCGGAAATGGTTTAAGTCGGCGCACATGTTCAGACCATAAGGCTTCCAGAGTCCTGTACTGCGGTGCGTATGACCGAAGAGATTGGTGATGCCGTCGATATGATCAGCGGGTTTGTGGATCAGATAGAATCTCTCGTTTGAAAACTCGACATATGCGGAAGGAAGAACGTCGGCGAAACCGAAAATCATCGCATCGCGTTTAAACTCGTCGAAGTCATCGTGATACAGAGCTTTGATCATACGCTGTTCATTGTTTCCGATGATCAAAATGACGGACGGGGCGAGGCGACGACAGATCTCTAATGTTTCTTTCGGCTCGGATTTGAATTCTCCGCAGTAATCGACCCAGTCGCCGATGACGTAAAGTGTATCGTCTTTCGTTGCGACTTCGTTGACGTTCTTTACGAACGCATCCTCAAATTCCTTGATATCACGAAATGGTCTTGCTTCACGGCCGATGATTTCGTTGTTCCCGAAATGCAGATCTGCAGTAAAAAAATACATGTCTTCCTTCCTCCTCCGTACAAGTCTACCATATCAACATATTTTGATAAAGATGCAGAGGCAGAGAAGAAAGGAGAGACATGGATCTCTTTTGATTACTTGTTATCGTAAGACTCGGTGATTTCCTTGCAGTTCTTAAGGAATTCGATATTCAGGCGTCGTAAACGATAAGACATCAGACGAAGGATCATCTCGATCTTTCCAGGATCGGAATGGATCAGATCCTGGATGTCGTTCTGATCGAGATACTCGATCAGAGTGTTGTCCGACTCGGCGATCGCGGTTGCGCTTCTGGGTTCTTCGTTGACCATGCCCATGACACCGAATACAGAAACGGCGGTAAGCTCAGAAGACTTGATCTGATCGCTTTCGCCATAGTTCTTATAAAGTCCGACGGAACCGGAACGCAGGATGTACATGGATTCACCGATCTCGCCTTCGTTAAAGATCGGCATGCCTTTCTGGAATGCGATCATATCATCCGACTCCTCGACGGCTGAATTAGAAACAGACTTCTGAAGAGACTCGGTATTCGGTTCCGCGATGGTATTCTTGTTCGACTGATAAAGGCTGATATGCTTCTTGATCTTCGAGAAGAAGGACTCGCTCTTTTTCTCGGTATCCGCTTCGTGAACTTCTTTGAGGAGTGCCTGGGACTCGTTATAGTCATCGGTCATGGTATGGATACGAGAACCGAGATGCTTCATGAGCTCGAAAACCTGCTCGGGATGCTCATTAAAGAAGGGCTGCAGCTCGTCTGCCGTGATCTCGATCACATGTACATTTCCTACGGCAACGACCGTGGCATTTCTGGGATAAGCCTCGAGAATAGCCATCTCGCCGAAGTATTCGCCTGGTTCAAGAACTGCGATACGGAAAGGATTATTCTTTTCATAGTCTGCATATACGCCGGCTTTGCCCTCAGTAAGAAGGAAGAAACTTCTGCCGATGTCGCCTGCTTTGATGATCTCTTCACCGTTTTTGAAAGTCTTTTCTGTTAAACTCATATTGCCAACTACCTCCCAATCATAATGATTACCCAAGAATCATTATACCATCTTCTGTGCTTTCGAAGTATTCCTTTATCGGTGTAAACAGATCTTGTTTCTTGGCTGCATATTAACATAAGAGGTAGAAGTTGGCTATAACGAAAATAGTGTGGGATAATAGGGAAAGAAAAAACTAAGAAGAAGGAAAGAATGATGATCAAAAATGTAGTGCTGGATATGGGAAATGTACTTTTGGATTACAATCCCGATTTCAGTTTGAATAGATTCTGTTCTTCGGAAGAAGAGAAAGAAATCATACGAAAAGAACTGTTTTTAGGCGCGGAGTGGCTGATGGCCGACCGAGGCGAGATCAAGGACGAGGACCGTTTTGATCTGGTGAAGGGAAGAGTACCCGAAAAATACCACGAGGCTCTGAAAAACTGCTGTGATTACTGGACTGATTGCATGGTGCCTTTGGAAGGTGCGCGTGAGTTCTGTGAGAAGGTAAAGGCTTCGGGACACGGCATCTATATTCTGTCAAATGCCAGCAACTCTTTCTATAAGTATTTCCCGAAATTCCTGCCACTGGATTTCTTTACCGGTGTGTTTGTTTCTTCAAACTACCTGCTTTTGAAGCCGGAAGTGGCGATCTATAAGAAGTTTCTGGAAGAGTACGGTCTTGACGGCAAAGACTGCCTGTTCGTGGATGACCGTATGGATAATGTCCAGGGCGCACGCGAAGCCGGAATGAACACGCTTCAGTTTAAAGGTGATTATGAAGAAGTGATCCGCCGCCTGGGATGAGATGCTTCAACTGCTTTCCGGGTTCAGTTCATAAACGAATAAGAAGGATGAACTGCCGCAGTACACATCGGTAAATCCGAATTCCCGAAGTGCCTCAACTTTACGACTCTTCGGCTTTCGAAAATCTGCAAGATAGTAAAACATCGGTGCAGGACCGTGACACTTCTTTTCTTGTTCTAATGTTAGAATAGTTACAGAAAAGAGGTTTTCATGTATACAGTTCTATTGACAGATGGTGAATTTACCGGCATGATCCGCGCGCTTCGGGATTTCGGCGATGTGCGGATCGTAGGTTTTGTGTTTTCGGAGAATGCGGCGCACTGCGAGATGCTGGATGCTTCATATGTTGCCCCGGCCTGGGACGATCCGGGCTATATTGCATTTCTCGAAGACGTGATCCGAAAAGAAAAAGTGGACCTCGTTTTTCCGGTTGTGACCAAAAGTCTGGAGTATATGGCTTCTGCTGCAGCAGCGATCAAGGAAAGAACCGGTGCGGCAGTCGTGACTTCGGAAAATGCACTGGTCCGCATCGCGAATGATAAGGCGGCACTTTTCGATCACCTTGGCAGTGTGGACGGGCTTTCCGACTATATCGCGACGCATCGTGTTGCGAATACCGTAGATGAACTTCTCTCTGCGGTGCGTTATTTCGAGGAGCAGGGGATACCCTGTATCATGAAACCTGTCCGAGGCGAGAACCGCGAAGGATTCCGAAAGATCGTATCCGAAGAAGAATACGCTGATGCATTTTCTAAAGGCGATGCCTCACTGCTTACCACAAAATCGATCATTTCAACGATGCCTTCCGCACTTGCGTTTTCCGTTCCGATGCTCGTGATGCCCTACCTTTCCGGGCAGGAGTGGGATGTGGATATCCTTGCCGATCAGGGAAAGATCCTTTCCTGCACGATCCGGAAAAACCTCGATATGTTCGGCGGTCTTTCCGCCTGTACTGAAACAGCCGAGAATCCGAAACTCCTTGCTGTCTGCGAGAAGATCCTCCGTGCGCTTCCTTTATCCTATATCTTCTGTATGAGTTTTAAAGAAGACGAGAAGGGTCAGCTGAAACTTCTCGAGATCAATCCTCGAGCGATGGGCAGTATCTATGTTTCTACACTTGCGGGGAACAGCCTGATCTCTGCTTTCTTCCGACATCTGGAGAATGCGGATGAGCTTTCTGAAAAGCCTGTGATCACAAAGACGGGGACACTGGCGTCGCTTTACTATGACGTGGTAAAGATGCCGGCAAAAGCCTCGGAGCAAGAGGAGACGATTTCGTGGAAAAGACTGACGCCGGAGTTTCGTGAAGAATACCTTCGCTACTACAATATGGTAGATACGAAGATCACGGATCTGACCTTCCACTGCAGGTATGCCTGGGATAGTGTATTTGAAGTCGAGTATGCGATCCTCGAAGACTGTCTGGTACAGATCTCCGGCGGTGGGGAATATACTAAACCTTTTATGCTGATGCCGCTCGGAAAACTGGATAGTGGAAAACTGACACGCATCATCGAAAAAGTGCGCGCTTGTTTTGAGGAAAGGAACTGGCCGTTTCGTATCTGTACGATCGATGAAAAGTTTAAGGATCTGTTTCTTTCACTGCCGTTTGAGATCCGGGAATGTGTAAGCGGGAGAGATTCCTGCGATTATCTCTACGATGCCGAATCCCTTCGTACTCTTGCCGGGAAGAAATATGCGAAGAAAAGAAATCATCTGAAACATTTTCTCGAAGCATATCCCGACTATGCGTATCTGGATATGGAACCGTCGCTTTTTGAGGAGTGCCTGGACGTTGTTCGCCTTTGGGCACAGAAGAAGGGTGTAGATATTTACGACTGCGGAGAGTGTGACTATCTCATGATCGAGCGGATCTTCCGGGACTGGGAGAAACTTGATATGCGTGGCGGTGCGATCCGCATAAACGGGAAGATCGTGGCGTTCTCCATCGGAAGTATCGGACAGCCGGATACAGCATTTATCCACTTTGAGAAGGCAGATACGGACTACGATGGACTGCAGGTCGCGCTATGCAAAGATATCGTCTCCAGTGCATTTCCCGAAGTGAAATATGTCAACAGAGAAGAGGATCTGGGGCTGGCGGGACTTCGCCAGTCTAAAGAGTCATACCATCCGATCGGACTTGTAGAAAAGTACAAGATCGTATTTTAGTTTGAGAATCAAAATAATTTCCAGTTTGTTCACATTTAGACAGTTTTGCAGCTGATTTTCTTGTGCTAGTATGAATTCATAAAGAAAGATCGTTAGGGGTAACGATCCTGGTTTTCGAACAAGCTGCTTCGAATCCATAAGGAGAAAGTTTATGAATTACAAGGTATATAACAATAATTCTACAGAGTGGGTTCTGCTGATCCACGGTCTTGGCGGAAGCATCAACACATGGAAATACCAGATCAAGGATCTGAAGGACTATAACGTTTTGGCGGTGGATCTGGAAGGCCACGGCGGTTCCGGAATCAAGCGGGCCAGACATCTGCTTATGAGATCGGCCATCGAGATCAACGACATCCTGGTTAAAGAGAATATCGAGAAGGTCAATATCATCTCCTTGTCTTTGGGAACACTGGTTGCGATGGAATTCGTATATCTCTACAAGGAAAAGGTAAACGCTCTGGTTCTGGCCGGATTCGTTCTGAATATGAACTTGGGCTTTAAGTCCCTTCTGGCATTTGTCGAAGGCTGCAAGTATATCGTTCCGAAGAGAGTCTTCTATCCGATGTTTGCACGCATTATGATGCCCAGAAAGAATCATAAGAAGTCCAGAGACGTATTTATCCGTGAGTCTTTGAAGATGAAATCCCTGGCGTTCAGAATGTGGCTGTCTGAACTTTTCAAGACGCAGTTCAGACTGAAGGACTATGTCGCGACAATCAAGGAAAGCAAGCTTCCGGTATTCCTGATCTCCGGTAAGCAGGATTACTTCTTTGTAAACAGCGTCAGAAGAACGCAGGAGAAGATCCGTGAGGCCTCCTTGTGCTTTATCGAAAAGTGCGGTCATGTCTGCAGCATCGAAAAAGCGGATGAGTTCAACGAGCAGGTACTTCAGTTCCTTCACGGCCTGACCGATCCGCAAAAGACAGTTCCGGCTATCAACTGATACTTTTTCTTTATCAATTCTTTAACTTGGATTGGCGATGACTTTACTTTTCATCGGTAAGATAAAGATGTAAGTAAACATCTCGCATATGCGAATTGAACCCGAGTAAAGGATGGAGAATATGAGACTATCACAAAGAATCGCATTTGGAGCATTTTCCGCCAGTCTGATCGTTGCGGCGATTACATTTAACCTTGAAAAGATTCTGATTTCCATTATCTTTTTCGTAATCGCGCTGATCTGCGGAACTGTACTGGTTCACTTGAACAGATCGAAGGAGAAAAAAGTGAAGATGAATAAGTAACTGCGCCCGAATCCGAAGGCTGGAAAACTATCCGTAAAGTGTGCAAGGCATTTGAAGTAGTGATTCCGGATGCGTCGCCCGGTGAAGTGCAGAACTTGCCTAACGATGCCTGATTCGATGCATTTTTCCTTTTCGTCTGTGAATGATATAATCACCTTGATTGCTTGTTGTCGATCTAACTGAGAGTAATTGAGGTGGAATATGCCGAATCGTTTTAAAAGATGTGTGTCGATTCTTTCCTTGACCCTGATGATCCTGCTCATCGGGTGTGCTTTTCAGTGTAGTTTGCCTTCTAAGACGGAACTAAAGAAAATGTTTCAGATCGATCTGGGAAATGATACCTTGACCGATGTGATCGAGTACGGCGATGGATTTATCTGTGTCGTCAACAAGCGTGAGTTGCGTGTGATGACAAAGCAGGGGCAGGTTCAGGCTTCTCAGATAATGGATGAAGATATCACGTGTGTTTCTGCCTATCGTTTTATTTCCGTTTCTTATGGCCATGGCAATGTAAAGATCTTTTCTGAAGATACTGAAAAAGGGATGCTTGTGGAAGAATACTCTTTTTCCTTCGATAAGGATGTGGCAGCAACATTCGGGCATTATTACGTTTTGAAATTTGATTATCTTCTTGAAGATGGCACACTTTATCGTCTTTCTCTTCCGGAATCGGAGGAGGATGCGGAGCCGGATCTTGATCTATGCCTCGAAGATGTTAAACTTGTGGGCTATAATTTTGCAGTGTTTAAAGATAACTCCATTATGTTTATTGAGGATCCTGACCAAAAACGCTATTCGCCTTGTAAAGAAGAAATAGTCGGAGTTTCTTCATACGGACACTTTTACACGAAATCTTCGGCGTATGAATCAGCAACATTAATCGATGAGGAGATCGAGACGTTTGCTTCTTTTGATCATGGGCAGTTTTATGCCGGAGATGCCGGAAATTTTTATGTGAAAGATGAACAGTTTTACTATCAGGGTGATCTGGAAGGTGAGTTCACAGGTCCTGTTGCGCCCCATACGAGTCCTGTGAAAGTCGATATACCTCAGGGATACCATTACTGCGCCATCCGACATGGAATCGTCTGCTACGATGAGCACACTATTTCATGTTACGTAGTATATGAGGCAAAATAATGAGTGTGCAGTTTATGAAACGGAAAAACATCAGCGGCGTGAAAAATCCATTGGTTAGAACGGTGAGGACCGTGAATTTTATGACCGGAAAGACGTGCTCGGAAGCGGAGATCAAGAGGCATCGAAAGCTCGCCGAGTGGGCCGGCCGCCTTGCGACGCCCAAAGGGAATGTGGAGCGGAAAAGATTCTGCATCGGCATCGTTCACTGCGAGGAGTTCAGACCTGTATTATCTCACAATTCCGATTATGTGATACTCTACTGTCACGGCGGTGGATACGTCAGCGGCGGGCTTGACTATGCGGCAAATCTCTCTGTAAAGCTGGCCATGGCAACAGGATTCACAGTCTATTCGTTCGCTTATCGGCTGGCGCCGGAACATCCTTATCCGGCAGCCGTGGAGGACGTCAATGCGGTTTGGACGTATCTTATGGAAAATGTAGCGCAGGCAGATCATGTGCTTCTAGCCGGTGATTCAGCGGGCGGGAATATGGCGCTTTGTCTGACTCAGCGGCTGATATCGGAAGGCAAGCCTGCGCCGAGGGAACTGATCCTTTTTAGCCCATGGACTGATATGACCGGTACAGCAGAGTCCTATGAAACCAATCAGGACATCGATCCGATTCTTACTAAGAATTTCGTGATGAATTCTGCCAAAGCATACAAGGGGGAAAATGATCCGAAAGACGCGGCTTTCAGTCCTCTGTTCGGAAACTTTTCGAATTTTCCACCGGTTTACGTCATGGCCGGCAAAAACGGGATCCTGTTAGATGACAGCATCCATCTTAAGGAACAGTTAGATCTTGCCGGAGTGAAATGTGATCTTGATATCGAAGAGAAAGGATGGCATGTGTACCAGCTGATGCCTGGTTCTATGACTCGCGATGCGATGAAGCGGCTTGCAGCGCACGTGTCGGAGGAGCTCTATGGGAAGTGCTAATTGGTACAGAGTTGATAATGTTTCAAAAGTCTTTCTGGCTACAGTTGGAAAGCGCGACACGCGCTCGTTTCGTCTCAGCTGCACGTTGAAGGAGGATGTGGATCCGGTGCTTTTGCAGCAGGCGGTTCTTGCGGCAATCGAAGATCGTCCTCAGGTGCAGGTGAGGATCCGTCGTGGCGTCTTCTGGCATTATATGGAAGATACTGATCTTACGCCTGTGGTGAAGCAGGAAGATGATCGGATCTGTCCACTTTTGTACGTTCCGTCTAAGACCATGCTACACTACCAGGTGACCTATTTCGGAAACCGGATCAATCTGGATATCTCCCATGTTCTGGCAGATGGTACCGGTGCCATGGAGTTTCTGAATATCATCGTGCTTGATTATCTTCGAAGAAAATACCCCGAGGAGCTGGCAGACGTTACCATTCACTCCGGCGCCTCTGAGGGAGACCTTAGTCAGGACAGTTATCGCCAGTTCTTCGGAAGCAAAAACTTCTCCCACGGACCGGCGAGAAAAGTAGCGTATCACATGGGAGGACTGAAACTTCCTTACCATCAGCTGCAGTTTTTCGAGATCCATCTGACGACCTCACAGATCCTGCCGAGGGCGAAAGAACTCAATGTCTCCCTGACTAGCTATCTGGGCGCGCTGTGGATGCTTGCGATCCGAGAAGATATGCCGCCTCGGAAGCGCCATCTTCCGGTGACCATATCTTTGCCGGTAAATCTCAGAAACTACTATCCCTCCAAAACTGCACGTAACTTTTTTAATAGCGTGAATGTGACGCATGTCTTTGATCAGGATATCTCGCTGGAAGAACTGGCCGCGGAATTTGACGCGAACCTAAAGAGCCAGTTGACCGAGGAGAACGTGAAAAAGCAGATGGATAACTTCGAGACCATGGAGTACTTTGCTCCTGTTAGAGTTGTTCCGTTGTTTATCAAGCAGTGGGTGGTTCGCCATTTTACGAAAAAATCGAATAAAAAGGTGTCCATGACCTTTTCGAACATGGGCGTCCAGAAACCTCCGAAGTCCCTTGGCGAACGGATCGAGAACTATAGCGGTTTCTGCAGTACCAACACGATCTTCTCCACGATGTTCGGCTTTGGAGAGAATCTGACACTTGGCGTTTCCTCGGCGTATATGAATACCGCTGTCGTAAAGAATTTTGTACGTTATCTCTCCGAATCCGGAGCGGACATCACCGTATGTGCGACGGAGGTGATCAAATGAGAAAGTGCCCTTATTGTAATGTCAAAATCGCGGGTGATCTTACTAAGTGCCCGCTCTGCCAGAGTAAGCTTTCGGGGACCGGCGAGGCTCCTTGTTATCCGAAGTTTGAAGCACAGAAGAAAAGATCTCTCTTTTACAAGATCCAGCTGTTTCTTGCCTGGGGCTTGCTGATCGCCGGAATCGGTGTCGACTTTATGGTGGGACTTCGTTTGCCGGGTTATCCGAACCTTCACTGGAGTCTGCTTCTTGCCGTGTGGCTTATGGGCATCGAGTTCGGGATCATGCGACAGTTTAAGCCTGGTACCGGATCAGCGGGAAAGGTGACCATGCTGGTGTTGATCACTATCGCCATGTGGTGCGTCACCGCTTACTATTTAGGTTTTATGAAGATCACAATTGATCTGGTGGTGCCGGCTGCGCTGGCGGCAACGATCATTGCGAACTTTGTGCTGGCGATGATAGACAAAAACGGCAATACGATGTCTTATCTGCTCTCAGGACTTTTCATGGGCGTCGTACCGAGTGTCATCATCTTCTTCGTATGGGCGAAAATGCCTTTGGCCTGGGCGGTCTGCCTGATGGTCAGCGTCATTCTTTTCGCGGGCGCCGTCATATTCCGGGGAAGAGATGTAGCCGAAGAACTGCGAAGACGATTCCACATGTAAGGCGCAATTTAAAGAAGCTTGGAGGATTTCTTATGAGTGATCATGCACATCCGGAAGAAGAGAATAACGAGATGGAACTTCTGAAGATCGGAGAACTGGCAAGTCTTGCCGGGGTTTCTTCCAAGGCTCTGCGCCTCTATGAAAGTAAAGATATCATCAAACCGGTGAAGGTCGATCCGGAAACAGGATACCGTTTCTACTCCGCAGAGCAATGTGAGATCGTGGAAGCACTGGTTGCGCTTCAGGATATGGGATTTTCGTTAAAAGAGATCAAGATGCTTCTGCAGGAGCCCACATCAAACGAAGAACTGGAAGAACTTTTTACGCAGAAGAAATGTGCCCTTCAGGAAACCGTCTGGAAGATTCAAGGACAGATCGAAGAGATGGAGAAACTGGAAGAGAGCCTCTGCGGTAAGAAGCCCGTTTCTTCGAAGAATACGGGTGAAGAATCGATGGAAGAGGAGCCTTCCCTTACGAAACCTTTCCTTGAAATGAGCGACGAGGAACGCGCCTGGTATCTGGCGAAAATGATCCGCGTCAATCCTAACAATGTTCGTCAGATCTTAAGTGAGGCCATCTGGCTGTAATCCTCTGGCTTTCAGGCTTTGACGTGTCTGTTTTCAAAAACTTCCAAAGTGCGTTCTGCGCCGGCACGGTTATTCTTCATGTTGTTCACGGATCGGTTGATGACAAAGACACTTTGCATGACGCCTGCACGATACTGGGTGATCTTCATGAGCGTGGCAAGACTGTCGATCGCTTCGCCCATCATGCTTCCGCCCAATGCCAGTAACAGTATATATCCCGATCCACCGGAAAGAGTATTGAGAAATTTCGATCTTGCCATCGCGCGGTGCGCTTTCATATTTTCCTTAAGCATGCTTAGACTGGTATCTTCGACTTTCTTTAGGACCAGATCTTTTCCGTCGAAGATCGAGATCGCCTGATGTGCTCTGAGGATCGGCTCCGCCCAGTTGGTGTACTCGCCGAACTTCTCCTGGGCGCGTTTTTTAAACGCAGGGATCTTTCTGACCACGACGATGCAGCTCAAAAGCATCAGGGGAACCGTGATCACAACAGATACTACGAGTAATTCCAGATTCATAAATGCCAGGATAATAGACGACAAGATCAGATTCACCAGCGCGATGAATAAATGCATGAACGTGACCGGTCCCATCATATAAGCATGCAGACGGTCCACATCGTAGTTCATCCGGTTGATCCATTCTCCGCTTGAAATGAACTGGATGTCGGCATATTCCGAGGAAAGAATATGGGCGAAGAGCTTTTTTCGAAGCCGTGAAAGCAGAAGAAGGTTCAGTTTCATGGAAATCGTTGCCCAGATCGTCATGTTGTAGACAAAGAGGAGAAGCGAAAGCAGAAGGAAAAGCCAGAATGTCGGAAGCAGCGGTTCTTTTTCTCCCTGTTCCATCAGCCGGATAAAACGGGAAATAAGATTCGCAGAAAGTACAGTGCTGAGAAAATCAAAGGGCGCACGAAGCAGAAGTGAAACAATAAACAGACGAAGTACGCCGAGTTCGCGAAGCAGTTGGTACAGCTTTTTAAACATAAAGCTTTCCTCCTTCCATGCGAAGGATCCGGTCGTAGCCCTTTAAGTACTCGACTTGATGTGTGACATGTACGATGGTTAAGTTACGTTTGGAACTCTCTGTGCAGGCATCTAAAGAGGCCATGACGGAAGCGGCCGTGGACGCATCCAGAGATGCCGTGGGCTCATCCAGAAGGAGAAGAGGGGCATCTTTACACATGGCCCGGGCAATGGCCAGACGCTGTGCCTGACCGCCTGAAAGCTCATCTGCCCGGTCACCGAGATAGGTATGGATTCCTTCAGGCAGAGAATCGACCCAATCAAGCAGACTGACCTGCTCCAGTACATTTCGCACGGAATCTTCACTGTAGTCATGTCCAAGCGTGATATTCTCGTAGATCGTCATGGGAAGAAGCATGGCTGACTGCAAGACGATGGAGACATGCTTTCGGATGTCGGATGCAATGGAATCTCCGAGGATATTCACCGTGCCCGAAGAAGGCGGAAGAAGACCTGAAAGGATCTTGAGAAATGTACTCTTTCCGCATCCGCTTTCTCCTACGATACCGATGCGCTCGCCACTTTGGATCGAAAGCGAAATATCTTGAAGGATAAGCTTGCTGTCATAGGAAAAAGATATGTGGGAAAGATCTGCTAAGATCTGCTTTTTATCATTACACATAGTGTCCTCCTGTTAGATAATATCGATCCGTTTCAGGTTCGAAGTGAAAGTCCTGAAATGCGCAAGAAATGTCGGTGTGTTCATGAGAAATCCGGTTACGTTGTTCTGAAGGTTCAGAAAAACGATAAATGTACCAAGTGTGATCGTTTCGGAAATGACCATGTATCCGCCTGCAAGGAAAAGGCAGAGTAAGGGCAATTTGGAAAGAAGCCCGGAAATAGAATTCAGGACAGCATGAAGCTGCTCATCCTTCTTAAAGTTTTTCTCCCATGCTTTCATATCCTCATCATATTTTTCGGAAAGAAAATCTCCTGCATCAAAGACAGAGATGATCGGGTGATTCAGGACGGCACTGAAGGCGGTGCGGTTCATACGGCGTTTGGCAGCAAGAGTTTCCTTTGTGATCCTGGCAAGTTTCGATCCTGAGAAAGTCACGTAGATCAGCAGCAGAAGAGTCGGGGTCAGAAACGCTAAGGAAAGAAGGACATTTTCTGTAAAGAGAAAGACCATTACCAGAATACAGGTGATGACCATGCTGATATTAAAGAAAAATGAATTGCTGAGAAATTCAGATGAAAGAGAAAGTTCACCCTGCACAGTAGACATGGCCTGATCGGCAGACATGGTCGCCCCTTTCGGGCTTTCCAATAGAAAACGCATGTATCCCATGCGAAGCGTATGGGCCGATTTTTCGGCGGTGTAGTTTCCTACCATATGCTCGAGATAATTCAGAGCGGCCAAAGCCAGGATCAGAAGCAAAAGGAGGATGACAAGTCGCGGTATGACGCCGTTTCCATCTACGATCCGATTGACAAGGACGCCTAGAAAATGGGCATAGACAAGTTGGGAAACATTTGTCAGCAACGAGACAAACAGAGAGAATATGACCCAGCGCCGGTTTGCCTTAAGGATCTTCCCGAGAACGTGCATACCATGACCTCCGTAACTATTTCTGACTTAAGCGTAAACCTTGTCCCAAGGACAAAGTCAAGAGAGTTGATCGTGCGGATTTTCATAGACTCACAAAACACTCTTTCACCGATGTGATACTATATTCAGTAACGATTCATCGATTCGAAAGGTTTATAAGCAATGATAAGAGTGTTATTCGTGTGTCACGGCAGCATACGCCGATAAATTGAAAGTTACTGATATCAGGCGTTTTGAAGCTTTTTAGTAGCGTTTTATACCGATTCAACCAAGCCCGGTACAACACTATTTATCTTAATCTGAATTGCTCTGTGTATGACACAAGTAATGATTATATAATGCGTTCACAGCACAGTAATATAGATCTTCCTGGGTTTCAGCATATTGATCATAAACATCCACATAATCGAAGTCGCATTCCTTTATCCGATGAAACAAGTTGTTGCAAGAATCAATAACAAATCTGCAAAGCCAATATGTAAGATCCTCTTCATTACATGAACCAAAATCCTTTGTAGTCCAAAGGTAATCCATTGGCGGCATTGTTTCAACCTTTTCTTTGTTTTCCTTCATCCAAAGGTAATCAGCTATGTATGCATCAATTGATGAATATTCCATGTTTTTGAACGCCTTAAGACTAGGTTCAAGTAACCTCTTAAAGGAATAATTATCGTATGTCTTAATGCTGCAATCTGAATAATAGCTGAAGGCTCGATAAAGATACTGATCAAACATATACAAATATCTTCGTGATGATAATTCATATTTCTCTAAATCATTGCAGAAAAAGTCAATGGCTTCTTCCAAATGAAGAGAATCTATATTCAACATTTTGTCCGCATTGCAAGATTTAAGAATTAACCTTTGTACTTTTGGGGGCAACAATAAATACTCCGTATACATAGCTCTGACGTGTTTGTGTTCAGGGCTGTAGAGTAAAGCTATCTGACATAAAGGGATCAGTTCCTTCTCGTTTTCGTGATTAATCAGGAAATGTCTTGCTGTTAATTCATCAGATCCAGTTATTACTATAGGCAAGATCGTTCCGGACGATGTATTCTGCACTACGTCTAAATCTCGCTCAGACGATTTGTTGGCATCTTTTTCGATTGCAATTTCCTCATCTGTCATTAAGCCAGCTGACTTAGTGATTATCTTGACCAGCATATCTGCAGACCTGACACCAACATTCTCTGCGTCTATATCACCGTCATAGACGCTTAATTCTTTTGCCAATGCTTCTCGTGTACCCAATGGCCTCTCATTAATCCGTTCTATTAATTCATCCGGCGTTAATCTATTAACTATTGATTGGGCAAAAGTTTGTGATAGTCCTCTTTTAATAAAACTGAATATAGTATTATCTTTCGTCCTCTTGGTATTTGGATCTAGAGGTGTTCCCCATTCATCTTCCGACACTGTCGTAATCATTGCCATGAGATCTCTAAAGAAATATTGGCGGTTATGACCATCGCCCAAACATTTCTTAAGCAGATTGAAGATTTCCTTGAATTCCATTTATCTCAAGATCCTTTCTTGTACCCTTTTGTACCCTTTTGAATCGATTTGCACCCATTGAAAAGAACTCGATTTTATAAACTTCGAGCATAAATCTATACAGCTCAAATTATATCACTCTCAGGAGATTGATGTGAGCGAGTAAATGAAAGGAGGACATTGTCAATGTCCAAAGTAAATAGTATCCGTAAGGGATGTAAAGATGTTTTCAATGCGTTTCTGGTTGCTATGGCAACCTATGCCGGGTTCTTTGAATTCCCTGTAATCAACCCGTGTTACGATATCCCGAACAGGTTAATACCGTTTTCAAAGTGTATATCAGCTAAAGATCACAACTGCTGGGTACACTTTTACGAAGATGATTACCTATTCGAAAGATTATGGCGCAACCCAAAGAAGTATCTTCCAATTCTGCAACGATACAACGGAGTCATCTTGCCCGATTGGAGTCTCTATCGTGATATGCCATTAGTCATGCAACTTTGGAATATCTACCGCAGCAGAGCTATCGGGGCTTGGCTTCAAGTTAATGGTGTTAAGGTTATTCCTAACCTCCGCTATGGAGACAGACGAACCTTTAAGGTGTGTACAGACGGACTTCCCAGACACTCGGTGGTTGCAGTCGGCACGCATGGTACTCTGAAGATCCTTGAGGATCGAGATATATTTGCCAAAGGACTAGAGGTCGTAGTCAGACGGATTTTGCCTATTGCAATAATTGTCTACGGATCATGCCCTGACAGCATATTTCAGAAATACCGCGATATGGGCATCATGATAATTCACTTCGAGAGCGATTTCGGAAAAGTCATGAGCTCCTCTGAGGAGGTGGTATAATGGGAGCAGGTTATCACGGTGGTTTTGGTAACACTCTCGGGAGTGATGAAAGATTCCGCATTGGAAAACCTGTTCCACCAACCGAGAGGGATTATGAAATGGCTCTGAATCCTATATATCATGCAAAGGTGATTGCCCAAAAGTATGGTATTAATCTTCGGGGTTCCGGGAAAAAGATCGAGATAGTTTTTGACGAATCTTTATCACCGGGAAATCCTGGCAAAATCAGAAGAGAAAATCCAAATGTGATTGTTCTCGGGCCAAGTGCTTTTTTCAGTGAGATAGAACTTGCTAACACGATAGCACATGAACTAAACCATGCACGAGATTATTTGCGAGGAGGAACCGCGGAGGAGGATCCCGCCTACGAATCTGGCGATGCATTAGAAGATTACATAAGAGGAGGCAGATAAAAATGTGGTCTGATAGAAGAGATTTAATAATGGATTTATTTAATGATAATCATGAGAGATTTCCACGTATATGTCCTTGTTGTGGCGAGAAATCCGGACATATATATTTCTACAAACATAAGGAGAAAAGACTGGGAAGTGCTTGGGCATGGTGCAGTAAGTGCCAAGAGTATTCACATTCCAGATATCTTATTCCCTCTTGGTGGCAGAATACTGACTTATTCACTCTGAAAGACTTACATGGATGTCCAGATAATCTTGATAATGCCAGTGACTCAATCGATATGTGGGTTAATTCTCTGTTGGACAATTATGATAGTTCAAACTGATTACATTAACTCTTTGTAATTATCGGAGTTCTTTTGTTTCAAAGAGCAGATGTCCAGAGGCAGTAAAAGATAAGGGGACACATGTTGCGGCATATCATTGGGGAAGTTCTGGAAAGGAATGGAATGACTCAGAGATGAAAAAAGCAATTATGGGATAAATCAGAGAAACATCTTAATTGATAAGACCTTGGGCAACTGAGGTCTTTTCTTTTGCCAAAAACAAGGAAAGGAAGTGATAGAAAGCTCAGGAGAAAGATCATGGAAAAAGAAGAGGCTCATGGGATGAAACATGTGTAAACGAAATGTAAAAAGACTGTGAAAGCCGCTGTTACACTACGTTTAACAGGATATGAGTGCATTTACAATGCACTCATAACACCTTCCTGAAATTTTATAATAGGAGGCGATAAGTTTCATCGTAAAGATGAAATTTTAAGTAGTGCGTATGAGAAGAGTAGTTTCATTGATCATGGTTATTTCTATTTCTTTGTCTCTTTGTGCATGTGGAAAAGGAAAGAATAAAGATGTAAAAGCAGCAGAGTCAGCTATTGCTGACATCGGAACAGTATCAGCAGATAGCGGTGAGAAAATTCAAAATGCGGAAAAACTATACAATGTTCTTACTGATAGTGAGAAGGCGCAAGTTGAGAATAGAGCAGAGTTGGTTGATGCCAGGACAGCTTATGATGCGATTCTTGAAGATAATAAGAAACAGGTTTTAGGTGAAAACTCCAAAAGTATATATGATAATCTTAACAACGCTTCATTCATTTGTTCGATGTATATGCAATCAATCTATGATGCTTGGCATTTTGGAGTCTATGATTCAAATGATGCTTTGAAGTGGGCGGACGATAAGGTGTCTTCATTCTTTTTCAAAATGAGTTTAAGCGTTTCATATGTAGAGGAGGAGGATCTCAAAGCAGCGTTTACTTCAAGATACCCCGACAGAGACTATGATACAGAGAAGTTTTACGATATGGATTTTAACTACTGTATTTGGTTTGTTGAATGGGTGCTTGATGATAAAGGAATATACACGCAGCTAGATAATAACCTAGATGAGGCACAAAAGAGTTTGCAGGAGATGGCAGAACAGTATGGTGATTCGGAGAATTACGCAAAACTGAAGGAATACTATGTTAAAGTTAAGGCATATGCAGATTTCTTCAAAAGCCCAACAGGAAGTTTATCTGACTTAGCGTCTACGATGACTGGATATGAGAAAGATATTGCTAATGCTAAGGCGGATGTTGATCTTCTTAATCTGTGAACATTGGAAGGTCTTCAACTTTAAGAGTACCGAATCAATATATTAAGCGAATAGCCTTTGGAGGTTCTGAATATGGCTGACATGGGAACGAAAGAAGCAGCTGAGAAGTGGGGAGTTAAGCAACGTCAAGTTGCTGACTGGTGCCGAAAACCAAAGATGAAAGAATAACACAAGATAAGCCAGGGAGTCCGTGGCACATACCGAAAGATTATCCGAATCCGTTTAACAAATAGTTATATAACACATGGGGTACTGGTGATCTGAAATATCCGGGTGGATTTGCGCATGATTAGGGTGATATTTATATGTCACGGCATTAGCATGATCAAATCCGCAAATCCTAACATTCGGCTTTTAAACACGAGAAACGTATCTATACTCCCCAAATACGCCTTACACTTCGAAAAAGTTCAGTACGGATAAGGCCATTGGTGAACCCAGTGGCCCTTTTATATGCACATATTTATACGCTTGATTGATTCTTTGTGAATTTTAAAGTCCGGGTTTATTTTCTGCCCGAGCGGAGATGTTATAATGCTTCTAGGGGAAGATGGCAAATTTCTAAGGATTGCGTTGTTGGTGAGGTAGATGAAAGAAAATCTTTATATAAATGCATTGTTATGGATGGTCGGACGTATTACGCGGGAGGAGTATGTCAGTTTTCTCGAGGAACTCTACATGCGGCCGGAGAACAAGTCCAATGACCTGATGCTGCGTCTTGAGGAGGCAAATGGAACAATCAAGGACACGAATCATGTGTTCAGTCAAAGTATCCAGTATGGTCCGGAAAAATGGGAAGAGGAAGCAATCATCAAGAAGATTGTCGAGACGATGATCCGCCATTACGAGAAGACGAATTCCATACTTGATACACTTGAGCTCGGTGATGCGCTCAGAAAGGCAGCGACGCTGTCTTTTGAATCTACGATCCGTGAACCATTGATCCTGATCTGTCTTGCATCGGATTACTTGAGTGACGATTACTTCTATCCGGAAGGCGGCTGCCGGCATTTTATGAAACTGCTTCATTTCTATTCATCTGAAGCATCTTCAGCAGAAATCAATAAGGCGATAGAGATCGTCAGAAAAGAAAGAATTGAAAAATGAAACTATTCAGACCTGAAGTTACCAAAGAATCAGAACTGCTCAAAGAGAGCGGATATAAGTAATTCCCACCGAATTCAGCGTTTGGAAGATATTATAAGCGTGTTTTCGACAGGACAGAAGAAATGAACCTTCAAAAAGTGCTTAAATACGGGGAGTTGGAAGATGATTAAAGTGTTATTTGTATGCCACGGCAATATTTGTCGCTCGCCGATGGCTGAGTTTGTTTTGAAGGATATGGTAGAGAAAAGGGGAATCGAGGACCGGTTCCATATCGAGTCCCGCGCGACAAGTACGGAGGAGATCTGGAATGGTGTGGGAAACCCGGTATATCCGCCGGCCAGGGACGAGCTGAAGAGAAGAGGTCTTGGCAAGACGCGGTATACTGACTTTTCGACCAAGCGTGCCCGGCAGCTCCGCCGCTCGGAGTATGACGAGTACGATTTCATCATCGGAATGGATTCCATGAATATGCGCAACATCGAGCGCATGACCGGCCATGAACATGGCGATGGCAAGATATGGAAACTTCTGGAGTTCTGCGGATCGGGTAAAGACGTCAGCGATCCGTGGTATACAGGACGCTTCTCAGAGGTCTTTGACGAGTGCGTCATGGGTTGTGAAGGATTGCTAAACTATCTGCGGGAACAAAAGATACTTTAGTGCAAAAACAGGACAAAATCACGATATGCGTTTTCGATATCTTCACTTATAATTTAATGGCGATAAGAATTGATTGGTAAGTGTATAGATGCGCCGGACAGTGGCGTATGGGTTTTCGGATAGAGAAAATGAGTAATAAAAATGTGACAGATATGACGGTGGGAAATCCCGCCCGACACATTCTGAAGTTTACGTTGCCGCTTCTGATCGGCAATCTTTTCCAGCAGCTTTATAACATGGTGGACTCTATCGTCGTAGGACGTTATGTAAGTGCTCATGCACTTGCGGCAGTCGGTGCGTGTGGTTCCCTGAATTTCCTTTTCTTCTCATTAAGCTCCGGTCTGGCAGTCGGTATTGGTGTTATCGCATCCCAGTATTTCGGCGCCGGAGATGAGCAGCAGTTGAAGAAGACCATCGCGAACTCGATCTATGTACTGACGTCTTCTGCGATCATCGTAACGTTGATCGGTATTTTGTTTGCAGGTCCGATCCTTCGTCTTCTCCAGACTCCCCAAGAATACATCGCCGACTCCATCGCATATTTCCGAGTTACCTGTGCAGGTATTATCGGCGTTGCGTTTTATAACGGAGTGGCTGCACTTCTTCGTTCGGTCGGTGATTCAAAAACGCCACTTTATTTTCTCATCTTGAGCAGTATCATCAACGTCAGCCTCGATCTGGCATTTGTCATCTATTTCAACATGGGTGTTGTCGGTGTCGGACTTGCGACCATCATCGCGCAGGCCGTCGCAGCTGTCGTTTCGATTATTTACGCATACATGAAGGTCAGCTATTTCCGCCTGAAAAAATCAGATCTTATTCCTGATTTTTCCATGATCCGTGACTCCTTTAAACTTGGCGCGCCGGTTGCGATCCAGAATTCCATGATCGCCGTTTCCTGCATCGCACTGCAGGCTGTCGTAAACGGATTCGGTCCGGATGTTGCTTCGGCATATACGATCACGGGACGTATCGAACAGCTCGTACAGCAGCCATATGGTTCGCTGGGTATGGCGCTGACATCTTATTCCGGACAGAATATCGGTGCGAAGAAGCAGGAGCGAGTTGTAGAAGGTTTCCGAAAAGCAACTCTTATCGTTCTTGCTTTCAGTCTGATCATGCTGCCTCTGTTTTTCCTCGGCGGAAAATATATCTGCGGAATCTTCGTTAAAGAAGAAGCAGCCAGTGTTATCGCACTCGGTGCTTCAGCACTTCGGATCACGAGTCCGTTCTACTTTGCACTCGGCATGATCTATGTTCCACGTGCAGTATTGAATGGTTGTGGCGATACCGGCTTTGCTATGATCAATGGTCTGACAGAAGTTGTCTGCCGTATTCTCTTTTCAAATATCCTTACACGTATTCCGGTGCTTGGTTACTGGGGCATCTGGATCACGACGGGATTGACGTGGGGCTTTACGGCTATCGTGTGTGTTGTGCGCTACAGAAGCGGGAAGTGGAAGTACAAGGCACTGGAGCATTGAGTCTAATTTTTCCTTTGACATCTTTTGTGATATAATAAAAGAATATTTCGGATTTTTCCGATTCAATGGCGAATCGAAAGATCCCTCAGGAGATGGGAGGAACACAAATGGATATTAAAAAGATTGCGAAATATTCTTCGACCCAAAAGCCGACATGCATCAAAAACGACACAATCGAAGACGCGCTGTTCGAAAAGTATGGCGTAAATCGTGGTCTTCGTGATATCAACGGTAAAGGTGTTCTTACCGGTCTTACCAGGATCTCCAAGATCGTATCTTTTACATCCGGTCCGGACAAGAAACAGGTTCCGTGCCCGGGTGAACTGTGGTATCGCGGATATAACATCAAGACATTGATCAAAGAACTCGGCGATCACGAATTCGGTTTTGAAAAGACCGCATATCTTCTGCTTTTCGGTGAGAAGCCGAACGAGAGTCAGTTGATCGAGTTCCAGGCGATCCTGGACGAGTGCCGATGCCTGCCGACAAACTTTACACGTGATGTCATCATGAAAGCACCGAGTCACGACATCATGAATTCCATTACAAGAAGTGTTCTGACACTTGCTTCTTACGATGACAAATCCACAGATTCTTCTGTAGAAAACAGTCTGCGTCAGTGTATCCAGCTGATCGCTCAGTATCCGATGCTTTCGGTCTACAGTTATCATGCTTATAACCACTATGATAACGATGAGAGCATGTATATTCACCGCCCCAGAAAAGGAAAGTCTGCCGCGGAGAATTTCCTTCTCATGCTTCGTCCGAACCAGAAGTATACCGAGCTCGAAGCAAAGGTTCTCGATGTTGCTTTGATGCTTCATATGGAGCATGGCGGCGGTAATAACTCGACATTTACGACTCGTGTGGTTACCTCTTCCGGATCCGACACTTATTCGGCGATGGCTGCTGCGATGTCTTCGCTCAAAGGACCGAAGCATGGTGGTGCGAATATCAAAGTCGTACAGATGATGGAAGATATCAAAGAGCACGTTTCGGACTGGGAAGATCGTGTCGCAGTCAAAGACTATCTGATGAAGCTTTTGAAAAAGGAAGCTTTTGACAAGAGCGGACTGATCTATGGTATGGGTCATGCCGTATATTCGATGAGTGATCCTCGTGAAGAAGTGCTGAACGGTTTTGTTGAGCAGCTTGCGAAGGAAAAGGGTATGGAAAGAGATTTCCTGCTTTATAAGAACGTGGAAGAGTTGGCTCCGGAAGCGATTGCGGAGACAAGAAAGATATTCAAGGGTGTAAGCCCGAATGTAGATTTTTATAGCGGTCTTGTGTATAAGATGCTGGATATTCCGCCGGAGCTTTACACACCGTTATTTGCTACGGCACGCATCGTGGGCTGGAGTGCGCACCGTATTGAGGAACTGATCGGAATGAACAAGATCATCCGACCGGCGTACAAAAGTGTTATGACGGAGATCGAATGAGCAAGAATTTTATGTGCTTGAAAAGATTTAATGAACAATCTTTTACAAAAACAATTTTTTGTTGCATTTGGATTTTCCATCTAATATATTAAGGCTAGAGGTTCCGGGTATAGATTTTCTCGGAATCAGATGGGAGGGGTAACTATGAGAAGTTCCCGTGTGCGTAGAATTTGGGGTGTCTTATTAAGCTGTGCACTTCTTGTTACTTGCATGTTTGCAGTTGCTGCAAAACCACTGAGTGCAAATGACAAGACTTTGGTCGGCGTATTTACCACGGTTTCGATTCCGGGTAATGGTGAAGCTGACAGTGCGAGCGTTTCTGTCGTAGCATCTCCGGTAGACTGGAGTGCGGATTTGACCCTCAGTAATGTAAGTGCCAGCCAGGCTACAGGTAATTCCTGTTCTGTTTCAGCCAGCGTAGACGGCACGATGATCCGTGTAAGTGTAAAAACTACAGATGGTTCTCCGATCAGCGGCGTAACGGTTGCGGTCAGTGCAGATGCTTCTGTTGATGCGACACTGGTTGCTAACTCACCGCGTTATACGGTGACCAACCCGACACCGGTTCCGTCTGATCCGACACCGGTTCCGCCGACTGACACACCGACTCCTACACCGAAGCCGACAACCTCTCCGACTCCGAAGCCGAGTGGTTCGCCTACACCGAAGCCGACAACGACTCCGAAGCCGACGGCAACACCGAAGCCGACAGCGACTCCGAAACCGACGGCCACACCGAAGCCGACAGCAACTCCGAAGCCAACGGCAACACCGGAACCGACAGCAACTCCTGTTCCGACTGAAGAGCCGACACCGACTCCGGAAGAAACAACGACTACAGAGACAACGACTGAAACCACAACTGAGACGACTACGGAAGTGACGACTACCGAAAGTACGACAGAGCCAGTTGCAGGTCCTGTTTCAGATGAAACATCCGATACTTCTGAATCGTCAAAGGTAACGATCCCGAGAGTTACTCAGCCGGTTGTTTCCGTTGCAGCTGCATCTGCATGGAAAGAGCAGAAGCAGGATTACAGTTTCTACATCTGGTTTGCGGTTATCTTCGCGCTTATCATCTGTGCTTACCTGCGTTATAGCTACCTGGCTAAGAAAGATATGAAGTTCGCGGATATCTGCAAAAACTTCTTCCCGATCTCTCCGATCATTGATTTCTTCGAGGATTTCCAGGATACGAGAAAGAAGAGAAAAGCAAATAAGAACGGTAGTGGAAGTTCTTCGACGAAGGATGAAAAGCCGATCACGAAGAATGGTTATCTCCAGAAACCTTCTACCGGAAATTCTCAGCAGTATCGTCCGATCAAGTCTAACTCGGAACAGTCGAAACCGATCTGGGAGAAACGCCGCGGAGGAGACAGCAATAAGTCGTAATTCCTCGTTTATAATGGAATTTGATATTTGACCATATAAGCCCTGCTTGATTTGAAATCTTGCAGGGCTTTTGGTATTATGAGGGTGAAATGTATATATTTTTTATGGATGTATGCTTTGTAGGGGGATAATTATGGTACGAAGTAAACAACGTAAAATATCAATTGCTTTGTCTTCGGTATTTATACTGGCTTTTATGCTGGTATTTATGTTTGCTTTTCATGTAAATGCTGACGCGAAGGCCTCCATCAAGAATTGTAAGAGTGATGCAGATAATGGAAGTTTCCGTATTGAAATAAGTGGCTGTGAAGAGAATGCGAGCGTTACTGTAACAGTAAAGTTCGACGTCAATGAAGTCAATTATGAAGGTTCGAGCGGAAGCGGTATTTCTTTTTTATCCGGTGATGGATCAGATCATTTTACTTTCTTGATCACAGGAAAGAACGGTAAAGCCAACGGAAACTACGATGTGTATATCTCAGGTACAAATATCCGCGGGATAAATGCTTCTGTTTCCTCGATCTCGGTCGAGTATCCGGATCCTGGCAAAGGACCCGGTGAAGGTGGTCCTGGTGCAGGCGGCCCGGGTGCGGGTGGTCCTGGTGCCGGAGGACCGGCAGATCCCGGAAAACCGGAAGATCCGGCAAAACCTGCTGACCCTGCCAAGCCGGCAGATCCGACTAAGCAGACGGAGGCTACTCAGCCGACTGAGCCATCTCAGACAACAAAGACGCCTGAAGCTTCCCAGACCGATCCGGTAGAGCCGATGCCGTCTGATAATCAGACGAATCCGTCTCAGACAACGACAACAGATCCTAACAGTCAGGTCGTACCTGCTCCGGTAGAGCCTACTACGACTGCGCCGAGTGTGGCGAATCCTGATCCGTCAGAAACTACCGTTCCGTCGTCGAGCGTAACACCTACTCCGAAAGCTTCGGAAACGGATCCTTCGGATACTTCTGTTGTTGATCCGGAAGAACCGTCTGAAACGACAGCGCCTGTAGCATCAGATGAAACAACTGCTGCTGCCGCCGGTCAGGTAGACGAGACTACTGAAGAGACGACAACAAAGTTCACAATTCCGAGAGATCAGGCGAAGGCCGGTGTAACTTCTGTTCCGTGGAAGCAGAAAGAAGATTATTCATTCTTTATCATCTTCGCACTTCTTCTGGTAACGGTTATTGTGGTTTACCTGCGCTATAGTGCTCTTGCTAAGCGTGATATGGCATTTGTCGATATCTGCAGAAACTTTGTTCCGATCGTTCCGCTGATCGATCGAGTCAAGGATCGAAAGGGTGCGGATACGAAAGTTTCTGATGAACCCGCCCCGGAAGTGAAGAACGGATATCTGCAAAAGCCGGTCGTAGGAGCTGCTCAGGCATATCGCCCGATCCGTTCCAATGTATCTACTCCGAAGAACAATAACGTGGAGTCTTCTTCCGGTAAGGACGAAAAGTAAGATTTCAGAAAAAATAAGAGGAATGAAAAAGGCTGTTTCGGAAATCCGGAACAGCCCTTTTGTGGTGACCCTAAGGAGAATCGAACTCCTGATTGCGCCTTGAGAGGGCGCCGTCTTAACCGCTTGACCATAGGGCCAAGTCACCACACACTTTCTAAGTGCATGAAAAATCATACCATAAGATATTCAGCGTGGCAAGTTGTTTTTTCGTAAATATCAAAAAAGACTTCAAGACGAATCGTAATTATGCCTGTATACTTTATAAAAGAAATAGGTTATACTACAGAAATAGAACATATATTCTTTATAGAAAAGAGAGACA
The DNA here is from genome assembly GCA_017962145.1 of Clostridiales bacterium. Taxonomy (GTDB): domain Bacteria; phylum Bacillota; class Clostridia; order Saccharofermentanales; family Saccharofermentanaceae; genus Scatonaster. The sequence goes on along the minus strand of JAGCVX010000005.1, from coordinate 65,551 downwards.
ACTATGAACGACTACATCCGCATTCGTGGGGCAAGAGAACATAACCTTCAGAATATCAACCTGGATATCCCAAGAGATAATTTCGTTGTGATAACAGGACTTTCCGGTTCCGGTAAGTCATCGCTTGCTTTCGATACGATCTATGCGGAGGGACAAAGAAGATATGTAGAGTCGCTTTCGTCTTATGCCAGACAGTTCCTGGGTCAGCTTGAAAAACCGGACTTTGACAGCATCGACGGATTGTCTCCTTCGATCGCGATCGACCAGAAGACGACCAGCCGCAACCCGAGATCGACTGTTGGTACGGTTACGGAAGTATATGATTATTTCCGACTTCTTTATGCACGCATCGGTGTGCCGCACTGCTATAAGTGCGGACGTGAGATCCAGTCGCAGTCGATCGACCAGATCATCGAACAGCTGATGGCATATCAGGAAGGCACAAGATTGATCCTGATGGCTCCTGTTGTCCGTGGAAGAAAAGGTGAGTTTTCCAAGCAGATCGAAGATTACAGAAAGAGCGGTTATGCACGTGTCCGTATCGACGGAATCATGTACGAGCTCGATGAAGGGGATATCGCTCTCGATAAGAATAAGAAGCATGATCTCGAAGTGGTCGTCGACCGTCTGGCCGTTCGTGAAGAATCCCGTTCACGTTTGAACGATTCCTGTGAGACGGCTCTGAAACTTGCAGACGGACTTCTTCTTGTTGAGATCCAGGTTCCGCAGGAAGATGAAAATGGCGACCGTACCTATACCAGTTCGGAAGTGCTTTTCTCCCAGAAACTTTCTTGCCCGGATTGCGGAATCAGCGTAGAAGAACTTTCGCCGAGAATGTTTTCTTTCAATAATCCGTATGGAGCTTGTCCGGAATGTTCCGGTCTCGGCTCGCATACAAATGTGGATCCGGAGCTTTGCGTACAGAATCCGGAAGTTTCGATCAACGAAGGCGCGATCCAGACGGCCGGATGGAAGTTTGACGATCCGAAGAGCTGGGGACGTGCATTTATCGAAGCATTATCTGCCAGATATGAGTTCTCGCTTGATACGCCGTGGAATAAGCTGCCGAAGAAGATCCAGGACATTATCCTTTTCGGAAACGGCGGGGAGAAGCTGATCATCGACACATCAAACAGTGTCTTCCATCGTGACGGCATTTATATGAATTCCTGGGAAGGCGTCGTGCACAGTGTTGAACGTAGAAGCCGTGAAGCCTCTACGGAAGAGATCAAGCAGCATTACGAGCAGTATATGACGACGCATGACTGTGACAGCTGTCATGGTGCAAGACTGAATCCGCAGGCACTGGCTGTCACCGTGGGCGGAAAGAATATCTATGAAGTGACGAATATGCCGATCCGGAAGTGTATCCGTCATCTGCAGGGTCTGACTCTTCGAAATAGAGATAAGCGAATCGCCGAGCCGATCCTGAAAGAGATCCTGGCAAGACTCGGTTTTATGGTGGATGTCGGTCTGGACTATCTGACACTTTCCCGTGGTGCTTCCACGCTTTCCGGTGGTGAAGCTCAGAGAATCCGTCTGGCCACACAGATCGGATCCAGCCTTACCGGCGTGCTTTATATTCTCGATGAACCTTCGATCGGTCTGCATCAGAGAGATAATAACCGCCTTTTGAATACTCTGCAGAAACTGAAGAACCTGGGAAATACGGTTCTGGTCGTAGAGCATGATGAAGATACGATGAAAGCCGCGGATGTTATCGTCGATATGGGACCGGGGGCAGGTGAGCACGGCGGTTTTGTCATCGGAGTGGGTTCGGCAGATGAGATCATGAAGATCCCGGAATCCGTAACCGGTCAGTATCTGTCCGGTGAGAAGTTTATCCCGGTGCCGCTTTCAAGAAGAAAGCCGGATGGCCGTTATCTGACGGTTGTTGGCGCGAGGGAGAATAACCTGAAGAATATCGACGTGAAGATTCCGATTGGTCTTTTTACCTGTGTCACGGGTGTATCCGGATCCGGAAAGAGTTCTCTGGTGAACGGAATCATCTTAAAGCGCCTGGCTTCCGATCTCAATGGTGCCAGAAGAGCAAAGGGTCTTTGCGATAAGATCACAGGCGTCGGGCATCTTGATAAGGTCATCGCGATCGACCAGTCTCCGATCGGTAAGAGTCCGAGATCGAACCCGGCTACCTATACAGGTTGTTTTGACCTGATCCGTGAGCTTTATGCCAATACACCGGATGCGAAGGCGCGTGGTTATAAGAATGGACGATTCAGCTTTAACGTAAAGGGCGGACGCTGTGAGGCATGCTCCGGTGACGGTGTGAACCGCATCGAGATGCATTTCCTGCCGGATGTTTTCGTAAAGTGCGATGTTTGTAAGGGAAAACGTTATAACCGTGAGACGCTTCAGGTAAAGTATAAGGGTAAGAATATCGCGGATGTGCTTGCGATGACAGTTGATGAGGCACTGGAGTTCTTTAAGAACGTGCCGCGTATCGCGTCTAAACTGACAACGCTTTCGGAAGTGGGTCTGGGCTATATCCGACTCGGTCAGCCGGCCACCCAGCTGTCCGGAGGTGAGGCGCAGCGTGTAAAACTTGCGACCGAGCTCAGTAAGCGCAGTACAGGCCGTACTTTCTACATTCTGGACGAGCCGACGACCGGCCTTCACATCGCTGATGTACATAAGTTGGTTGACATTTTGAACCGCCTGGCCGAAAATGGTAATACTGTTTTAGTGATCGAGCATAATCTTGACGTGATCAAGACGGCGGATTATATCATCGATCTCGGACCGGAGGGTGGAGACAAAGGTGGTACCATCATTGCTGAGGGTTCCCCTGAAGAAGTGTGCAAGGTTCCCGGTTCATTTACCGGAGAATTCCTCAAGCCAGTTCTGCTTACCACCCGCGAAAGAATGAAGAAGGGAAAACCGGTCTCGACGAAAGAACACGATAAGAAACTCGAGCGTGAAGCGATGGAGATCGCTGTGGGTCCGAAGCCCAGAAGAAGGAGAAAACCGCTCGAAGAAGAGTAAGGAAAGAGAAAAATGAGTCTTTGTACGATATGTAAGAAAAATGTGGCTGTTGTTTTCACCACCAAGTTTGAAAACAATGAGCGCATCAACGAAGGTCTTTGCATCAAGTGTGCATATGAGACCGGAATCGGCGGGATCGAGGAGATGTTCTCGGCTGCCGGTATTAACGATGACAACATCGATGAAGTGACAGAACGTCTGAACCGCCTGATGTCCGGTGCCCAGTCGGCAAATCCGGAAGAGCTTTTCAAGATGCTGGTCAACGATCCCATGCAGCTGGATGATGATATGCTGGATGAGGATTTTCCGGATCTGCCTGATGGCGAAGATGATCTTCCTTTTGAAGCGGAGCTTCCTGAAAAAGATGATTCCAGATCCCGTGGATTTCCTTTCGGTTTGGGAAGACGTCGTGATGATTCCGATGATGATGATGAAAATGAGTCGAATCTCGGCTTTCTCCATCTCGGAAAAGAGAAAGAACGCCGCAAGGGCTCGAAGACAAAGAAGAATAAGAAGAAATTCCTCGAGCAGTATGGTACGAATCTGACTCAGCTGGCAAGAGAAGGTAAGATCGACCGTCTTGTCGGAAGAGAGAAGGAGATCGACCGTGTCGTTCAGATCCTGAACCGCCGTTCGAAGAACAATCCTGCCCTGATCGGTGAGCCGGGTGTCGGTAAGACTGCTATCGCAGAGGGCCTTGCGGTTAAGATCGCAAATGGAGAAGTCCCGCAGAAGCTTTTGAACATGTCTGTTTATCTTCTGGATATGACCGGCATGGTTGCCGGAACCCAGTTCCGTGGTCAGTTTGAGAGCCGCATGAAGAATGTGGTAGATGAAGCAAGCGAGAATCAGGACGTGATCCTCGTTATCGATGAGATGCATAACATCATGGGCGCCGGCGATGCCGAGGGTGCGATGAACGCTGCAAATATTCTGAAGCCGGCTCTGGCAAAGGGACAGATCCGCGTGATCGGTTCGACGACGCTGGATGAATACCGCCGTCATATCGAAAAGGATTCCGCGCTGGAGAGACGTTTCCAGAAAGTAATTGTCGATGAACCGTCTATCGAAGACAGTATCGAGATCCTTAAAGGTATCCGTGATTACTATGAGAAGCATCATTTCGTGACGTATCCAGATGATGTGATCGAGCATGCCGTACGTATGTCATCCCGTTATATCACAGACCGTTATCTTCCGGATAAGGCGATCGACCTTCTTGACGAGTCCGGTTCCCGTGCAAATCTGGAAGAAGTACGTCTGGTCAATCTGGAAAAACTGAAAGCCGAATATACGGTGATGGATAAGGAAGTAAAGGCGATCGAGACACGTATCGAGATGTCCGCCACTCCTGAAGAGATCGAAAATGAGCATCTTTATGAACAGCAGGCAGAGAAGAAGTCGAAAGTTCTTCGTCTGCAAAAGGAGATCGAGTCCCTGGAAAACCAGCTTGTTCCTACGATTATTACCTGCGACGATGTGTCCCGTGTAATCGAGATGTGGACGGGGATTCCTGTACAGCGTATCTCGGAATCTGAATCCGAGAGCCTGCTGAAACTTGAAGATCGTCTCCATGAACGCGTGATCGGTCAGGAGAAAGCGGTAAATGCACTGGCCCGTGCGATCCGTAGAAATCGTTCCGGTTTCGGAAAGAAGCATAAGCCGTCTTCGTTCATCTTCGTTGGTCCTACCGGCGTTGGTAAGACGGAGCTGGTTAAAGCACTGGCTGAGGCGATGTTTGCCAGAGAAGATGCCCTGATCCGTATCGATATGTCTGAGTATATGGAAAAGTGGGAGGTCACGAAGTTCATCGGTGCCGCCCCGGGTTATGTCGGCTATGATGATGGCGGACAACTGACGGAGAAAGTCAGAAGAAAGCCATATTCCGTTATCCTCTTCGATGAGATCGAGAAGGCGCATCCGGATGTATTCAACATCATGCTGCAGATCCTTGACGATGGTCGTCTGACAGACAGCCACGGCCGCGTCGTGAATTTCGAAAATACGATTATCGTTATGACTTCGAACGCCGGTACTTCTTTGAAGGCGAACGGCTTCGGATTCGGAGCGGACAGTCAGACCGCACTGGAGAACCGTGTTCAGTCTGCACTGAAAGAGCAGTTCCGTCCGGAATTCCTTAACCGTGTAGATGAGATCGTCATTTTTAACGAGCTTTCGAAGGAAGAGATCCGTCAGATCGTTGATCTGATGCTTAAAGAAGTTTCAGGTCAGCTTTCGGAGAAGAATGTTAAGCTCTCCGTTACGGATGCGGCGAAAGATCAGCTGGCGGCAGAAGGATATGATCCGAAGTACGGCGCCAGACCGCTTCGCAAGACGATCCAGAGAAAACTGGAAGATCCGCTTGCCGATATGTACCTGATGGGTAAACTTGCCAAAGCGGAAACCGTTACAGTGGATTTCAAGAAGGATGAGTTCACGTTTAAAGTGAAAGAACGGGAAGATGGCGAAGAAGAATAAAGAAAACAATGTCTGGGACTTTAAACAGATTCGTAAGTATGCCTGGGACACGGTATTTCACAAAGGCTGGAAACCATGGCTGTGGCTGGTCCTGGTATGTTTCTTTTTCAACTTTATCGGTGCGCTGAACCCGCTTCAGAGTTCAGGTATCGATCTGGCCTACAGCTATTTCGATAAGATGATCGGATATAAGGATGAACGCTTCGATCAGAACGTGGAATACCTCAAGCAGTTTGTTCTGGATTCGAAACTCATGTCGAAAGCCGATGAAGAAGATCGTGAAAGCGTGGGTACGCTTGTAGATGAAATGGCTTCGGGTAATTCCTGGGTCATTCGTGCACTTTCTGCCAATGCGGCATATTTTCAAAGAAATCCCGGAGAAGTCTTTGCGAACCTGGCTTTGATCGCGATCGTCATTCTTTTCCTGAAGTTCTTTATCCAGAATGTATTGTTGATCGGTCTTTGCCGTTACTGTATGGAGTTCCGCCAGCAGAAAGAAGTGCGCATGCGCCGTGTTATGGCACCGTTGCACTTGAGTAATATTCCGAACCTGATCCGAGTGATGCTTTGTTATAACATCTCCATCTTCCTTTGGAGCATGCTCTTTTTTATTCCGGGTATCATCAAGACCTACGAATACTCGATGGTTTCCTATATTCTTGCGGAAAACCCGAATCTGAAGTGGCGGGAAGCGAAAAAACTTTCTAAGCAGATGACCCGGGGATATAAGTGGAAGATGTTTTTGACGGATCTGTCCTTCATTTACATCTGGATTCTTCAGATCATCCCATTCGCAGGCCTTCTGGTTGCAACCCCTCTGGCTCAGCAGCTGGGCGTCGAGTTCTACTTCACGCTTCGTAACCGCGCCGATGTAGATACGTCGATGCTTCCGGAAAAAGCATTTGCCGATGCGCCTTATGTGAAGAAGGCAAACCGTCAGAAGAAGAATATCATCTCGGAAATCGAGAGCCCGGAATATGTTCTTGCAGATATTAATACAACGACAGCACATAAGAAAGGAAGATTCCGTTTTGACTACAGCCCGACGGATATCGTATTTCTGTTTTTCTGTTTCTGCCTGATCGGCTGGATCTGGGAAGTCAGCTATGAATTCGTAAACAGCCATGTTCTCGTTAATCGAGGAACGATGTACGGTCCGTGGATCCCGATCTATGGCTTTGGCGGACTGGCGATCGTTATCCTTCTGAGCCGTTTCAAAGATAATAAGCTCAAGCTCTTCGGTATGACGATGGTCATCTGTGCCATCCTGGAGTACCTTGCCAGCTTTGCGCTCGAGTTTATCTTTAACTCATCTTACTGGGATTATAAGAAGATGTTCATGAACGTCAACGGACGTATCTGCCTTGCCGGCCTTCTGGCGTTTGGTATCGGCGGTCTCTTTGGCGTATATGTTGCCGCACCGGCCATCAGCCGATTCGTAAACCGCTTCGCAAAAAAGACGCAATATATCGCGGCTGCGGTACTTTGCGTCTTGTTTGTGGTAGATCTGATCTGCTGCGCCTGCTTCGGATTCAATACCGGAGCCAGCGTAGGTGGAAAGATTGCCTGATCAGGAACGGTAACTGGCGTTGATCTTTACATAATCATATGTAAAGTCGCATGTCCACATTCTGTCGTTATACTCTCCGTCGTTCAGTTCGATACGGATAAGGATATCGTGCTCGGAAAGCTTTTCTTTGGCGACATCCTCATCGAAGGGAAGCGCTACGCCCTTTTCATATACCGGAAGTCCGCTCAGGAACATGCTGATCTTGTTCGGATCGATATCTGCGCCGGAATACCCGAGTGCCGTGATGAAACGTCCGCAGTTTGCATCCTGACCGAAGATCGCAGTCTTGCAAAGCGGAGAGCGGCAGATGGAAAGTACGCAGAGATAAGCGTCGTTTGATGTCTTTGCTCCGTTTACTTCGACTTCTACTAGCTTGGAAGCACCTTCACCATCGGAAGCGATCATCTTGGCAAGATCGATGCAGAGTGCGTGGAATGCTTCCTTAAAGACATCGTATTCTTCAGAACCGGCTTTGATCTCAGGTGTTTCGGTTGCGCCGTTTGCGAGGATGACGACCATATCGCATACGGAAGTATCACCATCAACGGATACACGGTTATATGTATCTTTTACGTTTGCGCTGATCATGGACTGAAGTACGTCCTGACTGATATTGGCATCCGTGGTAAATACACTGATCATGGTAGCCAGGTTCGGATGGATCATGCCGGAACCCTTGGCGATACCGGCAATCGTGATCTCTTTTCCAAAGATGTTGACCGTAGCGGCGACTTCTTTGGGCTGGGTATCTGTAGTCATGATGGCGCGCTCGGCCAGATGTCCGCATTCTTCGGAAGAAGACGCGTTCTTTACAAGATCCGGGATCGCAGCGGTAAGCTTATCGAGCGGAAGGCGAGAACCGATAACGCCGGTAGAGGCGGTGAGGATATCCTTGGACTCCGCTCCGATGACGGAAGCAGCACACTTGGCCATCTCCTCGGCATCCTTTTCACCATCTTCGCCGACACAGGCGTTCGCGTTACCACTGTTGATCACGATGCCGCGAACCGTCTTCTGGGAACGGATGATGCTGATGGAACGGGTGAGGGAGTGACCCTTTACCAGGTTCGAAGTATATACGCCGGCTACGTTGGCAGGCGTTTTTGAAGCGATAAATGCAAGGTCCGGATTGCCGTTCGGCTTCAGACCGGCGTGCACGCCGTTCGCGATATATCCTTTTGGAAGAGTAATATATGCTTCCTTGATTTGATTCTCATTGATCTGATCCATAAAGTTTACCTCTTAGTTTAATGTAGAAGCATTATACACCAACAAGAACGGCATGGGTATAGAAACGGTGGAATTGTTGAAAATAGTGCTTGACATTTTATAGCGGAAAACATTATAATTTCGTAGTGCCTTTTGGGAAAGACCTTGGTGGGATTAGCTCAGTTGGTTAGAGCGCTTGTTTGTGGCACAAGAGGTCATGGGTTCGACTCCCATATCCCACCCCACTTTTATTCCGGAAGGAAGATACTGGGGTATAGCCAAGCGGTAAGGCACGGGACTTTGACTCCCGCATTCGTAGGTCCGAATCCTGCTACCCCAGCCATATGGTTCACTAGCTCAGTAGGTAGAGCACTTGACTTTTAATCAAGGGGTCTGGAGTTCGAGCCTCCAGTGAGCCACCAGAGAATAACAAGGACTGCTTCGTCGAAGCGGTCCTTTTTGTATTTCGTGTGAACTGAAGGTGAATTTCCATAATTCAATCTTCATGGTTTTTTACCATGTGTTAATATATCTTTACATTATTTTGCATGGAGGAATGATTATGCACAAATCAAAACTACTTTCAGTCATTCTATGTATCAGCTTAGCTTTCTCCTTTATCATCTCCATGCCGGGAATGGTATCGAAGCAAGTAAGAGCTGACTCGGATGACGATTCTGAAATCTATGAGTACTGTGATGCTGATGAGAATCATGGGTACGAGTATGCGATCGAGGATGGTCAGCTGATTTATAAGTATCAGGTGATCAATGATCAGATTGCTGATTATATTGAAAGAAACCTGTTGGCTCATAATGCGAAGATCGATATCTCTCAATTCGGACTTCCATATGGTGAATCCGACGGTTTCTTCGATGATATCCATCTGATCAGTGACAATAACCCGGAGCTGTTTGCTGTCGGAAACTTAGGACTTTTTGCAATTGATGGTGTATATAAGACTCTTTCTGTGAACTATAGATTTTCTACTGCGGAAGTGGATTCGATCATGGCGAAAATCAATGATGTTTCAAAGCTTGCACTTTCGAACATTAAGCCTTATATGACCGATTATGAAAGAGCGCTTGTTCTGCATGACTGGCTTGCCAACTATGTAGAACATGGTTATGAAGGTGATTACAGAGATTTAATCTATGGTGCTCTGATCGATCGTTGTGCGACAGAAAGAGGTATCGTTCCTGCTTACATTTATCTTATGCGTGCGGCAGGTTTTGAAATCTATTCTGTATCGGATGAACATAGATTTGATGTTTGGACGCTCGTTAAAATCGGCAATGATTACTATTATATTGATGTAGCTGAAGATGATGCGGAAGAAGATATTCTCGGAAGAGTTGAGCATGACTACTTCCTTGTTAATGATGCTACATTGACTGCCAAGAAACATTCGGAGCCTTTTCAGCTTCCGGCTGGTTTTGTTACTGCTACCAGATTTGATAATGCTCTCTGGCACGGTATCGATAGCATGATCACTGCGTATAATGGCGGATGGTACTACTGTAAGGGGAACGCAAATTCCAGAACAACAGATGTTATGCATACGGCAAGTTTGGAAAACGGCCCGGAAATCGTCATCGCAAATCTGGGCGATAAGGGTGTTTTTTCGAATAACTACTTGAATTCTACTTACAGCCACTCTGAGGTATATGAACACTATTTGATCTTTAATGGAAATGATTGCATTATGTATATCGATCTGGCCAATGCAGATTACCCTGTTGAGACGATGTATACAGCAGAAGAGCTTGTTGGTGTAGATGTTTCTATTCATAGTGTGATTTATCATTTTGATGTAGATAATGGCTGGCTCTACTATGGTACAGGTAAAACTTCATCTAGATCTTCCACTACTTTCAGCAAGGTTGAGAACAAACTGATCCAGCCTGCAACAAATCCGATCGTTCCGGAACCGCAGCCTGAACCGGGCAAAGAACCGGAGAAGGAAGTAACCTTTGAAGAGTTTGTTGAGCGTCTTTATACGGTTGCACTCGGACGTCCGTCTGAGCAGGATGGAAAAGCGTACTGGTGTGATCAGGTAGTGAACAAGGGCTTTACCGGTGCGGACTGTGCAAGATTCTTCCTGCTGGATGCTCCTGAGTTCATGAACAGAAACCTCCCGGACGATCAGTTCGTAGAAGTACTGTATCAGACATTCTTCGGCCGTGAGTCCGAAGCAGATGGTAAGGCTTACTGGCTGGGCCGTCTGGCATCCGGATCTCCGAAGATCGATCTGGTAAATGATTTCATCGAGTCTGTTGAGTGGTGCAACATCTGCGCAACTTATGGCGTTAAGTCCGGTGCGATCTACCACAAAGCAACTGTTCCGTCGAAGAATGCGACAAAGTTTGCAACACGTCTTTATACCTGCTGCCTTGGAAGAGAGCCGGAAGCAGATGGTCTCGCTTACTGGTCTCTGGCACTGACAAATGCGGATGCGACAGGTTATCAGGCTGCAAGTCTGTTCTTCACACTGCCTGAGTTCCAGAATCTGAATGCTTCGAACGAAGAATTCCTGAGAAGACTTTATACAACATTCATGGGCAGAACTCCTGAAGCGGACGGATTCAACTACTGGCTCCAGATGCTCATCAAGGGCACCAGCAGAGAAGACGTCATGAAGGCATTCGCCGGATGTGCTGAATTCCAGGCGATCTGCAACCAGTACGGTATCGTACGTGGCGACATCTAAGATGTGATATTTCTGTAATCTGTATAAAACAAAGCCTTGCTAAGATTAAATTGTATAGTTATATGGGAAAGCAGGCTTTGTTATGGACAAACTGTGGAAGTACAGTTATAACAATCACACAACGCGGCTTTTGGCTGTGATAGTCATTATCGGCTACATCCTGTTCAATTGTCCCGCTGAAGCACTTGTGCGGGCGGACTTGGACGATGCAGCCGGTAATGCTACTGTGTGTGTGGGTCAGGCAAATATCCGTGACGCAGCAGGCACAGTAAATACGAATATTATCGCAACACTCGATCGAGGCACCAGAGTGACCGCCTGTGAGGTGGTCGAGCTGACATCGGATCCTTCCGGTCAGACTCTCTGGTGTAAGATCGTTTTTAGCATTTCGGGTTCGTCAAAGACGGGCTATATCGTAGATTCTTTCTTAAGTAAGGATTCCGGCGATCCGTCGGACGATGAATTTGAAAAAGAAATCGCTTCTTTCCCTGAAAGCTATAAATCTTATCTTCGTGTCATGCACCAGGCACATCCTGCCTGGCATTTCCGCGCGCTGAATGTTAATCGTGATTTCCAGGAGACCGTTAATCTTGAGTCTCAGGTTGGTGTCAGCCTGATCACGAATTCGGCGAACGATGCCTGGAAATCAACGGAATCGTTTGCCTATGACTGGAGAACGGATACTTATATCGTTTACGACGGTCAGACGTGGGTCAATGCAGCCAGAAGTGTTGTCGAGTATTATCTCGATCCACGTAATATGCTTAACGAACAGTATGTATTCCAGTTTGCCGATCTTTCATATATCCCGGAATCGCAGCCGATCGAATCGGTACAGTGCATTTTGAACGGAACATTCATGCAGTCCGGCACGATCACGAACATGAAGGCGGAACAGGTGACCTATGCGCAGACTTTTGTGCGTGCGGCGGAGCTTTCCGGTGCCAATCCTGTTTTCCTTGCTTCCAAGTGCCTGCAGGAAGTAGGCAGTATGGGAAGTGGTTCCACAAGTGGAAACAACGGTTCTCTTGCCGGTTACTACAACTACTTTAATATCGGCGCATATTCATCTGCGGATCCGATCGCCAAAGGTCTTACTTTTGCCAAGAACGGTACATCGGACGGGAACTTGAACAGCTCGATCCTGATTCCCTGGACGACCCCGTACCGCGCGATCTGCGGAGGCAGTATCTTTATTGCCAGCCAGTATATCGCCATCGGACAGAACTCGATCTATCTGATGCGTTTCAACGTCAATCCCAAGACTTCGAGCCAGTATGGCAAACACCAGTATATGACGAATATTCAGGGCGCGGCCGGTGAGTCGAAGAAGATGTTTACGGCCTATTCCCGTGCCGGAATCCTTGATACGGAGATCGTCTTTACGATCCCTGTTTATCAGAATATGCCGGATACTCCGTGTTCGCTTCCGAAGCAAAGCGGAAACCCGAATAACTGCCTGTCCCAGCTTTCGGTAGAAGGCTATGTCCTGACACCTGAGTTCGATGCTCTTTCCGATACGCAGTATTCGCTTGTCGTTCCGCCGACATGTACCAGTGTAAATGTACTGGCGCAGACTGTTTCTTCGAAAGCATCTGTCAGCGGTGCAGGCGCTGTCTCGCTCGGAGACGGCGTGAATCAGATCACGATCGTCGTTACGGCGCAGAACGGATCGACGAGAAATTACGTGATCAATGTTGCACGAGATCTCGAATCACCTGTGAATTACTTTACTGTACCTCTTGTAGCAACGGGAACATACTATAGCGGTATCGCTCCGGATACGACAGTAGAACAGCTTCTTTCTATGTTCTTGATGAATGAGGGGTATACTCTTTCTTATGTGAATATGAACGGTGCGGCAAAAGACCCGGCGTCTAAAGTGGCGACCGGTGATATGTTCATCGTTCTCGACGGAGCCGGTGCTTCCGTATATACAGGTACTTTGTTTATCCGAGGCGACAGTAACGGAGATGGAAATATCAGTTCCGCGGACCTGACCCTGATCACCCACTACATCCTTGGGGACGGATCTTTGTCCGCTTCCGGTACGATGGCTTCGGATGCCAATAAAGACGGAAAAGTAAATTCGGCGGATCTGACAGTGATCGTAAGACATATCCTGCAGACCGCACCGATTGTTCAATAAAAGGAGATGGCTAAGATGAAAAGTGCATTTCGAAAAGGAATAGGAATCCTAACCGCGGCTGTGGTGATGCTGACTTCGGCGATGTTTCCTGCGATGGCAGCAGATCAGGCAGAAGATGTGACCACGGTTCTCATGATGAGCGGAAAAGCAGAAGTCGGAAAGACCATAAGCTTATCCGTAAAGGTGAGCGGGGAAGGTCCGTATGGCGGATTTAACGGAAGCGTCAGCGTAGACAGCAGTTATCTCGAGATCACAGATATCCGCGCCGGCAACTATGCTTCCTCGAACTTTTCAAAAGGCGCGAATACATTTTTGGATTATAACTGCAACATTGTTTCGGATTCGACGATCGTCGTGATCGACGCCAAATGCCTGAAAGAAGGTTCGAGCGTTGTTTCGGTAAGCCTGGAAGTTTCCAGCCTCGACGGTCTTGTCAGCTACAGCACAGGCGCTTCGGCAAATGTAAATGTCGGCGCACCGGTCCAGCTTTCCGACAACTGTAACTTAAGTGCCCTTTCCGTATCCCCGGGAACCCTGTCTCCGGCATTTTCGAAGGATACACTGAACTATACTGCTACAGTCAACGATTCAGCGACTTCCATCGCGGTTACCGCGACTGCTGAAGATTCGAAGGCCAAGGTCTCGCTCAATGGCGTGCAGAATAATCTTCAGCCCGGTGAGAACACGGTGAAGATCACTGTCACTGCGGAAAACGGTGACACAAAGACATATAAGATCGTAGTGACCCGTGGCACGCCGACGCCGACACCGATGCCGTATCCGCTGATCCAGAGCAACGGCTCGACATACACGATCCTTGATAAGGGCACGCTTTCCAATATCCCTTCCGGATTCACCTGGTCGGAAACGACTTACAGCGGAAGTGCCGTACCCTGTCTGGTCGGCCCGGATGGCACGCTTCTGATGTGGCTTTTGTCGGATAACGGAAACCATCTTTACGTTTACGATCTGGAGAGTCAGTCGGTAAAGCCGTGCTATTCCTATGAAACATCTTCTGCGTCTTACATGTTCATTCCTTTCCCGAAGAACTTTTCCTGCCCGCAGGGATACGCGCTTTCCACCTATGTGAAAGATGATATCGAAGCCGAGGCCTATCGAAATGCACTGGATGCGCAGCAGCCTCTTTTGGTTTACATGCTTTCCTCAGACGGCCATGAAGGTTTATACTATTTAGATGAAGGAACCGGTCTGGTGATGCCCTACAAAGGATCTCTGGATGCCCTGATCGCAGAACCTACACCGGAAATCACCGAAGAACCGACACCGGTACCGGATACGCCGACACCGGTTCCGACAGCGACATCTGTTCCTGTCGTGACCGCGGTAGCTTCTGCATCGACCGGCGTAAGTCACGTGTATAAGTCGGCAACGATCGCACTGGCCGTGCTTTCGGCAATCCTTTTTATCGTGATCATCGTACTTCTGGTGATCCGCCGCTACGAGAAGAACCAGATGCTCAACGAGATGTTTGAAGCAGAGGAAGCTGAAGAAGCGGAAGAAGAACAGGAAGAAAGCGAAGAACAGACAGAGGAAGACGCTTCCGAAGATCCGGAACCGGAAGCAGAAGAAGCGGACAACCATAAAGATTTTTACTATCAGTTCGGAGACGAGCCGCAAGCACCGGTAAAGCCCGAACCGGTAAAGAAACATGAAGAACCTGAGAAAAAAGATCTGATCCTGGATTTCCCGGAATTCCCGGAGCAGAAAGAAAAGAACGACGACATTGACGAAGAGCCGAAATGAGGGGAGAAGGACATGTCATTATATGAAATCGTCACGCCTTTAAAAGGTGCAGTTCTTACGTTACAGACAAAGCGTCTGCTGCTGAGTGTATATAAGCCGTGTGCAGGAGCGGAGGTCACCTCGTACCTGGTCCGAAACAGAGCATTTCACAAACCATTCCAGCAGACTCATTCCGACAGATACTATACCGTAAAAGAGCAGAAGAGTTATCTGCGCTCGGACCTGAACCAGTACAAAAACAACAGTCTGGTCGGGCTGTGGATCAGTAAGATCGACGATCCCGGAAGGATCATCGGACGAATCTCCTTTTATGCGATCATCGGTGGCTGCATGAATTCCTGCTATGTCGGTTATCACATCGATGAAGCCGAGCAGGGAAACGGGTATATGTCCGAGTGCCTTCGCGCAGGAACGGAGTTCATGTTCAAGTATTACAGACTTCACCGTATCCAGGCAGACATCCTTCCTGCCAACACGAGATCGGTGAATTGCGCGGTGGGGTGTGGTTTTGAGAAGATGGGATACAACATCAAATACATGGAAATCGACGGAACCTATCAGGATCACGAGATGTATGTACTCCTTAATTCTGCCGTAGAAACGTAAAACAATTGCAAAAAAACAATTGCAATAATCCGCAAAGAATGTTGTACTATTAAATTAGAGTGGAAATGTATAGTGCAACAAAGGAGAGTGTTTTATGAAACGATCTTCTGTTTTAAAGAAAACATTGGTTTTGACATTGGCAGTTGCCATGGTAATATCTTGTGCCGCTTGCGGTAAGAAAAAGAGCAAATCTAAAGAAACGACGGCTGAGACCTCCGATTCTTCGGCGGAAACAACTCCGATCGTTTCTATTCCCGATACATCTGCGACAACAACTCTTATGGATTACGGCGTGTCCATCGCTCCGAACGACGAGCCGATCACCTGGACAGAAGAAGAGTTTGAAGCAAAGGTCATGTATGTTAAGATCACCAGCGGATATTTAAAGATCCGCAAAGGTCCGGATACGAAGTACGAGCAGGTCGGAACTCTTACAGCCGGCATGCAGGTTATCGTAGTGGCCAAGACAAGCAATAACTGGTTTAAACTCGAAGACGGATATTATGTTTCCGGTGATTATATCAGCCTGACTCCGTAATTTTCTTTCCGCATTTCGGTTTTTTAAAAATGCATATAGACAATCCCACTTACGTGTAGTATTATGTCTAGGCAAGTTTTTTAGATTTGCTGCACGCAAGTGTTCATGCGGGTGTAGTTCAATGGTAGAACTCCAGCCTTCCAAGCTGATCACGTGGGTTCGATTCCCATCACCCGCTCCATGAATGACGACCAATTCGGTCGTCATTCTTTAAAGCGTGGGTCCATAGCTCAGCTGGATAGAGCAACAGCCTTCTAAGCTGTGGGCCGGAGGTTCGAATCCCCCTGGGCTCACCAAGAAAGAGATCTGATTATCAGGTCTCTTTTCTTTTTTCTTCGGAAAATGCACTAAAAAGGGATCAAATTACAAAGTCTTGTGGTTTTTTCTTCACTAATACCTAATATGTTGTGGTATAATCTATAAGATTATAATATGGAGAGGTTTTTGGTATGCCAGGCAAGTCGAATTATGGTAATGATACCATCACATCACTAAAGGGTGCAGATCGTGTCCGTAAACGTCCGGGAGTTATCTTCGGTTCAGACGGACTGGAGGGCTGCGAACACTCTTTCTTCGAGATCCTGAGTAACTCGATCGATGA
This sequence comes from Clostridiales bacterium, assembly GCA_017962145.1. Lineage (GTDB taxonomy): Bacteria > Bacillota > Clostridia > Saccharofermentanales > Saccharofermentanaceae > Scatonaster. Next base: position 48,923 of record JAGCVX010000005.1, on the reverse strand, counting down.
AGCGCGTGAAGGATATGGTGATCGAATCGAAGTCGTTCGTTATAAGGACGGTTCTATTTCTGTTGAGGACTTCGGCCGTGGTATCCCGCTGGACTTTAACTCCAAAGAGCAGCGTTTTAACTGGGAACTCGTATACTGCGAGCTTTATGCCGGCGGTAAGTACAACAACGATACGGGCGAGAGCTACGAGTTCAGCTTGGGTCTGAACGGTCTCGGTGCCTGCGCGACCCAGTATTCTTCCGAGTATTTTGACGTTACGGTTTTCCGTGACGGATTTAAGTATAACCTGCATTTTGAAAAGGGCGAGAATATCGGTGGTCTTCTGAAGGAGCCCACACGCTTTAAGCGTACCGGTACGATCCAGAAGTGGAAGCCGGACCGCGAAGTATTTACGGACATCAACATCCCGCTCGATGCATTTCTTCAGATCTTAAAGCGCCAGGCTGTCGTAAACAGCGGTGTAACTTTCCTTCTTAAGGATGAAGAAAGCGGAGAAGAGTTTACTTTCTGCTATCCGTCCGGTATCGAGGGCTATGTTGCCGAGTTCAGTGGCGAAAAGGGCATTTCCGCACCGGCGTCTTTTGATGGCATGGGCCGTGGTAAGGATCGTGCCGACAAGCCTGAATATAAAGTAAAGTGCCAGGTTTCTTTCTGCTTCAACAACGAAGTAAACGTTCTGGAGTATTACCACAACAGTAGTTATCTTGAGCATGGCGGTGCGCCGGATAAAGCCGTACGTTCTGCATTTACCGCGGAGATCGATAAGCAGATCCGTGCCAGAGACAAGTACAAGGCCAATGAGAGCAAGATCGTGTTCCAGGATGTAGCGGACAGCCTCATCCTCGTGACGAGTTCTTTCTCAACGCAGACCAGTTACGAGAACCAGACGAAAAAAGCCATCACGAACAAGTTCATCCAGGACTTCATGACAGATCTGATCCGTCAGAAACTGGAAGTGTGGTTTATCGAGAATAAGCCCGAAGGTGACCGTGTCGTTGAGCAGATCCTGATCAATAAGAGATCCCGTGAGAACGCGGAGAAGACACGTTTGAACGTTAAGAAGAAACTCATGGGCAGTATCGATATCAACAACCGCGTAAAGAAGTTCGTCGACTGCCGTACGAAAGATGTAGAGCAAAGAGAGCTCTATATCGTAGAGGGTGACTCCGCTTTGGGTTCCTGTAAGATGGGCCGTGACGCGGAATTCCAGGCGATCATGCCGGTAAGAGGTAAGATCCTCAACTGCCTGAAGGCGGACTATCCGACGATCTTTAAGAGCGAGATCATTACCGACCTCGTGAAAGTCCTCGGCTGCGGTGTCGAGATTCAGACCAAGCACAACAAGGATCTTTCTTCCTTCGATCTGTCGCTTCTTAGATGGAACAAAGTCATCATCTGTACCGATGCCGACGTCGACGGTTTCCATATCCGTACGTTGATCCTGGCGATGATCTTCCGTCTGATGCCGACCCTGATCCGGGAAGGAAAAGTCTTTATCGCGGAATCTCCGCTCTTTGAGATCACATACAGAAATAAGGGCGAAGAGAAGACGCTGTTCGCGTATAACGAGAAAGAAAAGGCAGAGATCCTTCAGAAGTATCCGCCGGAGAAATGCACACTCCAGCGTTCAAAGGGTCTTGGTGAGAACGAGCCGGAGATGATGTGGGAGACGACCATGAATCCTGCAACCAGACGACTGATCAAGGTCGTTCCGGGTGACGAGGCCGCGACGATGGAGACATTTGAACTTCTGCTGGGCGATAACCTGGCCGGAAGAAAAGAACATATCGAACGTGACGGACACCTCTATCTCGAGATGCTCGATGTCGATTGATGGGTTTGAAAGATTGAGAAAAGATAGAAAAGAGAGCGAACATGGCAAGAAAGAGTTCTAAGAAAGATATTAGCGAGATGCCGGAGAGAAATTCCCTCAAGGATCAGTCCTCGGGGCTTCCGCCGGCGCCGCCGACACTGCAGGACATCAACGATACGCTGGAGACCAACTTCATGCCGTATGCGATGAGTATCATCGTATCGCGTGCGATCCCGGAGATCGATGGTTTTAAGCCTTCTCACAGAAAACTCCTGTACACGATGTACAAGATGGGTCTTCTGAAGGGCAACCGTACCAAGTCCAGTAACGTTGTCGGTCAGACCATGAAACTCAATCCTCACGGCGATATGGCCATCTACGAGACGATGGTCCGTCTGGCCAGAGGTAACGGTTCACTCTTGCATCCTTATGTGGATTCGAAGGGTAACTTCGGTAAGCAGTATTCCCGTGATATGCAGTACGCGGCTCCGAGATATACCGAGGTTCGTCTGGAAAAACTCTGTGAAGAGCTTTTCGACGGCCTGGATAAGAATGCGGTAGATTTCATCGATAACTATGACGGCACGATGAAAGAACCGGTGCTTCTGCCGGCATCTTATCCGTCTATCCTGGTAAATAACAATCAGGGTATCGCCGCAGGTATGGCATCGAACATCTGCTCTTTCAATATCCGTGAAGTATGTGAAGCCACGATCGCCTACATGAAGGATCCGGCAGCGGATATCCTGGAAGTCATGCCGGCACCGGATTTCCCGGGCGGAGGTATCATCCTTTACGATGAAGCGTCCATGCGTACGATCTACGAAAGCGGCCGTGGTCCGGTTCGTATCCGTTCGAAATACTTTGCAGATAAGTCCAACAACCTCATCGAAGTTACGCAGATCCCGTATACGACTACTGCGGAAGCGATCATCGATGAGATCACGGAACTGGTTAAGACCGGTAAAGTCAAGGAGATCAACGACGTCCGTGACGAGACCGACCTCGATGGTTTGAAGATCTGTATTGAGTGTAAGCGTGGCACGAACCTCGACGACCTCATGACGAAGCTTTTCCGTTTCACAAGACTGGAAGATACATTCTCTTGTAACTTCAATGTCCTGATCAACGGTTATCCGAGAGTCCTTGGTGTTCAGGCACTTCTTGCGGAGTGGATCGCTTGGAGACGTGCATGTGTTAAGAGAGAACTGGTCTACGAACTCGATAAGAAGAAAGATAAGCTCCATCTCCTCGATGGTCTTGCGAAGATCCTTCTGGACATCGACAAAGCGATCGCCATCATCCGAAATACCGAACTCGAAGAGGACGTTGTTCCGAACTTGATGAAGGGCTTCGATATCGACAGCGTACAGGCTGAGTATGTTGCTGAGATCAAGCTCCGTAATATCAACCGTGAGTATATCTTAAAGCGTACCGCGGACAGAGAAGACCTGATCAAGGAGATCAAGGATCTCGAAGATACGATCAAGAGTCCGGCAAGGATCGATGCCCGTATTATCAAGGCTCTCGAAAATGTCGCGAAGAAGTATGGTCAGGATAGACGTTCTGAGCTTCTGAAGGCAGAAGAAGCCGTGACATTTAACGATTCCAACATGATCGAAGATTACCGTCTCAAGCTGTTCCTTTCCGAGCACGGCTACATCAAGAAGATCGCGCTGACATCGCTTCGTAATGCCGGTGATCTCAAGATCAAGGAAGACGATACCATCATGATGGAGCTCGAAGGTACGAACAAGTCGGAGATCTTGTTCTTCTCCGATAAGTGCAACTGCTATAAAGTCAGAGCGCACGAGCTTCCGGATACCAAACCGTCTGAATACGGCGGATATCTGCCGAACCTGCTTTCGATGGAAGACGGCGAGAAGATCGTCTTCATGCATATTACCGACGACTACAAGGGCAACGTGCTCTTTGCGTTTGAAAACGGTAAGATCTCGAAGATCCCGATGTCCGCTTATGAGACCAAGCAGAACCGTAAGAAGCTGATCAAGGCATATAGTGATCTGTCTCCGATCGTGGGAATCCAGTTCCTGACCGAAGATGTCACGATGGCTGCGTTCTCGAACCTGAGAAAGGCAATCGTGTTCGATACATCTCTGATCCCGCTGAAGACGACCCGTTCTTCGCAGGGCGTACAGGTCCTGACCAGTAAGCGTGGCAGCATCATGAATGAAGTAAAGCCTCTTGAGGCAACCGGATTTACGGATCCGGAATATTACCGCGTGCGCCGTCTGCCGGCCATCGGTTATTATTTGAAAGAAGAGACGATCGAGGACAGACAGCTGACTTTGGGAGATCTGTAATACATGATGGAGTTTGGCGGAAATTCAGTATCGGTGGATAAGCCCCGTTCGATCGGAATGTGGGTCCTGATCAGTATCGCGATACTGAGCCTTCTGTCCATGCTTGTGATCATGGTTTTCGTGGAAAAAGATACCAAACGTCTGGCCGGAGTTATGCCTGAGTTTAACGAGGCACTCGAGAAGCGTGATTATTCAAAAGCGCTGTCGATGTATCGTGAACTCAACGATATCATCATCAACCGCGATCCGGGCGATGACAGTGACTTCAGCAAAGAATATGAGATCCTGACGCAGATGGAAGCGACCGTAAACGAGCGTGTTACGCAGATCGAAGATAAGATCCGCTATGACCGCTATACGCCGACCGCTGACGATATCGCATTCCTAGAAGGTCTGGGTGAACTTACCGGTGCCCGCATGACGGTGTGGCTGACGGATCTTTGTGAAGAATTCCTTTTGGGTACGATCGAAAAACCGACGCTGATGTTTATCTTTGAGCAGCTCGAGAATCTCAACAATCTTCAGGCGGCGACCCGCCCGCTTCGTGCCGAGATCGATCAGATCGAGCTTTCCCGAGGCGATGTACAAAGTGCGGAAGCGCTTTTTGCCAATGCGGACTATATTGCCGCGGTCGAATACTATGAATACGTTATCTCTTCATCCGAAGGTTTCGTAAATGACTTTGCAAAGAAGCGTCTTGAGGACTGTAAGACCGAGATGTATCAGCCGATGATGAATCTGGCCGACCACATGCTGGCGAATTTTCAGTATTATTCAGCTGAAGAGCTCCTTTCCGATCTGGCCCGTATTTTCCCGGATGACCAGATCATCCAGTCCAACCTTTATGTTGCAACTTCAAATACATATCCGGTCAGCACATATACCGGTCAGGTCGAAGTCATCTGCGTAAAGCCCTTGATCGCGGATACTCAGGTGGCTTTCGAAATGAACTATGTATCTTCGACGGATTCCTATTATCTGACGACTTCTGAATTCCGTGCGATCCTCGAAAGTCTTTATGAGAAGAATTACTGCCTGATCGATCCGACCTCCATGGCAGATCTTTCCAACACCGGATTCATCAATGCCCAGTCGATCGTGATCCCGCAGGATAAGAAACCGCTGGTCATCATACTGGAAGATTTCTCTTATACAGCTGCCCGAAGCACGATCGGTATGTGTCAGCGTCTGGTGCTGAACGATCTGGGTCAGGTCTGCGGTGAGTATATCAGCGCCAGCGGACAGACGGTGGTGAGCAGAAGCAGTGAGGCCATCGGTATTCTCGATGCATTTGTAGAAGAGCATCCGGATTTTTCCTATAACGGTGTAAAGGGTGTCATCTCGCTTACAGGTTATCAGTCCGTGTTCGGCTACGTAACGGATATCGACCAGGTGGATGACCGAAACAGCGCGCTCCAGGCTGCCGGCCTTTCGACCATCGATCCTACGGATAAGGATATCGATAACAATAAGGCGATGGTTCAGGCGATCGTCGACAAATTGAAGGATTCCGGCTGGATCATGGCATCTTCCACTTATGGTTTTATCAATGCCAACCACTGCGAACTGGAAACGATCGAAGCGGATACGCAGAAGTGGCAAGCACAGGTCGGTTCGATCCTGGGTCCTGTTTCTATCCTGGTCTATCCGAACGGAGACTTTATCCGTGGTTCGGATCCGAGATGCGGATACCTCAAAGATCAGGGTTTCAGAATTTTCTTTGGAGTTGGACCGTCTCCGTATTATACTTATGGAGACAATTATCTGTATTTTGACCGCTGTATGCTGAATGGTGATACACTTCGTAATGTGGACTATTCGAGATTGTTTGACGTAAGTGAGGTTTACGATGAGAGCCGAAAGAAGAGTCATTAGTAAGTTTTTCTGCCTGTTTATGGCTTGTGCCTGCATGCTGTTTTTCACAGCTTGTTCAGATTATCTGGCTCTGTTTGATGATCCGCGGTTTTTTAAGCAGATCTCCAGTGCGGAAGAACTCTTTGATACGATCAACGATGGCATATACAAGTTTGAGAACGAAATAGATGTGCAGACAACTACATACGATGAGTTTATGGATTACTGGCATGAACTCGAAGGTCAGATGGCACTTCATTCTGCTTTCCGTGAACAGGACGTAAAGATCCGCTATAGCAACAAGGAAGAAGGCGTCTGCAAGATCAGGATCATCATGGAACTGAATGCCTGCGGACAGGCGATGCAGTATCTCTATGCCAAGAATGTGAATAAATACCCCAGTAAAGAGGCTGAAAAAGTCGGCGAAAAGCTTTTAGAGATCAAAGAAACCATTGTTCATGATGGCATGAGTGATCAGGACAAAGTACGTGCGATCCATGATTTCATCATCTCGCATTATAAATATGCGGTAAATGGCGAAGTGACCCAGTATTCCAAGGTGGAAGTGCTTTTTGATGAGCGTCAGGGACAGTGCCAGGCGTATGCGGAGCTTTTTGTCGCGCTTTGTCTTTTGAGCGGCGTACAGGCACAGGTCATCTCCGGCAGATCTACATTTGGATTCGGAGATGGAGCCCATGCGTGGTGTCTGGTGCGTATTGCTTCGATCTGGTATCACGTTGATCCTACATGGGATGATCCGATCCCGGATGAGCCGCAGATGATCCGGTACGATTTCTATCTCAAGGGAGACTTCACCATGACATATACACATACATGGTGTCCGTATTATATGGAATGTTTTGTTGACTACGCTTCGTAAATATAAAAAATGAGTTACGAAATTGTGATTTTTATTTTTCTTTGCTAGACGTAGAAAACGTATAACACTATAATAACAATAGGTTCATTTTGGAGGTACGAGATGGCTAAGGTAGATAAGTTAAACGATTTTATCGTAGAAGAAAAGATCATTTGGCAGGACAAGAAGAGAATCCTCGGTATGCCGATTACTTTTACAAAGTATTCTTTCAGTGAGAACCGTCTTTTCGTGGAAAGAGGTTTCTTTAAAGTTGTGAAGGATGAACTTCTTATGTACCGTGTTCTGGATGTACGTCTCAAGAAGAGTTTCTGGCAGAGAATCTTCGGGGTCGGAACCATCGAACTTTCTACCGCTGATAAGTCTACTCCGATTATCCTTCTTGAAAATGTTAAGAACCCGGATCGTACTCGTGATGCACTCAGTGCTATCGCAGAAAAAGAACGCGATGAGAAGAGAGTTCTGGGTAAGGAAATGTTCGGTACAGCTAACGATGGTGCGATCGCACACGACAGCTTTATCGAATGAATGTTGTGATTAAACCGGTGACGTGATGTCAAAGGGGATGTATTGTGGAGACAAGACTGGATCGTTATGAAGGTGCCCGCGAGAGGAAGATCGAACAGCTGCGGCAACTGATTAAAGAATCAAAATACATAGTCTTTCTTGGTGGAGCTGGCGTTTCTACAGAGAGTGGGATTCCGGACTTCCGCAGTGGCGAGGGCATTTTTAATCAGGAAAGTGGTCTGTCTTATCGCCCGGTAGATATTATCAGTCATTCTTTCTTTGAAGCACATCCTGAAGAATTTTACGATTTCTACAGAAGAAAGCTCTGTTATCCGAAGGCTCGACCGAACAAGGCGCACCGTGCTTTAGTACGTCTTGAGAAGCAAGGGAAACTGAAAGCAACGATCACGCAGAATATCGATAATCTGCATCAGATGGCCGGCAGCACGACGACGATCGAACTGCATGGTTCAGTATTCCGTAACTACTGCCTCGATTGCAAGGAGACTTACACACTGGACTTTATCCTGAAGTCGAAGGGTGTACCGCATTGTACAAAGTGCGGCGGCATCGTTCGTCCGGATGTAGTTCTTTATGAGGAACATCTGGAGCACGAAAATATTGATAACGCAGTCAAGTCGATCAAGAAGGCCGATCTTCTGATCATCGGCGGTACGTCGCTTACTGTATATCCGGCTGCGACTTTTGCGCAGTTCCTTAAGAGTGACCGTGTCGTTATCATCAACAAGAGTTCTACTTATCTTGATCTGCAGGCGATGCTGACGATCCATGACAGTATCGGCGCAGTTCTTGACGAAGCTATTTCCAAGTATATTCCGCGTAAGAAGCCTGCTGCCAAGTCAACGAAGACCTCTTCTAAGAGTGTTTCTGCGAAGACACGTTCCTCTTCCAAGGCAACGTCGAAGACGGCTGCTTCTAAAAAGTCTGCATCGAAGACAAAAGCGGCTTCTAAGTCTGCTTCCAAGTCGACAAAGAGTAGTACTGCGGCAAAGGCGGCCAAAGCAAAGACAACGAGTAAATCTTCCAGCCGTTCATCATCCAAGACTAAAAAGAAAGATTAATGCGGAATGAGTGAACGAGCCGAAAAAAGAGATTCCGAGTTTGAGAAAAGAAAAAGCGAACTTGAAGCCAAGTTGAAAGAGATCCGTCAGAAAGAAGAGAATCTGGCCAATCTCCGTGGCTTTCTGTTTCTTTCTGTTTTAGTATTTGCAGGTCTTTATATCTGGCATAAAAATCAGATCGTCTTTTTGGCACTTTCAGTTCTGTTTCTGGCTGTATTTATCTTCTTTGCCGTAAAGCATGGAAAGTGTAAGAAGCAGGCAAACTGGATGGAAACATTATGTACTATCCATGATCAGTATATCGCGAGAACGAAGCATGATTTTTCGGCTCTTTCTGATGACGGCTCGGATCTTGATATCAAGAAACATGCTTATTGCGGAGATCTTGATCTTTTTGGTCCGAAATCCATTTTTGCTCTGATCAATGTTGCCCATACCGAACCGGGACGTACTCAGCTTCGTGACTGGCTGCTTTATGCGTCTACTTCACAGATGGAGATCGTCGATGTCCTGAAGAGACAGGAAGCGGTGATGGAGCTTTCTTCGGAATATGAAAAAGTCGAGGAACTGGAAGCATCGACTAAGATCAATACTAAGAAAAAGGGTTCGCCTCAGGCGCTGCTGACGTTTATCGGAGCCGGTGAGCTCTCTTCGAAGACCTGGATGATCCTTCGTGTGGCAAATACGGCACTTCTTTATCTGAGTTTCATCCCGGCGCTGATCTTCGGAGGCTATGTTTATTTTGCTCCTGCGGCTTTCTTTGTTCTGCAGTTGTTGCTCATGGCGATCCAGTATAAGTCCAACGCAGCCGTATTTGACTATGTTGAGCGGTTCTATCCGGAGCTTTCTGCTTATTCGAATATCTTTTCAACGGTAGAAGAGACAGAGGTCAAAGCAGACTATCTGCAGGAAATCAAGAAACGCCTGATGGGAGATGCGCAGCAGTCTTCGGGTAGAGAAACTGCGGCTTCCAATCAGCTTTATGATCTGCATAAGATCTGTCTTTTTGTTCAGGCGCGCATGCAGCCTCTTTTGTATTTTGTTCTAAATGTCCTGCTTCCTTTCGATGAGATCTGCATAGCACTTCTTGAAAAGTGGAGAAAGACAGAAGGTAATGGAATCGAGAGCAAGTTAAACGCGATTGGTGAATGGGAAGCGCTGATGAGCCTTTCTGTGATGCATGCGATCTATCCGGATGGATGCCTTCCGGTGATCCGTGATTCTGCTGAGCCGTATTTCAAAGGCAAGGGAATCGGTCATCCTTTGATTCCGGAAGCTCGTATCGTGAGAAATGACTTTGATCTGGCAAAGGGATGTGCCATGATTACCGGTTCAAACATGTCCGGTAAGACAACACTTCTTCGAACCGTTGGTATCAACACCGTTCTGGCTCTGGCAGGTGCCTGGTGTCCTGCTGAATCCCTGGAGATTTCTATGATGCAGGTTGCGGCTTCAATGCGTATCGAAGACGACCTTGGTGAAGGCGTTTCTACATTCTATGCCGAGCTGATCAAGATCGAGCGTATCGTTAAGATGGCGCAGAAGGGAAGACCGCTTCTTTATCTGATCGACGAGATCTTCAGAGGCACCAATTCCAAAGACCGTACGGATGGAGCCTGGATCGTGCTGAAAAAACTGAACAGCCCTTCGATCATCGGCCTGATGTCTACGCATGACTATGAGCTTTGCAAGATGAACGAAAATGGCGAAGTGAATCTCTGTTATTATCACTTTTCTGAATATTACGATGATGACGGCTTGCATTTTGACTATAAATTGAAAGACGGCATGTCTACTGAAACAAATGCGAAATATCTAATGAAACTCGTAGGAATCGACGATTGATTTATACCTGTAGTAAACTTGCAAAATTGCAGGGAAGTGTTACAATAGTTGCAAAAATGGAACGTAAGAGGTTATAAACATGGAATCTTATACACAAGATGTACAATTTTTTGGAAATTACACACCGGAAGAACTGCTCAAGAAGTTCGGTTCTCCACTTTATGTTTATAACGAGAAAATAATCAGAAGACAGATGAAGCGTGTTGCGGGCATTCTCCCGAATCACCGCTTTACTTCAAACTTTTCCATCAAGACCAATTCCAACTTAACGATCCTGAAGATGGCCAATGAGGAAGGACTCAATTGCGATGCGATGAGCCCGGGTGAGATCTTTGTTTTAAAGAAGGCGGGCTTCCCGAGTGACCATATTTTCTATGTTTCCAATAACGTTTCTGAAGAGGAGATGAAGTATGCCCTTGATGCCGGTGTTGTTGTCAGTGTAGACAGTCTTCCTCAGCTTGAGATGTTCGGACGCATCTGCCCCGGCGGAAAGCTTTCCGTACGTCTGAATCCGGGTGTAGGTGCAGGCCATCACGAGAAGGTCGTAACTGCAGGTAAGAAGACCAAGTTCGGTATCGCTGCGCAGGATATTCCGCAGGTTCTGGAGATCGCCAAGAAGTACGATCTGCATATCATCGGTATCAACCAGCATATCGGATCCCTGTTTATGGATTACACTCCGTATCTTGAGGCGATCAAGCACTTCCTGATCTATGCGGAGAGCTTTGATGAGCTCGAGTTCATGGACTTTGGCGGTGGTTTTGGCACACCTTATCACAAGCTTGCAGGTGAGCAGGAGTTTGATATGGAAAACTTTAAGGTTGAACTTGATAAGCTCCTTTCTGACTGGAAGAAGGAGACCGGCAAGGATGTACTGTTCAAGATGGAACCCGGCCGATATATCGTTGCAGAAGGCGGCGTGCTCCTCGGTCAGGCTTATTCTGTAAAGGAAAACTACGGCCATAAGTATGTCGGTACTGACATCGGTATGAATGTCCTGATCCGTCCGGAACTTTATGATTCCTGGCACGATGTGGAGATCTACCGTGACGGAAAGCCTGTGGTCGACGGACCGAAGGATATATACAGCGTGGTCGGTAATATCTGCGAAAGCGGTGATATCGTAGCAAAGGACCGTGAGCTTCCTGTTGTTAAGGAAAACGATGTAGTCTGCGTCCTCGATGCTGGTGCATATGGATACTCGATGTGCTCGAACTATAACAACCGTCTGCGTCCGGCAGAGGTCATGATCAACAACCAGGGAGAGGCAGTTTTGATCCGTAGAAGAGACACTTACGAAGACCTTGTTCGTGGATTTGAAGTCTAATTCTGTCAAAATGCACAAAATCTTCTTATAAAATACCTCAGACCCTATTGTTACAGGTCTTTACTTGACTTATAATTAATTAAGGCAAGTAAATGGGGGTGTTTATGGCTGATTTTGCGGAGGTCCTGCAGGGTTTTAGTTCTCTTGTCGTTGACTATTCTGCTTTCTTAGAACTAAGTGATCCGGATATTCTGGATTCCTTGATCGGCACGATCGTCGATCAAGGCAAAACTGTTTATATCAGTAAAGCTTTTAAAGCCTTCCATGAAAGTGTTGTGAAGGCAGACAATCCGTATGAGAATGAAATCGCGACTTCGATCAAGCGTGCGCTTCGTGTTCTTGTTGGAGCGAAACTGCTTCGCGCGAGCAAACATGCTTCGGATGTTTCCTTTTTCCTCGAACACCTTAAGAATGAGGATGAGTGTTTCTTTATCGGCCGTAACAGCAATTCCTTTGCCCGCTTGCGCAATATCAATGCAGAGGGTATGAGCTCGATCTTTGTGATCGATCAGTGCAATATCCGTTTCTATCCGAGCATTTCCGAATGCATGCAGGAAGAAAAAGCATATAGTGTGAACCCCATTGCCGGAAATTCTGATTTTATCGAGTGTGATATCTATTTCAGTGTAGGCGATTCTGTCTATACCGATGAGGGAGAAAGAGTCACGCTTACTTCTCTGATCAGCACAGGTGCTGAGGGTCTGGTATTTAATACCGATACGGATTCTCTGGTTGCGAAAGTGTACCATCGCGGAGGAATCACCCCACTTCGCTGGTATAAGCTGATGAAGATGAGACAACTTGGCTTGGATGCAGAAAATGTATGCTGGCCGTATCGTCTTTTGTTCTCGAAAGATAAAGTGCCGGTAGGCTATCTGATGAGAAAAGCTTCCGGAACGACGATCAGCCGTGCCTTTGACGGACCGGATGCCATGGAGAATTACTTCCCTTACTTTACGCGCCAGCATATCGTTGAGGCAACGCTGTCTTTCCTGCGTATCATGGACTATCTCCATCTTCACGGGGTCATCGTCGGTGATATTCAGCTCAAAAATGCCATGATCGATGATGAAGATCATGTCTATCTGATCGATATTGACAGTGTCCAGTATCAGGATCTGCCGTGTCCTGTAGGAACGGAAGAGTTTACCCGTCCTGAACTTTGGGACAAGTCTTTCGTTTCTTTCTTGAGAAGACCACAGGATGAGGACTATTCCATCGCGATCCTTGTTTTCTCCATGCTTTTCTGCGGACAACACCCCTATGCGCAGAGAAATGGTCTGGAAACGCTTCGTGATGAGATGGCTGCCCGTTCTTTCCCGTATACTTTGGATGGTTCTGAAAACGATCGTATCCCGATCGGAGGCTATGACAAGATCTGGGATGCATTGACGCCGGAACTGAAAGATATGTTTGTTCGTGCGTTTGCCAAGGGCGAGCTCTTTGACAGCGCGGAGTGGACTGTTGCGCTCGAAGAATACCGCACAAAGCTCGATAATCACGAGATCGAAGATGAGGAGAACTATCGCGCGTTCCCGTACTATGTCGAGGAAACCGTTGCGGCTCCGAAGCATAAGGGCGGAAAAGTCAGCGTACGCGAGGCTGTTATGAATTCCGCAATGAATACGGAAGAAGCGACAAATAGCTACAACAAACAACTTGGACTTGCGATCGAGCCCAAGAGTGCGCCGAAGCAGGCACCCAAGGCAGAAAAGCCGGAACCGAAGCCGAGAGAAGCGGTTTCTCCTTCTTTCCGAGGCTCGAACCAGGCTCCGTCGAACAGTGCATTTAAACCGGCGACGAATACGCCTTCTGCGGCAAGTGCTGTAGCGAACCGCCCGACAAACAGTTCGGCCGCGTCCCAGCAGGGCTTTAGCGCATCTTCAAATAATTCGATCCCGAAGAATGAAGGATTTTTCGGTTTCTTTAAACGCAGTAAGTTATCGCTTGTTTTATTGATACTCTTGGTTGCGGCAATCGGAGTACTTGTATACTATATGTCTGTTTGAGGAGGAACATCATGGGTAACGACTTAGGTGGTTTTTCAAAATCGGATTTTGGCAGCAGCACGCGCCGCCGTCTCCCGATCTGTTTTTGTCTGGATGTCAGCGGCTCGATGGCCGGATATCCGATCGAGCAGTTAAACGACGGACTGCAGAGTTTCTTTTCTTCTATCCGAGATAATGAAGAGACACGTTCTTCGGCAGATATTGCGATCATCACATTTGGTGGTTCGGTAGAGATCTTCCTTCCTTTTGGTAAGACGAGCAAGGAGCAGACGATCCCGCGTATTCAGGCAACGACAAGCCTGACACCGATCGGTGAAGGTATCCTGACGGCTCTTGAGCTTTTGAATGCCCGTAAAGAGGGATATAAGCAGATGGGCATCAAGTATTATCAGCCCTGGCTGGTCGTAATTACGGATGGTGCGCCGCAAGGTAAAGATGCGGTCGAGAATATGGAAAAAGCCATCGAAGCGGTAAGAGAACTCGAAGAGAGCGACAAACTGGTCGTATTCAATATCGGCGTAGGTAACAGCGCGGACTTCCCGATGCTGCAGAGACTGTCGGCAAAACGTGAAAAGCCGATCTCCATCAGCACCGCACAGTTCGGTAAGCTCTTTGCTTTCCTCGGTTCCAGTTCCTCTTCGGTCGTTTCGAACAATATGGGCAATGATGCGCTCTACACTCTGAACACGGAGCCGGAAGGAAATGCCATCGCGATGGATGATTTCTTCAAAGCCATCGAGGAGAGCCAGTAATACATGAGACCGGATCCGACTTTATTAAATGTTTCCCTGATCGGGAATAAGCACGTAAATCGAGGCACACCCTGCGAGGATGCCTCTTTTTCCTTGTCTGCCAACGATGTCCACGTTGTTGTGGTTGCAGATGGAGCAGGCGGATCAAAGTATACACACGCACGTTTCGGCGCACGTTGCGCGGTCGAGTGCGTGGCAGAACTGATGACGAAGCATTTCGATGCGTTCTATTTTGAAAACCGCGAAAGTGTTTCAAGAAGTCTTCTGGTTACGGCCATCCACTCGAAAATGGCGGATCTTCTTGTCGAGCATGAACTCGACGGACTGGAAAGATTGTCCTGTACGCTTTTGTTTGTAGCAGTAAAAGGCGATATGGTCCTCGCCGGACATATCGGTGACGGCATGATCTGCCGTGTATCTTCACACGGTCTTTCTCCGCTGACGCTTCCTGCAAACGGAGAGAATGCATCTTCCACCTATTTCATCACATTCCCGAATGCGCAGGAGTATCTGCGATTCATCCGCACTACGACAGATGATACGCATGCGTTCGTCCTGATGACAGACGGTGTAGAGGAGATGGTCTACGATTCTTCGACCCAGCTGGTCCGCCCGGTGGTGGCTCGTCTTGCCGAGCTTGCAGCCCAGGGAAAAGAAAAGGGCGAAGAGACGCTGAAATCTACGATTCAGGAATTTGTTGTGGATGCCGGACAGCAAACGGACGATGCTTCTGTCGGCGTTTTGTACCTGTGTGGCACCAATGCCCCGGATTTCAGTGCTTTGAACGATTCTAAGAGCAAGATCGAACGTGATTTTACCGATACGATCAAGTCGGTTCAGATGGAGTGGGTACCACAAGTTAAACATGCGCAAGAGATTCTTTCAAAAATCAATTGCCAAAATACTGTAAAAAGTGATACATTAGAAGTTAGTAAGAAAGAAGAGAATGCAGAGGATTCCGAAGATGTGAAGGCAAATATATCATCTTCAGAGGAACCGAAGCAGGAGGAGAAGGTTGAAAAGGGTGTGCCTGATTCTCCGGAAGTAACTTCTTCGTCACCCAAGATGGTTCCGCTTTGGGCATTTCTTGTGATGACAGGACTGTTTATCTCTTCGTTGGTGGCATTGGCATTATTGTTACTGTAATTGGGGGCAGTATGAGCGTTATTGTGAAAGAGAAGAAGTATCAATTTAAATCTACCGTT
Organism: Clostridiales bacterium; assembly: GCA_017962145.1. Taxonomy (GTDB): domain Bacteria; phylum Bacillota; class Clostridia; order Saccharofermentanales; family Saccharofermentanaceae; genus Scatonaster. Next base: position 33,328 of record JAGCVX010000005.1, on the reverse strand, counting down.
CGTCTTCCCGATATGGATGAGATCATGGAGGCTGCGTCCGACTTTTCTGAACCTACCGATAAGAAGATCGTGATCGGAAATTCCAAGCAGGATATTAAGGAAATTGCCAAGAAGGCTGCCTATTCCAAAGAACAGGCAGAGATGAATAAACTTGGTATGGCAGTCGTCGAAGCCGAGATGAAGCGTGCAAAAGAAAAAGAACTTGCACGTGCTGAGGAACTGCGTCGTCTTTGCCGTGAGCGTGAATTGATGGCGAAGAAGAGACAGGAAGAAGAAGAGATGAAGGCTAAGGGAATCAAGGTTGTTCCGACTGAAACTTCTTCTGAAACTGCTCCTGAGGCTCCCGAGATGGAGCGCTCGCAGGATGAGATCTCCGAGATCGCGATCAATCCTTTCGATGCCAAGAAGCCTGTAACAAAGGAAAAGGCAGAGAAGGAAGAGTTCAAAGAGACGATCCTTCAGGACGACTACACAGACGAGATGGAATTCCTCGAGGATTCTTCCGAGTCTGTAGACGACGATTTCCTGGATTTCTGATTCCGAATTAAAGACGAATAGAATCGATCAGGCAGCTGGCTGGATGATCAGAAGTGCGACATAGACGCCTACGATCAGTAAATGGATCAAGGTGAATCTTTCTGTGACTTTCTGATTTGCCCAGCCTAATTCTTTTCTGCAGTGATCGTGGAGCGGTGTGCGGATCTGGCTCATGAACTTTTTCTTCGTAACACGGCAGACCGCCAGTTTGAAAAGAGAAGAGCCGCCATCGAGGATCAAAGGCAGACAGATGATCAGGTATGCGAACGGGTTTCCGGAAGCCATGGCAAAGAATGCCAGCAGAACGCCGATCGCCTGCGAACCGGAATCGCCCATGAGCAATGTGCTCGGGTGAACGTTGAACCACATGTACACGCCTAAAACAACAAGCAGATACAGCATGACGTTATTCATCATGGTAACGCGTGCTTTCATGATGGCCATAAAGAGGAAAGTCGCGGTGGAGATCATGGACATGCTGCCGCAAAGACCGTCCACGCCGTCGGATGCATTCGTGAAATTGATGGAGCCCCAGACCAGACAGGCGGCCAGGAAGATATAAAGCGGACGCGGGATCGTAAAGGAGATACCCAGCATAAAGATGTCGATCGTTCTCGTGAAGATAAATGAGGCCAGAACCGCTGAACCCAGTGAGATGAAAATGTCGGTCATCGCCTTTTTCATGGCAGGCCAGGGGTTCTTGTCGTCGAGAAAACCGAATACGGCAGCAACCAGGGAACAAAGATACATGATGGCGTACTGCCAGGTGATCTTCGTAAAAAGACCCAGACCCACAAACATGACACAGATGAAGATGATGCCGGCACTGGTCGGCTTTCCTTTGGCGGAAGCTCCGTCTACGGCAAATGCTCTGCCGCCGTCGGTAGGAAGCTTGCTGCTCTGCCTTTTGAGTGCGACTGCAGTCAGGATCAGCGTGACAAGCGGACCGATCAACAGCCAGTATTTAGTCGGAAACAGATAAGCAAACAAGAAAAAAGCCTCCCCCAGAAACATTTACTTTCAAAACAGAACCTATAATATCACAAAATGCAATTATATAGTATAATATACGGACGAATGTCATTTAAAAGATAGAAAACAGCCGATAGGAGATATATTTATGGATTTTCGCAATGCCGTAGCTAAGAAAGTGGAAGAGGTAACGGGACTGGATCTTGAGACAGTGACCAAGCTGGTTGAGATCCCGCCGCAAGAGGATATGGGAGACTTTGCATTCCCGTGTTTTGCGCTTGCGAAAACCATGCATAAAGCCCCGAACATGATCGCTTCTGATCTTTCTTCCGATGAAAGACTCAGTGCACCCTGGCTTTCCAAGGTTGAGGCAAAAGGTCCGTATCTGAACTTCTTTGTCGACAGAGGTGCATTTGCCAAGGAAGTCTTGAGCGAAGTCCTGAAAGAAGGAACCGCATATGGTGCTTCGAAAGAAGGAGACGGCAAGACCGTCGTTGTCGAGTATTCCTCTCCGAATATCGCAAAGCCCTTCCACGTAGGTCATGCATTTACTACGATCCTCGGCCATTCTCTTTCCCGTATCTATGAGAAACTGGGTTATAAGGTCGTTCGTATGAATCACCTCGGTGACTACGGTACCCAGTTCGGAAAGCTGATCACGGCGTATCGTCTCTGGGGCGATGAGGCTGCACTGGAAAAAGATCCGATCACGGAGCTTCTGCGTATCTATGTAAAGTTCCATGAAGAAGAGAAGAACGATCCGTCCCTGACCGACAGCGCAAGAGAGAACTTCAAAAAGCTCGAAGACGGTTGTGCGGAAGAAGTGGCGCTCTGGAAGAAGTTCAGAGATGTATCCCTGGTCGTATTCAACCAGCTCTATGACAGAATGGGCGTTTCTTTCGATAACTATAACGGTGAGTCCTATTATGCCAAGATGGCGGATCAGGTCGTCAGCATGCTCAAGGAGAAGAACCTTCTCGTGGAGAGCGAAGGCGCACAGGTCGTTGATCTTGAAGAGTTCGGTGTTCCGCCCTGCATCATCTTAAAGAGCGACGGAACCACGATCTACGGTACACGTGATATCGCGGCGATCCTCTATCGTGATGAGAACTATCACTTTGACAAGAATATCTATGTAGTCGGTATCCCGCAGGCATTGCATTTCAAGCAGGTATTCTCGGTACTGAAGAAGGCCGGATACGAGTGTGCCGACAAGTGCGAGCATGTCGGTTTCGGTCTTGTAAAGTTCAAGGACATGAAGTTCAGTACCCGTGACGGTAATATCGTACTTCTCGAAGAACTCCTCGACGAGAGTGTTGCGAAGACATATGAGCTGATCAAGGCCAACGCGGAAGCCAGAAATTCCGATATGTCCGACGAAGAGCTTCGCGCGATCGCCGAGAAGGTAGGTCTGGGCGCAGTTGTCTATACCTACGTCAAGGCCGGTAGAGAAAGAGACATCATCTTCTCCTGGGATACGATGCTCGACTTCGAGGGCGATACGGCTCCGTATCTGATCTATACATATGCACGTACCAAGTCGATCCTGAGAAAGGCTGCCGAGCAGGGCATCGTTCCGGCTGATTCCGACAGTGAGCTGCTTCTCAATCTCAAGGGCGATGAAGAGTTTGCCTGCGTCAAGGCGATCGCCGATCTTCCGGAGGCTATCAAGAAGGCAGCCGGCAGCAACGAGCCGTTCATGGTTTCCCGTGCGGTCAGCGGTATCGCTCGTGCATATAACCGTTTCTACAATAACTGCTCGATCTTAAGTGGCGATGACGAAAGCCTGAAGAAAGCACGTCTTGCGCTCTGTAAGTGCGTTTGCGACAGCATCGAACTCGGAACGTACCTTCTGGGTATATCCGTTGTTGAGCAGATGTGATCTTTAAATGAACTGTTTGAGGTAACGACATGTCAGATGAAATGATGAAGATGCCGAAGTTTTCGGACATCAAATACGCAAGACCTTCTATCGAAGAGTTCCGTGAATGTGCCATGAGTACCCGTTTGAAGCTCATGACGGCAAGAGACCCGGAGGTCGTTGAGACCGCCATCATGGCATTTCAAAGAGAGATGAGTGCATTTGACACGGCATATACCATCTGCATGATCCGTCATGACCTCGATACTGCCGATACATTCTTTAACGACGAGATGGATTTCTTCGATGAAAACTATCCGGTCGTTTCTGATCTTTCTGCCGGCGTATACTCGGCGCTGCTTCATTCGGAGATCCGTCCGCAGCTCGAAGAAAGATTCGGCACCATGATCTTTAGAAAGACCCAGAACCAGCGTGATATCGTAAGCAGCGAAGTACTCGATGAGCTTGCGGAAGAAAGCACACTCGAGAGCGAATACAGCCAGATCCTTTCGGAAGCGGATATCTTCTTTAAGGGCAAGCACCATACGATCTCGACCATGACGCCATTTTTGGAGTCGACGGACAGAGATATGCGAATCAAGGCCCATAAGGCTGTTTCGGATTACTACGCTTCCCAGAAGCCGAAGTTCGACGAGATCTACGACAAGATGGTCAAGATCCGTACCGAGATCGCAAAGAAACTCGGTTATGAAAACTTCGTACAGCTTGGCTATAAGCGAATGGAGCGCTATGACTATAACGAGGAGATGGTACAGGCTTTCCGAGATAATATCGTGAAGTATATCGTACCGATCACATCCGAGATCAGACGTCTACAGAAGAACCGTCTGGGCGTGGAGAAACTGATGTATTACGATCTGCCGTGCCTGTTCGTACATGGCAATCCGAAGCCCATGATCCCGCAGGAAGAGTATTTTGCGACGGCATCCAAGATGTTCGGCCAGATGTTCGATAAGGACCCGAGCTTCTTCCAGGTGCTGGGCGAGCATGACTTTATGGATCTGTTCTCCCGTCAGAATAAAGCTACGGGCGGATACTGTGCATCTCTTCTGGACTACGGTATTCCGTTTATCCTCATGAATGCCAACAGCACATCCGACGATATCGCGACGATGGTACATGAATCCGGTCACGCCTATGCGGCGCTCCGCAGTATCGACTCGTCCCAGTTCATCGAGTGTCTGTCTCCGACGCTCGAAGCATGTGAGATCCACTCGACGGCGATGGAATATCTTTCCTATCCGTATATGGATATGTTCTTCGGCGCGCATGCTCCGGCATACCGTGAGCAGCATATGACGCTGGCTCTTTTGTTCCTGCCGTATGGATGTCTGGTCGATGAGTACCAGCATGTCGTATATAAGAATCCGGATATGACTCCGGCAGAGCGTCACGCGGCGTGGAGAGAACTCGAGAAGAAGTATCAGCCGGATATCGATTACGGGGACGATGCATTTTACGAAGAAGGCGGAGCCTGGATGAAGAAAGAGCATATCTTTACTTCGCCTTTCTACTATATCGACTACTGCCTGGCGCAGATCTGTGCGCTTCAGATCTGGGATATCTCCCAGAAGAACAGAAAGAAAGCCATGACGATCTACGATCATCTTTGTACAGAAGGCGGAACGAAGACCTTGATCGAGCTGGTCGAAGATGCCGGTCTGGAATCACCGTTCTCTCTGAACGTGATCAAAAAACTCGCATATCAGGTGTGTGATTATCTGAATTTATGAAACTGCCGCAAGTCTTTGAACAACGCATGAGAAAGTATTTCGAAGAGAAGGGAAGAGACGAAGAAGCGTCTTCCTTCTTTTCGTGTATGGAAGAAACCCCGATGCACGGTATCCGCTGGAACCGCCTGAAGGTTTCTGCCGATTCCTATGAAGCCAAGATGAATGCACTGGAGCTTCCTTCTGAGAAGGTCACCTGGTGTGAGGGTGGTTTCTATACGCCGGATATCTCTTTAGGAAAAGATCCGTATTACCACGCCGGTGCTTACTATATCCAGGAGCCGTCCGCGATGCTTCCGGCCTCGATCCTTGCGGCCAAGCCAGGTGAGTTCGTGCTCGATATGTGCGCCGCGCCGGGAGGTAAAGCCACCCGTATTGCAGAGGACTTAAAAGGAGAAGGACTTCTTTTTGCAAATGAGATCAATGCGGAAAGATCCCGAGCTCTTCTTCGTAATCTCGAGCGCGCCGGTGCGGCCAATGTCGTGATCCTCAATGAGAATCCGAAGAATATGGTGAAGAATTTCGAAAAGTTCTTCGACCGTATCATCATCGACGCACCGTGCTCCGGTGAAGGCATGTTCCGAAGAGATCCTTTCGCTCCGAAGAGCTGGGAAAAGTTCGGTCCGGATTCCTGTGTTCCGATCCAGAAAGAGATCCTGGGATATGCGGATGCGATGCTTGCACCCGGAGGGCACCTCGTATACTCGACCTGTACCTTCGGTGAGGCAGAAAACGAAAACCAGATCAGTGCATTTTTAGAGGAACACCCGGACTACGAGATCATCGCGCATAGAGAACTCGAAGGTGTTTCCCACGATGATGCCGGCATGATGCGTATCTGGCCGCATAAGACAAAGGGCGAAGGACATTTCTGCGTGCATCTGCGCAAAAAAGAAGACGGCACGGATCCTTCGGAAGATAAAAGAAGATACGAAAAGAATCCTTCGTGCACACAGTTCCGGTTTGTAAAAGCCAGAGAGTGCTTTGAGGAATTCATGTGCGGTCTTCTGAAAGACGAATATGCGTCATCTTATATGGAAAAAAACAGAACGGATTTTGTTCTGCATAAAGATAAGGTACACATGATGCCGGTTGCGGAAGCTCTTCTTTCCGGCTTGAAAGTCGTGAAGATGGGAGACTTCCCGGGTGAGATCAAGGAGACCGCAAAAGGCCGGGTCTTTACCCCGTCGCAGGCGCTGGCTCTGGAACTCGATAAGGAAAAAGTACGCCCCTCGCGCTTCCTTTCATTTACAAGAGAAGACCCACGGCTTCAAAGATACCTTCGCTGCGAGACCGTCATGCTCGAAGAAGCAGAGTGTGATCTTCTTGACGAAGGCGAATACGTGATCGTGGCCTGTGAAGACCTTCCCCTGGGATTTGCCAAGAAGCAGGGGACGGCACTGAAGAATGCATACCCCAAGGCCTGGCGGCTGGTATAAGGAGGAGAATATGGAACGTTTTCTGGTAGCAAGTAAGAATAAGGATAAGATCCACGAGATCAAGGAGATCCTTTCCGGATTTCCGTTTGAGATCGTAGGCATGGAGAATATCGGGATCCATACGGATGTCGTGGAAGATGCGGATTCTTTTGAGGGAAATGCACTTTTAAAGGCAACGGCGATCCATAAGCAGGTCGGAGGCTATGTCATGGCGGATGATTCCGGTCTTTGCATCGATGCGCTCGATGGCGCCCCGGGTATCTATTCTTCACGTTTCTGCGGTGTAGATTCGACCTATCAGGAAAAGTTCGAGATGATCTGGGACATGCTCAAAGACGTGCCGAAAGAACAGTGGACGGCGCATTTTGTATGCGCGATCGCAGTCGTACGCCCGGACGGCTCCCATTTCGTAGTGAAGGAACAGTGCGATGGCGTGCTGCTTTCCGAGCCCCGCGGTGAGAACGGCTTCGGTTATGATCCGATCTTTTTCGTTCCCGAGATCGGCAAGACAACCGCCGAGATTTCAGACGAAGAGAAGAATGCGATCAGTCATCGTGGTAAGGCTCTTCGTTCCATGCTTGCCATATTGAAACAAAAATGATATACTTTCCTCCGTGCACAAGTGTTCGCGCACCGTGGACACTCGGACACAAAACAATCCTTTCTTAAGGAGCGGTCAGGAAGGTCAGTATGTCTGAGAATAATGACTATTTACTCGTGAAATCAGATGTTTTACCGGAAGTCTTCGTCAAGGTGATGGAGGCTAAGCGTCTGCTGAATTCCGGAAAGGCGGTTTCTGTTAACGAAGCCGTGAAGATGGTTTCGCTTTCCCGTAGTGCTTACTATAAGTATAAAGACTCTGTCATGCCGTTTTACGAGACAAGCCAGGGCAAGATCGTGACGCTCATCGTTGCGGTCGAGAATTTCCCCGGAATCCTTGCCGGCATCATCCAGTGCATCGCTTTTATGAAGGGAAATATCCTTACGATCAATCAGAACATCCCGATCAATGGACTGGCGGATGTTTCGGTCTCCATGGAGACGGACCGCATGACGGAATCCATCGATGTATTGATCAAAGATGTGGAAAAGATACCGGGAGTAAGATCCTGCAGAATAATGGCTAGGGAGTGATTAAGATGAAAAATATCGCAATTTTAGGATTCGGCGTAGTCGGATGCGGTGTAGCAGAAGTTATCGCCATGAATAAAGACCGTATCGCAAAACGCGTCGGTGAAGAAGTACGAGTTAAGAAGATCCTGGATATCCATGAATTCCCGGACAGTCCTTTTGCGGATCTGATCACAACCAATAAAGATGAAGTATTCGGCGACAGTGAGATCTCGATCGTAGTCGAGACCATCGGCGGTGCGAGAATCGCTTATGAATATACCAAGCAGGCTCTTTCTTCCGGAAAGACAGTCGTAACTTCGAACAAGGAGCTCGTTTCTACACATGGTGTAGAGCTGATGCAGATCGCAAAAGCCAATAACTGTAGCTATATCTTTGAGGCTTCCGTCGGTGGCGGTATCCCGATCATCCGTCCGCTGCACCGCTGCCTGGCTGCAAACAAAGTCGAGCGTATCGCAGGTATCGTGAACGGTACCACCAACTATATCCTGACTCAGATGGCCGAGTGCGGTTCGGATTTTGAAAAGGCACTGAAGGAAGCACAGAGCAAGGGTTATGCCGAGGCCAATCCGTCCGCGGATGTTGATGGTATTGACGCACAGAGAAAGATCGCGATCTTAAGTACGATCGCACTCGACGGCGCCTATGTCGATCCGACCAAGCTCTTTACTGTCGGTATTACCAATATCACCACAAAGGATATGGAATATGCCAAAGAGATGAACGCTTCGATCAAGCTTCTGGCTGTTTTCGAAAATAAAGAGGACGGTGCATTTGCCTATGTCGCACCGCACCTGGTATCCAAGAGCCACCCGCTGGCATGTGCCAACGATGTATTTAACGCCATTATGGTTACGGGAAATGCACTGGGCGACGCCATGTTCTATGGTCAGGGCGCAGGTAAGCTCGCTACTGCTTCGGCTGTTGTCGGCGACGTCATGGATGCAGCTCTGCATCAGGACAAGGACGCCCACATTACTGAGTGGTTCGTTTCCGACAAGCCGGTCCTTTCTCCGATCGAGAATCATGTGGTGTCCGTACTGCTCCGTCTTCCGGACAGCGTTTCAGATGAAGCGATCAGCGAGGCATTCCCGGAGATATCCTGCCAGCCCTGCGTTTATGAAGCAGAAGGCGAGAAGGCCGTTATCCTCGGTAAAGATGGCGACATGACGGAAGCACAGCTCGCGATCGGACTTGAGAACTTCGATAACGTGATCTCCATGATCCGCATTTTCTAAGATCTGATAAATTCGGTAACAAAAAAACACTTTCCGAGCTTTGGCAAGGAAAGTGTTTTTGTTTGCTGCTTTTTCCGAAAAATCAGAGCTGGTTTGCGCTGTAGTCCGCGTAAAGAGTCGTCATCTCATTCATGAGAGAATTCATCTGCTGCTGGAGCTTGCTGAGTTCCTTAAGGTTCTTCGCGTCGATAGCGAGGCGGATCTCCTTAAAGATGGATACATACTCGGAAGTATCCTTTGCCAGGTGATTACGGATCGCGTCGATCTCTTTCCAGAGAGCGACATCGTAACTGTTCATCGGATCGTGGAACGGTACGATGTTACGGATCTGGGAAAGGTTGGTCGGGATGATACGCTCGGAAAGTTCCATCTGCCAACGATCCAGCATCGCGTGAGCATAAGAAGAGATAAGCTGATCACTGAATACACCGCCTGCGCACAGGATCGGGATCAGGTCATCTGCATGCAGCAGGCAACGCAGAGAATCGTAAACCGTTGCCGGCGGAGCACCGAAAAGACGGTCACGCTCTTCCGTAGAGAAGTTCGTGAAGATATCGTCCTCGCAGCGGTAGACCTTATCCTTATCCAGATAATCGGCTTCTTCACCATAACCCTTGCAGAATTCTTTCTCGAGTTCTTCCGTGGACTTTCCGGAAGTGATGGCGTACTCGATACCGTCGAGCATGCACTGATAAGAAGCGGAAAGGCAAAGGTATGTGTTGGTGTGCGGGTTAGGAGAACGGATCTCGAAACGTGTCTGTACAGCGCTGTCCGAGTTACGGATCAAGCCGAGAAGTACAGAACGGTTACGGGACGGTGTGTTGATATCTTTTCCGAGAGAAGCAACTGCATGTGTAGGTGCTTCGAAACCGGGCTGCAATCTTAAGAATGCGTCGGTCGTTACGGAAATGAAGGGGTTGATCAGTGTGTAGTGCTTCATGAAGCCCATGAGTGCGCCCCAGCCGATCGTGCCGAGGAAATCCTTCTTCATGTCCTTCGGGCTGAAGAGGTTGACCTTATGACCGTCCTTGAGATAGGCAACAGCATTTACATGGGTATGCTCACCGGAACCGGCAACACCCGGGAGAGGCTTTGCGCAGAAGCTGACTTCCAGACCGTGCATACGGAAGATCTCCTTGATGAAGATTCTGGCCATCAGTTCATAGTCAGCAGCCTGCAGAGCGTTGGAATAATGCCAGTCTACTTCGAGCTGCTCCATGATGTTATGGAAATCACCGGCGTCGGAAAGATGTGCCTTTACACCGCCGACTTCCTTATGACCCATCTCCGGCTCGAAACCATAAAGCTCGAGAAGAAGTACGGTCTGCTCCAGTGCGGTACGAACGACACCCTTTGTACGCTTCCAGTACTGCTCTTTGAGGCTCTGGGAAGTAGAGAGCACACGAGTGTTGATCTTTTCTTCCGGAGAGCTGACCCAGAACTCAAGCTCGGTTGCCGTCGTAAGCTCGATACGGTCGAATTCGTCTAATGTGAAACCAAGTTCTTCGCAGATCGCCGGATAAGAACGGATGTAACGCTCCAGCTCGGAAGCGAAACGGTCGGCGCAGCGCTTTAAGATCGAACGGGAGCAAACTTTGTCACCGTTATGGATCAGGAAAGAAGGGATTCGGAGTGTGCCGATCGGCAGGTTGTTCTCCGGATCGAGATGTTCGTAGTTATAGTCGATGAACCACATGACGTCGCGGTCCGGCTCGAAGTCTACACGACCATCGTTAAGTGTTGCGATGCCGGGAAGTTCAACTGAAGAACCGTCGGTCTGGACAACACATCCGCTGAGGTATCCCTGGAGATTATCAATAAAGTTGATGATCGGGATCTTTTCATCGGTATCGTTTCCGGCAAGGTCGATGCCTACGAAAGAAACGAATTTGATTTCCGGGTGCTCGCCAAGGATCTGCTCAAGGTCCTGCGCATTATGCGTTTTCGGCGGAAGAAGGTAAAGCAGATCCGGATAGATTCGAAAGTTCGTCATATGGAATTCACCTTTCGTTTTATAAAATCAGAGTCATTATACCATTAAATCCAAATTGTACTAGTCTTCGTTTATAGAGAAATTCCACGAAATTGTATAGCACATCGCCTTTATTAATAATATAATTATCATATAGAGCGAAATGCGCATGCCCAAAGGGGGGAAGCGCTTTTCTTGAGGGAGGTCATATATGAAAGTTTGTGATTGTGCAAAGCTTTTGAATGCTGAAATACTCGTGGAATCGGACAGCTTTGAGGAGGACCTGCAGATCGCCTGCGGTTCAGACCTGATGAGTGATGTGATGGCATTTAGCAGTGACGATAGTCAGATCATGATTACCGGTCTTGTGAATCCCCAGACGATCCGTACAGCCGAGATGCTCGATGTAAAAGTGATTATCTTTGTCCGTGGTAAAGTCCCGGATGAAACGATGCAGGAACTCGCCAAGGAGAAGGGAATCGGTCTTATGACTTCACCTCTTTCGATGTTTACTGTATGCGGACTCCTCTACGAAGCCGGACTTCGTGGAAAGGAGGCTGCCTTATAGAACCGTTAGTACGTCAATATGAGATCCGGGCCAATGACTTCACACACGCAGGTGAAGCCAGCAGCTCGATGAAGAAGTCCTTAAGCCGCCTGGGCGTAAGAGCCGAAGATATCAAACGTGCCTCCATCGCTATGTATGAGGCGGAGATCAACGCCGTGATCCACGGCCAGGGCGGTATGGCTGAGGTAACAGTTTTCCCGGATCGGGTACAGATCATCATCGAGGATCATGGCCCGGGTATCCCGGATCTGGATCAGGCAATGGTGGCCGGCTGGTCGACTGCTCCGGATCTTGCCCGTGAGATGGGTTTTGGAGCCGGAATGGGACTTCCGAATATTAAGAAGAACTGTGACGATCTTTCTATCGATACGAAAGTCGGAGAAGGAACCAAAGTCACGATGATCGTGAATTTCAACTGATACAAGGCAGTGTCGGACAGGGGCACTGCCGGGAAGCTTAGAGGAAAACCGTGAAAAAACTACACAGTGTTTCGTTGATAGGGGATCTTTGTGTCGGATGTACTACCTGCAGTAAAGGCTGTCCGACCCAGGCGATCCGCGTACGCGGTGGAAAAGCGACGATATACGATATCCGCTGTATCGACTGCGCCCAGTGCATCCGTATATGCCCTTACCATGCTAAGATTGCGGTGACAGACACGCTTGAGGAACGCCTTTCCGCGGCAAGCGGTAAAGTCAAGGTCGCCGTTGTAAGCCCTGCGCTCTTTTCTCAGTTCGAGAATCAGGCGACACGTATCGACGTGCTCAAAGCCGTTCGTGAACTGGGATTTGACTATGTTTTTGATGAGTCGATCGGATTCTCCGGTTATGTATCTGCCGCCAAGCAGATGCTCCGTGAAAAACAGATGGCTGCGGAAGAGATGACAGAAGATGAAAAGAGTGAAATCTTCCCCATGATCTCTACCACATGCCCGGTAGTCGTACGTCTGATCCAGATGAAATACCGTGCCCTGATCTCCCATCTGGTCACGCTGGATTCCCCGATGGAACTGACGGCACAGTATGCCATCGATTATCTTTGCCAGAAACTGCAGATCAAGAAATCTTTGATCTATATCTGCTATATTTCTCCGTGCCCGGCGAAGGTGACCTCGGTCATCAACCCGCTCTGGAAGAAGAAGTCCCTGATCTCGACTTGTGTCGGTACTCACGACGTTTATCCGCAGCTTCGAAAGCTTCTCGACAAGATCACACAGCACGATTCGCTGACCCACGAAGAAGAAAGAGCGATCCGTATCTCGGATCCGGACGGACTGCGCTGCGCGGCGATCGGAGGCGAGACCAGCAGCATGCAGATCGAAAACTTCCTTGCTGTTGACGGTATCGAGAACGTCATCGATATCCTCGAGGAGATCGACAGAGACAATATCAAGAAGATCGCTTATGTAGAAGCGACCTGCTGCTTCGGCGGATGTATCGGAGGTCCGCTTACGGTCATGAACCGCTTTACGTCCCACGCGAAGCTTCGTGAACATGTACATGACTTCTATATGGAGAAAGAGCTTTTCCCGCAGCTGATCGTGCATGAGGAAGATATCATCCCGCAAGTATGGGAACTGCCGCTTCCGGAGAACCACGCGATGCGTCTTTCGGAGAATATCGGTGAGGCCATGACCAAGTACGAGCAGATCGATGAGATCCTCGCAACGCTTCCTCAGCTGGACTGCGGCGCCTGTGGTGCACCGTCCTGCGCGGCGATGGCGGAAGATATCGTACAGGGAAGAGCAAGTATCGACAACTGCATTATCCGTCAGAAGCGGATGAGTAAGGAATAACAGGAGAATCTTTATGAGAACAGTATCTGAAATCATTGAAGCGATGCATCTGAACGTTCTGACGGAAGTATACCGTCCGGATGCACAGATCAAGAAAGGCTATGCCGGAGATATGCTTTCCCACGTCATGGCCCATCTTCAGGCAGACGAGTGCTGGTTTACGATCTTAAACAGCATGAACGTCATCGCGGTCGCTTCTTTAAATGAATGTCCGCTCGTCGTTCTGACGGAAGATGTCGTGATCCAGGAAGCAGTTCTGGAAAAAGCCAAAGAGGAAGAGATCTGTGTATGCTCCACCGCGATGGATACATATGAGGCCTGTTCCGTTCTTGCAGGAATAATCGATACGATGGAGGTCTGATTCATCTTCCATGGCCATTTTTGTATGTGATCTTCATATGCATTCTGCGCTTTCCCCGTGTGCCGAGAACGATATGACACCGGGGAATATGGTATCTATGGCCTTTTTAAACGGACTGGATGTGATCGCGGTCACGGATCACTGCAGCAGCAGAAACTGTGAAGCGGCGGTGAAGTGTTCGGAGTTTCTGAAAAAAGAGCAGGGACACGCACCGCTTGTGATTCCGGGTATGGAAGTGGAAGTCGCAGAAGGATTTCACGTGCTGGCGCTTTTCCCGAATTGTGAAAAAGCCCTGGAGTTCGAAGAATTCTGGACATCGAGGCGCCCGAAGATCAAAAACCGAGTCGAGATCTTCGGCAACCAGTATGTCATGAATGACGATGACGAGGTCGTCGAAGAACTGGAATATCTGCTTTCTACAGGTTCCGACTGTTCCATGATCGAACTTTATGCCAAGCTTGATGAACTGGGCGCCGCGGCGATCCCGGCTCATATCGACAAGGACTCCTACAGTATGGTGGCATCACTCGGCACCGTTCCGGAGGAGTGGAAGGGAAGACTTCTTGAGGTCAGCCGCAGATGCAACCTTCCGGAGTTCTGGGAGAAACATCCGGAACTGACCGGATATCACTATATCGTCGACTCGGATGCGCACCAGCTTCCGGATATCGCGGACCCCGGTTATTCCTTGAAATTGCCCATCGAAAAAAATGAGAATCTCGATGCGACTACCTTTGTAAATGCATTGCGGGATCTGATGAGAAAGTGATATAATACAGAAGTTGACAATAACAAATATAGATCTGAAGTGCTTTTCCAGCTGGATCAGAGTTGGAGACAGGGGAGTAGCTTGAGAGAATTATCTCTTCATATTCTGGATATCTTGACGAATTCGACCAGAGCCGGCGCGTCGCTGGTGACGCTTCGAATTCATATGATATCGAAAGAGGATCGTCTTGTGATCTCGTTTATCGATAACGGATGCGGGATGAGCGAAGAGTTTGTCTCAAAGGTGACGGATCCTTTCGCTACGACGCGGAGCACAAGAAAAGTCGGACTGGGATTGCCTTTACTGAAGGAACTCTGTGAACTTACAGGCGGAAGCCTGCAGATCAAGAGTACACTGGGTGAGGGAACAGAGGTCACCGCGACACTGGTGCCTTCTTCGATCGACTGTCTCCCCCTGGGAGATGTAGGAGAGTCCCTGGCTGCACTGATCGGCTCTTGCGAAGCGACATGTGATTTTGTCGTGATCTTCGAACATGATGAGAAGGGAAAAGCCGTAATTGATACCCGTGAGATCAAGGAAAAACTTGATGGTGTATCGCTTCAGGAGCCGGAGATATATCTGTTTTTGTGTGATTATTATCGCGAACAACAAGAATTAATACTTGGAGGTTTATAAGTATGAAATCATTAGCAGAACTCGAAGCAATCAAAAACAAGGCCAAGGCTGACATGTCCGCAAGATCTGAAGCCGGCAAGCGTATCGTAGTCGGTATGGCTACATGTGGTATCGCAGCTGGTGCTCGTCCGGTTATGACCGCGATCGTTGAAGAGCTGAAGACACGTGGTGTTGAAGATGTTGCAGTTACGATGACAGGCTGCATCGGTCTTTGCAAGTATGAGCCGATCGTTGAAGTTATTGATGCTGACGGTTCCAAGGTTACATATATCAAGATGGATCCGAACAAGGCAAAGCGTATGGTTGCTGAGCACATCGTTAACGGTCAGGTTTGCGAAGATCTGACAATCGCTACCGCTCAGCTCTGAGGTGCATCTGCTTCCAGATGATATTTGCATCTCCACTGAAAGCGTATCAAGTAGACTCTCTGACTAAGAGGTGGGCAGCTGTGCTGCTCCTCCTCCTTGTCTGGGGAGTTTCTTTTTGGTTTTTCTACTCTCCGCCGGGAGATCCCGACTTTTCCCAGTATATCTACTGGACGGAAGATCTTATGGAGGCGGAGGACTATTATGCTGCCTACGAAGCGACTCCGGTCACTTCGGTCCTGACGTGGGGAAATGCTCTTTACGCCGTCAGTTTTTTTGGATATTGCTTCCTTCTCTACCTGATCGGCCTTTTCTATTTTGTTCTTTATGTGTGTGATCTTCGTCAGGTGAAGCTTTCCCATGCTCCGAAGATCTACTTTACCCGTATCTGGTGGATCATACTTTTTACGTTGCTTGCTTCTATGCCGTTTCTGGTCACGCTCGCGATGATGCCGCCGATCCTTATTTTCCTGATTCCGGCGCTTTATGCACTTCCGGGACTGGTCCTTTTTGAGAAGAAGGACGCATTTACATCTTCCTGGGCGAGTGCGGTCAAGACACACGGTCATAAACTCTCGATCATTATCGAAGTAACGGCGATCCTGCTTTTATGGTATCTGCTTAGTGGCATCACAGGTGCGATCCTTCACAACGGCTCGATCGGTTTCTGCCTGGTCAAATCCTTTATAACCGCGTATTTTACGCTTGTTCTGGCTAGAAATATGGGCCTTCGCTACCATATGATCACCATTCTGGAACAGGAATAATTTTCATTTCTTTTCTCTATATGGCAAAATGCCCCTAAACTTTTCCTTTTAATAGGTAAGTTTGTTTATTTCATGGATTGAAATTTTGCATGAGTTTCCCTATTATTGTAATGTTCCTGTAAAAAATCATCATGGAGGAAAGAATTATGGATATTAAACAAGAAGCCATTCAGAAGCATGCTGAATGGAAAGGTAAGATCGAAGTTATCACTCGTGCTCCTGTTGCATCCAAGCACGATCTGTCTGTAGCTTATACACCTGGTGTTGCTGAGCCTTGTCTCGAGATCTCCAAGGATGTTGATCTTTCTTACAAATATACACGTCGTCATAATCTTGTTGCCGTTGTTACTGACGGTACAGCTGTTCTGGGTCTGGGTGATATCGGACCGGAAGCCGGTATGCCGGTTATGGAAGGTAAGTGCGCACTGTTTAAGGCATTTGGTGATGTAGATGCTTTCCCGCTGTGCATCCGTTCCAAGGAAGTTGACGATATCGTTAACACAGTTGCTCTGCTGGCCGGTTCTTTCGGTGGCGTTAACCTCGAGGATATCTCCGCTCCGAGATGCTTCGAGATCGAGAAGAAGCTGAAGGAAAGATGTGATATCCCGATCTTCCACGATGACCAGCATGGTACTGCCGTTATCACACTCGCTGGTCTTACCAACGCTCTGAAGATCGTTGGCAAGAAGATCGAAGAGATCTCCGTTGTTGTTAACGGTGCCGGCGCTGCTGCTACCGCTATCACAAAGCTCCTGATCTCCCGTGGTCTGAAGGACGTTGTTCTCTGCGACAGAACTGGTGCGATTTACCAGGGTCGTGAGAAGCTGAACTCCGCTAAGGAAGAGATCGCTGCTATCACAAACCAGAAGATGAAGAAGGGTTCCCTCAAGGACGTTATCGTTGGTGCAGACGTATTCATCGGTGTTTCTGCTCCGGGCGTTCTGACAGCTGAGATGGTTGCTACCATGGCTAAGGATCCGATCGTATTTGCTTGCGCGAACCCGACACCTGAGATCCTGCCGGATGAGGCTAAGAAGGCCGGTGTTGCTGTTATGGCTACAGGTCGTTCCGACTTCCCGAACCAGGTTAACAACGTTCTCGCTTTCCCGGGTATCTTCCGTGGTGCTCTTGATGTCCGTGCTTCTGACATCAACGACGAGATGAAGATCGCTGCTGCAAATGCTATCGCAGGCGTAGTATCCGATGAAGAACTCAATCCTGAGTACATCCTTCCGGATGCTTTCGATCCGCGTGTTGGTAAGGCTGTTGCTGCAGCTGTTGCCGAGGCAGCTAAGAAGAGCGGCGTAGCTCGTATCTGAATAAAGAATTGAAACAAAGAAGATGGGTCGTTCTAAAAAGAGCGGCCCATCTTCTTGTGTATTTAAACTGTAAGGCTTATATTGCATACATTTACACTTTGTTGTGGTAGAATAGCAAGGTGATTCTAAAATCGGAGGTGTTAAGATGCTAAATCGTATTGAATTATTGCAGTTGATCGAGCATAACGCGAGATTATCTACAGCTGAATTGGCAGTTATGCTGAATTGTTCGGAGGAAGCAGTCGCCGCCGAGTTAGAAGCCTGTAAGAAAGAGAATATGATCCTGGGTTACAATACCGTGATCAACTGGGAGAAGTCCGAGCGTGAGACCGTTACCGCGTTGATCGAGGTTCGTATCACCCCACAGCGCAATCAGGGATTTGATAAGATCGCCAGCCAGTTTTATCGCTACCCGCAGGTTTCTTCCTGCTATCTGATGTCCGGCGGTTTTGACCTGATGCTGATCATCGAGGACTCTACACTCAGAGAGGTAGCGAACTTTGTAGCGGATAAGATCGCACCGCTGGAAGGTGTGCTTTCCACCTCTACACATTTCATCCTGAAGAAGTATAAGAGTAATGGTACGCTGTTTGAGCAAAAGCAGATCGATGATCGTGAAGCCATCGTACTCTAACGTTACGCGGTACGTTTGAGGAGGTTCATTCATGAGTATTGATTATCTGGGCAGCATATCTTCCGTAGTTAATGAGATCAAGCCATCTGCGATCCGTCGTTTCTTCGATCTGGCGAATGAGATGAAGGGAGAGGTTATCTCTCTTTCCATCGGCGAGCCGGATTTTGTGACGCCATGGAATATCCGTGAAGCAGGTATCTTTTCTCTGGAAGATGGATATACACATTATTCCCCGAATCAGGGATATATCGAGGTCCGAAAGGCGATTTCCGAATATCTGGAAAGACGCTTTTCTCTGAAGTACGATCCGAAGACCCAGCTTCTGGTTACCGTTGGCGGTAGTGAAGCGCTGGATCTGATCGCCCGTGCACTGATCAATCCGGGAGATGAAGTCATCATCCTGGAGCCGTGTTTTGTAGCGTACCGAGCTACAGTCACGCTGGCCAGAGGTGTACCGGTCGTTATCGAGACCAAGGAAAAGGACGAATATAAACTTATGCCGGAAGATCTGGAAGCGGCGATCACCGAGAAGACGAAGTATATCATTCTCGGATATCCGGGCAATCCTACCGGCGCAACTATGACGCGTGAAGATCTGGCGAAGATCAAGGATGTACTGGTACGTCATCCGAATATCTTCGTTGTTTCCGATGAACTCTATTCCGAGCTGAGCTACACAGGTGAGAAGCCGGCATCGATCGCTTCTTTCCCGGAACTCTATGACAGAACCATCGTTGTAAATGGTTTTTCCAAGTCTTTCGCTATGACAGGCTGGAGAATCGGCTATATGGCAGGTCCTGCCCAGCTGGTAGCTGCTATGAATAAGGTTCATCAATATTGCATCATGAGTTCTCCGACAACTGCCCAGTACGCAGTTATCGAGGCTTGCCGCAATGGTGATAAAGAAGTTGATGAGATGCGCGACGAGTATAACAGAAGAAGACGTGTGATCATCAACGGCCTGAAAGAAGCGGGACTTCGCTGCTTCACTCCGACAGGTGCTTTCTATGCGTTCCCGAGTATTGAGGGATTAGGCCTTACATCCGAGCAGTTCTGCGAGAAGTTCCTGATGGAAAAGAAAGTCGCGATCGTTCCGGGTAATGCTTTCGGTGAATGCGGAGAAGGACATGTCCGTATCAGTTATGCGGCTTCGATGGAGAACATCATGGAAGCCATGAAACGTTTGAAAGAATTTGTACAGGATTTAAAGAATGGGAGTAAAGAATAATGCTTGAATTTGATAACCTGCGATTGGAACTGGAAGGCTACGAAGAGAAGATCGAGCTTCTTCGTGACGCACTGCATATTAAGCAGGTCAGCGATCAGGTATCGGAGCTTGAGGCTCGTTCTCAGGAGCCGGATTACTGGAACGACGTAGAGCGTGCCCAGGCTGAGCAGACCAAGATGAAGAGACTGCAGAAGCGTATCAAAACTTTCGAAGATCTG
Source organism: Clostridiales bacterium (assembly GCA_017962145.1). Taxonomy (GTDB): domain Bacteria; phylum Bacillota; class Clostridia; order Saccharofermentanales; family Saccharofermentanaceae; genus Scatonaster. The sequence goes on along the minus strand of JAGCVX010000005.1, from coordinate 13,767 downwards.
GCAACATCCAGAGAAGATCTTCTGGTTCTTTGCGAACTGGGTAACGAAGCCGAAGATACAGACGTTCTGGCAGAAGCCCAGGAAGGTGTGAAAAAGTTCACTTCCGATTATGAGAAGATGAGACTTGAGACACTTCTTACCGGTGAATACGATAAGAATAATGCTATATTGACACTGCATGCCGGTGCCGGCGGAACAGAAGCGCAGGACTGGGTCAGCATGCTGTATCGTATGTATTGCCACTGGGCGCAGGATCATGACTTTGAGATCAAGGAACTGGAGTATCTCGATGGTGATGAAGCCGGAATCAAGAGCGTTTCCATGATGATCATCGGTGAGAATGCTTATGGTTTCCTTCGTTCGGAAATCGGCGTTCACCGTCTTGTCCGTATTTCTCCTTTCGATTCTTCGGCGAGAAGACATACATCCTTTGCTTCCTGCGAAGTTATGCCGGAGCTCGATGACACCATCGATATCAAGATCGATATGGCGGATGTCCGTGTAGATACTTACCGTGCAACCGGTAAAGGTGGTCAGCACGTTAACCGTACCGACTCCGCTGTACGACTTACACATATTCCGACAGGTTGCGTTGTTGCCTGCCAGGCTGAGCGTTCTCAGATCCAGAACCGTGAGACAGCGATGAATATGTTGAAAGCAAAACTCTATGCGCTGGCTATGGCCGCACATATGGAGAAGATCGAAGACTTAAAGGGTGTTCAGATGGATATCGCATGGGGCAGCCAGATCCGCTCTTACGTATTCTGTCCATACACTCTCGTTAAGGATCACAGAACCGGCTACGAAGAAGTAAACGTAGACAACGTCATGAACGGTAATCTGGACGGATTCATCAATGCATTCCTTTCCGGCATGACGATCGAAAAGTAATTCATAAACAACAAAGAACAAAAGAAGAGGCGTTCCAAATGGAGCGCCTCTTTTACTTTGCTTTCGTTTTTCGATCGGATCACTTGTTGTAGGATACGTAGAAGTCCTTGATCTTAAAGGAACCGATGCTGGAGTCACCCTTTGCGTTGATATCTGCGAGGATGGACTTTCCTTTTGCGATCTCCTCATCGCTCTTCGGGTAGAGAAGGAATGTGTTCTTACTGCCATCCTTCGGAACGGCGGTGAAGTACGCACTTGTTACTTCGGTGATCGTAGCCGATGTATCAAATCGGATCGTTACATACTCGATCGAAGCATTGAGTGTAGATGTCTTGGAACCGGAGTTTTCGAACTTAATATCGAAAGAGCATTCGTCACCGGAAGCCTTGGCATTTGTAATAGATGTCTTGAAGGAAGTCTTGGCAACACCCGGATTTGCTGTAGTTGTCGGTTCTGCAGTAGTTGTTGTAGTCGCTTCCGTCGTTGTGGTAGTTGCTTCAGTGGTTGTAGTTGTCGGCTCTTCGGTCGTGGTCGTTGTGGTCTCTTCCTTAGTAGTCGACTCCGCTGTTGTTGTAGTTGTAGTTTCTTCCTTTGACTCTTCGGTTGTAGTCTCAGAAGTCTCGTCATCGGATTTGGAAGCAGTGGTCGGATATGTCTTGCTTTCGTAAGTGGTTTCTCTGGAAACAGACGTCGTAGACTTTCCGAGATCGAAATACTTCCAGCAGAAGACGACACCGCCGATGCAAAGAACACCGAGGCAGGCGAAAATGAGCGGTTTGATCACAGAAGGCTTACGCTCATTATGCTCCTGTGTCGATACAGGAGTGATCGAAGCACCCTTCTGAGAAGCAGCACTGTAACGCAGATGCTGAGTATTTACGATCTGGGCACTTGTGCTGATCGGACGAGCAGCTCCCGGACGAGAAGTTGACTGTGCGGCCGGTCTGGATGTTGCCGGACGGGAGATCTCGGGTTTCTCTTCCGGTTCCGTAACGGCTGCAGGACGCGTAGTGCGCTGAGGCTGGACGCCGCCAAGACCGGATCCCGGTCTGAGGTTAGAAGAAGGATCAGCCGCGCGCTGCTTCTGGCGCTCTGCTTCCTCGCGGGCACGAGCGGCTTCTTCTCGGGCTTGCTTGTTAAATGTTTCTTCGTCTTCATCACCGAAGAGAAGATGGTTCTGTGAAACCTCACTGTTTCTACGGTTTGCTGGTCTTGCGTTATAAACTTTGTCTACCGGCTCGAGATTTGTAGAAGCGATTGAAACGTTCGGCATGACGACAGGCTGAGAATAATTCGAAGTTTCTGTCGGCTGAGCAGAATCGCTTTCACGGTAGATGGATTGATAATCTTCTTCGGCTTCCTCCGTTGTGGATTCATCAAAGCCCATGGTCGGATCCTCAATCGGTGTTTCGTCATAGAGCGGAGCCGGTGTGGAATTCTCTTCGCTTGAGAATGAGGGGATATTTCCGTTATTGAAGAATCCGAGAAGCATATTCTTTTCAGGTTCCTCATGAGCCTCTTCAGTTGGTGCTTCAGTAGCAGCTTCTTCTACGGTCGGCTCTTCGGTAACGGGTTCTTCAACTACGGCTTCGGAAACAGGTGCCTGCGGCTCTTCGTCTCCAAATGCAGGAACAGAAGATTCCTCAACGATCGGCTCATTCGCAGCTGTTTCTTCAACGGTCGGCGTTTCTTCAACAGTTTCTTCTACGATCGGTTCTTCTACAATCGGTTCTTCGACGACTTCTTCAATTGCTTCTTCAACTGTTTCGGCTACAGGAGCTTCCTCAATCGTTTCGGCGACTGGTGCCTCTTCTACAGCAGCCTCTTCGAAAGCGGATTCCTCGTCTGTGGCTTCTTCCGCGGAAACTTCTTCAATCGGTGCATTTTCAACGGAAGATTCATCAATATAAGAATCTGCGGGTTCATCAATCGGTGTTTCATCGATAAATGCGTTCGGATCATCGATCGGTGCATCATCGATAAAGGATGCAGACAGATCATCGATCGGAGCATCATCAATATACGAAGCGTTATCATCAATAGGTGCTTCGATCGCTTCTTCAACGACTTCAGAAACGGTTTCTTCGACTGCAGGCTGTTCGATGGTTTCTTCAACAGCTTCTACAGTTTCTTGCACATTCTCGGAAACGCTCTCCGGCTTTTCAGGTTCAGGCTCAGAGGCCGGAGCATTGTCCAAGGGCTTAAAAGCGGCAAAGGGAGAAACAGAAGAGAAGTCCTCTTCAAAGGCATTGATCTCATCCTCGAGAGCATTGTCTGCTTCATACTGGGGCAGAGCACTCGGGGAAGGAGTACCATAAGGTGTTTCCGGAATTGCCGAAGCCAGATCTTCGAAAGAAGTCGGATTTGCGTAAGGAGTCTCACCGATGGCCTGGGCATGCTGCTGTTCGAGATCGTCGAAATTCAGCTCATCTTCAGGGAAGTCATAACTGTTCGCGGAATGGCTCTGTGAATTGTTCTGCTCACGAAGCGCATCGGAAAAATTCTCCTTTGGGTCATTTGCTTTAAAAGAGATAAAGAGCGGACGACGGACGGAATCATCATCGGATTCGTCCGAAGCTTCACTGTCTTCGTTTGCGTGAAGCAGTGTTTCGTCCGAGGAATTGCTGTGTTTAAAATCATTCTGGATTACATCATCAGATTTCTGAGACTTAAAGAATGTTCCGAATACGGAAGGACCGGAAGATTCGTCAAATTCTTCCTCTGTGGCATGCAAAAGATGCTCTTGTTCTTTACCGTCATTATCGTGTTCACGAAGCATGGATCAATCCTCCAGATTTCAATTGAGCACAAATGCTCCCTTATATCTTATTTCAAATACTATAATCTTGCAACAAATGACAAGTGAATTTCATGACGATTTTTTCTTGCAAAAGCACGTTGTTTGTCAGTTTTTGTCCGTTTTTTCGTCGATTCTTTTCCCTACAATCAGGGCATATGGAGAGGTCAAGATGGAGCACGACAAAAGAAAAATCATCATTTCGCTGGTATTGCTCTTCTTGGGAGCCGGAATCTATATCTGTAAGTTGTTTTTTGATAGTCGGCCGAACGTGATAGTTGCCTCGGAAAGTATAGAAGAGCCTCGTGATACAAATGAGCCTGAGGTTATCCCTGTCTCTTTTCCCGTATATCTATGCGGAGAAGTAAGGTGCCCGGGGATATATGAACTTGATTCTCCCGTATATCTTTATGAACTGATCGATATGGCCGGCGGGCTTCTTCCGACCGCGGCCTCTTCCTATGTCGATATGGTGTATCTGGTTGAATCTGCGCAGAGTATCTATATTCCATCCCAAAGAGAGATCGAAGAAGACCAGGGAGGGAAGAGCCCGTTTTCGGATATATCCATCGGTCATGGCAGCAAGGGAAAAGCATCAGAAGAAGGGCTCGTGAATATCAACCTTGCTGATTCGGCCACACTTTGTACCCTTCCGGGAATAGGCGAAAAGACTGCAAATGCGATCATAGCGTACCGGGAAGAACATGGGTCGTTCCAGAAGATCGAGGAGCTCAAGAATGTTTCGGGAATCGGAGAAGGAAAGTATGAAAAGATCAAGGATCTGATCTGTGTTTAGCCTGCTGGTATATATCAAGAAAAATGTCGAAAAAAGAGTTTGACATATGCATCTTACAATGGTAATCTTTATAGGCACCGAAGATAGTCTTGCTCGTGTGGCGGAACAGGCAGACGCAACGGACTTAAAATCCGTCGGGGTAAAACCCGTACCGGTTCAAGTCCGGTCACGAGCACCAGTTTTTTGGTGATCATATATCGCGGAGTGGAGCAGTTGGTAGCTTGTCGGGCTCATAACCCGAAGGTCGCGAGGTTCGAGTCCCGCCTCCGCAACCACATGGATCTGAAATCACTTGATTTCAGATCTTTTTCTTTTTCCCGATCCTTTGACTTTAAATAGTTAAACCTTTGGATTATTGAAGAAAAATCAAATTTGAGTTAAAATTTCATCTGTTAATGGAAGTTATGCTTATGGAAAAAGAAAATACGAAAAAGAATAATTTCTTCAAAAAGCTATGGAAGCAGATCCAGAAGATAGATCGTTTTTGCATGAACAAGAAAGTGTATACGATCTTTGTTCTTCTGGTCGTTTTGTCTTCGCTGTTCGTATTCCGTTCGAACTTTTTCCTTCGAAAGACAGTTCGTAACTCGCCGACGAATACGAACTACTTTTCTTTGCGTGTGGATAAGAATCTGCCGCTTCGCTATACCTTTGAAGCCAAATACGGAAATCTTTCCAAGATCAGCTTTGCCATGAGTACAGAAAGATGCGTTCTTTCTTCCTCGGATAAAGCCGTCATGAATATCTATAAGAAGACAGATCCGGAAAACCCGATCTTTTCGAAAGTCGTTTATCTTTATAGCCCAAAGCATGAGACGATCGATATCAGTTGTTCGAACCTGAGCCTGAATAAAGGCGAGATGTATTTTGCGGAATTCCAGGTTACATCTCTTGCCGACGATTCCAGACTGTATCTGAAGATGCATAACGTCAACTCGTTCAACCAGCTGGGAGAAGAAGATGTGCAGGGTGATATTCCCGTAGGATATTCTTATATTCCGAATATCGTCTATACTTACTCCAAACTGTTTTATCCGAGCATGATTCCGCATGCCCTGATATTCCTGGTTTTCATCATTCTTTTCCTGTTCTCGAAAATCGCGGAATCCTGCTGGTATAAAGAGATCGTACGAGCTTTTTATATCCCGCTCATGCTCTATGCTTTCATGGAGATCCTGAACACTGAACGTTTCGATGCGCTGCAGTTCCTGGCGCCTCTGACAGTGAAGCATTATTTTGTTTTGATTTGCGCATTCCTGATCATGCAGCTTTTGTACCTGTTTTTCTATTCGTCGACCGGCCGTGGCTGGATCGGCATGCTGATCGTAACCGTACTTATCGGTGTGATCGGATTTGTCAGCCATACGAAGATCGTTATGCGTGGTGATGCTTTTGTTCCTTGGGATATCTATGCAGCAGGAATGGCGGCGACGATCGGATCGAAGTATTATTTCCCGTTCACCATCAACTTCGTATACGGTATCCTCTACCTTATCAGCGTTTTGATTCTCATCCGTCTTTGTGTGACCGAGCCGCTTAAAGGGAAGAAGGAACGCTTTGCGCTTCTCGGCATTTCTGTCATGGCGCTTTCCGCTTTGAGCGTCGGCGTACTCTTCAACAAGGCACTTCTTAAGAAACTGCACGTTTCCTACGCACTTTATCCTCCGCTGGAGTCCTATAACTCTAACGGAACTCTTACTGCTTTTGTTCTTAATCTCAATAACTTGAGCGCAAAGGGCAGTACTGCCAATACTCCGGAAGCGGCTAAGGATATCGAGGACCGTTATCTGCAGATGTCTTCCAATATCCGTCAGGATTACCACTGGAAATGCACAGAACAACATCCGAACGTGATCTGTATCATGAGCGAATCCTACGGCGACCTTCGAAATATCCGTGAATTCGAGACTTCGGAGCCGGTAATGCCTTACTACGACTCGATCATGAACGAGACGATCCACGGCAAGCTTTGTGTATCTATTTTTGCCGGCGGTACCTGTAATACGGAGTTTGAATTCCTGACGGGCTGTACGGTTTCCGGACTTCTGGCCGGATCCTCGGTCTATACGTTCTATGTTAACCACGATATGTCCTGGGCACTTCCGAACATCTATCGCCAGAACGGATATGAAACCGTTGCCATCCATCCTTTTGATCCGGAATGGTGGGATCGTGAAACAGCCTATCCGCTCTTGGGATTTGACCGTTTCATCAGTCAGGATGATTTTGTCGATCCTCAAATCGTACGCCGTTATATCAGCGATCAGTCCGCATTTGAAAGAATCGTCAACGAATATGAGAATAAGGCACCGGGTCAGCCGATTTTCGAGTTCTGCGTTACGATGCAGAACCATGCCGACTATTCTCAGGAATATGACAATATGGCTTACGATATCCACATTATGGATATGGATCAGGATTTCCCGTATACCGAGCAGTACCTGTCACTTCTTCGCGAATCCGACGATGCGCTCCGTTACCTGATCGAGTACTTCAGAAATGTCGATGAACCGACGATCATCGTATTCTTCGGCGATCACTATCCGACTCTGGATAATGAGTTCTACGATACTCTCCTCGGAACCGATCTGGGCCAGATCACGGCACAGGAATCCCTGCCGCTTTATCAGACACCGTATTTCGTATGGGCCAATTACGATATCCATACCGGAAACGGCGGTTCGATCAGCCCGAACTTCCTGGGTCAGGACATCCTTGATCTTACCGGCATCGAGTCTCCTTCGGAGCGTGCTTGCCTGAAGTATCTTAATTCCAAGGTTGGCGCGATCAGTGCGTTGGCTGTGTATGACCGTTTCGGTGATGCATGGGTAGATGAGGAAGATATCCCGCTGGATATCCGTCAGTACATCCGTGACTATAACTTCCTGCAGTACGACCTGATCTATAACCGCGAAAATGAAGAAAACTCCGAATAACAGATTAATTTTGCATTTGCGCTTCGTTGCGATATAATTACTATGAATTAATATCGTCGAGGTGAATGTATGCCTACTTCTGACAGATCAAATACTGCTTCCAATGCAGCAGGAAAGGTAGCTAAGGTTGTGATTCTTTCACTGTTTGCGCTGGTCCTGGTAGTTGTGTCGGTTTCTTTTGCCGTACATCATATGAGACTCGGTTTTGAAAAGGAATTCCAGAGGATTCTGATTTCCCGTATCAAGACCGATGCCGGTAATGCATCCCTTGCGATCTCCGGCGATGAGATCGCACAGGATCCGAACAATGCAGCGCTTCGTTACAGTGCGGTCCTTCCGTATATGCTGCTTGATTCCAACGATGACGATTATACGACACAGGCTTTCGGCCTTTATAGCTATAACAACGGCTCGCTTTCCATGATGACCGGAAATGATTCCAACCTTCTGGTTGCCACGAAGATCCCGGTATCCGACTGGCTTACTGCGGAAAAAGAACCGTACGAGCTCGAAGATAAGTATGTATACCACTATATGGTACCGATCACCGATTCGGAAGATAAGGTAGTCGGACTTCTTGAATTATCCGCACAGAACAAGGAAATCGGTGAGATGGGCAACAAGCTGGAGTCCATGATCCTTTCTACTGTTATTGCAGCGGTACTTGTTGCGATGGCTCTCTTTGCCGTTCAGTACATCGTACCGCCGATCATTAGTCTTGTTTCCAACAAGAACACGGAGGCAAAACTATGAACGATTTCCTGGTAGATAATTTCACGAAAGCCCCGAAGGGGAAGAAGGCGAAGGCAAACCAGATCGGTTTCTGCCTGATCACGGCACTGGTGATCTTGTTTGTGGTTTCCACACTCGTTTCCAACGTATATGTTTCTGCTCTGGAATCCCAGAGAAAGACGGCTCTGTCATCCTTTACATCATCGATCTCGGTTGCGCTGGCGCATAAAGATCTGGTGGAGGGGATGGATATTCCTCTGGCCTGTCCGGAATATGAAAAAGGTAAGCCCTATATTACAAATGTATATGTGAAGGCCGGAAACTCTTTCCTTCGCGTTTATACGTCAGATAAGTCCTACGATGAGAATAAGCAGTATGTCTTAAGCGGAGCAGGGGATGAGTATACCGAGTCCTACGAGCAGCAGCTTTTGGTCGTGACCCACAGAAAATATGAAGATGTCATGTACGTAACTTCTGTTGCACCGATCATCGGTACGGACGGAACCGTTTCGGGTATCGTTGAAGTGATGCAGCCGCAGTCGGATTTTTCCGCTACGGTAAATGGCATGTCCCTTTCATGGATCTTCACCATGATCTCCATCGCCGTGGCGATCGCCATTATCTACGGCGAGATGCACCGCCTGCTCGATACTCTGATCCGCCAGCCGGATAAAACAGTTCCGAAGTCGGTTATGTACGGTATGTCTACATTCCGTCTTATCGCATTCTTCTCGAGCATCGGATGTTCCATGCCTCTGATCGTTCTTTCCGAGTACCTCAAGGATTCCATGAAAGATTACTTCGACAGCAGCATCGTGATCCATATCTGGATCATCTTTGCGTGCTCGATGTTCCTATTAGGATTCTGGCGTTTCGTGCATCTGAGAGATCTGCTGATCCGTCGACTGACTGCACGTATCGCGGCTGTCGTTTCTGCAGTATCTGCATTCGTATTGCTTTTGCTTTGCGGTGTGATCGATTTTCCGTTCCTGACCGTATTTATGCAGCTTCCGATCGGTTTCTTCCTGGGCATGCTCTTCCAGTTCCAGCGTGAATACCGCCTGTTTGCTGCCAGATCCGGTCATGATGAATTCTCTGAAAGAAAAGTGCACCAGACACAGTATTCCGGATATCTTCTGGGTGCGGCAGTCGGTGCCGTTATCTGCGGTATCCTTTACGAGCGTTTCGGACTCTTTGCCGTTTTGATGGTTGCATCATTCTTCCTGTTTGTATGTTCCATCCAGATCCTGTACTTCGTACGTCACTGCCCGCCGTCAAACGAGCCGGTGGTACGTCTTCCGAATTATATCTATGCACTTAAGAACTCCAAGTCCGGTACTTTCTGCTGGAGTGCGATCTTCCCGCTGGGCCTTCAGTTCGCGTTCTTCCTGGTATTTGTTCCGGATTATCTCGATAAAGTCCAGATCGCACTGGCGACTGTATCTTTCTACTACATGGTCGGCATCGTATGCGGTCAGGTCATCATGAAGGTGCTCCTGATCTGGTTCGAAGATTTCTTCACAGCCAAGACGAGGATCACGCTGTCCGCGATCTTAAGTTCTATCGGATATCTGGCATTCTCGCTTATGCCCTCGGCAAAGGCACTGGTCATCGGCGTGACGTTCCTTGGTCTTTCCCTGGGTCTGCACGAGTTCGGATATCTCGATTACTATAAGTCCCTGATCCGTCAGGACAAGCATCCTATCGCGCGCGTCATTCTGATGCGTACTTTTACCTGCGGCATTCTGATTGGAACGATCGCATTTGGAGTTGCCAATGCATTTACCAATGTAAGACTCCCGATGATCGCGATCTCTCTGATCATCCTGGTGATCTCGGCTTCGTATCCGATCCTGACTCTTATGGATAATTCACAGACCAAGAAGTCGGGAAAAAGACCGAACCGCCCTCAAGTCCCGCAGAATCGGTATAGGGGGGTGTGATCTATGGAAATGTGGAATGAAAAACTGACCCGTGAAAATATCGAAGCGTTCTACAATACCTATGCGGCATTTGCCTATAAGTGCGCATATAGAAATCTCCGTGATACAACACGTGCCGAGATCTCGGTCGTGAATGCTTTTATCGATACCTATCACAAACGTGCCAAACTCGAAGCAGATGATGTCATCTATTTCTTCTCGGATTCGCTTCAGCTGCATATCAACGACCTGGCGGCGAAGTTCCCTGTAGTGAACGAATCGGCTGCCGCAGAAAAGAACCTTGACGAGTATACGGCGTCCACGATGCGTCATACGATCCTCGAGCGCATCGACTCGCCTCGTTTCCGTATTGCTGAATTTGTTTCTTCGACTCCGGATACCAAGGTGAGAAGAAAGACTCCGATCCTGGAATATATGCATAATTCCGGTGTTTCGGTCATGCTCTTGATCAAACTCGTCGTTCTGGCCATCGTAATCGCTGTGGTTACGTATTTTGGTGCATTTACATTCTTTAAGGCCGATGATTACGTTATCGGCAACACACAAAGAGGGAATACGAAGCTGGAAGAACGGATCGTAAGCATCCTTGAGTATCTGCCTGTCTCTGTCAAAGGTGCGAACAATGAAGCAGCCGCTGCAGGTTCGGGCGAAACACAGGAGCCTGCCCCGGAACTGACTGAGGAGACGGATCCGCTTGCCATGACACCGGACGATACAGCGCCTTCTGCAACCAGAGGATAAGGGATATTTGCAAAATGAGTAAATTGTCATACAATTCTTACGTGGTTTGACTATAATATAGAACGGTTAATGAATCGAAGAAATAATTGTGGAAAAATAGAAGGGCATATTGATGAAGAGTAATAAAGATAAAGATGTGCGTTCTGCAAAGACGGAGAATGGTCAGCCTGAGTTTCATGTTGAGCGTGTAAACACAAAGGGCAAGAAGGTTTCGTCTAAGCATATCAAGAAAGAGAAGAAGCCGTGGACATTTAAGCGCGTTATGCTTCGCGTTGTCGTACCGATCGTTCTGGTTCTTACGATCCTTGTCGGCGGATGCTATATCGGCTTTTTACAGTACAAGAAGTATCTTTTCAGCAAGATGGAGTTCCTGCCGAAGATCGAGAATCCTACTTTTATCAATGAAGACGGCTCGATCGTTTCACTGGCTCAGTATGCTTCCGAGACGGAAAATGCACTGGTCGAGGAAGAACATATTCACAATTTCCTTTTGATCGGTATCGACAGCCGTTCCCGTAATCTGAGTGATGACGGTTCCGGAAGCCTGGCTGACGTAATCATGATCATGAGCCTTGATGATTCGCAAGGTACGATCAAGCTCGTTACCGTACAGCGTGACTCCTATGCCTATTTCCCGGGATATAAGAATCCGCAGAAGATCAACGCGGCGATGTCTTACGGTGGTGCAGAATTCCTCTGCTCCGTAATCGAGAATCACCTGCGCCTGACATTGGATGGCTATGCATTTGTTAACTTCTATCATATGGAGAAAGTTATCGATGCCGTTGGCGGCGTAGATATCGATGTATCCAGAAACGAAGCGTTCACTGCTGAGGGCGGTCTCAACGCACTCCTTCGTGAGCAGAACCATATCCTGGGTGAGCCGGATGATAAGTATCTTCTGACCGAAGCCGGATATCAGCACTTAAATGGCCGTCAGGCAGTTGCCTACAGCCGTATCCGTAAGGTCGGTGACGGTGACTACGGCAGATCCCAAAGACAGATCGAAGTGCTCAATCAGCTTCTTTATCAGTTCACACACATGAACGCAGCCAAGCAGCTGACCGCGATCGACGATATCCTTGAGATGGTTTCGACAAGCCTATCACCGGAAGAAGTAGAGAATTACGCATTCGACTTCCTTCCGAAAGTAAAGGATCTGACGCTTCTTACCATGCAGGTACCGGTTCAGGGTTACTATAACGAAGGTATCTACTCTGATTTCCGTCAGGGTGAGTGGAGTATCCGTCCGGACTGGAACGGTATGATCCCGCTTGTACAGGAATTCCTTTTCGGTGAGACCTATCCTTTCGATGAAGTCGATCCGATTCCGAAAGCGCCGAATTCAACACCAAAGGATTCATAATTTTCTGTTTTTGTCTTTCTTTGATATTGACATCCGATAACTTAATGGTATAGTAGTAATTGACTTTAGCACTCGCGTATGTCGAGTGCTAAATAAATTTACTGGAGGTGATTCACCATGACCATTAAGCCGTTGGGTGATAGAGTAGTGATTAAAATGGTAGAGGCGGAAGAAACGACACATAGTGGTATCGTTCTCGCAGGTTCTGCTAAGGAGAAACCTCAGATTGCAGAAATCGTTGCAGTTGGACCGGGTGGCATGGTCGACGGCAAAGAAGTGAAGATGGAGCTTTCCGTCGGAAATAAGGTTCTTGTCAGCAAATACGCAGGTACAGAAGTAAAGGTTGACGGCGTGGAATACACGATCTTGAGTCAGAGCGACGTTCTGGCTATTGTCGAGTGATCCGTCGGCAAAGGAGGTTTTTGACATATGGCTAAGGATTTAAAGTATTCTGAAGACGCAAGACGCGCTTTGGAAAATGGTGTTAATAAAGTTGCAGATACAGTTAAGATCACACTTGGACCGAAAGGCAGAAACGTAGTTCTTGATAAGAAGTACGGCGCTCCGCTGATCACCAACGACGGTGTTACGATCGCAAAAGAGATTGAACTGGAAGACCGTTTTGAGAATGCAGGCGCACAGCTGGTAAAGGAAGTTGCTTCCAAGACAAACGATGTTGCCGGTGATGGTACAACCACTGCAACACTGCTGGCTCAGGCAATCATCCGTGAAGGTATGAAGAATGTTGCTGCCGGTGCCAACCCGATCATCCTGAGAAAAGGTATCCAGGTTGCCGTAGATGAGGCTGTAAAGTCTCTCGAAGCTGCTGCTAAGAAGGTGGATGGTTCGAAGGATATCGCTCGTGTTGCTTCTATCTCCGCAGGTGATGAAGTGATCGGTGATCTGATCTCCCAGGCTATGGAAAAGGTTTCTTCCGACGGTGTTATCACAGTTGAAGAGTCCAAGACCATGGGCACAGAGCTTGAGGTCGTTGAAGGTATGCAGTTCGACCGCGGTTATCTTTCCTCTTACATGTGCACAGATATGGATAAGATGGAAGCCGTTCTCGATGATCCGTATATCCTCATTACAGATAAGAAGATTTCCAATATCCAGGATGTACTGCCGCTTCTCGAGCAGGTCGTACAGCAGGGCAAGAAGCTCCTGATCATCGCTGAAGATGTTGATGGTGAGGCACTTGCTACATTGATCGTAAATAAACTCCGTGGCACATTCACATGTGTAGCTGTTAAGGCTCCCGGCTTCGGTGACAGAAGAAAGGCTATGCTCGAAGATATCGCAATTCTGACAGGCGGTCAGGTCATCACCGGTGATCTGGGTCTGGATCTGAAAGAGACCACGATGGAACAGCTCGGTCGTGCTCATCAGGTTAAGGTTCAGAAGGAAAACACCATCATCGTTGACGGTATGGGCGATGCAGAAGCAATCAAGTCCCGTGTTTCACAGATCCGTGCGCAGATCGAAGAAACATCTTCCGAGTTCGACAGAGAAAAACTCCAGGAGAGACTGGCTAAGCTTTCCGGCGGTGTTGCTGTTATCAAGGT
>JAGCVX010000021.1 GCA_017962145.1 Clostridiales bacterium | reverse complement strand
GCCGATTGCATCGAGAGTAGCGTTGATAGCTGCCTCAGCCTGCTTCTTTGTCATGTCTGTCTTCTTTGCAACTGCATCAATAAGTTCTGATTTATTCATTTTCTATGCCTCCTTCAGGGCTTTATTTCAAAGTTATTATGTACGTCAAATAGCCTATTGTCAAGGGTTTTTTCGATTTTTCCTTCAAATATGCTAGGAAGCATATTATTTAATTTTGTCAAGATGCTTTTCGAATTTTAGGTTCAAATATCCATTTCTTCAAAAGCATCCAGACCCTTCACTGCCTGAGCACGATTATCTCCGTGTCTGACAAAGAGCATCGTGATAAAACTCAAAAACGCAAAAAGCGCTGCATAAGGGAATAAAATCTTGTAACTGATGTGTTTTAAGAGGGTTCCGGCAAGCACCGGAGTAACGACCTGTGCGCTCATGGAAGCGGTGTAATAGTAGCCGGTAAATTTGCCTGTATCCGCGCCGCTGCACATCTCTACGCACATCGGCAGGGAATTGACGTTGATCAGTGCCCAGGCGGCGCCGACAACGAAGAAATCGATATACATGGTAAAGAGTGCGCTGTCGCTTCCGCTCGTTGTGATAAAGTACGCAAAAACGAAGCAGAGGCTGAACGAGAGTGTACCGATCAGGATCGTCTTTTTACGGCCGATACGCGAAGCCAGAATACCTGCAGGGATGAAAAAGATGATCGCGCCAACGTTGGTGATCAGAAAGCATGTAGAGGCAAATCCCAGCTGCTTTCCCATCAGGGTAGCTACATACGTCGTAAACCATGTGGTCAGCGAGTTATATGCGAAGTACCAGAGTGCGACGGATGCCAGAAGGAAAAGCATGGAGCGCAGTACCGGCTTGGGAAGGACGGCATGCGTGCCGCTGTCTTTTTCGGTCAGATCCCATTCCGGATGCTGCTTTTCGATCTCTTCGTTTTCCTTGGCCCACTTCGGTTCTTTTACCGTCAGAAGCATCAGGCCGATCGCAACGAACATCAGGGCCGCGATGAAGATAAAAAGCGGCTGGTAATTGACGTGGTCGACGTTCTGGGTCTTTGATTCGGGATACATCAATGCCGAGAAGATCAGGTAGAGGATACCGCCGAGCGCGCCCATGAGGTTGATGATGGCATTTCCGCGTGAACGCAGAGGCTTCGGTGTGATATCCGGCATGAGCGCGACGGACGGGGAACGGAATACCGACATCGCGATCAGAAGAAGTGCGAGTGTGATGATAAATGAAATGAACTTGAAGTTCGACGGAGAACTTGCATAGCTGTTGTCCCAGAACGGAAGAAGGTTCGTAAGGATGATCGCCACACCGGTTCCAAAAAGGATATAGGGCATACGCTTGCCCAAACGTGTCGAGGTGCGGTCGGAAAGCTTTCCGAAGAAAGGAAGCATAAACAGCGCCAGGATGTTATCCGAGGCCATGATCGCACCGGTCACGCTTTCATTCATGTGAAAGGTGTTGCCCAGGATCAGGGGCAGGACGTTGTCATACATCTGCCAGAAGGCGGTGATGGCCAGAAAAGCAAGGCCGGAGAGAAGGGTTCTCTTATAGTTCAGTTTCATAGGCGCCTCGTACTTAATGATTTATGATCTCTTATTCAATATACCATGAAAAGAATGCTCAAAAAATCAAAATTGAAATCGAGACGCTTTCATGGTAAGGTATCTTTGTACGAAAAAAGAACCTTATTCATTTGGAGGAATAAATATGGCTACGATTACAAAAGATATGATCATTGCAGATGTTCTCAGCGAGCATCAGGAAACAGTACCGATCTTCATGAACAGCGGTCTGCACTGCCTCGGCTGCGCGATGGCTCACGGTGAGTCGATCGAGGAAGCTTGCGCAGTTCACGGTCTGGATTGTGACGCTCTGGTAAATGCACTGAATGATTTCCTGGCGGCTCAGGGCTGAGTGTTCTTCTGATTTGAAAAGTACGAAAAAGGCTGTCTTTTAAGACAGCCTTTCTTTTTATTATTCTTCTTCGTCTTCCGGTGGTTCTTCGTCGAAAGAGAACTCCGAAGGCGGGAATACGATGTGGAATTCGGATCCTTTGCCTTCTTCGCTTTCGGCCCAGATCTTACCGCCGTGTTTGTCCATGATGCTCTTTACGATCGAAAGACCCAGTCCCGAGCCGGTCTTGTTGATACCGGAGTTTTCGGCACGGTAGAAGCGGTCAAATACATAAGGCACTTCATTTGCCGGAATACCGACACCGTTATCCTTGACCAGCACTTCGACCGCGTTTCCGCCGAGCATGGCCGGGTCGTCGTAACGGTGGCAGTCGATATGGATCTTGCCGTCTTCTTTGGTATACTTCATCGCATTTACGATAATGTTTTCAAATACACGCAAAAGACGCTTCGGATCGCCGTCGATCAGCAGGTCGTCATCTGCCGGCGCGTGGAAGGTGATGACCTTTTCGGTGCCTTCGCATTCGGAGTGGTAGAGATTGAAAAGATCGCCTACCATTTCCTTGATGCTGACCGGCATTTTCTCGATCTTGTCATTTTCCGATTCCATACGTGTCAGCTGAACCAGGTCGGAGATGAGCTGCTCCATCTGGACGCTTCGGGTATGCATGTTCGAAAGGTACTGCACTTCCTGTTCACGCGTCAGCGGTTCTTTGGCGTTGAGCATCAGCTCGACATAGCCACGGATGGCCGTGATCGGCGTTCTAAGGTCGTGGGATACGTTCGACATCATCTTCTTTCTGGCTTCTTCGTTCTCCAGAAGTTTTTCGTGGTTTTTAAGAAGATCCTGGTTGACGCGCGTGATGTATTTGGTCTTTTCTTCAACGGCATTTTCCAGATTCTTGTTATTGAATGCGAGCTTTTCGTAGGTGTGCACGTAGTCGATGACGAAGTAGAGCGTAAAGCCTACGGCCAGCCACAGAAGCAGGAAGGAATGCAAAGTGATATAAACGAAATACTGTCTTCTGACAAAGCAGGAGACATTGATCGCAGTAGTGAGGATGACCGAGATGGTATAAAGCAGCTTTCCGTGTTCGTAGCGGTGATTCATATAGAATACACGGAAGATGTTATAGGCATTACAGATCAGCATCAGCACCATGTTGGTGATAACGGAAGACTGCAGGTAAAGCACTTGCGGAAAGCACCAGAATACGACGATATACATGGCCGTCAAAGAGGAGATCAAGATGATCTCGAAGAATCGGGTCGTGTCGAAAAGGTGGCTTGCTTTCGGCGGATACAGTGACAGGAAGAAAAGGAATGTACCATAGTTTGAAAGGATCAGCATCGTGATACGAAGCAGTGTATTCCAGTTTCCCGGTAAAGGCGTGACCATCGGAGATGCGACCTCAAAGAGGATCTCACATAAAAACATGAAGAGGAAAAGATAGAACTTGCTCTTGTTGTTGAAAGTCTTGGAGATATAGATACCGCCGACAAAGAAGAAGAACCAGAACGCGAAAAGTACGGTCAGGTACATCCGCACGGAATACTCGATGGTACCGACCGTGGCGCTCGAAGCGATACAGGGGCTGTAGATGATGCCGCCGTAAGCAGAAGAGAAGTTGGCGACCTGAATGACGATCTCAATACGTCCATCATTGTTCGGTTCGAGCTGGATGTCCGTGCAGACCGCAGAAGGCGTGTAGTTTTCTTTGCTTACGGAGATGGAACCGTAGTGGCGTACGGCTTTCCCGTTGACCCAGATGGTCGCGGCCTGGGCGATATCCGGGATATTTACGGTGATATAGTCTACCGAAGGATTTAAAAGAAGTTCGATACGGTAGGTGCCGATGTCGTATTTCTTCATCGGCTCGAGGGGCTGGCCGTAATCGTAAAGCTCGTAGTTCGGACCCAGATCCGTCCAGCCGTTTGTACGGATGGTGACGTTCTGGTAGTAGGGATAGTGAGCCTTACCGGTCTCGCTTCGGCTTTCGTGGATCTGAAGCGGTGTGAGCAGACGATGAGGATAGAACTCCCAGCCTTTACCGAGTACGACCGCAGGGTCGGTGTCGGCATCCCAGTTTCGAAGGTCAACAGCCCCGGAGATCGTGTATGAAAAATCGCTGCTTCGTCTCTGGTTGATCAAAAGAAAAGCCAAAGACGAGACAGCGATAACAGCAATCATTATGATCGCACTGAGCTGAAGGGAAAAGCGCTTTTTTGACTTAGAATTTGAAGTCAATGACATGACGATTCCACGCTTTCCGACAAAGGATCACTCAGCACGCATCGTATTGCGGATCGGCGGATAGGTGAAGGAATAGCCGCTGCCCCACTCAGTCTTAACGAACTGAACAGTCGGGTCAGCTTTTTCCATCTTCTTACGCAGATAGCTGATGTTTACCATGACAAGGTGATTGTCGCAAAGTCCGTCATCACCCCAAACGTGGGAATAGATGCGGGCGAAAGGTACGATCACGTTCGGTGTCTCAGCCAGGAGGCGGAGAATATCGAACTCACGGTTGGTCAGGTGAACCGGTACGTCGTTGAGAGTAACTTCACGAGTCTTTACGTTCAGTGTCAACGGCGGGAACTCCATCAGGAAGCCGTCACGTGTCATGTTACGGCGGATATGCGCAGAAATACGTGCAGAGAGCTCCGGAAGATTATAAGGCTTGGTCATGTAGTCATCACCGCCGGCCTTAAATCCGGTGATCTTGTCCTCCAGCTGGTCTTTCGCAGAAAGGAAGATGATCGGTGCATTTGTATAAACGCGGATCTTAGAAGGCAGATCATATGCAGAACCATCCGGGAGCATAATGTCCAGAACGATGCAGTCATAGGAATTGGTCTCTACTTTCTGAATAGTCTGTGCAATATTTGTCGCAACACTTACGTCATAACCTTCGTTAGTCAAGAATGAACGGTTGATCTCGAGGATATCGGTATCGTCATCAACCAATAAAATACGATGTTTTGCCATAATACACCATCCTTTGTCATTATTCCTCCGAAGTGATTTCGGAGCGCTCGATTTAACAACAATAAAAAAACTTGTCTTCTTTGTCATTATACATTTCTCAAGAGTAAAAAAAAAGAAGATTTGATAAGAAAAAGGTGTACATTTTGTAAATCGGTGGTGTTCTCAAAGAAAATGTGTTATTATTTTTTAAAAGCAAACAAACGTTTGACTATCTGAATTCTGTGTGAGAGGAACTGGAGCATGCCGGAACGGGATATTCTACATGTAGATCAGAACTGCTTTTTCGCCTCCGTTGAGATGCAGAGCCATCCCGAGTGGCGCGATATCCCTATGGCCGTAGGAGGGGACAGTAAGCTCCGCCACGGGATCATTCTGGCTAAGAACCGCCTGGCGCAGGCCTGCGGCGTCAAGACTGCCGAGGCACTCTGGCAGGCGAAGCAGAAGTGTCCGGACCTTCTGGTGGTGCCGGCGCATTTCGATCGGTATGTGTATTTTTCGGAGCGTATCCGCGAGATGTTCCTACAGTATACGGATAAGGTCGAGCCGTTCGGACTTGATGAGTGCTGGCTCGATGTGACCGGTTCGACATATGGGACGCCCCGGCAGATCGCCGATGAGATCCGCGAGCGGGTGAAAAGCGAGCTGGGACTGAGCTGCTCGGTGGGAGTAAGCTTTAATAAGACATTTGCCAAGCTCGGCTCGGATTATAAGAAGCCTGACGCGACGACGGAGATCACGAGAGAGAATTTTAAGGAGATAGTCTGGCCGCTTCCGGTCAGTGACCTTCTTTATGTAGGCCGTGCGACAACGGCCGCATTTGCCAAGATGAATGTCAAAACCATCGGGGATCTGGCAGCGCTGTCTCCGGATTTCGTGCTGTCGGCGATGGATAAAAACGGGTATTCGCTTTGGCGGTGTGCCAACGGAGACGATGAGTCGCCGGTCATGCCCGCGAACTATACTCGGGAGATGAAGTCGATCGGAAACAGCACGACCACGCCTCGCGATATGATGGATCGAAACGACGTCAAGAAAGTGATCGCTTCGCTTTCGGCACAGGTCGCGTCACGTCTTCGTAAGCACCACTACCGCGCGGGTACGGTGACGATCTGGGTAAGGGATACCGACCTTCAGTCCTACGAGAAGCAGCGTTCTCTGATCTCGGAGACGAATGATGAGAAGGATATCGCAGCTCTGGCGATGGAACTGTTCGATGAGAGTTATGACTGGCATGCCCCGATCCGAAGTCTCGGTGTGCGCACGACGAATCTTTCCGATGAATCGGCGATGCGCCAGATGACGATTTTCGAAAACTATGAGAAGATACAAAAAGAAGATAAGGTCAACAGCGCGCTCGATACGATCCGGGCCAGATATGGCTACGATGTGGTACTGCGCGGAAGACAGCTCGAAGGAAAGGGCGATCTGATCGAAAAAGGCAGAGAGGATCACCCGCATGGCGGATTCAGGGAGGATCTATGAGGTATAAAAGTGCAGGGGAATACTATCGCGACCTGTTCGGGAGCAAAGTATACCGCGTGGCGCTCGATGCCGGCTGTACCTGCCCGAACCGCGACGGAAAAGCAGGCATAGGTGGATGCATTTTCTGCAGCGGCAGCGGCTCCGGTGAATTTGCCGCGGACCGTGCACTTTCGGTTGCGAAACAGCTTGAACAGGCGAAAGAAAAGGTTTCTGCCAAGATAACTTCTCACAAATATATCGCGTATTTTCAGAACTTTTCCAATACCTACGGTGATGAAGATGTACTTTCGAAAAAGTACGAAGAAGCCATCTCGGATCCGGAGGTCGTGGGGATCTCCATCGCGACGAGACCCGACTGCATCAGCGAAAAGATGTACGGCATCCTGAAAGCTCTTTCGGAAAAGACCTATGTCTGGGTTGAACTGGGCCTTCAGACGATCCATGAAAGTACGGCATCGTGGATGAACCGGGGCTATCCTCTTGACGTGTTTCAGGATACGGTACTTCACTTAAGCTCGATTGGTCCGCGCCTTCAGGTCATCGTGCATGTGATACTCGACCTTCCGGGCGAGACGAAAGAGCAGATGCTGCAGACGATCGATTATGTAAGTTCGCTTCCGGTCCACGGCATAAAGATCGCCAATCTCAATATCCTCGAAGGCAGCCGTCTGGCGACGATTTATCGAGAAGATCCTTTCCCGCTTTTAGACCTGGAAGCATATCTTGCGCTCCTTTCCGAATGCGTCCGCAGACTTCGTCCGGATATCGTGATCTACCGCATGACCGGAGACGGAGACAAGTCGATCCTGATCGCACCGATTTGGGTTGCAAATAAAAGAGCAGTCCGGAATCGGACTGCCCATTATTTCGAAGAACATGATGTAAATCAGGGCTCGCTTTGGAGCGGAAAACTTCTTTACTGAATATCCTTTTTTACAAATGCATCGTAGGCGATCAGAAGGATCGTTCCTGCAAGGACCACAAGGTAGATGATCGAGAACTGCAGTGAGTTGGTCGGATTTCCGGAAAGCAGGGTCAGGACCTCATCTGTGCCGGTACTGTACAGTATGATATTTTGGAATATGAGCGGTACCAGATTCATGTTCGAAGACGGGAGCATATCGATCCAGGTTCTGTTTCCGAAGATCAGGATCAGACTGTTAACAAACGTGTTTCCGACCAGAAGAACAGACGTGATTCCGACAGACAGTCCGGCATTCTTCGTCATGCAGGAGATCATGAATGCAAGAAGTATATAGATGAAAAGAGAGATGTTGTTTACCAGGAAATAGAGAAGCGAGAATAGAAAGAACGGGATCGTCTTTACTTCTCCGCCGGAAACATAGTAGTAGGGCTGCAGGATGTCCGAGCCGTAAAGACACGAGTACATGGTCGTGCTGATCAAAGTGATCAGGAAGCTTCCGACGATGACCCATGTAAAGACGGACATCAGTTTGGCAACGAAGATCTTCCAGCGCTTGACAGGCGCGATGATCAAAGACTTGATCGAGCCGGTCGCCATTTCCTGGGAAACGCTGCTTCCGGCTACCAGGATGAGAAGAAGCATCAGGAAGAAACGAGGGAATGCCTGTGTATACAGATTTGCCTGCGTAACGTCTGTGGACATGATGCTGGCGAGCTTATTATTCTGCAGCTGATATTCCAGGATCGTGACCTTGTCTTCAATCTCTTTTTTTCTGGCATCTGTAAGGAACTGGTATGTGTTGCCGTCGTATTCGACGCCGAGCTCCAGTGTTTCTTTAAAATCGAAAATCGCATAGAAGGCAGATATATAGTTATTGGTCTCGTCGATGGAAAGTTCGCCGTTCGGATCGATCTCCAGGAATTTCTTAAAGACGTTTTCTATAATGTTGTCATAGGAGTAGTAACCCTTGTTGTTCGCCTTGAGGTACTCGTAAAATGCGTTGTAATCGTGATTGAACAGGGCGGTTCTCGAGAGTTCGAGAAGCTCGTTCTGATTGATATACTCATTGTACCAGCTTGTGTCGCGCTCTTCGAAGGGGATGGCATTCAACTCGACCATCGTGTGGCACTGCATCGAGAAGTTCGAATATGCACGGAAAGCAAGATATGTATCACCGATCGGATACTTATCGAAATCGTAATTGGCAAGCATGGCGTTGTAGCAGTAAAGCAAAGCGTACTGATCGTAAAGTGAATCCGGAAGATCGTAATACGTCGCGAAAAGATCTACAACGTGATCGCCCTGCATAAACTGCAGCGAAGCGCGCTTGGTATACTTGTCTGTATCTCCGAGCTGCTCGGCGATGGAGTCGCGCTCCTTGGTGATGCTCGTCTTGGTCGGATATTCCTGCTCATACAAGTTCTGGTTCTTGAACTGCTTCCAGATATAAAGCGGAGTCAGAAAAGTGGCGATCAGCATCAGACCTACAAGGATCCAGACAGAGATCTTGTGGGAGAGCTTGATCATCTCGTTTGTATATAACTTAAATATCTTACTCAACGTTAATACCTCCGCCTGTGATTTCGAGGAATGCCTCTTCCAGTGAGGATTCGAGTTTCTGTACACCGAGGATATCCGAACCGGAAGCAACCATCATGCGAACGCATTCGTTGATGCCTGTTTCGTCGATCTCGACATCGAGTGTATTGGAAGTCAGGTTCGATATCTTCAGTCCTTCTTTCTGGGAAAGGATCTTCTGTGCCGCTTCCGGATTTGAAGTCTTGATGCGGTAGATGGAGCTCTGCTCAGCCTGCTTGGTCAGATCGTCGATCGAACAGATCTGCAGAAGCTTTCCGTGGCTGATGATGCCGATGCGGTCGCACATCAGCTGCATTTCGGAAAGAAGGTGACTGGAGACCATGACGGCAGTACCTTCTTCGTGTGCGGTCTGCTTGAGGATATCACGGAGCTGGTGGATGCCGGCAGGATCCAGACCGTTTGTAGGTTCGTCCAGGATCAGGACTTTCGGACGGTGAAGAAGTGCCTGGGCCAGACCGATGCGCTGCTTCATACCGAGAGAATATTTCTTGACGGCTTCGTTGGCGCGATCTTGAAGACCGACCA
Organism: Clostridiales bacterium; assembly: GCA_017962145.1. Taxonomy (GTDB): domain Bacteria; phylum Bacillota; class Clostridia; order Saccharofermentanales; family Saccharofermentanaceae; genus Scatonaster. The sequence continues at coordinate 30,418 of JAGCVX010000021.1, read as the reverse complement.
GACGAAGTACTTCGTCGATACGTTCGTTAGTAACATTTTTATGAAGACGCGCATACATCTGCAGATTCAATCGGGCAGAGAGGTTGGAATACATCTCCGGGTTTTCGACGATACCTCCGATGGATTCCATCGCTTCTTCGTAATGTGTCTTTCTGTTAAAGCCGTTGATGATGATCGTTCCGGCATCCGGACGGATAAAACCCATGACCATCTTGATCAGTGTGGTCTTGCCGGCACCGTTCGGCCCGAGAAAACCGAAGACTTCTCCCGGGTGAAGATCAAAAGAAACATGATCTACGGCAGTTTTCTTGCCGAAGGTCTTTGTCGCATCTATGATTTGAAGTGCAGGTTGCTGTTTTTCCATGAAGTCGTCCTCGATCAGTAGTAATAAGAATCGGAATAATCATCTATATAACCCATGCCAAGCGAAGAGTTGACCGAAACCAAAAGCCACTGGCCGTCTTTGTAAACGAAATACATGGTTTCGACAGTTGTGCTGCTTCTAGAGTGGCTGAATCCTGATTCGTTAACGAAATCGATCACGTTGGTGGTCGTAAGTGTGACGGTGGCTGAGTCCTTGTATACGCTGACTTCCACATTGGAGGGCTGGCGTGAGCAGGCGCGAGGGCAAAGAGCATCGCTCAGGCAATAGTCCCAGTATCCGGAGTTGGCAAATCCGGCGGCTTCAATGATTTTATCGTTGCTTGAGAAAAAGTGCAGAAGAGGCTCGACCTTCTCCCGACTGATCTCGGAAGATGTCGCTTGGGATTCAAAAAAGAGGGCAGTATCGGGAAACTCGAATGAATCGCATGATTCGGCAATATACTGTTCGGTAATTGCGAGAATTGCTTTTTCCTTTTTCTTATTCTCTACATGGTCAACAAGAATATAGATCGCAACACCGGCCACGAGAAGAAAGAAAAGGACGAGGCCGCGATTCATTTTGCTCAGATATGATTTCATGAGAGCCCTCCACGAAAAGATTAAGTTTATTTTATCAAAAAAGAGGTCGTCGCGGTGACATTATTGTAATTTAGAAGAAGAAATTTATTACCAATATGTGAATAATAAACTGGCTATTTGCAGGAGTTAGGATGCTTTTTCGGATCCGGTAAATGAGTGCCGTATCGCTCAAAAAGCCGAAAAATCGGCGCTTTTTAAACGGAAAGAAAAGTGCTTGTAACATAAACGTAACGTTTTGTGCACCGTGCATAAAATCAAGAAAGTTTTCGTTTGTTTTGTGGTTAAAATGTTGACAAGTGCACGGGACGTGCTATACTGAAAATAGCTCCAGGGAATACGAGTTTTACACCGGATTCCGAACGGAGGACCGCCACAAGTGGATACACAAGGCGAGGTTGAGAAAAACAGAAAGACCAGAAAGTGGTCAGGAAACGAAGGCGGAGAGACTTCACGATTCCGGTACAGTGATATCGGATGCGGGTTTTGAAACCGGAACCGTCAGAGCCATAGTAGAAACGAGTGGAGAGCGGACAGCGATTGACGGTACGCGATGGCGGACACAAGTCGCAGGTCAGGTCGAAGATCCCGGCAGAGCGGATCGTTTAGTAACTGCAGATTATGCTTTACTTGCGGGAAGCGGCAACGGAGATGACAGGAGACGGGCCATAACTGAGTAAGTTACAAAAACCGGTTTTAGCTAGATGTGACGGCATGGGGTCGTTGCTGGAGATGGCGGGATCGGACAGGTAATGGAAAAGGTGGTTTTCGGAGACGACATCATTTTCGGATCGGGGGAGTTGGAAAGGTTGCTTGGATAAGCGGCGACTGAGTAATACTACGAAGATGGATCTTGGCAGGATTAGAGAGGTTCGCGGATAAGAAAGGGTTGCCGGTTTGGTTTTTGGAAGAGTTGGTTCGCTGGAGCTTTCTTATGCTTTATTTCTTTGGGGATAGGATAAAGAGGCCTTTGATTGGGAGGCCTCTTTTTATTTGTGTTCCAGTTCAGCGATGAAGGGAAGGTTTCGTCCGACTTCACCACGGTCCATGCCGTAGCCGATGAGCCAGCTCTTGTCGATCTCAAAACCAAAGTACTTTACAGGAAGATCGATCAGCTGCCGCTCCGGATTATAAAGGAGCGTACATACATCGAGGGAAGCCGGTTTTCTGGCTTCGAGCGTCTGCAGAAGATAGGCGGTCGTAAGACCTGTACGGATGATGTCCTCGACAACGATGACATGCTTTCCGGTGATGTTGATGTCCACATCTTTCGTGATCCGTACGATACCGGTGCGGCTGGTCGTGTCCGGAATATTTCCCACGGCGATCATATCCAGCTCGATCGGAAGATCGATGGCGCGAGTCAGATCCGTAAAGAAGAAAAGGGAGCCTTTCAGAACGCCCAGCAGTACCAGATCCTGGCCTTTGTAGTCGCGTGTGATGGTCTCGCCCAGTTCGGATATGCGTTTTTTCAGATCTTCTTCGGAATAGAGGATCTTTTTATATTTGATGTCGTCCATACTGTCTCCTTACAGGTTCTCGTCATTTTCAAATGAAGGATCGCCGAAACTCTTTAAGCGTTCCGCCAGTTCCAGAAAATCTTTCTTATATACGATCTTGATCCGGGTGCCCGGGTACAGTTCCTTGACCTTCTTGAGTTTTTTATTCTTTTTCGTCACATATTTCTGGTTCATCGTGGTCAGTTCCAGATAAGTATCGAATCTCGTCAGATAGAAATCCGGACTGAATGCAAGGGTGACATTTCCTTCGCTGTCCCACTCGACCGGGAATGTCTTCGGTTCGTATTTCCAGTCGATATGGTACATATCGAGGATACGGGCGAATTCGGCTTCGGAAGGATTCTTAAAGACCGGAAGATCCTGCTGGTGATCGTAAGCACCTTCCGTCCTGGTTTCGTTTTTGATGCGAAGACGCAGGGAATGCTCACTGTTCACGGCAAGGATCGCAGCGACACATTCATCGACGGACATACGGTCGGTATTGAGTGTCAGGTGATAAAGCGTCGGATCCGAAGAGTCCGCGGCAAATACATGCGAGACGAATCGCTTATGTTTTCTGTCTGTCGAGTCCAAAAGCTCCTGTGCCGCTTCCTGTCCAAGATGGAACTGTTTCTGGATCCTTTCGAGACGGACCTGGTTCGATGCGATGATACGGATATGGATCGCCTGGTCATGGCCTGCGAGGATCAGCTGGGAGCCGAAGCCCAGAAGGATCGCCGAGCGGTCGGAAGCCAGATCGTGAAGCGACGCCGAAAGCGCGTCACGGAATGTCGAGCCGTCTTTGTACTCGGAAAGATAGAACTTGGCACTTTCAGCAAGGCGTGTACGCTGCTGGGGACTGCTGTCCGGGAAAAAGCGTTCCATCAGGAGGTCGCGCGTGATGAGTTCCCAGCCGAGCTTACTGCTCAGAGCCGCGGCGATTTCATCGCCAAGACTGCCCATCTGTCGGGAAATTGTGATGATTGGCATGCCGGCATTCCTCCTTGAATTCGCTTATGTTTCTATTATAACCTAATATGTGAAAAGAGAATGCCGCAAGGTCAAAAATCTCATATTGAAAAACGCTTTGGGATATGCGACAATCAGAGCGGAAAAAGCTACGGTAGAGGAGAGTGTATTATTATGATGTATCTTTACGGCGTAGAGTCGTTCAAAAAAGTCTATGGCCCGAAGGGTGAGCCGAAGGAATGCCCGTTCTGCCATAAGGTTTATCAGGAAACATATGTAAAGTTCAATAAGTGGGGACACCTTGATTATATCCCGCTGATCCCGCTTGGCGCAGATTACTATCACTTCTGCCCGGTATGCTTCAACGGCGATAAGTTCGACAAGCAGGGTAAGAAAGAGGCAAAGCAGACGATCAAGAACAGTACTACTGTTACGACCAATCTTGTTCCGCGTGGAATCCACCACGTTGCCGAGAAGACCTACGACCTGGTTCTCGAGGACAAGAATTCCGGTGAGACATTCCCGATCTCCACTAACATGAAGAAGGGCGACTACAAGAAACTTCTGAAGAACCGTTTCTATAAGAAGGTCGAAGTTGTCGATCAGTAATTCATCCGTGCATGAAACGAGAGGCTGCCTTATAATATAGGCAGCCTTTTTGTTTAGGAGGTCCTTATGAGACATAAACGTATTCTGGCATGTCTTCTGGCCGTATCGATGATGATGGCTGTGGCATGCGGAAAAGCAGAAGATAAAGAGACGAAGAATTCGAAAAAACCGGACAAGGAGACGACGGAGGTAAGTGACGAGTCGGAAGCACCGACCGAGACGCCAACTCCCACACCCACTCCTACACCGACTCCGACACCTACGCCTGTACCGCCTGAGTTTGATGTGGATGCGGCAGATTCGTATTTTTCCAAAATCACTTTCGACGGTGCGGCTCTGGTTTCCAAGGAAAGACAGATCGTCTATACCCACGCACAGGGATTGAGCGACCGTGACAACAATATTGCAAATGAGATCGATACCGTCTTTGAGATGGGTTCGGTGACAAAGCAGTTTACGGCAGTTGCGATCATGCAGCTGGTGGAAGAAGGAAAGCTCAGTACCGACGATACGCTGGATAAGTATCTTCCGGAATACAGCCATGCAAGTGAGATCACGATCCATCAGCTTCTGAATATGACATCCGGTGTTTCGGATTATCTTTTCACCGGGGTCCTGGGCTTTTCGTGGAGTGATCTTCTGAGCTTTGACATGAGCGATCCGGGAGCGATCGAAGATATGGTCACCAAAATCGTGACGACGCCGATCACCGGAGAGGAACTGATCGACAAACTGAATCCTGTACCGCTTAACTTCGAACCTGGAACGGAGTTTGAATATTCCAACACGAATTACTATTTCCTGGGCCTGATCATCGAGCAGCTCAGCGGCATGTCCTATGCGGACTATATCAGAAAGAATCTTCTGGATCCACTGGAACTTACGCAGCTCTATCCGGATATAGATCATCTGACATCGCACGGAAGAACGACACTTGGATTCTTTTATTTCGATTTTCCGTCTCAGGATCCGTCGATCAGCTATGCGGCGGGTGTGATGACCGGTACGGTCGAAGGTCTTCTTGCGTGGGAGTATGCCGTGATGGACGGAAAACTGTTGAGCCAGGAAAGCTGGGATGAGATCTTTGACGGTGGCGAGTTCGGTTACGGCTATGGCTGGTATATCGGTGATGGGTATATCGAGCATTCCGGAATGACACTGGGTTATAACACGAACGTTATCGTCGATATGAAAAATCAGGAAGTGGTCATCGTGCTTTCGAATAATCAGCTTCTGGTCGGCACGAAGAGTCAGCCGATGTCATCAGAGATCGGTGCCTACTTGCGTACTCTGTAAAGAATAATACGAAGGAGAAGAGCGTAAGATGAAAAAAGAGAATAAGACCAATGCGATGCGTATCCTCGATACGATGAAGCTTCCGTATGAGACGGTCTACTACGAGTGTGACGAGTTTATCGATGGTGTGCATATCGCCGATATGCTCGGTCAGCCCTATGAAAGTTCATTTAAAACACTGGTCATGCAGGGCAAGTCCAAAAACTACTTCGTATTCGTGCTGCCGATCGCGGAAGAAGTCGATATGAAAAAAGCCGCGCGTGTCGTAGGGGAGAAGTCCCTGGAGATGGTCCATGTAAAAGACATCCAGTCCGTGACCGGATATATCCGCGGTGGCGTGACGTCTATCGGTATGAAAAAGAAGTATCCGACCATCATCGATGAGACGGCGCAGCTTTTCGATACGATCATCGTAAGCGGCGGCATGCTGGGCACACAGATCCATCTGAATCCGGAGGATCTGAAAAAAGCAGTAGACGGTGAGTTCGCGGATATCGTGATGGATCACTGATGCATTTGAAAAAGAGCATGAAAAAAGAGGCGGTTCTTCTGACCGCCTCTTTTGTTTGTTCCTGATATCTTTTTAGTATCTGGCGAATACCATGACCCAGTACGTGGTGCCGTCTTTTTTGTAGCTGGCCAGTGCCACGTGGTTATATGTATCATTCATCATGTTCTGACGATGTCCACTGGAGTTCATCCAGGCGTCCATGGCAGCCATCGCGGTGGAATAACCGGCTGCGATGTTCTCGGCAGCTGCGGTATACGGGATACCCAGATCCTGTGCGACCTTGAAGCACTTGGAGCCGTCCGGACGATAGTGAGAGAAGAGGATGCCGAGCTCAGGAGCACGGATGTCTGCCCATTTCTGCATCAGATCGTCAACGACGAGCGGCTGTGCGCCGGACTGAGCACGAATCTTGTTCAGTGCAACGATCATCTCGGCATTTTCCATGGAAGGAACTTCCTTGGCGCCGCGTGTGATGCCGTACTTGGCACAGATCTCGGTAAACTCAGGAGAGTGAACGAATCCGCCCCAGACTGCTTCTCTGGAAGCGCCTGCGGAAAGAAGGTCGAGCCAGTACTGCATACCGGCGTCATCCGGTTCACGGTTCATGAATGCCTTATAAAGACGACGGATGAATTCTTCGTTGCTGACGTTGAGATTCTTGAACTCAAGGCTGAATACGAATTCGTATCCAACACCGACACCGTCAACGGAACCGGTCATCAGAAGCTTCGACCAGTAGAAGAGTCCATCGGCCTCACTCGGACGGCCCAGGATGATCTCATACATTCTCTCTGCGAAAAGAGCTACATTCGTATTCTGTTCCGGAGTGTGGGATGCATCGTAGTATCCCTGGAGGATACCATAAGAAGCACAGATCTTTCCAAATTCTTCAGAATTAACAAAGCCCGAGAAGATGGTGTTGCGCTTTTCGGGGGTGTTCCAGTTATCACCCATAACGCTCTTCCAGTAAGCAAGGCCTTCGGCTTCCGGCTCTCTGTCCATGAAGAGGCGATAGTGGTAGGTGACATATGTCTCGCAGGACATATTCGTAGATGCGATCTTCTGATCAAACTCAGGACTGAAAACAAACTGACAAGCGACGCCACCAGCTGTGATCTTTCTTCCCGAAAGGAGATCACACCAGTATTTAAATCCGTCTTGCTCCGGTTCTCTGTCTAAAGTGATGTTGTACATGCGCTTTACGAAACCTTCGATCGCGTCCGAACCGGCGACCGTATTCTCCCCCACGGCCTGGTCCGCATAAGCGAGTGTCGTAAATCCCATAGATACAACCGATAAAGACAGGATCAGAAACAGGGCAACAATACGGCGGATTGCTGCTTTTCTCATAATATTATCCTCCAGTTTCTTTATTGGCAGTACACAAAATTATACCACTTATATTATAAAGGAAAACCGGGGTATAAATCTATGAATTTTTTGAAAACAGGCATCAGGAATAGGTCTGATACAGCCCTGCGTAGACTCCGTTCTTTTTCAGGAGTTCCTCGTGTGTGCCTTCTTCTTCAATGCCGTTTTCGGACAGTACCAGGATGCGCTTGGCATTCTGGATGGTCGTCAGACGATGGGCGATGACGAGCGTGGTCCTGTCCTTGGCAAGGCTTTCCAGAGAATCCTGGATGACACGTTCACTTTCGTTGTCCAATGAAGACGTGGCTTCGTCGAAGATCAGGATCGGCGGATTCTTCAGGAATACTCGGGCGATGGAAATGCGCTGTTTCTGACCGCCGGAGAGCTTGACGCCGCGCTGTCCGATGTCGGTGTCGTATCCGTTCGGAAGCTCCATGATGAATTCATGTGCATTGGCGCGTTTTGCGGCTGCGACGACTTCTTCGTATGTCGCGTCGGGACGGCCGTAACGGATGTTTTCGATGACGGTGCCGGCGAAAAGATATACATCCTGCTGTACGATACCGATCTTCTGGCGCAGGGACTTCTGCGTGACGGAGGTGATGTCTTTTCCGTCAATGCGGATCGTACCGTTTGTCGGTTCGTAGAAACGGGGGATCAGGCTGCAGATCGTCGTCTTGCCGACGCCGGAATGACCGACGAGCGCGACGTATTCGCCTGCGTCAATGTGCAGGTTCAGATGAGAGAATACATTGGCTTCTCTTGTCGGGTTGCCGCCGTAGGAGAAGGTGACATCCGTAAAGTCGATATCGCCGCGGACATTTTCAAGAAGCTTGGCATCCGGCGCATCTTCGATATCCGGCTCGATGCAGATCATCTCGTAGAAACGCTCGAAACCGGACATGCCGTTTTGAAACTGTTCAGTGAAGTTGACGAGCTTTCGGATCGGCTCGGTGAAATTGTTGATGTAAAGCAGGAAAGCGATCAGGTCCTGAAGCGTCAGAGCGTCTTTGCCGATCATGGTGGCACCGACGGCTGCGACGGTTACGGTGATCAGACCGGTAATGCACCAGAGCACGGCGTGGTAGATGGCCATGTAACGGTAGTTGTCACGCTTGCTTGCCAGGAACATGTCATTTCCCTCGGTGAACTTATGGATCTCCATATCTTCACCGGTGAATGACTTGACGACGCGTATGCCGGAAAGACTGTCTTCCATACGGGTATTGATCTCGGCGATCTTTTCGCGGTTTTTCTTGAAGGTCCTGCGCATCTTGCGGTTCAGGATCGTCGCGAAAACGATCATGAAAGGAATCGGGATCAGTGCGACGAGAGCCAGGGATACGTTGATCGTGCAAAGGATGATCAGGGAGCCGATCAGCTTGATGGCAGAGATCATGAGGTCTTCCGGACCGTGGTGGTAAAGCTCGGTGATCTCGAAAAGATCGTTTGTGACGCGGGACATGAGGCTTCCGACCTTCTGATCATCGTAGAAACGGAAAGACAGCTTCTGATAATGCGTGAACAGTTCATTTCGAAGATCATATTCCATATGCGCACCGACCATGTGGCCTACATAGGCGATGAAATAGTTGCAGCCGAATTCGACGGCGAGAAGACCGAGCATCAGTAAAAACAGAAGAAGGATCGTGTTCTCGGCGCCCGTATAGCCGTTGGTTAGGACGGTTCCGGTGATGTAGCGGATGATCAGTGGAATAACAAGGGAAGTGCCCGCGCCGATCAGGGCCAGACACATATCCGTGATAAAGCCTTTCATGTAAGGTCGATAGTAAGACAGGAACTTTTTCCACTTGGCGCTCATAACTTTTCCTTCTCAGACGATGTCATTTTCTCTTATCTAAAGATGAACGTATTCTATCAGATTCTTCATTGACTTTCTATCAAAAATGCATCCATAATATTATCGGTATAATTTAGTACATTTCTTTTATGAGGAAGGTGAACGGTATGTCAGCGACAAAGAAGTTATTTGATACGACCAAAGATGGAAAACAGGTAGATGAATTCGTCATTACACGTCCGAACGGCGAGAGTTTCTCGGCGATCACATATGGCGCTCTGATCCATACGCTGAATGTTTTTGATAAGGACGGAAAGCTCGACGATGTTATGCTCGGTTTTGACACGATCTCTGAGTATCAGGCATCCGGTTCCGGTCACGGATCCATCATCGGCCGTACTGCTAACCGTATCAAAGGCGGTGCATTTGAAATCGATGGCGTAAAATACCAGCTTCCGAAAAATGAAGGTGAAAATAATCTGCACGGTGGTCCGGGCAATTTCCAGAACAGCTTCTGGGAAGGCGCCATCGTAAGCCGCGAGGAAGCCGAGAGCTTTATCGGTGATCTTAAGATCAAGAATGACTGGAATATCGAGACAGAGGGCGTTCTGTTTTCTTTCCTTCTGGCAGACGGCGTTTGCGGCGTTCCCGGAAATATGGACATGAAAGTTCTTTACACATGGGCAACGGACGGAACGCTGATCATCTGCTATAAGGCTGTTTCCGACAAGAAGACGATCTTTGCGCCGACAAACCACTCTTACTTTAATATCGACGGTCAGGCGGCCGGCCGTATCGGCGAGCAGCTTCTGTGGATCGATTCCGATCAGGTCACCGAGAAGGATATGGACAATGTCCCGAACGGTAAGTTTATCGATGTTGCCGGAACCGAGTTCGATTTCAGAACGCCATGTGCAACGGAAAAAGTTCTGGTCAAGACTTCTTCGAACCCGCAGCTGAACTGCAGCAAGGGCGCAGATTCGAACTATGTATTAAAGACAACGCAGGATCAGGTTTCCCTGGTTGCTTCGGTTGAGTCTTTGAAGTCCGGAAGAAAGATGGAAGTTCTGACAAACTTCCCGGGCGTACAGCTCTACTGTGCATGTAATCTTGATGAGGACGGCAAGGGCGGCGTCCACTATAATCCGTATGAAGCGATCTGTCTGGAAACACAGATGTTCCCGGATGCGATCCATCACGACAACTTCGCGTCTGCCGTGATCGACAAGGATCAGGTAAAGGGATTCCTCTGCGGTTACCGTTTCTCGGCGAAGTGAGGGACGCGATTTCGTGAGTGCTAAACAGCTATATCTACGTGGAATCAAAGACGGATTCCCCATATGTCTGGGGTATCTGTCTGTTTCCTTTGCATTTGGAATCTTTGCGGTCGGATGCGGCCTTTCGGTCTGGCAGTCGATCCTTGTTTCCATGACAAATGTCACATCGGCCGGACAGCTGGCGGGTGTGCCGATCATCGCGGGAGGTCTGCCGCTGATCGATATCGTGATCACGCAACTGGTCATTAATCTGCGCTATTCGCTGATGTCGGTCTCGCTGTCCCAGAAACTGAGCCCGAGAGTGAAGCTTCTACAGCGCCTGGCGATCGCGTTTTGCGTGACGGACGAGATCTTTGCTGTGTCGATCAGCCAGAAGGATGAACTGGAGACACCCTACATGATCGGTCTGATCACGACTCCGTTCTGGGGCTGGACGATCGGAACGACGCTTGGCGCACTGGCTGGAGATATTCTGCCGGCGATGATCGTGTCTGCGCTAGGCATCGCGCTTTATGCCATGTTCGTCGCGATCGTGATCCCGCCTGCAAAAAAGAGCCGTTCTGTGGCACTTTGCTGTCTTCTGGCAATGTCGATGTCGGTGGCGTTCCGCTTTATCCCGCTTCTTCAGAAAGTGTCTTCGGGTATCGCGATCATTATCTGTGCGCTGGTATCGGGACTTCTGTTTGCCGCGATCGCACCGATCTCGGATGAGAAGAGTGGAGACGGTTCCGATCAGACATCTTCCGGAAAGGCGGTGGAAGCATGATCCGTACCGATGTATTCTTCCTCTATCTTTTCGTGATGGCCGGCGTGACGTATCTGATCCGTATGCTGCCGCTTGTGCTCTGTAAAGAGAAGATCGAGAACCGCTTTATCAAGTCGTTTCTTTACTATATTCCGTATGCCGTGCTGTCGGCGATGACGATCCCGGCGATCTTCTTTTCGACAGGCTGCCTTCTTTCGGCGATCCTGGGACTGGTTGTAGCAGTCGTGCTTTCGCTTTTTGAACACAAGCTTCTGACGGTTGCGATCGGAGCATGCGGCACGGTATTTATAGTAGAATGGATCATGAGCCTTATTAAGTAAGAAAAGGATGGAAACATGTATGCAGGACGAGAATGTAACAGAAGTAAGAGATCTGGAATGGGCGCGAAGAACATTTGCTAATGACCGTTTTGCGACAGAAGCGGCCGGAGTGATCATCGAAGAAGCGGGCGATCAGGTCTGCCGCTGCTCTATGAAGATCACTCCTGTACATAAGAATGCGGCCGGAGGTGTCATGGGCGGCGCGATCTTTACGCTGGCGGATCTGACATTTGCTGTCGCGGCAAATTTCGGCGGACGCATGACAGTATCGATCTCGAGCAACATTTCTTTCATCGGTGCCTGCAAAGGAGATACGCTCTACAGTACGGCACGTTGTATAAAGGCGGGAAGAAGCACGTGCTTTTATGAGATCGATGTGGTCGATGATCTGGGTACGAAAATCGCCATCGTCACGATCACGGGCTTTGTGAAAGACCAGAAATTTTGAGGGAAAAGCCCGTAAGATCAGTGCTTTTGAAGCAGATGGGAAATTTCTTTCTCTTTTTTTGGAATTGTTGTTGACAACTGGTAGTCGTTTCGGTATACTCTTTCTTGCGCTTTAGGAAGCGCCTCGGCAATGGATATGGAAGATTAGCTCAGCTGGGAGAGCATCTGCCTTACAAGCAGAGGGTCACAGGTTCGAGCCCTGTATCTTCCACCATTATGGCGCAGTAGTTCAGTTGGTTAGAATGCCAGCCTGTCACGCTGGAGGTCGAGGGTTCGAGCCCCTTCTGCGTCGCCAAGATGATCGGTCCGTTATGGACCGATTATCATTTGCCCAGATAGCTCAGTCGGTAGAGCAGGGGACTGAAAATCCCCGTGTCGTTGGTTCGATTCCGACTCTGGGCACCAAGAAGGACTGTCAGTGCTGACAGTCCTTTTTTTCTATTTCGCGAAATCGGACGAAATAGATTCAATGCAAAATCGAAAATAATCTTTCTTAGATTTTTAATATATGTTATATTTTGTAGGCACGTATGTGTGCATGGGAGGTATGGAGTTATGACAAATCCATTTTCTATGAAGACTGAAAGTGTCATCGACGCTCTGAATACAGACGTCAAAGCCGGTCTTACCAACAGTGAAGCCGAAAAGCGTCTGGCACAGTATGGTCCGAACTCTTTAGGTGAAGAAAAGAAAGTTCCGCTTTGGAAGCGTTTCCTGCAGCAGTTCGCAGATGCCATGGTACTGATCCTGATCGGTGCGGCAGTTCTTTCTGCGATCATGGCCGTAAAGGAAGGCGGTTTTTCAGGATGGATCGATGTAATCGTTATCCTGGCGATCGTCATCATCAACGCGATCCTCGGTGTATATCAGGAAGGTAAAGCGGACGAAGCGATCGCTGCCTTGAAGAAGATGAGTTCTCCTCAGGCGAAGGTCGTTCGTGACAATATCCAGCAGCTGGTCGATTCCGATAAGCTCGTTCCCGGTGACATCGTCGTTCTTGACGCAGGTGACCTCGTCGCAGCGGATATCCGTCTTACCGAAGCCAGCTCTATGAAAGTGGAAGAAGCTTCCCTGACAGGTGAATCGGTCCCGGTAGATAAGGATGCGACAGCCGTTTTGGAAGATGACTGCGGTATCGGTGATCGTAAGAATATGCTTTACATGGGCACCGCGGTGACCTATGGACGTGGACGCGGTATCGTCGTAGAGACCGGTGCGACAACCGAACTCGGTAAGATCGCAAACCGTTTGTCCTCTATCGATAATGAAGAGACTCCTCTTCAGAAAAACCTCAACAAACTCGGCAAGATCCTCGGTATCGTATGTATCGCGATCTGCCTGATCGTATTTGTAGTAGATGTCTTCGTTCAGAAAGAAGCCTGGGACGAAGCGCTCATGACAGCAGTCAGCCTTGCGGTTGCTGCGATCCCGGAAGGTCTGGCAGCCGTTGTTACGATCGTTCTGGCACTCGGTATGACCAAGATGGCCAGCAAGAACGCGATCGTAAGAAGACTTCTTGCAGTAGAAACACTGGGCTGCGTCGATGTGATCTGCACCGATAAGACCGGTACACTGACACAGAATGAGATGACCGTCCGCAAAGTATTTGACGGTGAGAAGTCCTTCGATGTAACGGGTATCGGTTATGCTCCGGAAGGACAGGTTCAGACCGAAGACGGTACTGCGGCTCCGATCGAAGGCAAGCTCAAGAGACTTCTGCAGTCCTGCGTTCTTTGTAGTGATGCCGTAACACCGAAGGGTGACGACGGACGTTATACCTGCATCGGTGACCCGACAGAGGCTGCCCTGATTGCTCTTGGCGCCAAGTCCGGTATGCCGAAAGATGAGACAAATAAGAGTTTCCCGCGTGTTGCGGAGCTTCCTTTTGACTCCGACCGTAAGATGATGACAACTTATCATCCGAATATCGTAGACGGTGCGATCGTTTCCTTTACCAAGGGTGCGCCGGATATCGTACTGGGACGCTGCATCGAGTATTTCGATGGCGAAAAGAACGTTCCGATGACGGATGAACTGAGAAAGAAGATCGAAGAGACCAACCATGGTTATGCAACTACAGCTCTTCGTGTACTTGCATTTGCATATCGTACATTTGAAGGCAAGACCTCGATCGAGTCTGACTTCGAACATGAAAAGGATCTTTGCTTCCTGGGTCTTGTCGGTATGATCGACCCGGCCAGAACGGAAGTTAAGGACGCGATGGCGATCTGCCGTGATGCAGGTATCCGTGCGGTTATGATCACAGGTGACTATAAGGATACAGCCGTTGCGATTGCAAACGACCTCGGCATGATGGGCGACGGTGCCGGAAGCCTTTCCGGTGCGGAACTCGACAAGATCTCCGACAAAGAGTTCGAGAAGGTCTGCGAGACCACAAACGTATATGCCCGTGTATCTCCGGATCATAAGGTCCGTATCGTTACTGCACTGAAAAATAACGACCACATCGCTTCGATGACCGGTGACGGTGTAAATGACGCGATGGCTCTGAAGTCCGCAGATATCGGTGTTGCCATGGGTATCACCGGTACAGATGTTGCGAAGAATTCTTCCGACATGATCCTGACGGACGATAACTTCGCTACCATCGTTTCGGCAGTAGAAGAAGGTCGTGTCATCTACAGCAACATCCGCAAGTTCGTCGGATTCCTGCTTTCCTGTAACGTCGGTGAGATCCTGGTCATCTTCCTGATCTCCCTGATCCCGTCCAGCCTGATCCCGGGTATCGCTACTCCTTTGACAGCGATCCAGCTGCTGTGGCTGAACCTCGTAACTGACAGCTTCCCGGCACTGGCTCTCGGTAGAGAGAAGGGTGAGCCGGACATCATGAAGCAGCCGCCGAGAAAGAAGAGCGAATCGATCATCAACAAGCCGATGAAGATCAGCATCCTCGTACAGAGTCTGGCTATCTTCGCCGCTGTATGCTCCTCTTTCATCCTCGGTCTGACCGTCTTCTTCAAGGATGCCGCGGCGCCTATCGAAGGTGCAAGAACCATGGCATTTGCCACATTGATCCTGGCCGAGCTCTTCCGTGCTTATGGCGCCCGTTCTGAAAGAATCAGCGTATTTAAGCTGGGTGTGTTCAGCAACAAGTTCATGAACATTTCCGTTGCCGGCTCCATCGCACTGCTCCTGGCAGTTATCTACATCCCGGGCGTAAATGGTATCTTCGATAACATCATGCTCGCACCGGTATACTGGATCCCGATCGTGCTTCTGGCTTTCATCCCGTTTGCGGCAAGCGAAGTCTTTAAGCTCATCAAGAATAGAAAATAACTGTTGATTAAGTGAAAGTCTTGTGTTACTATCTAACAGTTACAAAAATTGAGAACAGTCTCGGAGGCTGATATAATGAATACAATAGCAGTTGTACTTACATGTGTGGATATTGTCGTCTGCATCGCTCTCATCATCCTTGTGATGTCCCAGGAGGGAAATGACCAGGGAATGGGTATCGTAGGCGGAAGCGGAAACTCTTTCTATGAGAAGTCCAAGGGTAGAACACTGGACGAGAAGCTCAAGAAGATCACTCTGTTCACAGCAGTGCTCTTCGCAGTTCTGACAGTCGTACTGTTCCTGGTTCTGGCAAGAGGCTTCTGATCGAAGACACATTAATCAAAAAGCAAGACAGGGCTGCTATCCGGCAAAACGGACCGCAGCCCTTTTTCTATACATGAAAGTGCACATGGAGGAACATTATGGGAAGACATAATCGAAGACATATAAAAATCCCGACCAAGAATCACGCAGTGCGCTCGAAAAATGCGATCTCGCCGCAAAGAGATACGACGGTGGCCGAACTTCCGCCGGTCGGACCGCTGGCTTTGGAAAATCAGTGCGTCGGCATGCTCCGTGAAACCAGAGACGGAGGCGTGGTCGTACCTGACCCGGGCTATCCGACAAGTTCGTACGGTCATATCCTGATACGCAAAAACCAGCTTAATGGTGCGCCTTTTAACATGAAGGTCGTCTGTGAGATCTTAAATCCGTCTGCCAAGCGCGCGGAATATGAGGGAAGGATCGTCGAAGTGCTGGGCGATCCCGGAAATAATGACGTTGCGATCCAGTCCGTGATGAGACAGTATGGTCTGCCACCGGCATTTCCGGCGGCGGTGCTCGAGGAGATCTCGGATCTTCCGATCACACCTACCGATAAGCAGATCGAGGAAGCCATTCTTCGAGGAAGAAGAGATCTTCGCGGCATGACGACCATCACGATCGACGGCGAAGAAGCCAAAGACCTTGATGATGCGATCTCCATCCAGAAACTCGATAAGGGCTGGTATAAGCTCTGGGTACATATCGCGGATGTTTCCGAATACGTTAAAGAAGGCACGATGCTCGATAGCGAGGCATACAGCCGCGCAACTTCCGTATATCTGGTAGACCGCGTTATCCCGATGCTGCCGCCGAAGCTTTCAAATGGTCTTTGCAGTCTGAATCCGCATGTTCCGAGATTCACCATGACCTGTGAGATGAAGATCGATCCGCAAGGTGAGATCCGAGAAAGCGAGATCTACGAAAGCTTGATCCAGAGCGATGCCAGAACATCGTATAACGAGATCAACGGCGTACTTTTCGAAAACAAACCGATCGAAGAGTATAAGCATCTTGAACCGATGTTCCAGGAGATGCTCGAACTCAAACGCATCTTGAAAGAGAAGAGAAAGATCCGCGGAACGATCGATTTCGTATTCCCGGAAACGCATGTGGAACTTGACGAACAGGGGAAACCGGTCGATATCTATGCATATCCGATCAATGAGATCCACGGTGTGATCGAAGAGTTTATGATCGCGGCAAATGAAGCGGTGGCCGAGCGTTTCTCGGAACTGGCGTATCCGTTCGTATATCGTGTACATGACCTTCCCGATGAGATGAAGATCATGGAGTTCATGCATGTCGCAAGACTTTTCGGTGTGCATGACAGACCTTCGGGGAAAGTCACGCCGAAGTTCTTAAGTGATCTTTTGGACAGTATCGCGGATGAAGAATACGCACCGGCACTCAACCAGCTGCTTCTTCGCAGTATGGCCAAGGCCAAGTATTCGGAGATCAACTGCGGACACTTCGGTCTGGCATCGAAGTTCTACTGTCATTTCACGTCTCCGATCCGAAGATATCCGGACCTGTATATCCACCGCATCATAAAGAGTTATCTGCATCAAAAGCGGGAAAAAGCGCATTTCGCGTCGAAAGTGGCGGATGTTGCGTTCCATAGTTCGGACATGGAGCGAAACAGTGTCGAGGCCGAGCGTGCTTCGGTGGACTTAAAGTGCGCGGAGTATATGCTCGAGCGTGAGGGTGAAGAGTACGACGGCGTCGTAAGCGGAGCTTGCCCTGCGGGCGTCTTTATCAAGCTGGAAAATACCGTCGAGGGTATGGTTCCGTTCTCGTCGCTTTCGGAGTATTTCGAGTACGATGAGAGAAAACTTGAGGCGAGAGGATCCCGAGGGACTGTGTACCGGATCGGAAAGAAGGTCCGGATCAAGGTCGCGGCGGTCGACACGCTGGCAAGAAGGATCGATTTTGCGATAGTTGAGTAAATAAAAAGGCTGCTTTCCGAATCTCGGAAGCAGCCTTGGTTTTTCTCAGGTTTTTCTCGATCTTATTCTTCTACACGGAAGGGAGAAAGTGCATCTACCAGATCGTCACAGGTGTTGCTGTGGATCTCGAGGTTGATCGCGCTCTGAAGCTCGAGACTGAAGATGCCCATGATGGACTTGGCGTCTACGACGTAACGGCCGGAAGAAAGGTCTACATCGTAAGGATAGGAATTCACTATTTGAACAAACTCCTTAACATCGGAGATGGATTGAAAGCGAATCGGAAAACGAACCATAAATTGTCCCCCTGTAATACTTTAGTACTATGGAAATAGTTTATCACAGGTAAAAGGGTTGTCAACGTGACAAATCTTTGAAAGATGGGGGAATATGTATATAATATGTTCATCAAAATGACAAGAGGAAGCACATGGCATACAAAGTCTACTTTCAAACACTCGGTTGCAAGGTGAATGCCTACGAGAGTGCCGCGATCGGAAAACTTCTGGGAGAAGAAGGATTTGAAGAAGTCTTTAATCCGGAAGATGCGGATATCTATATCGTGAATACCTGCGCGGTGACGGCGGAAGCAGACAGAAAATCCCGCCAGATGATCCGTAAGGCCAGACGTATCTGCCCGGATGCGGTCGTGGTTGCGATGGGTTGTCATACCGAGATGAGCGGAGATGAGTCCGATGCCGATATCACGGTCGGAACCTCTGACAGATCCAGCCTCGTTCCGCTTCTTCTTGAAAAGCTCCAGATGCGCGCGTCAGAAAGAGAATTTCCCGATGCGTCCGAGCAGTATTTCGAATATGGCTCGGTCCTGCTTCGTGAAGAGACCCGTGCGGTCATCAAGATCGAAGACGGGTGCAATAACTTCTGTACATACTGTATCATCCCGTATTCCCGCGGCCGCGTAAGAAGCCGCACGCGTGACGCGATCCTTCAGGAGATCACGGATCTTACGAAGAAGGGCTATTCGGAATTTGTCATCACGGGCATCCATCTTTGTTCCTTTGAAAAAGAACAGGGCAAGGATGAGACGGCTCTCGGTGAGCTTCTGACAAGTGTTGCCGCGATCCCGGAAGTGAAGCGGATCCGCCTTGGATCGCTCGAACCGTATTCCATGACAGAAAAGCTCATCTCCATGCTTCGCGAAAATACGAAGATCTGTCCGCATTTCCATCTTTCCCTGCAAAGCGGGTCGGACAGCGTGCTTAAGCGCATGAACAGAAAATATGACACCGCTTTGTATCGCGATGTCGTGAAAAACCTGCGCGAGGCATTTCCCACGGCGAGTATCACGACGGATATGATCTGCGGATTCCCCGGTGAAACCGAAGAAGAACATAAGGATTCCAGTGCATTTGCCGAAGAAATCGGATTTACGCATATCCATGTTTTCCCGTTTTCCCCGAGAAAAGGCACGAAGGCCTGGGACATGAAGCCGCAGGTCGACGCCGATACGAAAAACAGAAGGACCGCAGAGCTTCGCAAGATCTCCGATGAGATGGAAGAAGCGCGCGCGAAAGAGTTTATCGGAAAAACCGTTGAGGTCCTCGTGGAAAAGACCGAAGAAGACGGCACCTGGGAAGGATACTGCCGTGAATATATACGTGTCCGCGGCAAGTCGGAAAAGCCTGCTTCGGCAGGAGAGATCTTCTTAGCACGTATCGACGGAACGGATGGTACGGCTGTTCTCGGCACGCAGATTTCCTGAATTTAACAAAAAATAGCAACGATTTCGATAATAGTTACAAAATTATTATGAAATGTTGATTTTTTATGTGATAATATAGTTGCATACATTGCTTGGAAAGTTAAAGGAGGTGCGTCGACAATGCAGGATTCAGGTACAGCTCGTTTTTCCTTCAATATGGAGAGATCCGAAGATGCCAAAGAACTGATGATGCAGGTTTTGGACGCCTTGCAGGAAAAAGGCTATAATCCGATCAATCAACTGGTAGGGTATTTTATGTCCGGTGATCCGACTTATATTACCAACTACAAGGGCGCACGCGGCATTATCCGCCGGATGGAGCGCGATGAACTTCTCGAGGTCATCGTTCGCGAGTATTGCGAGCGTCTGGCAGACGAGTGATTCCTTTGGGGAAGAAGGTTAATTCATGAGCCGGGTGATGGCGATCGATTTTGGAATGAGAAGGATCGGTGTGGCACTGTCTGATCCGATGAGGATCATGGCACAGGGATTGGAAACGATCTCCTGGAATGGTCAGGACAGCGCATATGCGATCGACCGACTCGCCCAGATCGTCAAGGAAAAGGACGTATCGGTGATCGTTCTGGGAAAACCCAGCCGAACAGACGGTACAGTCAGTGAATCGGAAGAAAAAGCCAAACTTTTCGGATCCCTGCTCGAAGAAAAGGTCGGAATCAAGCCTGAGTATCGCGATGAACGTTTTACTACGGTGATCGCATCCCAGTTTCTCCGGCAGACCGGTGTATCCGGCAAGGATAAGAAGAAAGTCGTCGATCAGGTGGCGGCCGAGATCATCCTTCAGGAATATCTGGATATGCACCGCCGCTCGTGAAGAATGCCGGCCTTTATGATATAATAGATTGTCTTTTGGGTATGTAAGTATTGAGAGAATATACGGAGGTAACTAATATGTTATACGATTGCGGACGCAGCTGCGAAGGCGGCGATTGTGAAAACTGTGACGAGGAGATCGAAGGCTGCTACGATGATGAAGCGATCATCACCATGGTAGACGCTGAGACCGGTGAAGAGTATCAGTTCGCTCTGGTCGACGATTTCGATTATAAGGGACAGTCCTACTGTGTACTGGTAACGATCGATGATGAAGAGCCGGAGATGGTGATCACCAAGGTAGTTACAACAGAAAACGGCGAAGAGGGCCTGATGAGTCTTGATGAGGCTGAGGCCGATGAAATTTATGCAGAGTACGATCGTCTCTGCGCAGAAGCGGAGCTGGAAGATGAAGACTTCTCAGACGAAGAAGAGTAAATCGAAAACATCAAGCAAGTCTTTGTTTACGCATCATTCTCCGAAGGAGGGTGATGCGCTTGCTGTTATTCGCGATGCTTCAAACGGAAAGGAATACTACCTTTCCATCATCGATACATTCAGTATCGAAAAGATCGAGTATGTCGTGATGTATAACTATGAGCCGGATGACGGAAACCACGCCGATCCGGAGCTGGTGATCATGCGTACGGAGTTTGCCAAGAACGGTGACCAGTATTTCTACTCGATCAAAAACGAAAGTGAACTGGAAGCGGCTTTTACCGTGTTTATGCGCAGATATGCCGCGGACAAGAAGAGCAAGGCACCGAAGGTCCAGCCGTCTATGGCTCCGGGTGCTTCTGCTGAAAATGCAGACGCATCCCGATCAGCAGAATCGGCTGGAAATCAGGAGGGTTGAGATGCCGCACAGAAGTAAACTGGCTGTCAGATTTATTGTTGCACCGATACTCTGCTGTCTGGTGTATTTTGTCATCATCGCCATGGCGGTGGAGACATCATATACATTCTGGGGTCCGGAGTATCGTCAGCATGACGGATTTATCTACCTGACCGAAGGCTTGATCGGCATCGTGGTGCTGAGTGTCTGGCTCTTTATCAAAAAGAAAGCCGTCCTCCCTGGTCCGGAGTTTTCCGTTGGCCAGCAGGAAGACTGGGTGCTGGCGGTTGTTGCCGCACTGGCTATGCTGGGCATTTCTACGCTCTATTTTATCCTGGTAACCAAACTTCATACGAGATTTATCCAGCAGTCGCTGCATGATTATGAGACCATGATGGAGATTCCCGTGCAGTCGAAGGCAGAAACGGCCATGGGCTTTATCGCGACCTGTATCCTGATCCCGATCCTGGAAGAGTTCATCTTCCGCGGATGCGCACTTGCGGGCATGCTTGAAGTCGGCCATCCGGTGATCTCGATCGTAGTCAGCGGTCTTTTCTTCGGTGCGATGCACGGACAGGTGATCCAGATCGGATATGCGGCGATCGCAGGCATTATCCTGGGTCTGGTCTACTATCTTTCCAACAATATCATTATGCCGATCGTGGCACATATGATCTTCAACTTTATCGGAAGCGGCATCGAGATGATCTGGCATCTGCCTGATCAAGCCTCGTATATCCTTTCGATCATCGAGTTCGCCTCTATTGCTGTATTCCTCGGACTTGCCGCCATTATGTGGCTTCGAAGAAAAGAGCGTTTCCCGGAAGAGAAGGAAGAAATCGGCAACATCAACAACATGCTGCCGGGGAGACATACATGATCACCAGATTAAAACGGCTGTTCCGTAGACAGGAAAGGATGCACAAGAGACCTTTTGTCACGGCGATAACGGTTTTCGTCGTGTTTCTTCTTGCTGCATCTTTTCTGTTTATCAGCCTGGGTATTCTGCGTATGGATTCCGACTATCCGCAGGTACATGCATCTTCGGATACCCGTGGTATGAATGCTTCCGGTGTGGGTGTCAATCTTTCGTATATCCCGTCTACGAATCTGGTATGGGATCCTTCTTTTGAAAATGATTTTTCTGGTCATGTATTCAGTATCGCGGAAGCGTCTGGAAATGCGATCTACCTCCATGGGGATTCGCGTGACCGTGCGGATGCGGTCGATGCATACTATAACGGCGGATCCGTATCCGTCATTTCCTATAATGCGGACGGAAGCATGAGCCAGGTGCTTGATGCTTCGGTCGTGGATTATCGTACGAATCAGATCGGTATCTGGAAACCGATCGAGAATAACGGTCTGTTAAGTTCCGGCTCGGAAAAGATCCTCGAGGGAAACGGAATCTGCTATGCCGTTTTGAAAAACGGAGCACTTGCCGTTGATGCTGCTTCGACAAATCCGACGATCCTTGTTCCGGCGACCGCCGAAGATCCCTTCGTCGGTGCATTTTCCACAGTGGCAAGAGACTTTGCCGTAACCAGAAGCGGCGTGTTCTACTGCGGAAGCGGCGGCAAGAACTGGACAGTCGTCGCGCCTGAGCTGGAAGAGAATGTCGAGATCTGCGCGGTCACAGCCGTCGGAAAGATCGGTATCGCCTGCGGTTTAAAAGGTGTCGTATATGTTTGCGATGCCAACCGGGTATATTCCGTAGATCTGGGCGTGACAGACGATTTCGTTTGTGCCGTAAGTGACGGTTCTGTAGCGATCCTTCTGACGAAGTCGGGGGTGGCCTATGCCACGTCTAACGGAACGGTCTTCCGTAGATTGACGCTGACTGAGCTTCCTACCGTGAATACAGTTTCCTGGGCGCTCGCGGCTTACCGTGAAGGCGAGTTCGTCCTTCTCGGAAGTGACGGGGAAGTCTATACAGGTGCATATGATGCGGAAAAAGACAGTTTTTCCTTCAATAGTGTAAACGCGGAATCCGTGCAGGGATATGTGCCGAAGCAGATGGTAGTATTCCCGGGCGGCGAGATCTGGATGCTCACCACAGACGGATTCGTTTATTCGTATTCTCGTACGAACGGTACATGGCAGCAGTCGTTTGCGGAACAGGAAAACCAGATCGAAGCGATGGGTATTTCTTCCGGAGAGGATATCGTCGTTTTCAAAAATGACCAGATCCTGATGTCGTCGATGTATACCAAGGTCACGATCGATCAGGATATAGGAGATGTACAGCTTCAAAATGGAGATATGTGCTATCTTTCTGTTTCCGTTCCGTCTCTTCAGATCAGTCAGTCTCCTGTATGGGAGATCTATGGTGATAATACGGTCGCGCAGATCGTAAGCGATGCGCCGAAAGCCTATGGCGAGAAATCGCTCCATCTGGTTTCGTCCGCAAGTGACGAGAATCAGGAACACTTTATTTCCCAGGTCATTTCCAGAGATGAGATCGCGCCGATGCAGGAAAAAGTCTTCTACCACATTCGTTTTTATGCAAAGCAGTCCAAGGTAGAAGGCGGTCGTGTCATGGCCTGGATCTCCGGTCTTTCGGATCCGATCGGAACGACATTTACGGAAGTCAGTGGTAACTGGCGTGAATATTCATTTACATTTGCCTGGCCGAAGAGCACTTCGCTTCAGGAGGAGTCAGAGCTCCGCCTGAATATCGGTTTTTACGGTGCGGGTGAGATCTATGCGGATGGTATCCGTCTGGAAAGAGAGGCGTATTCGGAGACCCAGATCGATACTCGTTTAACCAAGCTTCTGGAGACGGCTTCTCCGGAATATATCCGTCTGGAAAATCTCGGCCTCGGCAGTCTGGGATGTGATATCTCCAGCAACGTAATGGTGCTCGGAAATGAGAACGTCGTGCTGAACAGTGACGGTACGGTCGTAAGTTCCGGTGTAGTTTCCCTGGAAGACTCCATGCGTCTGGTCAAATCATCCAATTCGAATCCGTGGCTGGTTCTTGATTCGGCACTTCGTCAGCAGGATGTCGATATACTGCTTTCTTATCTGTGTGGCGGTATTACCGAAGAATACGGTAAGCTTCGTGTCGATCACGGTACGGCGCTTCCCTGGATCCGCCAGTTCGATAAAGTCGTTTTCGAGATCCTCGATGATAACGGCCTTTTCGAAACGGATCTGCAGCGCGAAGCCTATGTAAACCAGGTGATCTCTCTGATCACAAACTCCCGTTACTATAACGACATCAAGGATCAGGTCATCTTCCTCGACGGAATGCACTATGAGGGCGGTACGATGACTTCGAAGGCGGATTTTCACAGCTCGCCGCTTGCTATCTCGAATCTGTCTGCTGAGCAGGATCGTATCCTTACGGACGATCTCAGCCTCATGGTAGGAAATGCTTATGCGGATTATTCCGACGCGATCCCACGTGTTCCGGCATATAGCCAGGAGTCCGGTGAATGGATCTCCAAGCTTTCGGTCCGCGCCGTATCCCTTCGTATCTCGGAGAATCAGGTGATCCTTCTTGATCGCGCTTTGAATTCTGCCGAGATCCTGCAGTGCCTGCTTACGGACTTGGGAAACCACTCGTCTTTTGTGGCTGTTGATCTTCCGGTCTCGCGGCTTGACGGCGATGCGGATGATACCTGTTTCTTCTCCGGTGATGACGATATTCTGGAAAACCGTGTGACGACTTCGAAGAATTCCGAGAAGATCCTTAAGACCGTCGGTGCATTGCAAAAGGTGTCTTCTGGAAGAAGTGTCGAGACGTCCTGGGTCGCACCGCTTTCTAAGACAAATGATAAAGACTACAGTATCGAACTGGTTTCCTATGCATTCTATGACGATGGAAATCTCTATCTGATCGTGATGAATCCTTCGGATAAGCAGCAGCAGTTCCTGATCGAGTCGGATACGCCGGTACGTGATATGACCGTTGAACGCTATTCTGATTCCGGAAAGAAGATCTCTGTTGCATCAACGGCGAGTCTTCTGCGTCTGAATGAGAAGAGATATACGCTTCAGAGCGGACAGTTCTGCGTGGCCGTGATTCCGACCGAAAAAGACTGATCCTGCGCGTGTGAAGTAAAAAACTTCCGATTATTTCGACAATACATGATATAATAGATAAGAACTTGTGCTACAAGAAAAAGGAGAATTGGGGAGGTTCGAATTATGATTTGTCCGAAATGTAATGCTGAAGTACCTGAGAACGTGAAGTTCTGTCCGTCTTGCGGAGAAAGCATCGTAAGTAATAGTGACGCTGCCGCAGAAGTGAAAGAAGCCGTCGAAGAGAAGGTGGAAGCGGTAGAAGAGAAAGTAGAAGAAAAAGTAGAAGAAAAAGTAGAAGAGAACGTCGAGAAAGTCGAAGAGGCTGTCGATGATATTCCGACTGCTGCATTTGATCCGGGTGCACCGATCGCAGTTCCGAAGAAGAAGGCTGCGGAAGCTGCCGCTGCTGTTGAAGAAAAGATTGAAGAGACTGTTCCGGAAGTGGCACCGGTCGAGTCTGTTATGCCTGAGTTCCCACAGACGGATCCGGTACCGGCACCGCCGATTGCTCCGGAAGCGGTTACTCCGGTCGTTCCGGTTGCACCTGCTCCGGCTCCGGTTTCTCTGAATCCGCAGACTGTGGCAACTCCTGCTCCGGCAGATCCGATCCCGTCCAAGGCGGAGGTCACAGAAGAGAATATCCCGAAGGAATACCGTCCGCTTTCTGTTGGCGGTGCATTCTGGATGATGCTTCTGTTCGCGATCCCGGTAGTCGGTTTGGTCTTCTCCATCATCTTCTCCGTAAGCGGATGGAAGAAGAGCCGCAAGAATATGGCAAGAGCTGTCCTGATCTGGAAAGTGATCGGCTTGATCCTGGCGATGGTTGCATTTATCCTCATCTTCTTCCTCTGCAAGGATCTCTTTGAGGCGATGATGAGCGGCGATATCAACGAAGTTATCGATGCGATCAACGAATTGACAGGTGCTTGATAAACTGAAAACGCCGGTGCATTTCCTACCGTATCGAAAGAAAAAGGAATGGAATTGCTACATGGCTGTTTAGAAGTTGTAACATTGGCTCTATAAAATGATAGCTGTGGATGTTTCTATGAGAAATTGTCCGCAGCTATTCTTTTGTGAGGTGAGAAGCCATGTTTGAAAATGAAGAATTGATTTCGAAGAAACAACTTCTGCGCGTGACACACATTTCTTATGGAACACTTTATCGCTGGAAAAGAATGAAATTGATTCCGGAAAGCTGGTTCATCCATAAAGCGACCGCAACCGGCCAGGAAACATTCCTTCCCAGAGACCGCGTTCTTGCGAGAATCGAACGTATCCAGGATCTCAAGGGCGAGCTTACTGTCGAACAGCTTCAGGAGATCTTCTCACCGAATGTGAAGAGCTTCCTGATCCCGGTAGAGGATTTTATCCAGCTCAATCTTGTTTCCAAGATCGCGATGACTGCATTTACATCCTGTTTCCCGGATAAGAAAAACATGAAATTCGACGATGTTTTCGGAGTATATGTGATCGACCATCTGATGCGTCTTTCCGGTATCTATCTGGAAGATGCTAAGCAGGTTCTGCGCATGCTCAGTAAATATCTGGCTAACCAGCAGAGCAAGGAATATCAGCTTCTGCTTCTTAGAAAGCTCGGTGTACCGATGACACTTCTGGTAAAAGAGGATGAGGATATCCTTTTGGAGGACAATACAGAAGTTGTAGCTTGCGCGAATCTTTCTGAGTTCGAAGACGCACTTAAGGGACAGTTGATCGCATAAATTTAGTGGAGGGGTATATGGAGAAATACGGTAATCTGTTTGCGGTATTGGGTGATCCGACAAGACAGCAGATCCTGCATGTTCTTGCCGATGCCAGAAGCCTCCGTGCCAAAGACATCCTGGATCATCTTGAGATATCGCAGCCGACACTTTCTCATCATATGCACCTTCTTGTTTCCGAGAAACTTGTACATGTCCAGAAAGTCGGACGTGAATGCTTTTACAGCGTTCGTGAAGAATCGATCGCGGGCATGATTTCGGAGCTTTCGACACTTCTTCCGGAAAAGAAACCGTCGGGTAAGAGAAATGCGGAAAAACCCGAAGCCGAACCGGTGGAAGAGAAAAAGAAGAATAAAGATAAGAAAGATCGAAAAGAGAAAAAGAAGAAAAGAAAAAATAAGTAGTTCACAATATGTTCCGATAGGGATATAGTGGAATAAACATTAAAAATGGAGGGTTATGTTTATGTGGAAGGACTTTAAAGCTTTTCTGTTAAGAGGAAACGTAGTTGATCTGGCAGTTGCTGTAGTTATCGGTGCTGCTTTCGGTAAGATCGTAACATCGATCGTTGACGACATCATCATGCCTTGCATCGGTATGCTGACATCCGGTATTGATTTCGCGGATATGAAGTATGTACTCAAGGCCGGTGAGATGGTTGACGGTGAGCTGACCGGTGAGGTTGCTATCAAGTATGGCGTGCTGATCAATACGATCATCCAGTTCGTTATCATCGCTTTCGTAATCTTCATCGTTGTTCGTGCCATCAATAAGGCTAAGGAGAAACTCGAGAAGCTTTCAAAGAAGCAGGAAGAGGAAGAGAAGAAAGAAGAAGAGACCCCGAAGGATATCGAACTTCTTACTGAGATCCGTGACCTCCTGAAGAAGGCTGAGTAATCAGAACTAAATAACTACCCAAATAAAAACCATAAGGAGTATTTCTCTATTGAGAAGTACTCCTTCGTTTTATGTAAAGAATATGTTATACTTACAAGAGGAAGTATTGGTTTTTTGAGGTTTGTCGGGTATGGTAGATTTGTTTGTTGATGTAAACAAGCGATATATTCGCGCTGAAACGCGTTTTTTCAGTGAGTCATGTCGATCTGCTTTATACGTCGAATCTTTATTTTTCATGTAGTTTATGCGCGCAGTTCGTAAGTATACGGGCTGCGCTTTTTGCTGCGGAAAGACCATGAAGTATGTAATTATCAGGAGTGGAGGTAGACATGAAAGAGAGATCGAAGAAAAATGTAATGAGACTGGGCTCGGCGATCCTCGCGGTGACCATGGGAGCAACGCTTTTCCCGAAGACGATGAACGTAAATAATGTTCGGGCTGACGAGACAGAAGACACGGCTTCGGACATTGTGACAAAGACGAAGAAAAATACGATGCTGGGTGCAAGCCAGATGAATAATCCGAAAAAACCGGCTTATCCACAGATACCGTGGTTAGGAAGTTTCGTATATTTTGGTAAGTATGACGGAGAGCCTCTCGAGTTCCGTGTTCTTGATGTACACTCGACCAAATATACTAGTGAAGATTATCCCACTATGTTGCTGGATTGCGAGTATGTGGTATACGATGATGCGTTTGATGCTGATTCTAAGGAATGGATCGGCAGCGATGTGGAATCCGGATTAAATGATGCCAAATTCCTATATAAGACCAATGGTTTTACCGATGCCGAGATAGTGGCTATCGCAAAAAGTACAGTGAACAGTGTTCAGCTTCCATCTACCGTGCCATCTTATCAGGATATTAAGAATTACGTCGGACTGCATGAGGACAAAGTATTCCTTCTTGATTATTCGGACTATATGGATCTGGATTATGGATATTATTCGGATGACGGAATTACGGGAGGCGAACATGCTGTTCCTAATCATCAGAAGAATTATCTGAATGATCAGCCTTGTGAAGTGATGTGGACACGCTCTGCCTGGATGAACGCAGCGGCTGCTTCGAACTATGCAGTTGCGCTGAAAAATGGCGCGCTCGACCAATATGATGTCGTATCATCCATCCCGCATGGTATTTCACCGGCGCTGAATATCGATCTGGCTTCTATTCTTTTTGCAACCTCAATTACGAACAGCACGAATGCTGAACATAACACATATAAACTTACGTTGATTGATCCATTTATAATGATGTCTTTTGGCTCCGAGAGGGTGTTGCCTCTGGGCGGCAATCAGTATTTTGTTCCCTACGAAATTACGGGGTATTCGAAGGATGATGCCGATCAGGTTTCTATACTGATTACTGATAAAGAGTATTACGAAGACGGCGCAAGTATTCTGTACTATGACAAAGCCAATTATTCTTCCTTCTCCACGAGCGGGGAATTTGTATTTACTATTCCTGAAGATGTGACAGGTGTGTGGGGAAAAGATTATCACGTTTACTTCTTTGCGGAAGATATCCATGGCAAATATGAGACGGATTATGCCAGCCGTCCGGTGGAATTGAATGATCCTGTTCAGGTATTTGATGTGCGTCAGCCGATGCAAGTCAGTAGTGTTCAACAGGTACTATTAGAGTTCTGCTGCATGGTATATGGATATATGGGTTATACGCAATACAGTGACTATGACTATATCTTGATTGATGTGAATATGGATAACGTTAATGATCTTCGATTAGAATTTGATGGGTCATCATATGTCCTTTCAAAAACTGCGGAGTGTACACTCAAAGGAACGTATACTATAGATTTTATAGAGAAGAATGCGAGTATTACGTATATATCAAGATTGGACTTTGTTTTCTCCGGATACGATGTGACTCTTGCTGAAACAATTCATGGTCAGGCGGGGTTATCGACAACCGATGCGATTGTAGGCGAGAAGGTCACCGTAACGGCGGTACCGGATCCTGGTTATGAAATCGATAAGATCACGTATCAGCCTAAGACCGGAAGTCCGATCAATATTACTTCCACGTCCTGGTTTTCCATGGTGGGAACAAGTGTTACTGTATCGGTTACTTTTAAACCGATCAACTATACCGTGACGGTTTCCACTGATGGTAATGGCACCGCGGCAGCATCCGCAGCGACCGGTATTATTGGTGATACAATTACCTTGACCGCGACACCGAATGAAGGCTATCAGTTTAAAGAATGGCAGGTTGTTTCCGGTGGTGTGACCATTAGCAATAATTCTTTCGTTATCGGTACTGAAAATGTTGAAGTCAAGGCAATCTTTGAAGCGATTTCGACTCCGGATCCGACTACACCTGCGCCGGAACCGACTACTCCTACACCGGATCCGGCGAAGGATCCTTCCTTCGAGGATTTTGTAGAGCGACTTTATACCGTAGCTCTTGGCCGTGCATCTGAGCCGGAAGGAAAGGCTTTCTGGGTCGACCAGGTAGTAAATAAGGGCGCAACCGGTGCAGACTGCGCTAGATTCTTCATGCTGGGTGCTCCTGAATTCTTAGGCAGAAACCTCACAGATGACGAGTTCGTAGAAGTTCTCTATAAGACCTACTTCGACCGTGAGTCTGAGCCGGATGGAAAGGCTTACTGGCTGAGCCGACTTGCTTCCGGTACCGAGCGTGCCGTTCTCGTTGAGGAATTCATCGAGTCCGTTGAGTGGTGCAACGTATGCGCAACTTACGGCGTGAAATCCGGTGCACAGTATCACAAAGCAACGATCCCGTCAAAGAACGCAGTAAAGTTTGCGACACGTCTTTATACCTGCTGCCTCGGCCGTGATCCTGAGGAAGATGGTCTGAACTACTGGTCACTGGCTCTGACGAACCTAGATGCTAAAGGTTATCAGGCTGCTAGCCTGTTCTTCGAGTCACCGGATTTCCAGGGTTTCAATACTTCGAACGAAGAATATCTGAGACGTCTTTATACTACATTTATGGG
>JAGCVX010000020.1 GCA_017962145.1 Clostridiales bacterium | reverse complement strand
CCTGCAGGAGCAGAGATAACAACCTTCTTAGCACCAGCGTTGATGTGAGCCTGTGCCTTTTCCTTAGATGTGTAGAAACCGGAGCACTCGAGAACTACGTCAACACCGAGCTCGCCCCAAGGACAATTGTTAGCATCCGGCTCTTTGTAGATCTTCAGTGTCTTACCGTTAACTGTGATGGAATCCTCACCAGCGGAAACGGTATCCTTCAGAGCGTAGGAACCCTGAGCGGAGTCATACTTCAGAAGATGAGCGAGCATCTTCGGGGATGTGAGGTCGTTGATAGCAACTACTTCGTAGCCTTCTGCGCCGAACATCTGACGGAAAGCAAGACGGCCGATACGACCAAAACCATTGATTGCAACTTTAACTGCCATGTTAAAATCCTCCTATATTTTCCCCATACGGGGATTATTAATGAGATTGTGCACAAAATTCGCACCGATAAAATTCTACAACAGAATCCTTTTTATTACAATCAAATTTCAGAGTGAAAACGTGAAAAGTGACGTTTTTCTTCTCATTTCCTGCAAATATACGTTCAAATGATTTTCATTCGTCGCGGGTGATGTTCTTGACCCACTTGTATTTCTTGTAGTGGATGTAGACCGCGGGGATCTTTACGAACTCATCGAGCGTCAATATGGCGGCGACCGCCACGACCGGAAGATTCCAGACAAAGGCCGCAAGGGCGCCCAGCGGCACTACGACTGCCCAGAGAGTGACGCAGTCGCAGATCATGCCGAACTTCGTATCGCCGCCAGAGGGGAAGATACCGCCGATGACAGTGGAATTCAGGGAATTTCCTATGATGTAGTAGGCGCCCATCAGGAGCATCCACTTCAGGTATCCGTGTGCAACTTCGCTCATATCGGTCGGGATCATGAGTGCAAGCGGCGTCAGGGCAAGGATCACCAGGCCCGAAGCAAAGCCGATAAGCAGCGACAGGCGTACGAAGCGGCCTCCGGCGCGCTTTGCCTTATCGAGCTCCCCTGCCCCGAGCATCTTACCGATGACGATACTGGCACCGGTGGAAAGACCCCAGCATACGCTGGCGATGATGTTTCGCACGATCGCGGCGATGGAGTTGGCGGCTGTCGCGTCCGACCCCAAGTGGCCCATGATGACCGAGTACATCGTCACACCGCCGCCCCAGCCGAACTGGTTGATCATGACCGGAAGGGCGTATTTCCAGAAGTCCTTCTGGATGAACTTCTTTCCGAGGCGGAAGAGTTTCTGGATGCGGAGCTTGACGCAGTCGGTCGACTTGACCGCGATGATGATCAGGATCATCTCGAGAATACGGGAGATGACGGTGGCCAGTGCCGCACCCTCGATGCCCATCTTCGGGAACGGTCCGATACCGAAGATCAGAAGGCCGTTTAAGATGATGTTTAAGATGACGCCGATCGTCGAGATGACGGTACTGAGCATGGTCTTTTCGCAGATCTTCATGAAGCACAGGTACGTGTCCACGAATCCCATGATGACGTATCCGATCGCGACCATGCGAAGGTATTTGACGCCTCCGGAGATCAGCGCCGGATCACTGGTGAAGACGCGCATCAGGACCTGCGGGCAGATATAGGATGCCAGCGTGAACATCAAACCGATCAGCATGGAAAAGCGCATGACGACGCCGAGGACATCTTCGAGTGTCGATGTCTCTCTTTTTCCCCAGTACTGGGCGCCGAGCACCATGCCGCCTGTCAGGAATGTATTGATAAAAAGATAGAACACGAAGCCCACCTGTCCCGCAAGGGAGACGGCGGACAGGGAGTCCTGGTTCAAAAAGCCCAGCATAAACGCATCGGAGGCCGTAACCAGCGATGCCATGAAATACTGGAACACGATCGGGAGCACGAGTTTACAAAGCGCTCCATAAAAAGCCCGGCGGTTGTCCAGATCCGGGAAAGTGATTTCAGTTTTTTCGGAATTCATATAACCTCTGTTTTTTCGTTAAGTCAGATCTTCAGCACGACCTCTGTAGGAAGTCCTTTGGCCTTGATCTTTTCGGCAAATGCACTACCATCGGTAGCTTTGCCGACAATATCTCCATAGTGCGTCGGGATGGCGTAGCGCGGGCGGATCGAAGAGATGAGCTCGACACCTTCATCGACATCCATCGTGTATTTTCCGCCGACAGGGATCAGTGCGACATCGCAGCGAACTGCTTTTCCTTCTTCTGTCACATCCATGTCGCCGGCAACATAATGGCGTACTCCATCGAGCGTGATGATATAACCCAGCCATCCTTCTCTTTCGGGATGGAAATTCTTATGCGGGTTATAAGACTTGACGGCCTCGACAGCTACGCCGGCAACATCGAATGTATCGCCCGGTGCTGCCACATGGATATGTCCGCTGTCCACTCCGTTCTTTTTAAGAAGTGCCGCGGTAGATTGGGGAGCGACGAAAAGCGTGGTGTCTTTTTTCACCTTCTCTACATCTTCCGGAGAATAGTGGTCATAGTGATCGTGAGTCAAAAAGATGATGTCGGCATCATGATCTGCGCGCGCAATATGGAAGGGATCTGCGTAGATCACCAGGTCCTTTTCGAAACGGATACTGCTGTGCGAATTAATAGAAATATAGTCGAGCATGCTTTTTTCCTCACTTATAACATCTTTTTTACAGTTTGATTATACCACGCGATCTCGATTTTACTCGTGCTATTCTTATATCATAGGTATAAGTCTAAAGTAATAGGAGGTATGTTTATGGAATCATTGAGAAAATATGTAGCCGAGATCATCGGTACATTTGTACTGGTATTCTTCGGTTGTGGAACAGCAGTCGCTGTCGGCTGTGACGCTTCCTTAGGTTCAGGATACATTCTGACCGCGATCGCATTTGGTCTGGTCATCGTTGCGATGGCCTACTCCATCGGTAACGTTTCCGGATGCCATATCAATCCGGCCGTATCTCTTGCGATGCTCATCAACAAGAAACTCGACCTGAAGGATTTCCTGCTTTACATCTGCTCTCAGACAGTAGGTGCTACAGGTGGTGCGGCTCTTCTGTGGGCTTTCGTCGGATCGGAAAGCGGTCTTGGAACCAACGGTCTTTATGAGAACGACGTCGTGAAGTCTCTCGGTATCGAGATCATCCTGACATTCGTATTTGTCATCGCGATCCTCGGTGTTACATCGAAGGTAGAAAACGGTGCCGTAGCCGGACTGGTCATCGGTCTGACACTTACCCTGGTTCATATCCTCGGTATCGCATTTACAGGCACATCCGTTAACCCGGCAAGAAGCCTCGGACCTGCCATCATCGTTGGCGGAGACGCACTTTCCTGCGTATGGGTATTTATCGTAGGACCGTTCATGGGCGCAGCTCTGGCGGCCATCATTTACCGTTTCCTCGATCCGGTAAAGAAGGAAGCAAAGAAATAATTCTCATCATACACTTCCAAACTAAAAAAAGCGGCTTCTTACGAGGCCGCTTTTTTTGTGGTGTTCTTTTTCATGTCGACGATCTTTCGTACCGCATCGACGAAGATCTTTACCGCAAGGAATACCAGGCAAAGCTGCGCGAGTACGTTGTGCGGATATTCTTTGGCGTGGATATAAAAGATCGGAAGCGGGATCATCAGGATGATCATGCAGATATATTCGAGGATGTTGTCTTTGGTAAATGCATCGTCGCTTTTGAAAGCAAGAAGCATCGGGATGCCAAAGAGCATGTAGATATATTCGCCCTGGTAGCTTAAAAGCACCATGGACATCAGAATCGCTAAGACCTTCTTCCATTCTTTTTCCTGGAAAAATGAACTTGCCATCATCACGAGGCACGTTACGATCGTGGCCGGACCAAAGAGCGATTCGTTGAGGTTGATCTTCGTGGCACCCTTAAATGTCGCAAGGATATTCGGCATGCTGTTTCCGAGTGCGTCGACGGAATGCGTACCGTAGCCGCGCGTTGCGGAGAACCATGTCTTGATGCCTTCGACACCTTCAAACAAAACGAGATACGGAAGCACGATGCACGCGATACCGTAGATGCAGGTACGGATCGCAGCCTTAAAATCTTTCTTCTGAAGAAGCAGAAGTCCGAAGAATGCAGGATACAGTTTTAATCCGAATCCGATCGCAAGACTTATCAGCGACAGTTCTTTTACGATCTTGTTTTCGCTCTGATAGCCTGCGAGATAACAAAGGATCAAGATTCACGTTAAGATGATGATATTCCCTCGTTCTAAGCCGCAGAGCATACCGTATGAAAGAAGTATCGCAAATGGTGCCAGATTCGCTTCAAGGGCGCCCTTCTCTTTCAGATATTCGCGTGTGATCGTCACGATCAGGGCGGCGACAACGGCGACAAAGATGATGAACATGATCATCGGTGCCTGATGCACACGAAGGTCATCGGACGTCTGTCTCATCGAAAGAGAATGGTAAAAATCCAGATTCCAGTTCGCTGTCACTTCCGGCGGCATCATCTTAAAGATCCCGTAGAACATGAGATTGGCCAGCGGCGGATAAAGCGTATAGAAGTCCTGGTAAGGATGCTTGTTATGCACATATTCGATACTATGGAAAAAGTCCATGCCGGTATCAGCCGTATCCCAGAAGAAAAAGCGCTCGACCCAGGTGCCGCGGGTCACCGCGAAGATGATAAGAAGCGCGGCAAAGCAGAGAAAGGACAGCGCGATATACACACGCAGCGGTGTGATCTGGTTTTGTTTTAAGTTACGGGGAGTATATTTTTCTTTCATGTCTTCTTCCCCTCCTTATTCTTTTACGACGATGATATTTTCGCCCTTGACGCGGCTCTTACTTACCGGATGGGTCTGGATGTAACGCACCAGATCCGTTCTGGCCATCGGGCGCGAATAATAGAATCCCTGAATATAATCCGCACTGCTTCGGATGATCATGTCGGACTGTTCGACCGTCTCGGCACCGACCACCACGGTACGGATCTCCATCTTGCGAAGTACGTCGATCGCATTTTCAAAAAGGATCAAGCCCTTCGGCGAAGACTGGGCTTCCTGTAGAAATGCTCTGTCGATCTTTACGACGGAGAACGGCATCGCTACAAGATGCGCGACGTTGATTCCGCCGGTTCCGTAGTTATCGAGAACGAATTCAAAACCGAGCTTGCTCATGACCTGCAGGTTATCGATAAAGAGCATATAGGACGTCGCGATCGCGGCTTCCGTGATCTCGAACATGATCTTTCTATGCGGGATCTTATATTCATCGACGATGGCACAGACCTTCATCGGGAAGACGGAGCTTGCCAGTTCGGTAACGGAAATATTCACGCTGACCGCGTCAAATTCCATCTCCTTCGTCTCTTCCATGTTCTTGATAAACTCGCATACACGACGGAGCACGAACTCATCGATCTCCATCACGAGGCCGCGCTTTTCCGCGATCGGGATAAACTCATCCGGAGACACATCACCATACTCGGCATGCTCAAAACGAACCAGTGCTTCCAGATGCGTAAACTTCTCTTCTCTTACCGAGTAGACCGGCTGGAAATGCACTTGCAGACGGTTCTCCTCCAGTGCCTTCGACAGTGCATTTTCGATGGAAAGATTTCTTTCGAGCTGAAGAAGTGTCGGCGCGCTGATGCTGACGGTATCACCCTTCGGGACCGCAGGCAGCATCGTCTCGATCGCCTTATAAAGATCGTCGCCGGAACCGAACGACTCGGTCTGCCCGAACTCGACCATCGTGCACAGCAGATTCATCTCGAGGCCTCTTATGTACCACGGCACTTCGAAACGGTCACGAAGGACGGCGAGGAGTGCGTCGTGTGTTTCGGAGTTGGTGCTGACGACCGCAAACTGGTTACTGATCAGACGGAATGCCCAGGCCTCCGGAAGAGTTCCGCCGAGCTTTCTGCCGTCGGCAACGTTGCTTGCATTCTTGCCTTTATTTTTTCCGAGCTTCTTTCTGGCGCGGGAACGCTCACGCAGATCCGGCGAGAAAGAGGTCAGGAAATCGGCGACGCTCTGCAGCGTCAAGCTGCCGATGGTGTAGCCGAAGATCGAGTTGATGCGGCGGATGTTTTCGACCTTGAACACGAGGACCTGATACTTCGTCTCACGTGCCGCAAGTTCGTCGATATAAGCCATCATGGCATCCATATTCAGAAGTCCCGTGAGATGGTCCACCATCGTTTCCGGTCTTTGCAGTTCAAGATAATATACGAGCATACCGATCGAGATCGCAACCGAAGTCAGAAGGATATGCTGCCAGTTCACCTGGATCGCGAGCGCGCCGGCAAGCAGGATCGAAAATACCGAGATCGTAAGGAAATGCGAATCCGAGATATTCTTTCTCATGATCAGCGCGTAGACTACGCAAAATGCACTGCAGTAGACACTGACTGCGATCAGAAGCGGATAGGCGTTTCCTCGGTAGAACAGTCCGTCCTGGAAATAAAAGAGCCACTTCGCCAGAGGATTGATCAGGATGACCGCACCGCAGATCGTGCACGGAAGCATCGTCAGGAAGATCTGCTTTAAGTTTCTCATCTTCAGCGTCTTCGTCGCGGAGAAAACATAGAATACCATCGCCGACGGAAAATACATCTGCAGAAGATAAAATACCGTCATCACCGTATAGGCAAGCGGGATCGGAAGGGCTGTCGGGTTTTCGATCACGTACGAAGAAAGGATATCGAAGATGACATCCGCGCAGGCCACGATAACGGAGGCCGCGAACATGCGGCTTCGGATGACCGGGAGCTGGCGTTCCGCAAAGAAGCGGCACAGCACGATCGTTAAGATCAGCAGCGCACAGATCGGATATTCGTAAACGTATTGTATGTAGACCGGCATAGGTCAGCTGTTCTCCTCCACGTTCGTTTGTTCTTTCGCCGTCTCTTCCGGCTTGGCGGCACTTTTTTTCGAAAATGCCCAGAATTTGTTGAGCAGGAAATTCACCGGCACGGAGATGACCAGATTGATCAGCGGCGCGATGTATTTATTGACGCCCAACCTGTCCACGGTAATGTACGAGATCACATTACTCAAGAACAGTCCGGTGAATGCATATGCAGCATATGCTTTTAAAAGTGCCTTCCACCAGACACGTTTTTCTTCGCCCTCTTCCTGCTTGAACACATAACGGTCGTTCCAGTAGAAAGACCACAGTACCGACAGGATAAATGCCACGATATTTGCCGTGTACACATCCAGATGATACTCCTGCAAAAGTCCGGCCGATGTCAGGATCCTCAACACCGTGACGTTGATCAGCCAGGAAAGGAGCGTATTGGTCACGCCCACGATGGCGAATTTGCAAAACTGCAGGAAAGCTTCCTGCTGCTTTTCGTCGAGTGTCTTGCCGAACAGCCGCAGGATCCGCTCCGTTACGGCAAGGATGAATCGGCTCAGCGATTTCCAGATGGCTCCTCCTACTTTTTCCAGCATGTCAGGACTCCTGCTTAACGCCTTCCTTGATCACTTCGATCATATAATCGAGCATCTCATCCGTCATACCCGGATATACGCCGATCCAGAATGTGTCGGACATGATCCGGTCTGTCACAGAAAGATCTCCGATAACGCGGTATCCTTCCCCGCTTTTTCTCATCTCGTCGAAACAAGGATGACGGGTCAGGTTTCCTGCAAAGAGCATACGTGTCTGCACACCTTTGCTCTCGATATACTGTACGAGTTTATTTCTGCTGATGCCTTCTTTGCAGGTGATCAGGAAACCGAACCAGCTCGGGTCGGAATCTTTCGCCGCTTCCGGAAGGATCAGCTTGTCGGAAAGATCGGAAAGGCCATCTTTCAACCGCTTGAAATTCGCTTTTCTTCTTTCGACGAAAGACGGGAATTTCTTCAGCTGCGCACAGCCGACCGCGGCCTGCATGTCGGTGGCTTTCAGATTATATCCGAAGTGGGAATAGACATATTTATGGTCGTAGCCCAAAGGCAGCTCACCGTACTGTCTGTCGAAACGATGTCCGCAGACATTGTCACAGCCGGAGGGGCAGACACAGTCACGGCCCCAGTCACGGATGGAACGGGAGATCTTCGCAAGAAGCGGATCGTCGGTATAGACCGCGCCGCCTTCGCCCATCGTCATGTGATGCGGCGGATAGAAAGACGATGTTCCGATATCACCGATCGTACCGGTAAAGCGTGTCTTGCCGTCGATCGTATAGGTCGATCCGAGCGCGTCACAGTTATCTTCTACAAGCCAAAGACCATACTTGTCGCAGAACTCTTTTACGGCACGAAGATCGAACGGATTTCCGAGAGTATGGGCCAGCATGACGGCCTTCGTCTTCTCGCTTCTGGCCGCTTCGAGCCGGGACACATCGATGTTATACTGCGGGATCGTAAGATCAACAAATACCGGAACCGCACCGAACTGGATCGCAGGTGTCACCGTCGTCGGGAATCCTGCGGCCACCGTGATGACTTCGTCGCCGCGGCGGATCGCACGATCGCCCAGAAGCGGAGAAGTCAGTGTGGCAAATGCCAGAAGGTTCGCGGAAGATCCGGAGTTGACAAGACTGCAGAAACGAACGCCGAGGTATGCGGACAGATCCTTTTCGAACTGATCCGTATAGCGTCCGGAGGTCAGCCAGAACTCGAGTGCCGAGTCGACCAGATTCACCATCTCTTCGGAATCGTAGACACGGGACGCATACGGGATACGGTCACCCGGAGTAAAAGGCTTTTTCTGATTGTGGTAAGTATTGAAGTACTCCTCCACCATCTTCAGTATCTGCTGTTTCATCGTTGCTTCATCCATCTTATCTCTTCCTTCTCAGAACTTGCCCACGGAGTTTTCCCACTTTTCGGAAAACTTCCGGATCTGCTGATTCATGATCTCTTCGATATTTTTCTTGTCGCGGTAGGCTTTGGCCCACTCGACACTTGCTGCCACTGCTTCATCGATATGCCATACCGGATTCCAGCCGAATGTCTTTTTGATGCAGGTGCAGTCGAGTTTCAAAAACTTGGCTTCGTGCGGGCCGCCGTCGTAGCGGTCTTCCCAGGAAAGTCCCTCGCCCCACTTTTCGCAGAACATCGTCACGAGCTCGCCCGTCGTGACGCAGTCGCAGTCGTCCGGACCGACGTTATAGTAGCCGGAAAGCTTTTGGTCTTCGTACTGCTTTTTCACGATCAGAAGATACGTAAAAAGCGGTTCGAGCACGTGCTGGTAAGGACGTGTGGAATACGGATTTCGAACTATGATCTTCTCCCCTTTGATCGCCGCGCGGACCGAGTCCGGGATGATGCGGTCATTGGCAAAGTCACCGCCGCCGATGACATTTCCGGCACGGGCGGTCGAGATGGCTGTCGCGCCGTCGGAGAAGAATGAATTTTTGTAGCTGTGGGTCACGAGTTCCGAGCAGGATTTACTGTTCGAATACGGATCGTATCCGTCGAGCGGATCGGTCTCGCAGAATCCCTTGTCGGAATCGTTGTTATAGTAGACCTTGTCGGTCGTGA
Organism: Clostridiales bacterium; assembly: GCA_017962145.1. GTDB lineage: Bacteria > Bacillota > Clostridia > Saccharofermentanales > Saccharofermentanaceae > Scatonaster. The sequence goes on along the minus strand of JAGCVX010000020.1, from coordinate 11,442 downwards.
CATTTAAAAAGGACTTCACGCCGCCGATGGTTCGTACGCACTCTAAGATATTGACCGTGCCCATGACATTTGTCTCATAGGTATAGGCTGGATCTTTATACGAATCGCGCACGATCGGCTGGGCCGCCATGTGGATCACGATCTCCGGTTCTGCCTTGGTAAATGCACTTTTCAGGGATTCGATATCGCGAATATCCCCGATCACGGACGTCATGTTGTCCGAAAAAGAAAGCATCGGGAAAAGCGCCGGATCTGTCGGTGCCGGAAGCGAATAACCGGTCACGATCGCGCCGGCGTCGCAAAGGATCTTCGAAAGCCAGCTTCCCTTAAATCCGGTATGTCCTGTGAGGAAGACTTTCTTCCCCTTGTAAAAATCCAGAAGTGAACTTGTCATGACCACATCTTCCATGGAGCATTGCCGGAATTCCACAGATCCTCCAGTTCCTGCTTATCACGCTGTGTGTCCATGCATTTCCAGAATCCCGTATGATAATACGCGTTCAGCTGGCCTTCTGCCGCGACGCGCTCGAGCGGTGCCTTTTCAAAGACGGTCTTATCGCCCTCGATGTAGTCGAAGATCTTGGGATCCAGAACCATGAAGCCGCCGTTGATGAGGCTTCCGTCGGCCTTGTTCTTCTCACGGATGGCAAGGACGGTGTTGTCCTCGGCAACATCGAGCACGCCGAAACGCTGGCCGATGTTGATGGCCGTAAGAGTCGCGATCTTGCCGCTGTTCATGTGGCTCTCGTAGAGCTTGCTGATGTTGATATCGGAAACGCCGTCTCCATAGGTCATGAAGAAAGGCTCGCCATCCACATACTGTGCGATGCGCTTTAAGCGTCCGCCGGTCATGGTATTTAACCCGGTGTCGACGACCGTTACACGCCAGGGCTCTGAGAATGTGGAGTGGATCTGCATTCTGTTTTCTGCCGTAAAGTCAAAGGTGACATCCGAGCAGTGAAGGAAATAGTCCGCGAAGAACTCCTTGATGACATGCTGCTTATAGCCGCAGCAGATAACGAAATCGTTCACGCCGTATGCCGAATAGATCTTCATGACATGCCAAAGGATCGGCATGCCTCCGATCTCGATCATCGGCTTTGGCTTGAGGTGGCTTTCTTCTGAAATTCTGGTGCCGAAACCTCCGGCTAAGATCACAGCTTTCATGAAAACTCTCCTTCTTCTTGTTTCCTCGGTCTTTGACGCAAAAAAGTGCTAAATCCCTGTTTATGTATTATAATGATTACTGGCTTTAGATGTCAACGAGGCGCCCCTCGTCCGAAAAGCCAAAACTGCGCCCCAAAAGCCCGAGATATTCGGCTTTTTGACGCAGAGCGATGACCTATCGGGAGAAGAAGAAATAATGCGTGGTAAAATCAAGAATCTACTGTGTCCTTCTACCTGGACCGAACGTGTCCTGACGGGCATGATATTCCTTCAGATCGTACTTCTTTGTGTGATCAACCTGACACAGCTTCGCGCCCTTGTCGGTTATGACAGTTCGTCGGGCTACCTGATGGTCCATAAGATGACGGAGCAGGGATCCTTGATCTTGAAGGACTGGGCGTACCAGACCACGATGGGATGGGACTCTCCGGTACTGGGCGCGGCGTTCTTCAACATGTTCCTTCACGACCCGTTCCTTTCTTTCGGTATCAGCAATATCCTTTCTGTCGCCGTGATGGTCGTGATCTTCGTGCTTCTTCTTCACGAGATGAATATCTACGGCACCGCCGCAAGACTTGCCGTCGTGATGCTTCTGACACCTTACACGGCCGCGTATTCGGCAACCAATTCCCTCGATTATTTCTCGATGACATGCATCAACATGGGATCGTATTCATACCGCATCATCTTCCTGTTCGCGCTGGCCGTCTGCTATATCCGGCTTGAAAAGCGCTGGAACCAGAAGATGAAAAAGAGCGGCAAAGCCAAGTCTTCAAAGGCACCGACCGCGAAAGCTTCGGTCTCCGTTTCGACGATCGTACTTGCGGTCCTTTCTTCCGCGCTTGCGTTGATCATCGGTATCTGCACAGGTATCTCGATGGTCATCCTTCTGGTCGCACCGTTTATCCTCGCGTCAATGGTACGCGTCTTCTTTGACAGCGACGCAAAAGTGCTCGGCTCCAGTGCATTTTTATTCGCGTTATCTCAGGCCGCACTGATCTTTATCGGAAAACTCATCAGCTCGCGCGTCCTGCATTTTTCAGGCCGTGCAGAAAGCATCGAGTGGATCTCCGCCGAGAAGTTTTTCTCGAACGTGCAGGGTCTGTTCTCCGGATATTTCGCGCTGACATTCGGTCTTCCGCTTCAGAGCCGTGTCAACATCACCAGCAAACTCGGAATCGCGTTCGGCGTGATGCTCTGCATCGCATTGTTCCTTGCGGTATGCGGTATCCGCGGCATGATCCGTGCGATCCGTCACAAGGATTTTTCTTCGCCGGATTTCCTTTTCACATGCGTGATCCTGGTCAATGCATTCGTGCTTTTGTTCTCGAATTCGAGCTACAGTTCCGAGACGATCGAACCCCGCTACTTCATCTATATCCTCATCAGCTTCATGCTTCTGTGCTGCCAGGGACTTTCAGGCTTTACTCCCGATCCGAAAAAGCTGATCGAGCGTGTGTTCCTTCCGATCGTGATCCTGGCTTTTGCTTTCTCGAATCTGATGTTCTACTATTCGCTTTACCACCATCGCGTGAACCTTCAAAAGTATGACCGGATCATCGCTCAGGTCAACCAGACACAGGCACCGGTGATCTATACTTTCGGTGAGGATGTGGGACTGGATTCACGTATTCTTCGCGCACTCGATCTCGATCACATCTACCACCAGATCGCATCCGATTTTTCCGGCATCGAAGCCTGGGGTGACACGACCGAAAAGATGACCGCCGAGACCTGGTCCGGACGCGTTTGTATCTTAACTACGAAAGAAAATTTTGAAGCGATGCCGCCTTATGTCACCGGCACGTATACATACGTTACCGAAGTCGAAGGCTATGTGCTTTATTGTGCTGACGAAAATGTGATCACGAACGCATATCTTGCGTCTGAAAAAGAAGACTTCTTCTACGTCGTTCCCGAAAAAGTTACAGAGTATAGTGAGTCGGTGTGATCCACGTAACTTCCATCGATTCACGGACCTTACTGATCTCTTCGGAGATCAGGCGGTTGCGCTCGGCATATTCGGATGAAAAATCGTATTCCAGTTCCGCGTCGAAATAGTTATGCGACTGCGTGGAGGTATACCCGTCCATGCCGGCGACCCATACTTTCTTAACACCGAGTGCCGAAAGAAGCTTTAAAAGCATGACGCCGGAGTTATCTCGGATACGCGGGTCTTCGGATGCATAGGACGCAAAATCCACCACATATTTACTGCTCTTTACATCGCGCATATTCGACGTCACGATGCTCTTTGTTCCCACTTTATCCTGAAGGCGTGCGTAACGGCGCATGTTACTTGAAAAGACCAGATCCGGAGTAAAATCTCCGCCTGCAAAATTCACGGCGATGACTTTCGTATCGGGTTTTTCTGCAAGTGCTGCGATCTTTTCTTTCTGCTCGGAAAGACTGATACCGGGAGCAAGAAGCAAAACGGTGAAGCCCGAAAGTTCCTGCGACAGTGCATTTCGCGCGGTGGTGTCGTCGATCGGATGATCCATATAGCGTCTGTAGTAGCTTTCTGCTTTTTCTTTTGAAAACTCGCGCTTGTCTTCGTCAGAAATGCTCGCTAAGATCTCGTGAAAAAGCGCGACCGGAAGGCTGTCTTTTTCCGCCAGATAGATCGCGTAATTCGGGTGGCAGTTCAGCGTCGCGGAAAGATACAGCGGCAGCGAATAGCCCCAGAAACGGGTCTTGTAGAAGTCTGAAAGATAAAGGTCCATCAGGCGCAGCATCGGCTCGATCTTATAGTTCGTGCCGTAGTTTTCGTTCATGAATTCCGCGAAAAGCTCGAGGTTGAGATTGCCGGCGCCGCGGCCCATGCCGAAGATGCACGCGTCGATCACGAGGTCACGGGACAGATCCATCTCCACCATCGCTTCCGCATTTCCGAAAGCCTGCTGGAGGTTGTTGTGCGCGTGGTAGCAGAGCTTGATCTCCTGCGGGAGGATCTGATCGGCGAGCTTTACCATATGCAGGAACTGCTTTCTCTTGATCACGCCGAATGTATCGACGATGGTCATGCCTTCGGGAGAAAGTTCCGTGAAACGCTTCAGTCCCGCGATGAATTCGTCATCGGTATATTGGTCGGTCCCGACGAAATTCACATACAGATCGTAACCCATCTCCTTGATGTGCTTGCAGTATGCGTAGGCTTCGTCGGTCTTGTTTTTCTTAAAGATCACGCGGATGCCGTCGATGTCTTCCGCTCCTTTCGGTGTGATCGCGGAAAGGTCGACCGGCGCGCTCATGTCGAGCATGCCGACGTAGAGCATGGACGGATCTTTACTGCGGATCACATTTCGGAAAGACTTTACATCCGGAAAAACAGAGCGGTTCGGATCGTAGGATGTACCCTTGATAAATCCGATCTCCACCATGTCGACACCTGTTTCGGAAAGGCCCTCGACAATGCCCAGGATCGCTTCTTTTCCGAAGCACCAGTCATTGATGTAGCCGCCATCGCGAAGTGTACAATCCAGAAGAAATACTTTGCCCATATCGTTCTTCCTTATTCTTCCACCATCGGGACCTGCATGATCGCCTTGAGTTCTTCTCTCGGCAGGAACGGCGCAAGGTCTTCAAGCGGCGGGCTTACGAGCGTGCCGTCCGGCAGTCTCTTCGTGCTGCTCTTCGGCTCCCATACCTGCTTGGTATCGGTAAAGATCTCGCAGAACAGCGGTCCCTGCTCTTTTAAAACTTCGTCTACGACTGCCTTCATCTCGGCATTCGTTTTTGCGGAAAAATATCTGTATCCAAATGCCTCGGCGATCTTTTTGAATTCCGGGAAAGAGAGGTCTTCGGATTCGGGTCCGATACCGACTCTCGTGTGCTCGGAGAACAGATTCGTCTGGGTCAGGCGGATCGAGTGATAGCCGTTATTGTTGATCAGGAAGATCTTGATCGGAAGCTTGTTCGTGATGATGGTCTGCAGTTCCTGAAGATTCATCATGATGCTGCCGTCGCCCTCGAGGCAGATCGTCTCTCTTCTTCCGCCCGAGATGCACGTTCCGATCGCGGCCGGAAGTCCGTAGCCCATCGACGCGATCGCGCTGTTATTGTGGAAGCGGCTTCCTTCCGAGATCACATATGCCTGGTTTCCGACAACGCAGCACGCACCGTTTGAAACCGCGGTGAGGCTTTCTTTCGGAAGGCGGGAGCTCATATAGCGGACAAATGCATAGACGTTGGCGCCTTCGCCGCTTTCTTCCCACTGACGGTCCTGTACGACCGGATACTTTTCTTTCCATCCGCGGCAGGTGCTGTTCCACTCTTCCTGCTGCGAAACTTTCGTGCCGTCTTCGACCGCATCGTCCATCTTCGTAAGGAAATCCTTGGCGTCTGCCCATACCGGCATCTCAACGTGGATCGTCGGTTTTTTCAGTTCGGCTTGATCGATATCCACCATGATGACCTCGGCTTCTCTTGCCCAGGTCTTCCAGTTATAGCCCACCTGACGGATCGAGATACGCGTTCCGATCGCCAGGATCAGGTCCGCATTCTGGATCGCCCAGTTGCCCGGACGGTCGCCCATATTGCCCGCGCGGCCGCAGTAAAGAGGATGCGCGTCTTCGATCAGATCAACGGCATTCCAGTACGTCACGACCGGGATATTCAGTTTTTCCATTACCTTGCGAAATGCACTGTAGCCGCCGGAAAGACGGATGCCGTAGCCTGCGTGGAACACCGGGCGTTTCGCGGTTTTGATCTTTTCGAGGATCGTCTTGATGGTCTCATCGGAAACCTGCGGCGGAAGATCCTTATCGTCTTCTGCCGGATCGTATCCTTCCAGTTCATCCGTCTCGATATAGCCGCCCTGAAAGTTTACCGGAATGTCGATCCATACCGGACCCGGGCGTCCCGTTGTAGCAAGGTGCCATGCTTTTTCCAGAGCATAACGTATCTGCTTGGGATCTTCGATCATGGTCGCGTATTTGGTCATAGGTTCGACGGACTTTACGATATCGTATTCCTGATCGCCCATCGCACGAAGCGGGGTCTCGGTGAATCTTTGCGCATAGCGGGCGGTCGTGTCGTAACGCACCTGTCCGCTTAAGATAAACATCGGGATCGAGTCGAGCCATCCGCAGACGACACCGGTGATGGCATTCGTGCCGCCGGGGCCGGTCGTGACGCATACTGCCGCGATTCTGTTTTCGAGTCTGGCATAGGCTTCCGCCGCGATGGCACAGGCCTGTTCGTGGTGGTTGTATGTTACCTTCAGGCCTTCCTTATGGCCGAGTGCGTCGTTTAAGTGCATGGCACCGCCGCCGACTACACTGAAGCAGTCCGTCACCTGATGGGCCACCAGAAAATCTGCTACATAGTCTGCCAGTCTGATTCTCATTTCTTCTCTTCTCCTTCTTTTTCCGCATCGGATTTCTCGTCGACGTCAAAGTTCAGACGTTCTTCTTCGATGACCAGCGGACGCTTCATGATACGGCTGTTGATGGAAAGGATATACTCGCCCAAAAAGCCGATGAAGAAGATCTGCACGGATCCGAAGATGATGACCGCCAGAAGGATCGGGATATTACCTGCCGGGAAGTCGTACCAGCGCAGGAGTTTTAAGATAAAGTAGAGGAAACCCACAAGAAGGCTCAGGCATGCCAGGATCGCACCGAAGATCGTGGCCAGACGAAGACCGACCTTCGTGTAGGATGTGATCGACAGCATCGCCGCGTCATAGAGACGGTAGAAATTGTTCGAAGTCTTGCCGCGCTCGCGCTTCGGCTGCTCATACGGGATCGTCTTTCTCTTCCATCCCATCTCGGCAACGATACCACGAAGGAACGGGGTCGGGTCGTGCAGGTCACGAAGGACATTTACGAAGTCTTTATCGTAGAGTCCCGAGCCCGTAAAATGCTCGATCTGCTCGACATCGGACATGGACTTGATGAGCTTATAGTACGCGGTACGAACCAGTCGCATGAGTTTGTTTTCTTTGCTCTTGGTCTTGATACCGATAACGATCTTATAGCCGTTTTCCCATTCCTTGAGATACTGCGGGATCAGTTCGATCGGGTCCTGGAAATCGCACACCATCGAGATCGTGCAGTCACCTGTGGTCTGCAGGATACCGTAGTACGGAGAGTTGAACTGGCCGAAATTTCTTACGTTGAAGATGGCCTTGATGTGCTTGTTCTTCTCGCAGATCTGACGAAGAAGCACGCGCGTTTTGTCCTGCGAATCGTTATCGATAAAGACCAGCTCCCAGTCATACTGGGTCAGCTGCGTCTCGAAAAGATTCGTGATCGCTTCGCTCATGGGCACCACGTTCAGTTCTTCGTTATAACACGGGATGAGGATACTGACTTTTTTCATAAAGGAAAGTTCTCCTGTTCTTTGGTCTTTTGAAACCATGAATATGTTTCTCGGATTCCCTCTTCAAATGCGATCTTCGGAGTAAATCCGGTGTCTTTGGTAAGTTTTCCGATGTCCGCGCAAAGATACATCACCTGGTTTGGAAAATACTCGATCTCCCCAAGTCCGATCGGAGCGCCGGGTGCGACGGTATCTCGGATGATCGTGATGTATTCGGAAAGCGGACGCACGTTCCCGGAGCCTAAGCAGTAAACGGCCTCCTCCGGTGCATTTACCGCGGCAAGGAAAAGCGCTTCTGCTGCATCGTCACAGTAAAGATAATCCCACATCTGCTCGCCCTTTGTGTACTGCGGGCGTTCGCCTGCTGCGAGCTTTCGGATGCCCGACATCACCATCGAATTTCCGTCATAAGGACCGTAGACACTTAAGATGCGCATCCAAACGTGGCGCATGCCGGCTTTTCTTGCGATCCGGCGGGTCATCTGACCTGCGCAGAGCTTGGCCATGCCGTAGCCGGTCTCGGGGAAACACGGGGTGTCCGGCGAAAGCTTCGTGCCGTCAGCAACTCTTCCGTATTCCGCCTGCGAACCTGCGCCGACAAATACATCGCAGCCGAGTTTTTCCGCAAGCTTTACGGCCTCGATCGCGCCGCGGATATTCTGGATCTGAAGGTCCATATCGTCACGCGCTTCTCCCGTCGTTCCGACCCACGCAAGGTGGAAGAACGCATCGTATTTGAGGTCGCTTTTTACTTGGGAAATGCTCTGCAGCCCGCAGGTCTCTACGTGGATCAGGTCGTGCTTTGGAAGGGTCTGAAGTCTCGGCGAATCCGGACGTGCCAGAACGAGCACTTCCACATTCTCCTTGATCATCTTACGGATGACCGCCTGTCCGATCATGCCGGTTGCGCCTGTTATGACGACTCTTTTCATCTTCTATCCTCGATCGACCTGATACCAGTATTCTCGCGCAGAATTCGCGATTTTCTTCACGTTACAATATTATCACACTTTTCCCTATTAAGGAGTGATAAAATAGACATAAAGATTTGAGTACTTTGGAGGTTTTCTTTGAGCACGATCCTCAATTATGTAGAGCAAGAGACACGCTCCTTTTCCGAGTTCCCCTTTAACCCCATCGATGCCCTGGTATTCGCCGAGGCGACGTATTTTCAGTGGGAATATCTGCTCAAGAATATCTGGACGCCCGAGTGGCCGTACGGCGTTTCGACGTCGATGTTTTTCCATGAGATGCCGCTGTCCAAAGACATGCCGCTTTTCGGGCAGTACGCGGCCGACACTCCGAACAACTTAAAGATGATCGATTTTCTGCGTGTCAACCCGCGCTTTAAAGATATCTCCGTATCGCATCTTTGCGCCAGAACGAACGACCGTGAGCAGATCCAGTTCGCCGCCATGTGCTTCCACCTGCCGGGCGATCTCTGCTACGTCGCATTTCGCGGAACAGACGGCACGCTGATCGGCTGGAAGGAAGATTTCCAGCTGAGCTACCAGTACCCCGTTCCGGCCCAGAAGGAAGCCTCTCGCTATCTTTCTTATCTGGCAAAAGAACTCGCGCCGAATATCCGTTTTTATATCGGCGGACACTCCAAGGGCGGAAATCTCTCGATCTATTCCGCGACAAGCTGCGCGGACGTCATCAAGTCACGAATCGAGCGGATCTTCTCTTTCGACGGCCCGGGTTTTTCTTTTAACCTGCATGAGACCGATGAGTATAAAAAGATCGCGGCTCTCGTAAGCCACCTCGTACCAGTCGCGTCTTTTGTCGGCATGCTCCTTTCGAGCGCGCCGGGAACACGCTTCATCAACAACAAAGCCATCTGGCTGATGCAGCACAGCCCATTTACATGGGAGATCGAAGAATCCGATTTTTCCTACGCTGCCTCTTGGGACAGAAATGCCGAGATCCGCAGCAATGCCGTAAGCAGCTGGCTTTCGGATCAGTCTTTTGAAGACAGAGAATCTTTTACCGAGATGCTCTACCGCATCGCGACCTCATCCGGCGCGAGCAATATCTTCCGTCCGGATTCGAGCTGGTCGGTCAAGATGTCGCACATCATCGACGCGACGAAAGCCGTCGACGCGAAATCCCGAGCGCGTCTTGTCGAGACGATGCGAATCCTCGCGCTCTTTTCTTTCCGACAGAAAAAGTAATACCGGCTTTTATCGCCGGTTTTGTTTTATGCAACTTCTTTCCACGGGCGGCCTTTTCCGAGCCATCCTTTTTCTTCCCAGTATTCCTTTTCTACGGGAGACGATCCCATGCCGCCTTTCTGGAGCATTCGCATCATAAGGAACCATCCCTTTGTCTTGATGCCGACATGCGGCTTGCTGCTGCGCGATAGGTTCTTTGCGATACGCGTCAGATCTTTTTCGATCTTTGCTTTCTGCTTGTCTTTTACGCCGTTCCAGTTCATCGCGTGAACGGCTTTTCCGTACATGATGACTTCCGGGACACCGAGGTTGAAAAGCGAATCCTTGATAGCTTTCATGGCGGATTTTGTGCCCGATCCGGCCGACGTCGAAAGGATGAGCGCACGCTTTTGGAACATCTCTTTTCTCGGACGATGCACCATCCACCTGTCAAATGACAGATCGAGAAATGCTTTCATCTGCGCGCTTACATGCATGCAGTAAGTCGGTGTGGTAAAGATCAGGACATCTGCTTCTTCCACCGCATCGAGGATCACTTTTTTCTGTTCATAACAGTAGCACTTCGTCTCATCTTCGATACAGCTGTAGCATCCCTTGCAAAAGTACGGAAGGTCGCGCGGCAGGAAGAATTCCGTAACGCTCTTTTCGCCCTCGATCTTTTCTTCTACGATCTTTGCAAGATGGTAGGTGCTTCCTTTATGTTCCTGTCCGTTTATGATCACGATCTTCATTTCTTTTTTCTCCCGTATTGCTTGTTAAACTGCTTGATGTGACTCTCCAGAAGTCCCATCGCTTCCTTTTCTTTTTTGGGATCTCGGTCGCACCAGGTAAGGAGCATATAGATCGGCGAATAAAACTCCAGTGCCATGATCTTCGGATCGTCTCCTTTTAGAAGACCGCCTGCGATCAGCATCTCAAAGATCTGCGCCTGATACTCGATCGGATCTTCTACATATTGCCTAGTCAGAAGTGCTCCGAGTTCTTTGTCGGCGAACTGTTCGATGGTCAGCATCTTTCGAAACTTTCGGACATATTCGTCGTGAAGAAAATACCGGAAAAGCCCTATCCCCATCTGCACCAGCTGTTCTTCCGAAACCTTCTGAAAGATCGCGCCATCCGCACCGGCATCCTGCCCGTTCATCTGAAGTCCCGCGGCAGTTTCCTGATACCGTCTTTGCATCTCTTCCAGGATCGCGTCAAAGATCTCTCGCTTACTTCGAAAATGCTTATAAAGCGACGGCGCCTTGATGCCGACCGCTTCCGCAATCTGCCCCACGTATACATTCCCGTATCCTTTCTGCGAGAACAGTTCCAGTGATACATCCAGGATCTTTTCTTTTGTGCCCATAGCCGAGACTCCTTTCAGGCTAACTCTGATTAGCCACATTATAGGCTAATTCCGATTAGCCGTCAAGAGATGTTCTGCAAAACGTTCTCCTTCACCCTCTCTTCGGAGAACGGATGGGAGAACAAAAAAGCCACCTCACAGCGTTTCACTGTGAGATGGCTTTTCGTGTTTAGTTTAAACTTCAGAACTTAGTCGTCCAGACTTACGTCTTCACCGGCGTTCTTTGTCCAGATCGGACCTTCGTCCTTTGCTTCTGTCTGAGCCGGAGCTGTCTGGGCCGGAGCCTGTGCTGCCGGAGCTGTCTGAGCCTGTGCTGCAGGTGCTGCCGGAGCTGTCTGAGCCGGTGCTGCAGGTGCTGTCTGAGCCGGTGCTGCAGGTGCTGTCTGAGCCGGTGCTGCAGGTGCTGTCTGAGCAGGAGCAGCAGCCTTT
>JAGCVX010000019.1 GCA_017962145.1 Clostridiales bacterium | reverse complement strand
CCAAAACATTTTTTTCGTTTATAATAGTAATAGTGTAATTTTAGCGAGGTAATGAAAAATGGCAGTAGCCCCACATATTTTGATCTGTGATGATGACCCGGTAGTACACGAGTCTCTGGGTCTGTATTTTGAAAATGAACATTTTACCTACTCGAGCGCATATGACGGACGTGACGCTCTTGCGCACGTTGCTTCTGACAAGCCGGATCTGATCATCCTGGACGTCATGATGCCGGAAAAGACCGGTATCGAGGTTTGCCGCGAGATCCGTAAGACATTATCCACGCCGATCATTATCCTGACCGCTAAGGGTGAGGAGATCGACCGTGTACTCGGTCTGGAACTGGGTGCAGACGACTATATCGTAAAGCCTTTCTCACCGCGTGAGGTCATCGCCCGTATCAAGGCCGTACTTCGCCGTATCAATGAACCGCAGGAGAATTCTTCTCTTCTTCGTTTTGAAGGACTGGAGATCAATCTGGATAACTATCAGGTCAAGGTCAAAGGTGAGCTGGTTCCGTGCACACCGAAGGAAGTGGAGATCCTTCATCTTCTCGCTTCTCATATCGGACAGGTTATGGACCGTGAGCAGATCCTTTCCCAGGTATGGGGCTACGACTACTTCGGTGATACCCGTACAGTTGATACGCACGTAAAGCGTATCCGTCAGAAGGTCTACTATGAGGGTGCTCCCTGGTCTCTGATTACAGTTTATGGTGTAGGATACAAATTTGAGGTCAATCAATAATGTTCCGCAGCGTCTTTTTAAGAAAGATGGTTTTTCTGGTGCTGGTTGCGCTTTGCGCATCGGCACTTCTTTCTGCTATGCTGTTTAGTCTTGCGGCCAACGAGATGATCCGCACTGACTCCGAGAACGTCATGATCGACAAGGCCCGTTCTCTTTCCGGATTCCTTTCTGAATACATCCGTACTTCCCGTACCGAAGATTCTAACGATCTTATGATTCTTTTTCAGGCTACGGATTCATATACGGACCACAATGTTCTCGGTGCCTACTTCTCTCTTTATACCGACACCGGTATCCGTGTTAAGACCAGTCAGGTCGCAACCCAGCAGGATTCAAATACTTTAGCGACGATCGATTTTTATGCTCGCACGCATATGCTGACGAATAATGAATATTCAAACCTGATCGGTCGTGTGCCGCTCGAAGATACCAAAGCTTCCGTTGTGGTGGTACAGGTTCCGATCGTGCTCGATGATGCGATCTTCGCGTATCTGGTCATCGGCGATGAATACTCGATGCAGAATTCGATGGTCGGAGGATTCAGTAATATCCTTCTTCTGTCTACGCTGGTCGTTTCTATGTTCATGCTGATCCCGGTATACTTTGCTACCAAGCGTCTGGTACGACCCTTAAACAAAGTCGCCGATGTCGCAAATGCACTTGGTCAGGGCGACTTCTCCGTACGTGCCGATGACTCGACCAAGGGTGAGATCGGTGACCTGGCGGCTTCCGTCAACGAACTGGCTGAAAGACTTTCCAAGTCGATCACAAGTGTTACCACTGAGCGTAACCGACTCAAAGAGATCTTCGATATCATTTCAGAAGGTATCGTTTCCGTCAATATCGATCTGCAGCCGGACTATTCCAATAACGCGATCGCGACGCTGTTCGAGAAGGTGCCGAGAAAGAATCTCTTCACCGAGAAACTGCAGCTGATCCCGTTCGAAGAAGTCTGGCAGGATTTCGAAAACTGCATCAAGACCGGTGAAACGATCGAGCGTACGATCGAAGCAAAGGATTGTGCCTATCAGTCCACCATCGTGCCGACTCTCGATAACGAATCCGTGATCATCGGTGCCACGGGCTTCTTCCGTGATATCTCCGAGCAGGAGCGTCTCGAGCAGACACGTCGTGACTATGTCGCGAACGTTTCCCACGAGCTTCGTACTCCTCTTACCGCCATGCGCGGTCTTGTTGAACCGCTTGCCGATGGTATGGTTAAGAAAGAGGAAGACCGTCAGCGTTACTACGGCATCATCCTCCACGAGACCATGCGTCTTTCCCGTCTCATCGACGACATGCTTGAGCTTTCAAGACTTCAGGCAAGAACGCTCGCATTTAAGACATTCCCGTTCGATCTGAACAAGCTTCTGGCTGAGTTTGAGACGAAGTTCGCACCAGTCATGGAAGACGCGGAACTGAATTTCTCCGTTGAGTATAAGACCGGCCCGCTTCCGACGGTTATGGGTAACCCGGACCGTGTCGAGCAGATCATCATTATCCTTCTCGACAACGCGAAGAAGTATACTCCGCCGGGAGGAACGATCACTGTTTCTACTGAATACAGCGACGAGACCGACCAGGTTCTGGTTTCGGTAAGCGATACCGGACAAGGTATCCATGAATACGATATCGACCATATCTTCGACCGCTTCTATAAGGCCGACCGTGCACGTGGTAAGAAAGGCACCGGTCTGGGTCTTGCGATCGCCAAAGAGCTTCTGAACTACATGGGTGAGACCATCACGGTACAGAGTGAATATGGTGAGGGTACGACATTTACCTTTACTCTGAAGCGTGTTACCGGCACCATCTGGTACTGATATCTTTTCTAAGAGGCAGCCATGTCACAGGATAATCCTTCAGAATCGATCCGTATCAATAAATATATCAGCTCCAGCGGCTTCTGTTCCCGTCGTCAGGCGGATGAATATGTGGCGTCCGGCCGAGTCACGATCGACGGACTTCCGGCAGTCGCAGGAAGCCAGGTATTTCCGGGACAGAAAGTCGAAGTCGACGGCAAAGTCGTCATGACAACAGACAATCACGTGTATCTGGCATTTCACAAACCGTTAGGTATCACATGTACGACAGATACGAGAGATCCGGACAATATCATCGACTATATTTCTTATCCGGAGCGCATCTTTCCGATCGGACGTCTCGATAAGAATTCTTCCGGTCTTCTTCTTCTCACCAATGACGGCGATATCGTGAACCGTCTCCTGCGCGCGGAAGGCGGACACGACAAAGAGTATGTGGTAGAAGTCGATAAACCGATCGATGCGGATTTCGTCAAGAAGATGCAAAACGGTATCCCGATCCTCGGGACGGTCACGCTTCCCTGCCGCGTCGAAAAGACAGGAAGCCGCAGCTTTCACATCATTCTGAATCAGGGACTGAACCGACAGATCCGAAGGATGTGCGAATATCTCGGATACCGAGTCGTAAAACTTAAGCGCATACGTATCCTCAACATCAACCTCGGAACACTTCCCTGCGGCCAGTACAGAAGGCTGAACAACAAAGAGATCAAGGATCTGCTTTCGATCCTGTCCAAGAAGGAAGCAAGTAAGAATAAAGAGTAATTTGAAAGGGCTGCCTAAGAAAATCTCAGGCAGCCCTCTCTATAGTGAAATTAGTGCTTTGGAGCTAAGTAGATCGTCTCTTCGTAGCGGACGTTTTTCTGAAGTCCGCGCCGAGCGAGAACATCCGGGCTTCGTTCGATGCCCTTCATATAGAAATCCAGGAACAGGTGTCGTTCGTTATCCACAGGGATCAATTCCTGGTGTGCGTAGTCATCGATATCTTCCGGCATATAAGGCAGGCATGAGAACGAGAACGGATCCTGTGCATGCTTATAGATGCTCAGTCCCTGACGTCCCTCATACTGCATCAGTAGGAACTTCGTATCGCAGTGACCGCCATTTTCAGACGGGCGTGCGTATTCGTGATACAGCGGCGAATCCAGCGATGTAAACCATCCGATACGCTGCGACTCTTTTCTATCCATATAGGACTCCCCGTTTCCACGGCCATACCAGCCGATGAGAACCGCCGGATCGATCGGAACACAGAAGCCGTATCTTACCAGATCGAACTTCGGTTCGAAATTCAGCGTAACGGAAAGCTGTCCGTTCGGTGTGACACGATACTGAACCAGGATCGGTCCTTTCATACCGGAAGACTTATACTTGCAGATCATGTTGAAGTCTTCGCCATCCATCTCGTAGTGGCTGCTTTCAAACTTGATCTCGCTCTGGATCGTACGCCAGTCTGTCTCGTGCGAGAATACGGTCTGAGACAGAACGTAGGATTTATCGGCACGGTCGATATTCGTTGCCGCGCGATAGAAACTCGGAATAAAGAGACCATCGAGGTACTCGGTACCACGAACGGATACGGAACAAAGTCCGCCTTCCTGTCTGCTGAAGCCGTAGGAAACATCACCGGCTTTTGCATAGATAAATGCCGGTGCCGTAAGGATCGTGACCTTCGGCTTTACTTCATCTACGATCAGTCCGTTTTCGATTGCAGATGCGTCGATGATCTGGATCGGCTGACCATCTTCAGCAACACCGGCCATCATGTCATCCTGCTTTGTCGGATCACATACTTCATCAAGAAGTACCTGCTGGTAGAATGCGACTTCATAACCGGCACGGGCGTAGATCGCATCTTTTTCCAAAGTCATACGGATGTCGAGGACAAGTTCTTTGCACACGGCAGCCTGATAGACTTCCAGTGCCTTCGGATAAAGTGTCCACCAGGAAGGACTTAAGAAAGCCTGTACCTGGATCGGGAACTGCATCGCGCGGTTACCCAGAGCCGGGATCTCCGGTACGATACCGGAACCGCCGGTCAGACGGATACCGCCAAGAAGGAGCTGCCAATGAAGGACCATCGAAGGTGTCGAGCCAAAGGCAGATACATTATGCAAAGTAAGGTTGGCAGGATTCTCGGCAGAGGCGAAGATCTTGACGTTTTCGCACTGCTTCTTTACTTCGTAGAAGATCGGATGCGGAACACGGTTCGCATCGACGATACCCTGCGCGATCGAGACACCGATCTGCTCGGCATATTCAACGAGGTCGCCCTGATGAATATACTTCAGATCCATATTATCTTCTTCTCTTCTCGGACGAGCCACGATAGACTCAAAGAGAACTTTATCTTCTTTAAGTTTCGACTTGAGGTTCGGACGGTTCAGGCAGAGGTCACACCATTCACCAAAGAGCATACCGGCTTTATTCGGAAACGGCGGCATGTCGGAAACGTGACCGACCGGGTCGATCTCACAGTAGATCGGACGCTTGGCATCAAATGCCATGATGCGTTCTTTTACGTCCATATATGCATTTTCTTCAAACTTCTTACCGGTCATGGACCACATCACGATACACGGATGATTGATCAGCGAATAGACCGTCTGCGGCAAAAGCGTCGCGGCAGACTGCAGTATCACGTACATACCGTACTGGTCACAAAGATCGAAGAATCTGGAATCCGTCGGGTTATGCATCACGTAGACCGTGTTGATGTTGGCACTCTTCATCAGAAGGATGTCCTGTCGGAAACGCTCGAGCGGAACGGAGATACCGTCTTCCGGATCGAACTCATAGTATTTGACGCCGTGCAGCGGCACAGCGATATCATTCACATGGAATATACCATCGGAATAGTTGACTGTGCGGAAACCGAAGCGCTGCTTCTTGACGCAGATCACTTCATCGCGGTTATCCCTTACTTCGATGATAAAGTCATAAAGATGCGGCGTCTGATCCGTCCACGGCAGGACGAGCTTGGCATAGAACTCGGTTCCGACAAGTTTGACGCCTTCTTTCGGGATCGTATCCGTCAGTTCTTTACGCTGGGAAAGACGATGTTCCGGAAGGTTATAAAGGTCATATTCATCTCGAGCTTCCATAAGACGGCAGTTCACCGTGACCTGCATGTCATAAGGCATGTGGTTCTGAAGTTCGATCTCTACATTCATACCTGCGTCTTTTCGGATATCCGCATATGGCAGGATCTCCTTTTGACGGTCAGTCAGCTGGTCTTCATTATCCGAACGATACAGGCTTGAGATCAAGGCCGTCTTCGGCACAACGTCTCGGGCAAGCGTATCGGTCAGCCAGCTGGAAAAGAGTCTTACAGACGAGATCTCGACAGGAGACTCGGCGATCAGATACGGCAGACGGAAAAGACCGGAGAAACCAAATGCACCCTGTGCGCGCACATACTGCTTCGGCTTTCCTTTTACGTAGCGACGGTCAAAACGACGCACGGCTACCGTGATCAGGTTCGCGCCTTCGTGAAGCGCAGAACTCAAGAGACATTTTGTGGTTGAGAATGTACTTCTGGATTTGGAGATCAATTCACCATTGATACAGATAACATAGTGTCCGACGATACCATCGCACACAAAATAAACAAAACGGTTGATGAACTGCGCAGGAAGATTGACCCATACGCGATAGAGGCCGTAGTCATTGGTATTTTCCATAGCGGCATCGTCAGCAAGTTTCTGTTGGAGCTTGCTGGTCTTCTTAGAAAGAAGCGCGTTCTTACTATATACGAGTTCACTCGGGTAACCGTAGCCCTGCTGCTGCCAGCAGCTTGGTACGTCAATCATATCCCAGGAACTGTCATCGAAATTCGGATCGGTCCAGTTCTCCGGAACATCTTCCTTATATTTTGCATGGAAAAACCGCCACTTCGGCAACTCAAGCTTCCAAAGTGACTTGACCTGACCGAACTCCGGCTGATGCTTCTCAGCATAGAGTTCGTCGATAGAATCATATGGATAGAAATACCCCTGTGAAGGCAGTTGTGTCATATTATCTCCATTTATCCACAATATCTATTCTCATTACCGATATTGTAGCATGCGGGAAAGTTCGGCATGTATCAGAGATATTTCATTTTGAAGAAGACATGGCAACAATTCGTCACATTATTTCGAGATCTTTCTTTCTCTTGTTCGCTTTCATAAGCGCCCAGAGTCCTCTGAAGGGATGACCGTTCATCATCTTGATGTAGGCTTCCATCTGTTCGAGCGTGATCTTTCCTAAACTGAAAGTCGCAAGCGTTCGAAGCGGCATCTCAAGCGTCATGACTTCGGTCATCTTGCGAAGATGCTCCTGAGTCTCTTTTTTCAGGGTCTTTCGCAAGGTCAGCATCGTGATCCTGTAGTAGATCTTACCGAAAAGATTACCGCCTCTTACATCTTCGATATTCGAGTTGAGAGTATACTGGCCTTTCTTCGGTGCCGCCTCCTCTACGATCTTCTTACCGTAGATCTCTTCAAACTGATTCTTATCGAAGATCTTTGTTTCTGCATCCAATTTGTAATAATGCGGTGCCTTTTCCTGATAATCCGGAACATCTGCAGTCGGGAGTTTCGAATTGACCTGGATGGTTCTTGTGGCGCGGATGTCTCTCGAGGATGCGCCGATACGGATCTCATACTCCCCGCTTTCTACATGCCAGTCACCGATGTTAACGTTATAGTAAGCAAATGCGCGACTATCGAGTTTAAACTCAACAGTGATTGTCGAGCCACGCTGTACGAACACTTTCTTAAACGCGCGAAGTTCACTGACCGGCTTAAAGATCTTCGACTTCGGCGGTGCCACATAAAGCTGTACGACTTCTTTACCGTCCATGTCACTTATGTTGGTCACATCCAAAGATACGGTCAGCTCGTCACCTTCGTTATAGGCCGAAGACGAGAACTGGATATCTTTCGAATACGAGAACTTGGAATATGAAAGACCATGTCCGAACGGGAACAGTACATTCATATTAGCGGAATCGTAATAACGGTATCCGATGAATACGCTCTCACAGTAAAGCGCCTGGCGCTTCTCACCGAAGTTCAGGTAGGTCGGCGTGTCGGAAAGTTTCATCGGGAAAGTCTCGGCGAGTTTTCCGGAAGGATTGATCTTACCGTAAAGGATATCCGCAATCGCACCGGCACCTTCCTGACCCGGAAGATACGCCATCAGGACCGCCTTGACCTGGTTGATCCAGGGCATTTCGATCGGAGATCCGGCATAGAGTACGACACATACGTTACTGTTCTTTCTAACCACTTCATCGATCAGGCGTGTATGGGACTTCGGAAGTTCCATATGCGAACGGTCGAAGGACTCGGATTCAAAACTGTCTGTTAGACCTGCGAAGATGATGACGATATCTTTGTCTTTCGCCGCATCTACCGCAGCATTCAAAAGCTTTTCATCGATCTCATCATTTTCCAGATTATAACCGGGCTCATAAACGAAGTTCTCGCTGGCTGTGGAGAAACCGGAGAATGCATCGCTGACGTGGGTCGGATGGATATGGGAGCTTCCTCCGCCCTGGAATCTCGTATGTTTCGCCATCGCACCGAGAACAGCCACACTCTTGCCGGATGTTACCGGAAGCAGATTGTCGTTTTTCAGAAGAACCGCCGACTCTTCAAATGCTTTTCTTGCAAGTTGGAGATGTCCCTGATACGGAGCGGATGTCGGCTTAGGCTTATTCATGCCCTTTTCGATCATGGTCAGAAGACGTACCGCTGCACGGTCCAAAAGCGAATTCGGAAGCTTGCCGGAATTGACGGCTTCTAAGATCTGACAGTCACGCTCACCGACAGAAGTCGGCATCTCAAGTTCGAGACCGGCAGCAAGTGCATCGAGACGGTTATTCATGGCGCCCCAGTCACTCATGACAACGCCGTTAAATCCCCATTCATCACGGAGGATATCCGTAAGGAGTTTTCTGTTTTCGCAGCAGTATGTGCCGTTCAAACGGTTATATCCGCACATCAAGGTCCACGGAGAAGCCTCTTTTACAACGATCTCAAACGCACGCAGATAGATCTCGCGAAGAGCGCGCTCATCTACGATGGAATCACAGATCATGCGGCAGCGTTCCTGGTTATTGGCAGCAAAGTGCTTCAGAGATGTACCGACGCCCATGCTCTGTACACCACGGACAAATGCGGCACCCATCTTACCTGCCAGAAGCGGATCTTCGGAATAATACTCAAAGTTTCTTCCGCAAAGCGGAGAACGCTTCATGTTGACACCCGGGCCGAGCACGATGGAGACATCCTGATCGATGGCCTCTTCACCGATTGCTTTACCTACGGCTTCGAGAAGTTTTTCATCAAAGGAATTCGCGATCGTTGCCGCAGGCGGAAAGCAAGTTGCCGGGACGCTGTCGCCGCCACCGCTGTTTCCTGCTTCTGTGCCCTGCTTACGAAGACCATGCGGGCCATCCGTCATCATGATGGAAGGAACGTTGTTGATCGGCAGTCTCTGTGTATGCCAGAAATCACTTCCTGAACAAAGAGAAGCTTTCTGCTTGGCAGAAAGAGTTTTCATCAACTTATTAACAAAATCGGATGCCATAGGATCGTCCCCACATTCTTACAAGGATGACGGGCATGCGCCCGTATGTCCATTATATACCACTTGTATAATGCAAAGAATACTCTTGAAAACCAATTTGGCATCGAGTATACTCTTCTTCACAGATCCACATGAGAGTTGTGAGATGTGGGGGCGCACTGGTTTCGACGGGGTCGTGGAGACTGGGAAAGCGGGTAGAGGATTCTCGTTGGCCTCTTTAAAAAACGAGAAATGCAAGTAATTGCAAACAATACACAACTCGTAGCTGCTTAATTTAGCTACCTTCTCCCCGATCTATCTGTCGGTCGGACCGGAGAAGTCAGATGACAGACCTTACCTGCCGGCAGGTTAAACAGGACCACGGTCTCGGCAAAGCTTTGCGCCGGGAACGTACTTATGAAGCTACCGGAGAGCATATCCTGTCCGTGGGGTCATGCTTAAGGGGAATACTCCAATCACGGACTGCACCCGGAGATGTCCTTGTTGACGTGGTTTCGGACAGGAGTTCGATTCTCCTCGCCTCCACCAGGACGTAAAAAACAGTCTTTTGCGAAAAGAATCGCGAAGAGGCTGTTTTTTGTTTGCCCTTTTAGACCCGGGCTATTATTCGAGAAATGATATAATGACACAAAGAATCGCACAAAGGAAAACAATTCATGAAAAACATCATTATCGTAGGCGCAAGCCGATCCGGCAAATCCACTCTCGCCAGAAGAATCAACAAAGAGCTGAACTGTTTTGTAATCAGCATCGATAAGCTCGTCGCGGTTTTCCAGAATGCTTATCCGGAACTCAACATCCGCCTCAACTGGGACAGGGACAAAACAACTGAAAACATCGCTCCGTTTCTCGGGCATTTTCTCGCCATGTTCTCTTCTTCCGACGGGCGAGGACTTTTAGAGTACAGCCACGGCGTGGTCGAGAATAACCGATTTGTTCTCGAGGGCGCCTATTACGATTTTGCAAAGATTGAAGAAGCATTAAAAGATTACGGAATCGAGAACTTGAAAGATCGATTTCATCTGATCGGTCTTGTCCAGAGAAAGAAGACCGCAGAAGATTTCTTCCGCGACTTTCGAAAATACGATACCGAAAGCGACTGGACATTTAATCTAAACGATGACGAGCTGAGAGCCGTCGCAGAAGATGCTGTATCCTTCAACCAATCCATGTACGAGAAGCTCACATCTCATGGCTTCGATGTCTACGATACTTCGGAAAACCGTGATGCGATCCTTGATGAGATACTAAAAACAGTAACAGAGTCCTAAACAATAAACCCCGCAAGCCAAATGCTTACGGGGTTTCGTTTTATTTTTGAAATGAAATGCTCTACTTACTTAATGCTTTCGATCGCGTCGGTTCTTTCGTAGAAAAGAAGCATCTTCTCAACTGCTTTGTTTCCGACTTTCTGCAGAGCCTGCATGTTCAGCTGCATGTCACCGAGGTGATCCTTAGCTGCGTTTCCGATTCCGCCGAAGATCTCCGGCTTCTCTTCGAGCGTATCGACGATGATCAGATGCGCCTTCTTATCTTCTTGCGGGAATACCATCATGCCATACCATGCACGAAGAACGCGCGTCTCTGTCTTGAAGTATTCCTTGAGTGCATCGAAGAGCTCCTGCGGCTCGTGGCCTTCCTTCGGGATCGCCATCATCAGCGGCTTGGAAGTATCGAGCTTCTGCTCACGGATGTGATTCTTGATCTTCTCTTTGTGATCCTCAAGACCTGCAAGAAGCTGTGTACGGAGCAGGAACTTGTCACTTGCCGGGTTGATCAGAAGTCCGCCTGCATTTGACTTGTCTACGATCGTCTTTGCCTTTTCAAAATCCACTGCCTGGATGATCTTTTCCGGAACATTTGCCAGTTCCAGTTCATATGTGTCTGTAAAGGCAGCCAGGTACATCTGGTTATCCTTGCCCTTGATCATGGCAAAACCGATCTTCGGAGCCTGACCTTCGGCATTGATCGGAGCGTGCATGCAAGGTGTGATCAGGATTGCATCGTTTGCGATGTACTCCATAATACGGCCCATGTAATCTCTATCTTCAACGAAGCGCTGGAATTCACGGAGCATACCCTTGAGGAAAGGATTGACCATCGTGTCCGGCTTGGATTCTTCTGCACCCTGGCAGTTCACCGAAGAAAGTACGTCGTACTTCTCCACTTCACCGGCGCGAAGACCTTCGAGAACGATCGATACGTTCGTACCTTCAGCTGCTTCCGGCATCTTTGTCATTAATGTGTCTTCCAGACGAAGTGCGGAAGTCTGCTTCGTCTTTCCACGACGTCCGAGAAGGAAGAGCTTATCGCCCTCATGGAGTGTACCGCCACGGACATTACCGATAACGGAAACTTCCGTCGAAGTCATCGAAAGAACATCTTCAACGACTACTGTCAGGATCGGAAATTCTACTTTTTCAAATTGCGGCTTTTTCTCCTCTTCCGGATTCTCCTCCGCTTTATTCTTTCTGTCAAATAAACCCATACGTTCTTGTCCCTTTCTTATTTCCTTCGTATGTATCAGCCGAATTCGACTTCTTTTTTGATCAATGTCTGCCAGAGCACCTTGATACCATCGTTGAGCGAGTTCGCCAGAAGCGGGATCGCAACGGAATGGACATCCAGCGGATCGAGACCTGCGTTCTTTATATCAGTCAGTGACAGCGAGAACGAGGCTTGCTGATATGAAAAAGGCGCGATAAAACATGACTGATGCCCCGCATCAAAGACAATGGAATCGAGATTCATGATCTCATCATCGAGCTGCAGCGAGATATACTGTGTCGTCTTGTTGATAAATGTGTAATGCACTTTAAACGAATAGTCTGTGATCTCGAAATAATCGATCGCAAAAAGCGCTCCATCCGAGTCATACATGATCGTAGAATCCGGAGAAAGCTGGGGCTGCTGATACACATATGCGTCCTCACCCTGCGGGAAAAGGTTGATACCCAGATAGTTACGCTGAAGTACCGGATCGTCGATTACCGCAAGCTGACCCTGTACCTGGGAAACCGCCAGCAGAAGGAACGAGATACGGGTCGGTTCTACGCCTGAAAAATCAACCGGACAATCAGCATTGCTAAACGGACTTGCGAAGTCCGTAACATCTGCTACGACTGTATGCGGTTCGATAACTTCCGAATAGAATTCCGTTTCCGGGAAGCACTGATTATCCACGATCGGGTTCTTAAAACGCAGGATATACGGCAGGTCTGTCTTATTCTCAAACTCGCCATATACGTAATAATTTGTGTCCGTAAGTTCCGTATAGAAGATCGTATAACGGAAGAACTCGTTATCTACGATCGTTGCATTTTCCAAAGGACCACTATAATATCCGGCATCTGCGTTGGTCATACCCAGAGAAGTCTGTACGACCGGGATCGGCGTCGGTGTCGGGATCGGTACGTTGTCGGCATAGATACTGCCGTCACTGATAAACTCATCAAGAGAATCCACCTTCATCGTGGCCTTATCTTCTTCGGAAGCCGAGGTCTCCTCCTCTTCCTCTTCGGTCTCCTTCTTTGTCGTGTCGCCCTTACGCTTCAGATTACAAGCCGGAATGACCAGCATGACACAAAGCAGGATCGAGAGGATCTGTATGATTTTTCTCTTTTTCACAGTTTCTTCCCCTTAAAGAATATACTTAATAAATTTTATCACATATTTGCAAATGCACAACAATCACGGATGATTTGAGCAAATGCCGCTTACGAGATGATCTCGATCGTCGATCCGCCCGACTGTTTCTTGATCAGAAGCTGCTTTTCGATGCGGTTCTTCAATTCCGGCATATGCGAGATGATGCCGATCGAACGTTTTCCGTCCGCAAGGCTTCCGAGCATGCGCATCGCCTGCTCCATCGACGTTTCATCGAGCGTACCGAAGCCCTCGTCGATATACATCGAATCAAGCCGGATTCCGCCGCTTCGGGACTGCACGACATCCGAAAGGCCCAGTGCCAGTGCCAGCGACGCCTTAAACGACTCACCGCCGGAGAGTGTGGAAACATCACGCCACTTGTTCGTCCACTGGTCAAAGACCTCCAGATCAAGTCCTGCCTGGGCTTTCATATTCTTCGCCGTCTCCCGGCAGCGAAGCACAAACATGCCGTCCGTCAGCACTTCGAGACGCTTATTTGCCGCCGCGATGACCTGCTTGAAGAAATACTGCTGTACATAAGCTTCGAAAGAAAGCTTCATGGTCTGGGATTTCTGGCCCGATGCCGTCTTATAAAGGTCATCGACGAGCCCCCATTTCTGCTGTATGCCCGACACTGACTTATACTCAGCATCCAGATGGGAAAGCGCATCGGTATTGGCCGTGAAGCGCTTATCGACTTCCTTGCGGGCCGATTCCGTAACCATTTTCTCCGCCGCGACCACTTCATTCTGTTTTTCGATCTCATCAAGTTTGACGACGCTCTTATTTTCAAGCTTCTTCGTAAGTTCTGAAACAACGCCCTTCACGCTGACTTCTTCTTTTTCAAACACATCGATGCCATTTCGAAGCGCCTCGCGCTCATTTTTCGAAAGCTTCGCGCTCTGGTATGCTTTTTCATCTTCAAATGCACTTTCCCCGAGCGTATCTTCGAATGCTTTCTTTTTCGTCTTCGCTTCTTCTTCGAGCATCTTGATATGCTTCTTCTGGTTCTCCTGAGCGGACAGTGAAGAAGCCAGATCGGTCTGTGCTTTCTTGTCTTTCTTCACCGCACCATCATATGCTTTCTTAAGCGCTTCACTCTGCTCACTCTTCTCCGAAATTTTGCTTTGCAGTTCTGAGAACGTCACCGTTGTTGCGAGTTTCTGCTTTGTAAGACGGGCTTCCGCTTCCTTGATCGTTACGTCAACGACTTTGACCGCATTTTCCGCCTCCTTAAGTTTCTCAATGGCTGCCTTTGCATTCGTTTCCGCCACTTCCATCTCTTCTTTTGTCTTACTGTCCTTCGGAAGCTGTGCGATATGCGGGTGCTCCTTCGATCCGCAGACCGGGCAAGGCTCACCTTCTACAAGTTCCTTCGCAACATGGGCGCTG
>JAGCVX010000018.1 GCA_017962145.1 Clostridiales bacterium | reverse complement strand
GTGATCGTCCGGGTTTTGAAGGTGGTCAGATGCCTCTTTACAGACGTCTGCCGAAGCGTGGTTTCAACCACAAGCGTTTCGCTTGCGAGTATGTTGAGATCAACGTCTCCGATCTGGAGAAGTTCGATAACGGTGCTGAGGTAGATGCAACCATTCTTGCAGATGCCGGCATCATCACACTCGGTAAGGTTAACGATGGCGTGAAGGTTCTCGGTAACGGTGAACTGACAAAGAAGCTGACAGTTAAGGCTAAGAAGTTCTCTGCTTCTGCAAAAGAGAAAATCGAAAAGGCTGGTGGATCGGCACTGGAGGTATGACATGAAGGGCGTATTTGACACCTTAGTTAATGCATTCCGTTTGCCGGAACTGCGCAAGAAACTGCTTTTTACGCTGTTTATTCTTGGCCTTTACATGATCGGTGGCCTGATTCCGTGCCCTGGTATCAACCGTACGGAGTTCTCCAGCATCGTACAAAACTGGGGTCAGATCGGTAGCTTGATGGATATTATCGCAGGTGGTGGTCTTTATGCGGCAACCATCTTCGCAATGGGTATCACCCCATACATCAACTCGTCCATCATCATCCAGCTGCTCACTGTTGCTATCCCTGCCTTGGAGAATCTTGCCAAGGAAGGTGAAGAGGGACAGAAGAAGCTTCAGAAGATCACTCGTTATCTGACAGTTGGTCTTGCTGTAATGCAGGCTTCCTTCTTTACATGGGCAACACGTTCGGCTATGACAAACTATCTGCCGAAGCCGCTGACAGCCGCTTTGATCATTCTTACATTTACCGCAGGTACAGCATTTGTTGTATTCCTCGGTGAGCGTATCAATGAAAGAGGTATCGGTAACGGTGTATCCCTGATCATCTTCGCAGGTATCGTAACACGTATCCCGCAGATGGCCAGCACACTGTACTACGATGCTTTGAACATCGCAGGTAAGTTCAAGAATGCTGCACTTGGTAACACTCTCGGAATTCTGCTGTTTGTCGTTATCACTCTGATTTCGGTAATCACGATCATCTTCTGTGTATTCGTACAGAATGCTGAAAGAAGAATTCCGGTTCAGTACAGTAAGAAAGTTATCGGCCGTAAGGTTTATGGCGGACAGAACACATACATTCCGTTGAAGGTCAACCAGTCCAGCGTTATGCCGGTTATCTTCACCATGTCGTTCTTGTCTCTGCCGTCTACTCTGGTGGCATGGTTCTTCCCGAACAGCAAGAACATCGTTGTTGAATGGTTCAGAAACTTCGGTTCCAGCCCGTTCTACTACGTAGCTTACTTTATCTGCATTTTCGCGTTCGTATTCTTCTACTCGATGATTCAGTTTAATCCGATCGAGATTTCTCAGAATCTTCAGAAGAACGGTGGATTTATCCCCGGCGTACGTCCCGGTCGTCCGACTTCCGAGTTTATCGCGAAGGTCGCAAACCGACTCAACTGGTGTGACGCCTGCTTCCTCTGCATCGTCGTTCTTATCCCGACTTTGCTTGGTAAGATCACAGGTATGGAAGGTGTCTGGTTCGCAGGTACTTCCGTTCTCATCATGACCGGTGTTGCCAATGATCTGGTCGATCAGATCGAATCTCAGATGGTTACACATAACTACAAGGGATTCCTTGACTGATAAAAACCGGTGAACGTTATGCAGGATAACGATCAAAGAATAAACTAATAAAGCACAGAGCCTCGCGTGATTTTTGGTCACGCGGGGCTCTGCATACTTTACAAAAAGAGAGAGGTACAGGTATGAAACTCATTATTTTAGGCGCTCCGGGTTCCGGAAAGGGTACGATGGCAACTGTCCTGAGAGACTCTTATGGAATCACACACATCTCTACAGGTGATATTTTCCGTGCCAATATCAAGGAGAACACACCTCTGGGAATCGAAGCCAAGAAGTATATCGACGCCGGCGCACTGGTTCCGGATGAAGTCACGATCTCCATGGTCGAGGACAGACTGGCCCAGGATGACTGCAAGAACGGTTATCTTCTAGATGGATTCCCGAGAACGATCGCTCAGGCTGAAAAGCTCGATGAGATGCTGGCAAAGTCCGGTTCCAAGATCGACGCGGTCATCAAAGTAGATGTTCCGGCTGAGGTGATCATGGCGCGCGTAGTAAACAGAAGAGTCTGCACCTCTTGCGGCGAAAGCTATAATGTAGTGTCCAGACCGACAAAGGTCGAGGGCGTCTGCGATGTCTGCGGTAAAGAAGTGATCCAGAGAGATGACGATAAGCCGGAGACAGTCAAGCAGAGACTTGTAACTTATGAAGAAAATACCAAACCCCTCATTGATTTTTACGAGGAAAAGGGTATTGTAATATCAGCGGATAATTCCAAGGATCCGAAGACCGCCTTTGAACAGGCAAGCCAGGCTCTTGAGAAAAAGGGCTTTAGAAAGGTAAATTGATTAGACATGATTCAAATCAAGTCAGAAGCAGATTTTGCAAAAATGAGAGAAGCCGGCAAGGTCGTAGAAAAGACCCTGCTGACTTTGGAAAAGCACGTGGAAGCCGGTATCACGACACTGGAACTCGATGAGATCGCCAAGAAAGTATTCGACGAATGCGGAGCGGTTTCTTCTTCGTACCACTATGGTGACCCGCCGTTCCCGGGACAGATCTGCATCTCACCTAATGAAGTAATCGTACACGGCATTCCGAGAAAAGATATTGTCTTGAAAGAAGGCGATATCGTTACATGTGATGTTTGCTGTTCCTTGAACGGATTCCATGCAGACGCGGCCAGAACTTTTGCGGTCGGCAAGATCTCGGAAGAAGCGGCACAGTTGATCCGTGTGACGGAAGAGTGCTTTTGGAAGGGCTTTGAAAAGGTATCCGATCAGGCCCGTATCGGCGATATTTCTTCTGCGGTGCAGGCACATGCCGAAAGTTTCGGCTATGGTGTCATCCGCGAGCTGACCGGTCATGGTATCGGCGAGCAGCTCCACGAGGATCCGGATGTACCGAACTACGGTAAGTTCGGACACGGCCCGCGCATCGTGAAGGGTATGGCATTCTGTATCGAGCCCATGATCAGCAGCGGCAAGCGCGATATCGCAGTGCTTTCCGATGAGTGGACGATCATCACCCGAGACAGATCACTGGCAGCTCACTATGAGAATACAATAATCATGACTGAAAAAGGACCGGAAATCATTACACGTACGGAGGAAAAGAATGTCTAAAGAAGATGTAATCGAAGTAGAAGGTATTGTGGATGATGCGCTTCCGAACGCAACATTCAAAGTAAGACTGGAGAACGGACATATCGTTCTGGCTCACATTTCTGGAAAGCTTCGCCAGAACTATATCAAGATCCTGCCGGGTGACCGTGTCACAATGGAACTGTCTCCATATGACCTTTCCCGCGGAAGAATTACCTGGAGAGCAAAATAATTCACGGAAATTCAAAAAACCACTTGCATCGGCAAGAGTTTTTGGTATAATGTTTTAGCGTGCGCGTATAGCGCATGTAAGTTTTGCATTGTTTTTTTATAGCAGGGAGGTTTTTCACATGAAAGTTAGACCATCGGTAAAGCCCATGTGCGAGAAGTGCAAGGTTATCCGTCGCAACGGACGCGTTATGATCATCTGCTCTGACCCTAAGCATAAGCAAAAGCAGGGTTAATGCTGCTATTTCGGGAAACGGGAGTTTCCTGCAAATAGGGTATTGAAGTAAAAGTAGGATATTACATGCACCAGTTATGCCAAGGCGGCTGCCTCTCCTAACCCGAGAGGATCTTAGCATCAGCATGTCATATATATACGAAAAAACAATTTTATTGATTCATTCATGGAGGTACACAGAATGGCTCGTATTGCCGGTGTAGATCTGCCAAATGACAAAAGAGTAGAAATCGCTCTTACGTACATTTATGGCATTGGTAAGACAAGTTCTGATCGTATTCTTGCAGAAACTCAGATCAATCCTGACACACGTGTTAAGGATCTTTCTGAGGACGACATCGCTAAGATTCGTGATCAGATCGAAAACAATTACAATGTAGAGGGTGACCTCAGAAGAGAAGTATCTCTTAACATTAAGAGATTGACTGAAATCGGATGCTATCGTGGCCGTCGTCACAGAATGGGTCTTCCTGTTCGTGGTCAGCGCACAAAGACGAATGCTCGTACTCGTAAGGGTCCGAAGCGTACGATCGCTGGCAAGAAGAAGTAAGGAGGAAGTCTCATGGCAAAAGCAGTTAAGAAAACGGCCGTAAGACCGAAGAGAAGAGAGCGTAAGAATATTGACAAAGGTCAGGCTCATATTCACGCTACATTTAACAACACAATCGTAACCATCACAGACATGCAGGGTAATGCAATCTCCTGGGCTTCTGCCGGTGAGATGGGCATGAAGGGTTCCCGTAAGGGTACACCGTTCGCCGCTCAGATGGCATCTGAGGATGCTGGTAAGAAGGCAGCCGATCACGGTATGCGTACTGTAGAGGTTTATGTAAAGGGACCTGGACCGGGCCGTGAGTCCGCAATCCGTGCTTTACAGACAGCCGGACTCGAAGTAACAATGATCAAAGATGTTACTCCTGTTCCGCACAATGGTTGCAGACCGCCTAAGAGAAGAAGAGTCTGAGTTCGGAGGTATAGAGAATGGCTAGATATACAGAAGGAACCTGCCGACTCTGCCGCAGAGAAGGAGACAAGCTCTTCCTCAAGGGTGAGAGATGCTATTCCGCAAAGTGCGCTCTTGCCAAGAAGAGTGCCGCACCGGGTCAGCATGGTCAGGGCAGAAAAAAGATTTCAGAATATGGTTTACAGCTTCGTGAGAAGCAGAAGACAAAGCGTTTCTACGGCGTTTTGGAGAAGCAGTTCAGACTTACTTATGCACGCGCTGAGCGTAAGCAGGGTAAGACCGGTGAGAAGCTCCTCGAGCTCCTCGAACTCCGTTTCGACAATGTCGTATATCGTCTTGGTCTGGCTTCTTCCCGCGCAGAAGCTCGTCAGCTGGTAACACACGGACATTTCCTCGTAAATGGCAAGAAGGCTAACATTCCTTCTATGACACTTAAGATCGGCGATACCATCGCTGTTAAGGAAACATCCAGAAAGTCCCCGAAGTTCGAGACACTTTCCAACTCCCGTCCGGTACCTGCATGGCTGTCCTTTAACGAAGAGACACTTACAGGTTCTATCGTAAGAGAGCCGGCCCGTGAGGATGTGGATCTCGAGGTTAAGGAGACATTGATCGTTGAGTTGTACTCGAAGTAATCGGTCAACCGTGCTGCTTGCATAAAGCGCTAGGAGGATAAATATGATTGAAATTATGAAGCCAACAATTGAGTGTGTAGAAGTCAACGAAGACAGCTCTTATGGTAAGTATGTAGTTGCTCCTCTCGAGCGTGGCTACGGTACGACACTGGGTAACTCTCTCCGTCGCGTACTTCTCTCTTCATTGTCGGGTGCTGCGGTAACGTCCATCCGCGTTGAAGGTGTGTATCATGAGTTTTCCACTATTCCCGGCGTTGTTGAGGATATGACTGAGATCATCCTGAACGTCAAGGGTATCCGTGCTAAGCTTCACGTAGATACACCTAAGACAGTCTACATCAGCATGGATGAAGGCAAGACCGGCGTAGTTACTGCAGGTGACATCGTTCATGACGAAGAAGTTGAGATCATGAACCCGGATCACGTAATCGCTACGATGAATGGCGCAGGCCGTCTTTTCATCGAACTGACGATCAGCAAGGGCCGCGGTTATGCGACAGCCGACCAGAACAAGCCGGCTACACAGACCATCGGCGTAATCGCGATCGACTCCATCTTTACTCCGGTAAAGAAGGCGAACTACAAGATCGAGAACACCCGTGTTGGTGAGCGTACTGACTTTGACAGTCTTACACTCGAAGTATGGACAGATGCTACGATCAAAGTAGATGAGGCACTCTCTTCTGCAGCTGCGATCCTTCGTGAGCACCTTGGTCTGTTCACCGCTCTTACAGACGTGACAAACGGACCGAGCTTCCGTGATTCCGAAGACAGCTCCAGCAAGAACTCTACTCACGATATCGTGATCGAAGATCTGGACTTCTCCGTTCGTACATATAACTGCCTGAAGCGTGCAGGTATCAACACGATCGGCGATCTCGTCGCCAAGTCGGAAGACGAAATGATGAAAGTCCGTAACCTCGGTAAGAAGTCTCTGGAAGAAGTTATCCAGAAACTCGAGGATATGGATCTGTCTCTCGCAGATGTCGAGGACTAAATAGCGGCTCGAGGGTCAGCTAGGATATTTTAAATTTACAGGAGGTTTGAAACCATGGCAGGTTACAGAAAATTAGGAAGAGTGAGCGATCAGCGTATCGCAATTTTGAGAAATCTGGCAACATCTCTCGTTGTTTGCCCGGTTAAAGAAGATGGAAAGGCACTGGCTGAGAATAGAAAGCACGTTGTAACAACACTTGCTCGTGCTAAGGAAGTCAGCAAGATCATCGACAAGCTGGTTGCAGATGCCATCCGTGAGAAAGATAACTTTACAACAAAGGAAGTTACCGTTTCCGCTGCGAAGCTGGATGCTAAGGGCATGAAGGTCCTCACAACCAAGACTTCTAAGAATGGTAAGAAGTACGAGGTAGTTGATCGTGAAGTCTCCAAGAAGACTGTTCAGGTTGATAATCCTTCCCGTCTCGCTGCTCGTAAGAACGCAGCTTACTGGCTCAGAAAGAGCCACGATGCTGAGGGCAAGGTTGTAGATCCGGTCAACATCCTTTACGATGAGATCGCACCGGCTCTGATCAACCACAAGGGCGGTTATACCAAGATCGTGAAGCTCGGCGCTCGTCGCGGTGATGCTTCTGAGATGGCTCTTCTCACATTCGCTGAGTAAGGCTGTCCAGTAAAATCTTGACTTAGCAAGTGACGGATAGCGAAGCTTTCCGTCACTTTTTCATTATTCAAACAAAGAGGAAAAGAAGACATGGATCAGGAGATCAAGGAACTTCAGAAATATGA
Source organism: Clostridiales bacterium (assembly GCA_017962145.1). Taxonomy (GTDB): domain Bacteria; phylum Bacillota; class Clostridia; order Saccharofermentanales; family Saccharofermentanaceae; genus Scatonaster. The sequence goes on along the minus strand of JAGCVX010000018.1, from coordinate 37,841 downwards.
GCAGACAGTCCAGGCGGACGACCTGCTGTTCTCCTATCCCACCAATTCCGGCACAAATGTCGTTGCGGTGGACCATGTCTCTTTTGCTGTTCAAAAGGGCGAGTACATCGCCATCTTAGGAAGAAACGGATCGGGTAAATCCACCCTGGCCAAGATGATGAATCTTCTGGAGATCCCGGATAAAGGAAAACTTAAGGTCTTTTCGATGTCTGCGGATGAAGATGAGAACTACTGGACCATCCGTTCGCATTGCGGCATGGTCTTCCAGAATCCCGATAACCAGATCGTCGGAACGACGGTAGAAGAGGACGTGGCATTTGGCCCGGAAAACCTCTCCGTACCGCTTCCCGAACTGGCACAGCGCGTGGAAAAGGCACTGGGCTATGTTGGTCTTTTGGAAAAAGCAGACCAGCAGCCGTCCTCGCTTTCCGGCGGTCAAAAGCAGAAACTCGCCATCGCGGGTGTTCTGGCGATGCAGCCGGAACTTCTGATCCTTGACGAAAGTACGTCCATGCTCGATCCGAAGGCAAGAGACGAGTTCCTGCATCTGGTAGCAAGAATGCGCCAGGACAAGGGCATCACGGTCGTTCATATCACGCACGACATGCACGAAGCATTTCTAGCGGACCGCGTACTGGTTCTGGAACACGGCCAGCTTCGTATGCAGGGCACGCCGGCAGAAGTATTCTCGCAGGTGGATATGATCCGTCACCTGGGTCTGGAGCTTCCGAAGTGGGCCGAGCTTCTCTGGGAAGTGGCTGAGCTGTGCGGCGAAAAGGTCGACAGATCTGCCTATGCTTCGGAAGAAAATGCGATCGCCGAGATCAAGCGCATCCTCAAGGAGAAGAAAGAAGACATCGCCCGCCCCGAAAAGAAGGAAGTGATTCCCGTTTCGGAGCAGGAGATCATGCGCGTCAATCACCTTTCTTATCGCTATGAGAAGAAAGGAAACTATGTCATCGAAGACATTGATTTCAATGTCAGAAAAGGCGAGATCCTTGCGGTCATCGGACACAGTGGCTCCGGAAAGACGACCTTGATCTCGCAGTTAAACGGTATCCTCCGCCCTCAGGAAGGCAGTGTGGAGATCTGGCAGGAAAACGAGAAAACGTTTATCTCGACGCAGAAGAATGCGGATATCAAGAAGATCCGTAAGCACGTCGGCCTTCTGTTCCAGTATCCGGAGCACCAGCTTTTTGAGGAGACGGTTGAAAAAGACATCAAGTTCGGTCCGAAGAAGATGGGCTATGACGATGCCGAGTGTGACCGCCTGATGAAGGAATCCCTGCCGCTGGTCGGCCTTTCCGACCGCGTTCTGAAGAGATCCCCGTTTGAGCTTTCGGGCGGCCAGAAAAGAAGAGTCGCATTTGCCGGTATCCTTGCGATGAACCCGGATGTGCTGATCCTCGATGAGCCTGCAGCCGGTCTGGATCCGGTAGGCCAGAAGGAGATCTTCGGCTATATCGAAGAACTGAGAAACCGCGGTAAGTCCATCATCCTGGTATCCCACGATATGGATAAGGCGGCCGCGATCGCGGACAGAATCCTCGTACTGAAAAAGGGCAAGCAGACCTTCTTCGGAACCCCGAGAGAGCTTTTCTCGGAGAAGACGGATTTCCTGTCGATGCGTCTGGACCGTCCGCTTCTGATGAAGACCATGAAGAAACTCAAAGCGGATCTTCCTTACATCGATGAGTATGAGTTCGACACGAAAAAGGCAGCGGAGTCGCTGGTATTCGGAAATGAACCGAAGGAGGTGTCCTTATGATGAAGGATATCTCGATCGGAAGATACTATAACGGAAAATCCGTTCTGCACAGGCTCGACCCGAGAGTCAAGGTGCTGCTTTTCATCGTGTATATGGTGACTATCTTTATGGCCAATACACCGGTCGCCATGCTTGCGACATTTGCGGTCGTGCTTGTTCTGGCACTGCTTTCGAAGATCCCGGTAATGGAGATCCTGCGCTCGGTACGACCGATCGTGTTTATCATGATATTTATCTTCGTGCTGAACCTGTTCAGCATCCGACAGGGCGACGTGCTTTGGAGCTGGAAGTTCCTCGTGATCACGAGCGGCGGCCTGATGCGTGCCGTACTTCTGGCTTTCCGCCTTCTGCTTTTGATCCTGGCAACGAGCCTTCTTTTGTCATTGACCACAACTCCGCTGAAGCTTTCCGACGCGCTCGAGTCTTTGGGCTCGCCGCTGAAGGTGATCAAGGTGCCGGTCAACGAGATGGCCATGACCATGTCGATCGCGCTCCGTTTTATCCCGACGCTGGTCGAAGAGACGGATAAGATCATGAAGGCGCAGTCGTCCCGTGGTGCGGAGTATGATACGGGAAATATCTTCCATAGAGCACAGGGCTACGTCACGGTGCTGGTACCGCTGTTCGTCAGTGCATTTAAAAGAGCAGAGGAACTGGCGATCGCGATGGACTCGAGATGTTACCGCGGCGGCGTAGGAAAGACGAAACTTCACCCGCTGAAGATGAAGACCAAAGACTATCTGTGGATGCTGGCACTTGTGATTCTGGCAGTCGTGCCGCTGGCTGTAGATTTCTTGTGGAAAATAAAGTAAAATGAATCGCGTGTGACGCCGAGTGCGTCAAATGTCCGCAAACATTGGATTTCAAAAATGAGGAGAGTTTTGAAATGGCATATTATGTAGGAATCGATCTGGGTGGAACCAACATCAAGGCCGGCGTCGTAAGTGACAAGGGTGAGCTTCTGAACAAGCTGAGCATCAAGACGAATGCAGAGCGTTCGATGGAAGAGATCATCACCGATATGGGTACGCTGGCAAAGCAGGCGATCGCTGCACTGAACCTGAAGGAGTCCGACGTGGACGCCATCGGTATCGGTTCGCCGGGAACCCCGGATAACAAGGCAGGAACGCTGGTCTACGCGACCAATCTTCCTTTTGTAAATGCACCGATGCGCAAGATCATCCGAAGCGTGATCGATCTTCCGGTGTATATCGACAATGACGCAAACTGCGCGGCGATGGCGGAGAGTGTTTCCGGCGCGGCTGCAGATGTAGCGGATTCGGTAACGATCACGATCGGTACGGGTATCGGCTGCGGTGTCATCATCAACAATCGTATTTTCTCCGGCTTTAACCAGGCCGGTTCCGAATTCGGCCACACGGTACTCGTAACCGGCGGCCAGCAGTGCTCCTGCGGTAGAAAGGGATGCTTCGAGGCATACTGCTCCGCTTCCGCACTCGGAAGAATGACCGGCGAAGCCGCAAAGGCAAATCCGGACTCCAAGCTCAACGATCTGATCGCAGAAAACGATGGCAAGCTCAACGCCAAGATCGCATTTGAAGCGATGCGTCAGGGTGACGAAGTAGCCGCTTCTGTAGTTGATACCTATATCGAGTATCTTTCCGACGGTCTTGCAAATGTTATCAATGCATTTATGCCGGAAGTACTTCTGATCGGCGGCGGTGTCTGCAACGAAGGCGATCCGCTGATGGTTCCGCTTCGTGAGAAGACCATGAACAAGCCGTTCTTCGGCCCGGGCGTCAGAAAGACCGAGATCCGTGTTGCCAAGATGGGTAACGATGCCGGTATCGTAGGTGCTGCCATGATGGGTAAGGCCTGCTTCGACGACAAGCTTCAGGGTTAAAAACATGTGTGAGGAAGGCAGAAATCCAGACGAAGATCTGCGCATCGCTTTGCTCACCGAATATGACGGGACCGATTTTGTCGGTTTCCAAAGACAGGATAACGGGCGCTCCGTACAACAGACACTGGAAGAAGCAGTGGAACAGGTGTACGGGCGCTTCTGTCGTATATACGGCTGCAGCCGAACCGACTCCGGCGTGCATGCCAAGGGACACGTTTCCCATGTGGACGTTCCGTTTTCCATCCCGCAGGACAAGATCCCGCTGGCACTGAATGCGGTGCTTCCGGAGGATCTGGTAGTCCTTGCCGCCAAAGAAATGCCCAAGACATTCCATGCCCGCTTCAACAGCAAAGGCAAACGTTACTGTTATCGTGTGCGAAATGCAAAAGTCCCCTCTTCCGTGAACAGAAGGACCGAAGCATTTGTGCCCGGCACTTTGGATGTGGCGGCCATGGATGACGCGGCCAAAGCGTTTATCGGCACGCACGACTTCAGTGCATTTCGAGCACAGGGCGGACCGGACATCACGCCGATCCGCACCATGAAGGATGTCTATGTCAGACGAAATGCCGCAGATCCGGACCTCATCGAGATCACCGTCGTCGGCGAATCCTTCCTCTATAACATGGTCCGCATCATGGCAGGAACACTGGTCTACGTCGGACAGGGAAAGATGACCAAGGCCGAGATCGAGACGCTTTTGAAAGGCGAAGGTGCGCGCAAAGAAGCAGGCAAGACGATGCCCGCAAAAGGCCTCACACTTGAAGAAGTTTTCTACGAAGACCTCAATTGGTAAGATTCGCACAGTAAAAACCTCCTTGCGCGAATGACTTCCAAACTTGAGAAATTTCCGGAAACTTGCCAAAAGGAGTCTTTTCCCGTACTATCAAGAGAGTGGTTCTTTGCGAGCCAAGTAACGACTAGAAGGAGATTTGAATTATGGCAAATCCAATCGTAACGATCGAAATGGAAAACGGCGGGATCATCAAGCTGGAGCTTTATCCGGATATCGCGCCGATCAGTGTACAGAACTTTGTTGACCTGGCTGAGAAAGGCTTTTATGACGGCCTGATCTTCCACCGTGTTATCTCCGGATTCATGATCCAGGGCGGTGACCCGACAGGTACAGGTATGGGCGGTCCGGGCCATCACATCAAGGGTGAGTTCCGCGCAAACGGTGTTCCGAATGATCTGTCCCACGTTCGTGGTGTGCTCTCCATGGCACGTGCACAGGACCCGAACTCTGCCGGATCCCAGTTCTTCATCATGCACGAAGACGGCCCGTTCCTCGACGGCCAGTACGCTGCATTTGGTAAGGTCATCGAAGGTATCGAAGTGGTTGACGAGATCGCAGCTACAGCAACAGACCGTGGTGACAGACCGCTGCAGGAGCAGAAAATGAAGAAGGTCACAGTTCAGAAGTAATCTGACAGTAAACATTCATCGCACAAAAAAAGAGTTTTCGAAGTGCCTCCGCAGGGCTTTGCCCGAGGACATCACGAGAAAACTTCTTTTTTGTTCTGAAATTATATGACTCTTATTGCTTGTCGTCTTTTTTGTTGTCTTCTGCGATGACATACAGTGGGCGGTTCTTGACTTCGATATAGGTCTTGGCCAGATATTCGCCGATGATGCCGAGGGCCATGAGGATCATGCCGCCGAGGAAGAGCATGAAGGACAAAAGGGACGGATAACCGGCGACTTTATCCCAGATGCGGTTGATGATCGCGTGGATGAAGTAGTAAAGCAAGTAGATAAACGCACCCAGTGAGGTGAGGAATCCGACTACGGTCGCGATACGAAGCGGTGCCGTGGTAAATGAAACGACGCCCTCGATCGCGTAGAGGAACAGTTTCCAGAAGGACCATTTGGTCTCGCCGGCAACACGCTCGATGTTTTCATATTCCAGCCACTTGGTACGGAATCCGACCCAGGCGAAGATACCTTTGCTGAAGCGCTGGCGCTCGCCGAGAGAGAGGATGGCATCGACTACCTCGCGCTTCATGACGCGGAAGTCTCTGGCACCGTCTACGATCTCTACATCCGTGAACTTGTTGATCATGCGGTAGAAGCGGCGGGCGAAGAAACTGCGGATCGGCGGTTCGCCTTTTCGGGATACGCGGCGTGTGGCCACGACGTCAAAATCTCCGGATTCCAGAAGTGTGAACATCTGGGGGAGAAGAGACGGCGGATCCTGCATATCGGCATCGAGAAGTCCGATCCAGTCACCTTTGGCAGCGGAGAGACCGGCATACATCGCGGCTTCTTTTCCGAAGTTTCTGGAAAAAGAAAGGTAATGGATACGTCCGTCTTTCTCTGCCATATCTCTTAACACGGCGAGAGTCTTGTCGCGGCTTCCGTCGTTGACGAAGATCAGTTCGTATTCATACCGGCTGCATTCGTCCAATACTTTCGTGAGCGCTTCGTATAAGAACGGGAGCGCCGATTCTTCGTTATAGCAGGGGACGATGAGACTTACCAGCATACAATACCTCTCCAATAGCAATTTCGTAATTTAAGTATACTACAAAAAGCACCGTTTTATCTATGAAACAGCGCAATCAAGTTGGGGAAAGGTGCGTTTTATGTTATTATCGTACTGTATTTTTTTGTCGGGAGCCGGGTTTCTATGATTGAAAAACAATCACTTCAAGTGAAACAAAAGAAAAGCTTTGACGTGCTGCCACTGATTTCTTTTGCTGCGATGGCGCTTCTGATGGTCGTGATCTTTGCGGTTACGGGAATCACACCTTTCGGTTCAAAGTCCTGGCTCATTTCCGATCTGGCTGCGCAGTATGCTCCGGCACTGGCTTCCTATAGAGATATCTTTTCAGGTGAAGGTCTTTCCTTTTTCTCTTTCCGCCTTGGAATGGGAAAAAGCATCGTCGGATTCTTCGCCTATTATCTTTCCAGCCCGCTGAATCTGATCAGCTTTTTGTTCCCGAAAGAAAAGGTCTCCGATGCGGTCAGCATTCTGATTTTGCTGAAACTGTCCTTTGCGGCATCGTTCATGACATGGCTTTTAGATAGAAAATTCTCCGAAAAAACGAAGATGAGCATTCCGTTTGGAATCTCGTACGCACTTTGTTCATTCTCGCTTATATTCATGTTCAACATCATGTGGCTCGATGGTTTTGCGATCCTTCCGCTTCTGATCCTTCTTGTGGAAGATTTCCGCAAAGACAGAAGATCCTGGGGCAAAGTCACACTGGTACTGGTCGTACTTTTTGCTTCCGGCTACTACATCGCGTACATGGTCGGCGTGTTTTCCTTCCTGTATATGCTCTGCGTGATGGGCTACGAAGGAAAACTCAAGACCAAAGACGATGCAAAGACGGTAGGGCTTTTCATCTTAAGCGCCGGTGTCGCGGCGATGGTCTGTGCGGCACTTCTGGTTCCGGCAGGACTGGATACGATTCGAAACGGAGACAACTCCGCATCGACGGCGATCACTCTGGATCCGTCCTTTAAGCTGATCGACTTTATCCCGAATCTTTTCCTGGTCAACTTAAGCGATATTTCCACGAACCTTCCTTATGTTTTTGTAAACCTGACCGTCCTCAGCCTGAACGTTCTGTTCTTCTTAAACGAGACGATCCCGGCAAAACTTCGCCGCTTAGTTGCTCTGGCTCTGGGCATCTTTTTGATGTGCTTCATGTTTGAACCTCTGAATCTGATCTGGCACGCTTTCAATTCTCCTGACAGTCTGCTGTACCGTTATTCTTTCCTGGTAAGCTTTGTCATGGTCCTGGTCGCGTTCTATTCTTTCCAGAAACTTAAGGCCCTGTGTCCGATCCGGTTTGCCCAGACTGCAGGTATCCTCTTCGCGCTTTTGACTTTGGGAGAATGCTTCAGCCAAAAAGAAGGCGGTTCGGTATATTTCCAGACGATGATCTTTGTTGCTCTGATCCTGGCTTTGCTCTTTGGTCTGACAAAAGAAAAGTGGCCGGAATCGATCAGAAATCTCCAGAAATGGGGCAGCGCCATCCTCGTGATAGTCATGCTCGTCGAGATCGTTTTCCTCAATCCGAAGCTGACTTTGGGAAGCGCGGTATCCATGGTTCAGGACAAGAGCATTTTCGAAGCGGAATGCCGTGACGTGATCGCACTTTCGAACAGTCTGGACAGCACTGCTTTCTACAGAACGGAATCCGGCACCCAGCTTGGCGACAACCTGGATCCGGGAGCGGCGGCACAATACGCCAACTATAAAAGTCTGAGCTTATTCTGCTCTATGGCAAATAAACAGCAGCAGCATTTCCTCAAGCAGATGGGATATAAGCTGAATTTCAATTACACCGAACTGATGCATATCAACTGCATACTGCCGACGGATTCACTTCTGGGCGTGCGATATATCATTTCCAAAGAAGAGAACATGTATGGCCTGACAAAGAGGGCGCAGGCAGGACAGTACTACCTTTACGAAAACCCATATGCGATGCCGATCGCCTACCTGGTATCTTCCGATGCAACGGCATTTGACGGGTATTCTTTGGAAAATGAAACGAAGCAGAAAGACTATTTTTCTTTCCAGGAGAGATGGCTCACCTCACTTACCGGGCAGGATGCTTCTGAACTTTATACCTGCTTTAAGCAAGAGTGGGAAGTCTATAACGGTGAAAGATCCCTGACGCCGGCGAAGACGATGGTCCCTGCGTCGAACGTGAGAAGAGACGGACTGAACCGGGAAAATCCCGCGGCAGCTTCGGAAGCCCTTTGCTACTATGTAAAGAATTGTGACAAGGCACTGATGGTCCTTCGTACCAGCTTTGTTGTCGAAGAAGAATCCCCGCTTTATCTTTCTGTACCTGCCGCCATGAAGGCCTGCGGCATGTCGGTATATGTGAATGGAAAGCAGGTCTATAAAGAAGAGTCGGATTCCTATTACAGCGTGATCATCGATCTGGGTGCCTATCCGGTGGGAACACAATGTGTCGTGGATATTCAGACATCCGAAGAGATCTTCGCCTGCTTTGAACCCGTCTTTGCGTACTGTCATACGGATGTGCTGGAAGCACAGACATCGATCCTTCGCGGAACCGTCAAGCAGGTCAATGTGTCGAAAGATCAAGTCACGGTAGACACGGATTCGTCCGAAGAACAGTTCCTGATGACGACGATCCCGTATGAGAAGGGCTGGACGGTAAAGGTAGATGGTGTTTCCGTTCCGGTCGAAGTATATCAGGAAGCATTTGTCGGTGTGCATCTTTCTTCCGGCGCACACCACGTCGAATTCACTTTCGCCCCTCCGGGCATGCGAATTGGTGTTATAATCAGTGCAGTGGGTGTGGTGCTGGGGCTGTTTTTCTCTTTGGTACTCGCGAAGAAGCCCGCTCCCAAAAAGAAAAAGGATTAAGTAACGTATGATTGAAAAAAATGAACTGGCATCTCGCAAACACATACAGAAGGATCTGAAACCGCTGATCGCATTTTTCACCACATTTGCGGCGATGATCCTGATCTTCTTTGTCAACCAGATCATCCCGTTCGGTGCAAGAAACAGTTTGACATCTGACCTGGGCGCACAGTATGGCCCGTATCTGATCGGATATAAGCATGCGCTTCAATCCGGACAGTCTCTTCTTTATTCGCAGAGTCTCGGTATGGGACAGAACTCCATGGGTGTTTTCGCGTACTATCTTTCCAGTCCGTTGAGCTTTCTGGTGTTCCTGTTTCCTGAGTCCCGCCTCCCGGAAGCGATCACGATCCTGATCACCGTAAAGCTTTCTCTGGCCGGTGCTTTTATGACATGGCTCCTCGACAGAAAGTTTGAGGAAAAGAGCAGATTTTCGATCCTTTTCGGCATGATGTATCCGCTTTGTTCTTTTATCATGGTATTCATGTTCAACATCATGTGGCTCGATGGATTTGCGATCCTTCCGCTTTTGATCCTGCTTACTGACAGCTTTGTAAAGAATCACAAGAAGTGGCCGCTTCTGACGCTTCTGCTTCTCGTTCTTTTTGTTTCCGGATATTACATGGCCTACATGGTAGGTATCTTCTCGTTCATCTATCTTATCTCGACCATGGCATACTCCGGTGCATTTAAAGCGGATGAAAAGGGCGCCCTGAAGACGGTTGGACTCTTTATCCTGTCCGCGATCGTCGGAGCCATGATGAGTGCATGTATCCTGGTTCCTGCAGGACTGGATACCCTGAGAAACGGAGACTTCACAAAAGCAGAAGCGATCACGCTGGATCCCTCGTTCAAACTGGTATCCTTCGTAGATCAGCTTTTGAATACCGGAGGACCGGAACTCGATAAGAACCTGCCGATGGTATTCAGCGGTCTGGCTGTTCTGTTCCTTTGCATCCTTTTCTTCTTCAATAAACATTTTACGAAGAAACTCAAGATCCTGATCGGTGTGGCGCTGGGTGCGGCACTGGTTTCTTTCCACATGCCGCTTCTGAATCGTGCATGGCATCTTTTCGATTCGCCGAACTGGTTTAACTACCGCTATTCCTATCTGATGTCTTTTGTCATGATCCTTGTCGCGTACTATTCGTTCCTGCACATGAAAGAAGCATCGAAAAAGCATTATCTCATCTCATACGGCATCATCGCCGGCCTTGCATGTATCTCGCAGAGTGCAGGAGCCATGAGCAAAGAAAACAGCACATTCCTCGCAACTCTCCTGATCGCCGCTCTGATCGCCCTGCTGCTTTATGGTATGACGCTTTCGAAGTGGCCGGAGCAGATCGTGAATCTGAGGAAGTATGGTGCAGGTTTCCTGGCAGCCGTGATCCTGGTTGAGATCGTGGTATTTAACCCGCACTGCTACATGCCGGCTGCGTTCAGCGGCACCAACGATGGTCCGCAGTTTGAGGACATGATCGAAGCGGTAGAGATCCTGGGATCCAAAGAAGATACGAGCCGCTGGTCCCGTTCGGAGATCCACTATCCATGGCATGACTATATGAGAGGCAATACGACTGCTTTCTACGCCGGAAAGAATGGTATCAGCATCTTTGCCTCCATGGCAAATAAGAGAACGAATCACTTCTTAAAGCAGCTGGGTTATCAGGCGAATTACAACTACTTCTGCGTAGAACATACCTGCAGCATTATTCCGGCTGACTCGATCCTGGGTATTCGTTATCTGATCACGAACAGTCACAATCTCAGTGGCGTCAACTATGTCACCAACGCGGATACGTTCTATCTTTATGAGAATCCCTATGCGGCGTCGATTGCAATGCTCGCAGAAGCAGATGCCGGTGCATTTGACGGATACGCGTTGGAAAAAGACGAGCATAAGAAAGACTATTTCACGTTCCAGGAAAACTGGATCCATTCTCTGTCTGGTCTTGAGGCATCCGATATCTACGATACATTCACAACAGAATGGGAGATCTACAATGCTCAGGAATCGGTCGTACGCCCGAAGGCTTCGATGGCAGTGGGTGTCATAGTGGACAATTCCCTGAATCAGGAGAACAAGAACTGCCGCTCGGAAGAACTCAAGTACTATACGAGAAACAGTGACAAGATGCCGATCGTACTTCGCACCAAGTTTGAAGTAGAAGAGGATAAGCCGCTTTACCTGATCATTCCTTATCTGTACCTGACTTGCGTCGGCGATATTTATGTAAACGACAAATTGATCTTCGTGCAGGATACGTCTTCTTACTATTCGCAGATCATCAACCTCGGTGCGTATAAGAAAGGCGAGACGATCACAGTAGACATCCGTTCCGACTCTCCTGTATTTACGTCTTTCGAACCGATCTTTGCATACTGCAACGCAGAAAACCTTAAGCCGCATGTGGACAAGCTTTCTTCCGGCGTCTCGAATCTGAATGTGGAAAATGGACACATCTCCCTTCAGGCTTCCTGTGAAGAGGCAAAGACACTTATCCTGACCGTTCCTTTTGAAAAGGGATGGGAAGCAACCGTAGACGGACAGAAGGTGGAACTCGTTTCGTATCAGGACGCACTGATCAGCATCCCGCTTTCTGCCGGAAATCACGCAGTCGAACTTCGCTTTACACCGCCGGGCTGGCATGCCGGTCTTGCAGCTTCTGCTGCAGGTACTGTCCTGTTTGCACTGGTATCGTTTATAATTTGTAAAAAGAGGCAAACTACTCAAAAGTCCAACAAGGAGAAGGAGGAGACTTAATATGAACGTACAGGAATTATACAATTTGTGGAGTACCGATCCGTATTTTGACGCGCTGACCAGAGAGGAACTGATCGGCATCAAGGACGACCCGAAGGAGATCGAGGAGCGTTTCTACCGCGATCTGGAATTCGGAACAGGCGGACTTCGCGGCATCCTGGGAGCAGGTACCAACCGCATGAATCTGTATACGGTTACCAAAGCTTCTGCAGGTCTTGGTAAATATATCCAGAGCGAGGGTGAAGAGGCCATGAAGAGAGGTGTATCCATCTCCTTCGACTCCCGTCATTTCTCTCCTGAGTTTGCTTCCATCACGGCACGTACCCTGACATCCATGGGTATCCGTGTTTATCTTTCCGACGAGCTTCGTCCGGTACCGATGCTGAGCTACTCGGTTCGTTACCATAAGGCATTTGCCGGTGTCATGATCACCGCCAGCCATAACCCGTCGAAGTACAACGGCTACAAGGTATACGGTGAGGACGGCGGTCAGGTTCCGCCGGAGGCCGCATCGAAGATCCTCGGATTCATCGAGGGCATCGAAGATATCCGTACCATCCGTCCGGATACACTTGAAGAAGCACAGGCAAAAGGACTTCTTACTTACTGGGGTGCCAAGGTCGACGAGGATTATACCGACATGCTCGATAAGCTCGTCATCGACCGTCAGGCGATCCAGAACCAGAAAGACATGTCCATCGTTTATACACCTCTTCACGGCTCGGGCAACAAGCCGGTACGCCGTATCCTGAAGAAGGTCGGTTTCGAAAACGTATATGTTGTTCCGGAACAGGAACTGCCGAATGGTGATTTCCCGACTGTCGAAACTCCGAACCCGGAGAATCCGGCGGCGCTCACGATGGCGATCGAACTTGCAAAGAAAGTGGATGCCGATCTTGTTATCGGTACCGATCCGGACAGTGACCGTGTAGGCGTAGCCGTCCGTACCGTAAAAGACGGAAAAGAAGTCTATGCTCCGTTTACAGGAAACCAGATCGGACTGATGCTTCTGGACTATATCCTGGATTCAAAGAAGTCCGCGGGTACACTCGAGGCGAATCCGTTTGCCGTTACCACGATCGTATCCAGTAAGCTTGCCGGCGCGATCTGCCGTTACTATGGCGTCGAGCTGCAGGAAGTACTGACCGGCTTTAAGTTCATCGGCGAGCGCATCAAGATCGACGACGAATTCGGCAACAAGCACTTCCAGTTCGGTTTCGAAGAGAGCTATGGTTATCTGTCCGGTGTAAATGTTCGTGATAAGGATGCCGTTGTTGCCGCGATGCTGATCGCAGGTATGCAGGCTCAGTCCAAGGAACGCGGACAGTCTCTCATCGACAGACTCGAGAGCATCTACCAGCGTTTCGGTTATGGTTTCGAAGAAGCCGTTTCCTTCACACTCGAAGGTAAAGAAGGCGTCGAGAAGATCTCCGGCGCGATGAAGTCTCTGCGTGCTGAACTCGAAGGCGTAAAGAATAAAGAAGAAGCACAGAAGCTTCTCGGCGGCGCACCGATCGTAGCCGTTCGTGATTACCAGACATCCAAGCGCTATGCATTTACCGATTCCGGCGTAGAAGTCACCCCGATCGATCTTCCGGTCTCCAACGTTCTGCTTTATGAGCTCGGCGGCGACAAGGGCCTCGACTGGGCATGCGCTCGTCCGTCCGGTACAGAGCCGAAACTGAAGATCTACTTCGGTATCTATGCGACGACAAGAGAAGACTCGGTCAATCGTCTCGCAGAAACCAAAGAGATCGTTTCTTCCTGTGTAAAGGCCAGACTCTGAGAGCGGTCACATGGGAAACATGAGTGAATATATCTGGGAAGATATGGGAGAGGAAATCCGCATCAAAACGGATTCCTCTCTTTTCTCGCCCCGGGGTCAGGACGCCGGGACGCGCCTGATGCTGTCCCACGTTGAGCTCAAGGAAGGGGACAAAGTCTTAGACCTCGGATGCGGCGTGGGAATCGTCGGATTGTGGGCTGCAAGGCGCATCGGCGGGGAAAATGTGGTGCTTACGGACATCGATCCGAAGGCAGTTGCGATCAGTCATGAAAATTTTGAACAAAATTCCATAAATGGCGCGACATTTGTCTGCGGACCCGATTTGAGCGCAGTTCCGGATAATGACTTTACCTGGATCTTATCGAATCCTCCTTACCACACGGATTTTTCTGTGGCGAAAGCATTCATCGAAAAAGGCTTCAACCGACTGAAAACAGGCGGTTGTATGGTTTTGGTGACCAAGCGCAAAGAGTGGTATAAGAACAAGATGATCGCCATCTTCGGTGGCGTAAAAATTTATGAACAAGACGGTTATTTTGTGTTTATATCTGTGAAGAAAAGTGACAAATATGCGAAGAAAATAAGGAAAAAGTTTGAAAAATAGTCCCATTTCTTCCCAAAATTGTCGATTTTGCCGAGGGTTTTTGACTTTAAAAGTCCAAAAGATGCGAGTATACTCTGAACTATCCTAGAAAACAGGGGGGCACGTGAATGACTGCCAACGAATGTTTAGTCAAATTCAATTCGATTAAAGACTGTCTCGCAGACGTCCTTTGGATGTATTTTGAAATCCAGTCTGCAGATTGTGAGCAGGTCGTACTGGTCGGCAAGCCGGATGAATTTGCGGAGCCGGTTTTGGAAATTGTATTCATGCAGCCTTTTATGGTATCCTGTCCTATGCGCTTCACTTATGAAGGCGGGGACTTCATTGGCCTGGCTCCTCAGGAGGAATTCTACCAGATGAATGAAAGATATCATATCGGTCAGGGATATCACATTTTCAAGATCAAGGTGGAAAACCGCCGCTTCTTTATCATCGCCAAGTCCATGCATGTTTCCATTAAGGAGTAAAGGACGGCTGAACTGAATCACAAATGAGACGTATTGCTTTAAGCATGCAGCCACTGGCGTCGTCGAACCTCACCGGTATCGGAACGTATACTAAAGAGGTTGCACGTCGTCTTGCGCCGAATCTCGAAAAAGGCGGATACGCTTCCGTCGAACTTCACGTATTTGATTTCTTAAAACGTAACGGAGGTGCTGACTTTGTAAGACAGCACCTCGACAAACCTGCCTCAGACTGTGAGATGAAAGAGTGTCATCTCATGCCGCTGGGGCTTTATAATCGTCTGGGAAAGATGGGCAGCATCGTCCCTTACGAAAAACTTCTCAAGACTGATAACGATATCACGCTGTTTTTCAATTTTCTGGTTCCGATGGGCTTGAAAGGAAAATCCATCATTACCGTGCATGACATGGTCAGCTCCCGTTATCCGGAGATGATGGATGCCAGAAACAAGCGTCTTCTAACGCGCTGCCTTCCGGCGTCCTGCGAAAAAGCAGAGACGATCATGGTGGTAAGTGAATTTACCAAGCAGGAAGTCATCGACTGTCTCGGCGTTCCGGAAGAAAAGATCCGTGTCGCGTACTGCGGCGTCAACAGCCGGATCTACAGCCCCTGTAGAGATGACAGAGAAAGAAAGAGCGTCGAAAAACGCGTCCGCGGCAAATGGAACATCCCGGGCGAGTATATCCTTTATCTGGGCACACTGGAGCCGAGAAAGAATGTGGGCCGTCTGGTCGAAGCATTCGAGATGCTCAAAAAAGACCATCCGGATCTGAAACTCGTGATCGGCGGAGGTCTTGGCTGGAAATATGAATCCCTTCTGGAAAAGATCGAAACCTCGCCGTTTGCTTCGGACATCATCCGCACAGGCTATCTTTCCGAGTCGGACAAGATCGATCTGTACCGTATCGCGGACGTATTTGTTTTCCCGTCTGTATACGAAGGTTTCGGTATCCCGGCTCTCGAAGCCATGGCATGCGGAACCCCGGCAGTCGTGTCCCGCGCGGCATCTCTTCCTGAGGTCGTCGGGGACGCCGGATATCTTGCCGATCCGCAGGACGCAAGTTCATTTGCCGAAGGAATCGAGATCTTCCTTTCAAAGAAATATGACAAAGCGACACTTGATACGAAAATGAAGGCCCAAGTGGACAAGTTTTCGTGGGATGCGACGACACTGTCATATGGTCAGGCGATCTATGATGTGATAAAATAAAACGATATCACTTTGCGATTCGAGGTTATGATTCATGAAACATGCACTCATTACTGGTATTACAGGTCAGGATGGTTCCTATCTCGCTGAATTGCTTCTGGAAAAGGGCTATGAAGTATACGGAATCATGAGAAGAAAGAGTGTCGTAGATTACGGCAACGTTGAACATATCAAGGACAAGATCCATTTCATCTATGCAGATATGACAGATCCGGTCTCCCTGGTTACGGCCATGAAGGTCTCCCAGGCAGACGAAGTATATAATCTGGCTGCCCAGAGCTTTGTTGCTACATCCTGGGAGCAGCCGCTGGCTACCGCCAACATCGATGCGATCGGCGTTACGAACATGCTCGAAGCGATCCGTATCGTAAAGCCGGAAGCACGTTTCTATCAGGCATCCACATCCGAGATGTTCGGCCTGGTACAGGAAGTGCCGCAGAGTGAGAAAACACCTTTCTATCCGAGAAGCCCGTACGGAGTTGCCAAGCTCTACGGACACTGGATCACCAAGAACTACAGAGAGAGCTACGATCTGTTTGCCTGCTCCGGTATTCTGTTTAACCACGAATCCGAGCGCCGCGGCAAGGAGTTCGTTACCCGTAAGATCACCGATGCCGCTGCCCGCATCAAGCTGGGCAAGCAGGAGTGCGTCGAGCTCGGAAATCTTTCCGCAAAGCGTGACTGGGGACACTCTCAGGACTATGTTCGTGCTATGTGGCTGATGCTGCAGGCAGATAAGCCGGATGACTATGTTGTCGCAACCGGCGAGACCCGTACAGTACGTGAATTTACAGAGACCGCGTTCTCCCACCTGGGCATCAAGATCCGCTGGGAAGGCGAAGGTGTCGACGAGAAGGGTATCGATGAAGCAACCGGTAAAGTTGTCGTCAAGGTCAATCCGCAGTTCTTCCGTCCTGCAGAAGTTGAGCTTCTGCTCGGTAATCCGGAAAAGGCAGAGACGAAACTGGGCTGGAAGCGCGAGATCTCTTTCTCTCAGCTTGTAGAACGTATGGTGAAGAACGACTTCGAACTGGTGTCGGCCGAAAAGTAAGTACATGAACATCCTCAAAGAACTCTACAACTATCGCCAGATGATCATCGGCTTTGTAAAGCGGGATTTGAAAGGAAGGTACAAAGCATCCGTCCTCGGATTCATGTGGACCTTTATCAACCCGCTTTTGCAGCTTCTGGTGTATACGCTAGTTTTTTCCACCATCATGCGCCAGGATATCGAGCAGTATTATCTGTTTTTGTTCGTCGCCCTGATCCCGTGGATCTTCTTTTCGACAAGTATCTCCGGAGGCGCGGGCTGCGTCATCTCGCAGTCGAGCATGGTCACCAAGATCTACTTCCCGCGTGAAGTCCTGCCGATCTCGTACGTGACCTCTGCATTTGTTAATATGCTCCTTACGTATATCGTGGTATTTGCCGTCGTCATTATCGCGGGACGAACCTTAAATCCCGTGGCGCTTTTATATCTTCCGATCATCATGATCGTCGAGTATTTCCTCGCGCTGGGCATCACCATGATCACTTCGGCGATGACCGTATATTTCCGCGATCTGGAATATATCCTGAGCATCATCACCATGGCCTGGCAGTTCCTGACACCGATCATGTATGACGTGTCGATCTTAAACGGCAAGCCGCATCTGCAGAAGATCTTCTACATCAACCCTATGACTTCGGTCATCATCGCATACCGTGACATCATGTACTACGGACGTGCGCCGAAGCTCCTGACGCTTTCTACCGCGGCAGGTATGGGCCTTATATTCACCATTCTCGGTTTCCTGATCTTCGGAAAACTGAAGCGTCGTTTCGCGGAGGAATTGTAAGATGGCAGGATTTAAGTTACCGGGATCAAACTATAAAAAAGTCAACACCCGCGAAGTGGTCATCGAGGCCAGCGGGATCCATAAGAAATATCGTGTTTACTATGACAAAGGCTCCAGCCTGAAAGAAAAACTCCTCTTCCACAAGAGAAATCTCTATGAGGAAAGATGGGTCTTAAAGGGCGTAGATCTTCAGGTCAGAAAAGGTGAGGCGGTCGGCCTTTTAGGTGTAAACGGCTGCGGTAAGAGTACTTTCCTCAAGCTCCTTTCCAGGATCATGTATCCGGACAAGGGCGAAGTGAAGATCGACGGACGTGTATCCTGCCTTATCGAGCTGGGTGCCGGTTTCCATCCGGATCTTTCCGGTCGTGAAAATATCTATACCAATGCCGCGATCTTCGGTCTGACGAAGAAAGAAATCGACGCGCGTCTTGCCGATATCATCGAGTTCTCCGAGCTCGGCGACTATATCGACAACCCGGTACGTACGTATTCATCCGGTATGTATATGCGTCTGGCATTCTCCGTTGCAATCAACGTAGATGCGGATATCCTCCTCATCGACGAGATCCTCGCCGTAGGTGACGCCAACTTCCAGGAGAAGTGCTTAAACAAGCTCCGCCAGTTGAAAAAAGACGGCATGACGATCGTTATCGTATCGCATGACCTGTATACGATCGAAACATTCTGTGACCGAGGTGTCTGGATCTCCGACGGTGTCGTTGCGGCAACCGGTGAGATCTCCAGCGTTATCTCGACATACAGAGAATATCTCGAGGCCCAGAAGCAGGAGAAAGCAGAACCTGAACCGGAACCCGAGCCGGAGCCGGAAGAACCGGCAGAAGACCCGAATGCATCGGACGAACCCGAGATCGATACGACATCGGATCATTTCGGAACGGGATGGTCGGTCATCACAAAGTCCGTCTTCCGTGACAAGGACGGAAAGGAAACGACCTGCCTCAAGCGTGGCGAACCGTTCTCGATCGACATCCACTATAAGGTCAACGAACCCGGCCACGAGAATATCTTCGGTATCGCGTTCCACTGCCAGAACCGTGATCTGATCTACGGAACGAACCAGCGGATCGATGAGGTGCCGACAAAGCTCCCTTCCGATGAGGGCATCGTGACATTTCACGTAGAAAACATGGATCTTCTCGGAGGAAAGTATATCTTCTCCGTAGCCATTATCGATGAAAATGAAGTGCCGATGGATTTCTATCGGAACTACTGCGAATTTGAAGTGGAATCTGACCGTTCGGGAATCGGCATCGTGAATTTCGACCATTCCTGGGAGATCAGAAAGTCCGAAGAAAAGGGGGAGTCCGAGTCATGAAGAATGTAGGCATCATCGGCATCGGCGGATTTGCCGGCCGTTATCTTCGCGCCGAACTGCTTGAAGCCGGCTATGACGTGTGGGGTGTAGATATCGTATCTTCCGATCCGGATACCATCGTTGCGGATATGCTCGACCCGGAAGCGGTCGACCGCATCATCGCGGAAAAGAAGCCGGACGCGGTCTTTAATCTCGCAGGTCAGGCAGCTCCCGGACTTTCCTGGGAGAAAGTCATCCTGACGATGCATATCAATATCGATATCGCCGTAAATCTGGTCGAAGCGATCAGAAAGAATAATCTTTCGACAAGACTGATCCTGATCGGATCGGCCAACCAGTATGATGTAAGAAACTGCCCGCCGGGTCCGATCGCAGAAGACGCGCCCCAGCTGGCGGAAAGCCCGTATGACGTTTCCAAGAGCGCACAGGAATCCCTGGTCAAAGTCCTGATGAGAAAGTACGATATGGACATCATCATGACCCGTTCCTTTAACCACATCGGTCCCGGTCAGAAGCCCGGATTCGTGGTCACGGATTACTGTCAGCGCATCGTCGATCTCGAAAGAGGAAAGACCGACAAGATCGAAGTGAGATCTCTGGACGGCTGGCGTGATTTCGCCGATGTCCGTGATACGGTCCACGCGTACCGTCTTCTTCTGGAGAAGGGAAGAAAAGGCGAGATCTATAATGTCGGATCCGGTCAGGCCTACTATATCCACGATATCGTCTCTTCTCTGATCGGAATGAGCGAAAAGGCCAAGGCATCGACCGTCCTTCCGCCTTCCATGAAGGAGACGACGAGTCTTCCGAAAGTCTATAGCGACAATACCAAGCTTCATGCCGATACGGGATTTACGCCCCGTTATCCCATCGAACAGACCTTGAAGGATGTGCTTGAAGATTATAGAAATAAGGCGTAAGACGCCGGCTAGGAGAGGCATATGAAGATTGCGATCACAACAGTCCAGATCCCGTACATCACCGGAGGCGCCGAATTTCTGGCTGCCAATCTGAAGCAGGCATTGATTACCGAAGGCCATGAAGCAGAGATCGTGACCATGCCTTTTATCGACCAGCCGGGGCATTTCCTTGAGAATCATATCGTGGCGTCCCGTCTGATGGACATCAACAACTCCTGGGGCGGACACGTCGATCTTTGTATCGGATTGAAATTCCCGGCATACTTTATGCCGCACGACAATAAAGTCGTCTGGGCGCTGCACCAGCACCGTCAGGCGTATGAGCTTTTCGATACGGAATACAGCCCGCTGAAAAATGACGACGAGGGCAGATACTACCGCACCATCGTCAAAAACGCAGATAACAAATATCTTCCGGAGGCCAAGCGTATCTACACGATCGCGCAGAATGTCAGCAACCGCATGCAGCGCTTTAACGGCATCGCCTCTACACCTTTATATCACCCGTGCCCGGATATGGATCAGTTCTTCGCGGACGACTACGAAGACTACATCCTCATGCCCAGCCGCATCAACATGACCAAGAGACAGAAACTGGCGGTCGAAGCGCTGGCACTGACAAAGAGTAAGATCAAGCTCTATATCGTGGGACACGCGGAAAACCCGTTCCTTCTTAAGGAGATCCAGGACCTGATCGCACAGCATAAGCTCGGCGACCGCGTAAAGATCATGGACTTCATCCCGCAGGAGGAAAAGATCAAGTTATATTCCCGTGCAAGAGCCGTACTTTTCATCCCGAAGGACGAAGACTATGGCTACATCACGCTGGAAGCGATGGCGGCCGCAAGACCGGTCATCACTTGCCGCGACAGTGGAGGACCTCTGGAGTTCCTGCTGGATAACAAGACGGGTAAGGTCTGTGAGCCTGACCCGAAGGATATTGCCGAAGCCATCGATGCCATCGCAGGTTCGTCAGAGCAGGCCAAAGAAATGGGTACGATGGGCAGGAAGCACTTAGACGAGATGGAGATCTCGTGGAAGAAAGTTGTAGAGGAGCTGACAAGACCATGAGTAAAACAGACGAGAATATTAACCAGATTCTAAATGAGATCGAGCAGGACCAGAGAGACGGAGGCGCTTCCATGAGCTCTGTGGTCGAGAAGGTACTGGGCCATAAGTCCAACTTCGAAGATATGTCGGCCGGCACCGCGGCCAACGGCGGCAATGCCCGTATCGCCAATCTCATCTCCAAAAGCACTGTCGTTTACGGACATCCGCTGGAGTCCCATAGAAAATTCATCGGCAAGTTCATCGTAATCGTGCGCCGTTTCTTCAGAAAGATGATCTGCCCCATCATCCAGCCGCTCCTGGATGACCAGAATGCATTTAACGCGGCGGCGACCGAAGAGATCGCCCATCTGCACCGCCTGATCGAGATGCAGAACAACAACGTATATGACGTGGTCGACTATGACCAGTTCGAAGGATATTTCCGCGGCGACGAGGCGAGCATCCGCGTCCGTCAGGAAGAATACATCCCGTACCTCAAAGAGAAGAAGGAAGTCATCGACCTCGGCTGTGGCAGAGGCGAATTCCTCGAGCTTCTGCGTGACTACGGTCTGCATGGTATCGGAGTCGAGACCTATACGAAGTTCTACGAAGAGTGCCGTGCCAAGGGTATGGACGTCAGAAAGATGGACGCACTCGAATATATGCAGTCCCTGCCTGCCGAGTCCGTAGATGCGGTCGTCGGCTTCCAGCTGATCGAGCACCTCAAGCCTGCTTATCTTCTGAATCTCTGCAAGACCTGCTATGAGAAACTCGAAAAGGACGGCGTCGTGATCTTCGAGACCCCGAACCCGACCTGCCTTTCCACCTATACAAATGCATTCTACATGGATATGACTCACGAAAAGCCGGTCCACCCGAAGACCATGAAGTTCATCATGGAGACCGCAGGCTTTACCGACGTGACCATCCTTTACACCAAGCAGAGCCGTATCCCTTACAGCCTGCCGCTTCTTGCCGACGGCGAAGTGGCCAATACCAAAGAAGTCAATGACGGAATCTACCTGCTGTCCGAACTGATCTGGGGCAGCCAGGATTATGCCGTGATCGCGAAGAAGTGAGGGGAAAACCATGAAAATCGCAGTAGTCAGCCCCAGTCCGGTCCCGTTTACCATCGGTGGTGCAGAGAATCTGGCATGGGGACTTTGTGAGTCCATCAACAAGAATACGAAGCATCAGGCCGAGCTGATCAAGCTTCCCACGAAAGAGCACAGTTTCTGGGATCTGATCGACAGCTACCGCATGTTCTATAACCTGGATCTGACACACTTCGATCTGGTGATCTCCACGAAATATCCTTCCTGGATGATCCCGCATGACAACCAGATCGTGTGGATGCTGCATACTCTCCGAGGCCTCTATGACACCTATCACCTGATGGGTCTTCCGGGGCAAGTAAAAAGAGGCGTGCCGGAGATCGATGAGATCCTCGACTACATGCAGACCCATCCTTTCTACGACCAGCTCGAAGAATTCTTCAACAAGCTCTATGCTCTGAAAAATAAGCCGATCCCGCAGGAGTACTTTGCTTTCCCGGGACCGTTCATCCGTGATCTGATCCACTATATGGACCGCGTCGCACTCGACCGTCCGGGTCTTCAGAAGCACTGCGCGATCTCGGATACCGTAAAAAAGAGAAAAGATTATTTCCCGGAAAATGCCACCGTCGAGACGATCTATCCGCCGACGATCCTAAAGGACGCGACCTGCAAAGAAGGCGAATTCTTCTTCATGTGCAGCCGTCTGGACGGTCCGAAGCGTATCGATATGCTGATCCGCGCCATGAAGCACGTAAAGAGCGATACACATCTTTACATCGCAGGTACCGGTCCGGAAAAAGCACGCCTCGAGGAACTTTCCAAGGACGATCCGCGTATCCACCTGATGGGATTTGTCTCCGATGAAGAAGTAAATGACTACTACGCCAGAGCGATCTGTGTTCCGTATTTCCCGATGGATGAGGACTACGGCTACATCACGATCGAGGCCATGATGCACCAAAAGCCGGTCCTTACGACCGTTGACGCCGGTGGCCCGAATGAATTCGTTGAAAACGGAAAGACCGGATTCGTCGTTCCTTTCGACGAGATGGCGATCGCCGAGAAGCTGGACTATCTGGCTTCCCATAAAGACGAAGCGAAGACCATGGGCCAGAACGCCGAAAAGAAAGTCAAGGAGATCACCTGGGAAAAAGCAACGGAGGATCTTCTCAAAGATATCGACGAGAACGGCCTTCGTCCGAAAAGACAGCGCATCGTCGTCGCACTTTCCTACAGCATCTATCCGCCGCAGGGTGGCGGCCAGGCCAGAATCTTCGGTCTTTATAAGAACCTCGCAAGAGATGTGGATGTTGAACTGGTGTGCCTGACGCATAACTTTGAAAAATACAGATGCCGCCGTATCGCACCGGGCATGGTCGAAACCGTGATCCCGAGGACCGATGCCCAGCAGGCCCGTGCCAGAGAACTCGAAGCGGCTGTCGGCGTTCCGGCTACCGATATGGACATGATCCTCTTTGGCGATCTGACGCCGAAGTATACGGATATCCTGAAGAAAAAGTGCGTACACGCCCAGTGGGTCGTGATCAGCCATCCGTATGCCTACCCGCAGGTCAAGTCCGTGATCGATGCGCAGCCGAACTTGAAGATGATCCACGAAGCGCATAACGTCGAGTATCTCCTGAAAGAGAAGATGTACCAGAAGGGTGCGTATACCACGCAGGTATTAAATACTCTTCGCGATACCGAAGGCAAGTGTTGCACCGAAAGTGCCCTGATCATGACATGCTCGCAGCAGGATAAGGATAAGATCGTCGAGATGTATCACGCCGATCCGTCCCGCATCTTCGTCGTGCCGAACGGCGTAGACTGCTCCGATATCCACTTCATCTCGATCGCCGAGCGTATGGAGAATAAGAAAAAGAAGCGCCTCGAAAAAGAGACGGTCGGTATGTTCATGGGATCTTACCACCAGCCGAACCTCGAAGCCGCCGAGAGCGTTATCGAAGTCGCGAAGAAATGCAAGAAAGTGCGTTTCCTGCTTCTGGGAAGCCAGTGTGAATATTTCCGCCATAAGAAGCTCCCGTCGAACGTCGCGCTTCTGGGTCTGGTCACTGAAGAAGAGAAGGCCGAAGTGGCATCCTGTGTGGACTTTGCCCTGAACCTGATGGAGTCCGGTTCCGGAACGAACCTGAAAATGTTCGACTATATGGCATCCGGTATCCCGACGATCACGACGGAATTCGGAGCCCGTGGCATCGACGACCTGTCGCTCTTTATCACGACCAGCGTGGAAAATGCAGATGAAGCCGTACGTGGGTTCGAACTGGAAAAGTGTGACGATATGGTCAAGCGGGCCAGAGCATTTGCCGAGAAAGTATTCGACTGGAGTGTCGTTGCGGCAAGTATCAGCGAGAAGATCCGCTCGCTCTGAGAAAAATCAGATAAGATTCTTTAAAGCATAGGCGACGCCGTCCTCTTCGCAGGAACGGGTGACGAGAGAAGCCTGTGCTTTTACTTTTTCGGAAGCATTTCCCATCGCAACGCCCACCGCGCCGCAAGAAAACATGCTGACGTCATTGTCGCCGTCTCCGAAACAATAGACGGACGAAAGCGGGATATCCAGGTGCTTTGCGAGCGCAACGACCGCATTTCCCTTGGTCGCGCCACTTGCCATGATGTCGATGACACGATGCATCGAGGCGGTCACTTCTAAGGTCTTCCACTTCGAAAGAGAAGCGGTCAGTTCCTCCGTCGGGAAATACACCAGAACTTTCGTGATCTTTTTGGAAAGAGCAGTAAGATCTTCCTCGGAAAGAGGGATCATGGGCGCGCGCTGCTCGGGGCGCACGGACGCGTTATAGTTTTTAAAGAATGCCAGATGCTCGCTTTTCGGGCGAAAGTAAATGCCCGCGTCGGCATAGGCAACGAAATCAAAATCCTCGTCAAGGAGCTTTTTAAGAAGCTTTTGAACGGTCGCCGGAGGGATCAAGGTCTCAAAAAGAGACGTCTCGTTTTCGTAATCGTAAAGCTGGGCGCCGTTACTCGTGATGACCGGAAGCTTCAGATCAAAGTCTTCGACGAACTTTCGGACGACGTGGAAGGAACGGCCGGTCGCGATCGTAAACCCCGTATCCGGACCCAAAGAAGCAAGTGCTTCGGAAGTGACGGAAGAGATCTTTCCGCCGGCCGGCAGAAGCGTGTTATCGATATCGCAGACGATCAGTTTTTTCACGTGCCGCACCTCCTTCCCGGTATTCCGCAAAAGCCCTTGTACGTGCTATAATAACACTATCTATGCTTAATTGAAAATGGAGGAAGAGGATAAATGAAAAAAGTTGCCGTTATCATGGCAGGTGGCGGGGGTACCCGATTCTGGCCGATCTCCCGTATGTCATGTCCGAAACAACTCGTTTCTCTGACAAGTGATGAACCGATGATCAACGAGACCATCAAGCATTACGACAAACTGATTTCCACAAAGGACACATATATCGTAACCAACCGCGAGCAGGCTCAGCTGATGGGCACTCTGCTTCCGTCGGACTTTGACAGATCCCACATCCTCGTCGAGCCGGTCGGAAAGAATACCGCACCCTGCGTACTCTACGCCGCTGCACGCCTTCATAAAGAATACGGCGACTGCCTCATGGCAGTCCTTGCCGCCGATCACCATATCTCTGATGTAAATGAATACCAGCGCGTTCTGTCGATGGCATTTGACGCTGCCGAAAACAGCGATAACATCGTCACGATCGGTCTTTGGCCGACCTATCCGGCTACCGGCTACGGCTACATCCGTATCGGTGAGCAGGTCGGAAGCAATAAGGAACTTTTCCAGCTCGAGCGCTTTATCGAAAAGCCGAACAAGCTCCGTGCCCAGGAATACGTCAATTCCAGAAAGTATCTTTGGAACAGCGGTATGTTCATCTGGAGAACCAGCGTCATCTTAAAGGCCTTCCAGCAGTATCTGCCGGACATGTATAAGGCCTTCATGAACATCGAAGGAGAGCTGGCAACCGAAGACGAGCAGGCGAAGATCAACGAGATCTATCCGCAGCTCGAGTCCATCTCCGTCGATTACGGCATCATGGAAAAAGCAAGCAATCTCTATGTTATCCCGGCTGAATTCGGCTGGAACGACATCGGTTCCTGGTCCGCGCTCGCAGAGGTATTCCCGCATACTGAAGAAGATAATGTCATCCGTGCGCCGCATGTTGGTATCGATACCAAGAACTGTATCGTATTCTCCAAGAGCGGTAAGCGCATCATCACGACCGTCGGCGTCTCCGATCTGGTCATCGTCGATACGGACGACACCATCATGGTCATCAAAAAAGACCAGGATCAGGACGTAAAGAAACTCGTCGAAGAACTTCGCCGTCAGGGCAGAACGGATCTTCTTTGATCCGCTTTTGGAGATTAACCGTCGCCGTTATGGCGCAGGAGGAAACTATACATGAGTGACGATAGTGCTTTTGTAACCAATTCCGTATGGAAAGAAAAACTGGAAGAGGTTGCCGCGAAAGCCGAGCCCAGCACCACAGACTATAAGAAAGTCTTCCGCGATATGGATCCGGAGGGCGTAAATGTGGTCGCCGTCATGGATTCCATGGGGATCCAGACCAGCGGAAAACTGAATACGGAAGAAACCGGAAAGGCCGAGTCTATCGAGACCATCAGCTCCTATCTGGCGCATGCCGGAAGGATCAGCAACATCATCTCGGTGACCCATAATCCGCCGACGTCCCCCATGAGAAGAAAGCTCAAGAAGACATTCCTCAAGACCGTCTGCTGGCCGTCCCGAAGATATCTTTATCCGCAGATCCAGTACAATAACGACATCGTATCCGCAAATCAGGAACTGTTGCTTCTGGTGGCGCGCATGAACAAAAACCAGCGCGAGATGTATAAGAAGATGTCGGATCAGATCGAGAAGATGCAGCAGGAGATCGATACCCTCAAAGCCCGTCTCGGTGAAAAGACGGATGCTCCGGAGGAGCCGAAAGCATGATCTATCAGTATATCCATACGTGGAACAAAGGAGACGCGGTCGGAAATGAAGTCTGGGCCATCCATGCCCAGATGGACAAGAACAATATCGAAAACCGCATCGTCAAATCCTATCCGGAGATCCCGCAGGCAGACACCGTTCTTTTCTATGACGTGGAAAAGAATCTTCTGCCCGAAGACCTCCTGATCTTCCACTTTGCATGGATCACGCCGGAACCGATCTGGAAGAAACTTCGTAATCTTCCCTGCAGAAAGATCATGATCTACCACAACATCACTCCGGCCGAATTCTTCGAGCCCTATGACAAAGCTATGGCCAAGTCCGCACTCCGCGCACGCCAGCAGCTGAAAGAGGGTGCCGAATTCTTCGATGCCGCCTGGGCCGACTCGGAATATAACGCCGAGGAACTGAAGGCTGCAGGCTATAAAGACGTTTCCGTTCTCCCGCTGGTCATCGCATTTGACGACTACGCAAAAACTCCGTCGCGGCATGTCATGGACGAGCTCTCGGACGGCTATACCAACATCCTCTTCGTGGGACGTATGGTGCCGAACAAGTGTCTCGAGGACGTGATCGCGGTATTTGCAGAATATAAGAAACAGCATAATCCCAAGAGCCGTCTGATCTTTGTCGGAAACGACAGCATGACCGGCTATGTTAACAAACTCCGCCATATGTGCCGCGAACTGAAGATCAAGGATGTGCTTTTTAAATCGCACTGTCCTTTTGCGGACATCCTGGCTTATTACCGCAGCGCCGATGCATTTGTCTGCATGAGTGAACACGAAGGATTCTGCGTGCCGCTTCTCGAAGCCATGTATTTCCGCGTGCCTCTCATCGCGTACGAAGCAGGTGCCGTCCCACTTACCATGGGCGATGCCGGCGTCTGTGTCAGATCGAAAGAACCATCTGCCACTTCCTCGATCCTGCATGCTCTTCTTTCTGATCCGGACATGATTTCTGACATGAAGGCCAAGCAGGAAGAACGGCTGAAAGTCTTTGAGACACCTGCGATCATGAAGATCTTCCTGGAACTTCTTTCGAAGCAGTATCCCGTTAAAGAAGGGGAGGCAAAGGCATGAAGAAGGTCTGGCAGTTCCTCACATCCATCGCGCCCGGAGATGCCGTCAGTAACGACTGTCTGGCGATTTCGGAGCTTCTTTTCGATAAGAACGTGGGCAACCATATCGGTGCCCGTTTTAACCATATCAAGAGTAGCAGCCGCGCGGCAAAGAGCATCCAGACCTTTGAAAAAGCAAAGAAGCTTCTTTCTCCCGACGATCTGGTGATTTACCATCTGTCCGTAGCCGACGAGATGAATGACTGGTTTACGGATCTTCCGAATCCGAAGGTCGTGATCTACCACAACATGACTCCGACCAGGTATTTCAGAAAATACGATCCGCAGCACAGCGCGGCCAGTGACAACGGCCGTCAGGAAGCATCCCGCATGGCAGGGCATGTCGACCTTGCGATCGCCGACTCGAGATATAACGCCGATGAACTCGTTGAGATGGGCTTTTCCGCCCCGGTCGTGATCCCGGTACTGATCCCGTTTGAAGACTATCAGACCGCACCGGATCCGAAAACAGTAGAGAAGATGAGCGACGGCAAGACGAATATCCTGTTCGTCGGCCGCATCGCACCGAATAAGTGTCAGGAAGATATCATCGCGGTCTTCTCGGAATATGTGAAACACTATAACCAGAACGCCCGATTGATTCTGGCCGGCTCCTCCACGGGCATGGAGCTTTACGACAGCCAGCTGAAAAAATACGCTGAAGCACTGGGTCTTTCCGATCAGGTCATCTTCACAGGACATGTATCTTTCCCGGAGATCCTGGCCTATTACCGCACGGCGCACGCATTTGTCATCATGAGCGAACACGAAGGATTCTGTGTTCCGGTCGTCGAGTCCTATCTTTTCGAGATACCGGTCATGGCCTGCGATTACGGCGCCATCGGTGAGACGATGGGAAATGCCGGCGTCCTTCTTTCGCGTAAAGATCCAGGGAAAGCCGCAGCGGTTCTCGATCAGATCGTAAAAGACGAAGAATTCCGCAAGATCCAGAAGGAACGGATGAAGGAAGAACTCAAGCGTTTCGATCCGGAATATGTCCGCGCGCGACTCTGGGAGACGATTTCTCCGCTTCTGGAAAAGGAGGAGACGACGTGAAAAAAGTAGCTGTCGTAGTACAAAGATACGGTCTGGAAGTAAACGGCGGTGCAGAACTCGAGGCACGCCTTTATGCCGAGCGCTTGACTGCCCACTATGATGTGACGGTCTTTACGACCTGTGCCAAGGATTACCAGACCTGGAAAAATGAATATCCCGCGGGAAAGGAAACGATCAACGGCGTGACCGTGATCCGTTTCCCGAACGACGAAGAGCGCGATATCGAGGAATTCGGCCGCGTCAACATGAAGCTTCGAGAGACCTTTGACAGTGGCGACGGAGATTTCGATCCCGAGTTCCTGGATCTGTGGTTTCGAAAGCAGGGCCCGTACTGCCCGCGTCTGATCGAAGCGCTCCGTGCCGAAAAGGACAACTACGAAGCATTTGTCTTCATGACGTATCTTTACTACACCACGGTCTATGGTGTTCCGGAGGTCCACGAGAAGGCTGTCCTGATCCCGACCGCCCACGACGAGATCTATCTGCGCATCCCGACATTTCAGAAGATCATGCCGCAGGTCAAAGCCCTGTTCTTTAATTCGGCCAGTGAAAAGCGCATGGTCAACGACCGCTTCCTGACAGGCGAGCTTCCGAGTGCCATCGGCGGATGCGGTGTCGATATTCCGGAAAAGATCGATGTGGAGGGTTTTCGGAGCCGATACCAGATCCCGTCGGAATATATCGTGTATGCCGGCCGAGTCGATGTAAATAAAGGCTGTAAGAAACTGGTGGAATATCTCCAGCAGTATAACGCGAAGCGTGTTCAGGCGAAAAAGAAGAAGGTCCCGCTGGTTCTGGTAGGCAACAATGCGCTGAATCTGAGCACTTCCGACGAGATCATCCCGCTTGGTTTTGTTTCCGAGAACGATAAATTCGCGGCGATCTCCCAGGCCGATTTCCTGGTACTGCCGTCCATGTTTGAAAGTCTCTCGATCGCCGTACTCGAAGCCTTTTCGCTGAGAAAGCCTGTTCTGGTCAACGGGATCTGCGAGACACTGAAGGATCACTGCCTGCTTTCAAACGGAGGATTGTTCTATCACGATTACGATGAATTCTGTTCCTGCATGGACTATCTGATGGATCATCCGAAAGAACGCGAAGAGATGGGAAAAAACGGCGAATACTACACCTATTGCCACTATAACTGGGACGATATCATCGCAAGACTGGAAAGACTCATCGAGATCTGAAAAGAATCCCGAAAATAAGAAAGATCAAAGTTCAGTGCCGTTTTCCGGAGTTTCGGGGCGGCTCTGTTTTTGCAGTTCGCTTCTTGCTTTTCTCTTAGCACGGATCTCATCACGGGTCGCCGATGGTGCATACTGCTCCACGTTCTCGCTGTAAGTCCGCTTATAAAGCTTCGGAGTAAAGATAACACGCACGGTGTGCAGGATGATCTTGATATCTTCGAGCAGAGAGTAGTTCTTGATGTAAAGCAGGTCATAACGGAGCTTATCCGATGCGGAAGAATCGTAGCTTCCCTTGACCTGGGCAAGACCCGTGATACCGGCTTTGACGGAGAAGCGCTGGTCATAACCCGGGATTTCGGCTTCGAATTTCTTGGCGAATTCCGGACGCTCGGAACGAGGACCGACGATACTCATCTCACCACGGAGCACATTGATAAACTGCGGTACTTCGTCGAGCTTGGAACGGCGGAGAATGCGGCCGATCGGGGTAACACGTGGATCGTTGGCACCGGAGATGGTGGCACCGGTATTCTTCTCGGCATCATCAAACATGGTGCGGAGTTTGTAGATGTAGTAAGGTTCTTCGTTCAGTGTCAGACGTTCCTGACGGTAGATGACCGGACCCTTCGATGTGCACTTGATGAGGATCGCGGCAATCAGCAGGAACGGAGAAAGGATGATCAGGGCCAGGAGCGAAACGACGATATCGAAGACACGCTTCAGAACACGCTGCTCAAACTTCAAGGTCAGACGGTCGACCAGAAATACCATCAGGTCGTCAAAGTTCATGATCCTCGACTTGAAAAGCGAGATCTCATAGTACTGCGGAACCATGTAGGCAACTGTATTCTTTCTTGCACACTGCAGGATGATGTCCGACTTGATCTCGTCCGGAACATCCGGGCAGATAAAGACTTCGGACTGCTCCATGATGGCTTCACGGATGCCGATGCGGTCGGTGTATACTAGAGAATTGGAAAGCTCCATATCGTAGTGGTGAAGACTCGGCAGGATCTTGTCGCGGATCATGTTGGCCGATGTCAGGGAACCGCCGATGATGACCAGACGGTTCTTCTCATACATCTTATGACTCAGGTGCAGGCAG
Organism: Clostridiales bacterium; assembly: GCA_017962145.1. GTDB lineage: Bacteria > Bacillota > Clostridia > Saccharofermentanales > Saccharofermentanaceae > Scatonaster. The sequence continues at coordinate 6,376 of JAGCVX010000018.1, read as the reverse complement.
AAGCCCGACCACAGAGACAGCATGGCGAACATGATGATGATACTGAAGACCTGTACGCTTCGGGGAAATGCACGTTGAAGCATCATATCCTTTGCGGCGGTGGTGACCAGTGTCTGCATGATTACGAAGGAAGTGGTCTGCGACAGGATGTCCCAGGGCTTCTTTCTGAAGAAACGGGACAGGTGGAACGTGTCGCACAAGATCAGGGAAGAAAAGCTGATCACAGGGATCAGGGCGATATACGCGCGGAAGTTGTCAGCGGAAATCGGAGTGATCTTGGTCGCGCTCAAAAGATAGAACGTCCAGACATAGGAGAGGTTGACCAGAAGGATTACGATAAAAAAGTACGCAATCTTAAGAATATGGGCTTGTGAGAAGCGGTGAAAAAAACGCATGTAAACTCCTCTTGTACGCAAACTTAGAGGTCTCATCAAGCTATAGTGAATAAAACCTCAATTTATTATATTCGAATTCAGAGAAAAAATCATGCGATATGACAAAAAAACGCTCCAATTTTTTTGAATTTTGTACGCTAAAACTCGTTCTTCGTTCTTGAAAGAGAGTCTTTCATATAGTAATCTTTTACATGGTATAGTTTATGTATTTAACTGTTGGAAGGTCGCGAAAGAAATGAAGAAGAATGCTGCTAAGAGAAGACAAAAAAAGATCACCAACGGCGTTATTGGCGCAGTAGTTGGCGTTTTGGTTGTTGGCGTCGGCGGAGTTGTGCTGTATAAGACAGTTATTGAAGATAAGATCGCCGAGACAAAAGAGACTAAGATCATCGTTACAGATGCCAACGGAAGTGAAGTTGAGTTTACTCCCGAGGACCTGCAGGCAGAGCTGAACACCAATACGTTCTACCAGGGTATCAGCATCGACGGTGTAGATGTTTCCGGAAAGACACTTGATGAAGTAAAAGCCATGTTCGCTACCACCCGTGGTTCCACCGCGAGCGATGTAGTTGACGTAAAGTTCCAGGTTGAGGACGAACTGGTTCCACTGGATACTACCGGACTGACTTTGACATCCAATATCGATGAGATCATCGAACAGGCATATAACTACGGACGTACCAGTACGCTCGAAGGTAACGAAGGACTGAAGGACCGTTACAACACGGTCATGGCACTGAAGACCAACCCGATAAGCTTTGCTTCTTCCTTCACCATCTCAACAGATACGATCTCCACTTTGACATATGAAGCACTGAATCCGTACAACAAGGAAGTCGTTGAAGCATATGCCAGCGGATTCGATAAAGAAAGCCTGCAGTTCATCATCGAAGAGTCCCAGGAGGGCTGCTCGGTAGATATCGAGAAGGCTGCCGCAGACGTAAAGGCTTCCCTGGATAACGCTGAATATCAGGTCGTGATCCCGGTTGACTGCGAGATCATCGAGCCTCAGACATCCGCAGATTTCCTGCGTGATTATCTCTGCTGCGTATCCACCACTTCTTCGGATACAGCAGATAAGCCGAACCGTAACACCAACATCCGCCTCGTTTGTGAGACGATCGACGGTCTGGTCCTCCAGCCGGGCGAAACATTCGACTTCAACGAAGTAGTTGGTGAGAGAACCGCAGATAAGGGTTACAAGCCGGCTCCGGGTATCGTAGGCGGTGCTTATAAGGATGAGCTCGGCGGCGGTATCTGCCAGGCAAACACCATGCTCTACCACAGTGTTGTTAAAGCTGACCTGCAGGTAGACGAGCGTAAGAACCACACTTATCCGAGTTCCTACGTTCCGTATGGTACAGACGCAACCGTAACATGGAAGAGCCCGAACTTCCGTTTCACAAACAATACGGATTATCCGATCGCGATCCATGCTTACTATTCGAACCTGAAAGTAACCGTTTCCATCTACGGACGTCCGCTGGATGACGGTATGCGTATCGAGCTGATCGGCGAGCAGCTGAGCTCCACACCTCCGACAGGTACAGTCTATATCGCAGACCCGACCATGGCAGTCGGCACGACCAAGACCGAAAAAGACGCACATACAGGTTACAGATACACTTCCTGGAAAGTGTACTATGACAAGGATGGCAACGAGATCAAGCGTGAAGAGTACTTCCAGAGCACATACTCGATGAGCAATAAGGAAGTCCGCGTAGGTACACTGGGACCGGACGGCACGATCTATATCATGGATCCTGCAACCGGTAAGGTATCTCCTCCTGGCGGCGTAACGCCGACTCCGGATCCGAATGCACCGACACCGGACCCGTCCAACCCGACACCGGATCCGTCTAACCCGACACCGGAGCCGACTACTCCGACACCGGAGCCGACCACTCCGACACCGGAACCGACTACTCCGACACCGGAACCGACTACTCCGACACCGGAACCGCAGCCGACTGATCCGACCGATCCACCGGCAACCTAAGCAGAAACGGGTGGATCCTCTGCCCGAACCGTGGTTCGGGACCATATAAATCGTTAATCAGGGGCACAATTCTTATACTTGAGAGTTGTGCCCTCTTTATGAGAAGGAGAGAAGAATATGAGTACATCTTACAAAGGCCCTGTCGTACTGATCATCATGGACGGCGTAGGCATCAAAGAAATCGAGACAGGTAATGCTGTAACCGGCGCAAAGAAGCCGATTCTCGACAACTGCATGAAGAACTATCCGATGCAGAAGCTTAAGGCACACGGTACCGCAGTCGGACTTCCGTCTGACGGCGACATGGGTAACTCCGAGGTAGGCCACAATGCAATCGGTGCAGGTCAGGTCTACAGCCAGGGCGCAAAGCTCGTTTCCGAGTCTTTGGCAAGCAAATCCATGTATCAGAGCGAAGTTTGGCAGTCACTCGTTGCTGACGCGAAGAAGGGCGGCACGATGCACTTCATCGGTCTTCTTTCCGATGGTAATGTACACTCCCACATCGATCACCTCCTCGCTATGCTCGATGAGGCAAAAGAAGAGGGTGTAGCTAAGGTTCGTATCCACATCCTGCTCGACGGCCGTGATGTTGGTGAGACATCCGCTCTGCAGTATGTAGATCAGCTCGAAGCAAAGCTTGCTGAGCTTTCCGATGCTTCCCACGATTACAGAATCGCCAGTGGCGGTGGCCGTATGGTCATCACGATGGACCGCTACGGTGCAAACTGGGGTATGGTTGAAGCAGGCTGGAAGACACACGTTCTTGGTGAGGGCAGACAGTTCGCTACAGCCAAAGAAGCAATCGAGACATTCCGTTCTGAGATTCCGAACGTTATCGACCAGGATCTGCCGGCATTTGTTATCGCTGAAAACGGTACGCCGGTTGGTACCATCGAAGACGGCGACAGTGTAATCCTCTACAACTTCCGTGGCGACCGTGCTCAGGAACTGACAGTTGCTTTCGAGAGCGGCGCAGACTTCGACAAGTTCGACCGCGTTCGTGTTCCGCAGGTCAACTACGCAGGTATGCTCGAGTACGACGGCGACCTTCACATCCCGAAGAAGTTCCTCGTATCTCCGCCGGTCATCCGTAACACACTCGGCGAGCTCCTCGCAAACAAGGGTATCGCTCAGCTGGCGATCTCCGAGACACAGAAGTACGGTCACGTTACTTACTTCTTCAACGGTAACAGATCCAGCAAGTTCAACGACGACCTCGAAGAGTATATCGAGATCCCGTCCGATATCGTTCCTTTCGAGCAGCGTCCGTGGATGAAGTCCGCTGAGATCACAGACGAACTGGTAAAGCTCATCTCTGAGAACAAGTATCCTTTCATGCGCGTAAACTTTCCCAACGGCGACATGGTCGGTCACACAGGCGTATTTGAGTCTGCTGTAATCGGTGTAGAGTCCGTAGATATCGCTCTGAAGAGAATCCTGCCGGCAATCGATGCAGTCGGTGGTATGGCGATCATCACAGCTGACCACGGTAATGCCGAGGAAATGTTCGAGCTCGGAAAAGACGGTTCCCCGAAGGCAGATAAGGATGGCCGCATCAAGGCGAAGACCAGCCACACTCTGAATCCGGTACCGTGCATCTTCTACGACAACACCGAGAACAAGGATAAGTACGAAGTTGTTGATTCCGATTCTTACGGTCTTGCCAACATCGCTGCGACTATCGCAGATCTTCTTGGCGTAGAAAAGCCGGATTGCTGGGAATCTTCCATGATCAAGATGAAATAAGCCTGAAACTCTCAGGATAAATGGAAACCTCTGCTGTGTGCACATGACACGGCAGAGGTTTTTTGTTATTTGAGAATTAGGCGAAATCATTTACAAAATATGTCACTTTTGGACGAAGTGGAAGCCCCATTCTTCTTTATATATGGTATAATATATGCGCTCGGCGTGTGCCCATTCGCACATGAACGAGCCACAAACTATAGTTAAATCTTTATATAAAGGAGAAAGTGTATGGCAATCGAACTTACAAAAAAGACCATGGACGGTAACGAAGCTGCCGCTTATACCTCGTATGCATTTACCGAGAACGCAGCAATTTACCCGATCACACCGTCCTCGCCAATGGCTGACCACACCGACCAATGGGCACAGCAGGGCAGAAAGAACATCTTCGGACAGACGGTTAATATCGTCGAGATGGAGTCTGAGGGAGGTGCTTCCGGTGCTGTTCACGGCTCGCTCGCAACAGGTGCACTGACAACAACTTATACTGCATCTCAGGGTCTCCTCCTGATGATCCCGAACATGTACAAGATCGCAGGTGAATTGCTCCCTTGCGTATTCCATGTTTCCGCTAGAGCTCTGGCAGCTCACGCACTGAATATCTTCGGTGACCACGCAGACGTATATGCTTGCCGTCAGACCGGTTTTGCAATGCTCTGCTCCAACTCCGTTCAGGAAGTTGCAGACCTCGCAGCAGTAGCTCACCTGGCTACGATCAAGACAAGAGTTCCGTTCATTCACTTCTTCGATGGTTTCCGTACATCTCACGAGATCCAGAAGATCGAAGTTATCGATTACGATACACTCGGCTCCCTCGTTGATTATGATGCAATCAAGGAATTCCGTAAGAGATCCCTTTCCCCGAACCACCCGACACTTCGTGGTACAGCTCAGAACCCGGATATCTACTTCCAGGGCAGAGAGGCTTCCAACCCGTTCTATCTGGCAGTTCCGGATCAGGTTCAGGCTTACATGGATAAGATCAATGAGATCCGTGGCACAAACTACAAGCTCTTCAACTACTATGGTGCTGAGGACGCTGACCGCGTAATCATCGCTATGGGTTCTGTCTGTGAGACAGCTGAAGAAGTTATCGACTTCCTCAACGCTCACGGTGAGAAGGTTGGTCTTGTTAAGGTTCACCTCTATCGTCCGTTCTCTGCTGAGAAGCTCCTCGAGGCTATCCCGGCTTCTGCTAAGGCTATCGCAGTTCTCGACAGAACTAAGGAGCCTGGTTCCTACGCTGAGCCGCTCTTCCTCGACGTTGCAGCTGCTTACGTTGGCAAGAACGCTCCGAAGCTCATCGGCGGCCGTTACGGTATGGGTTCTAAGGACACAACACCTGAGACGATCCTTGCAGTTTATAAGGAACTCAAGAAGGATCAGCCGAAGGAAAGATTCACCATCGGTATCGACGATGACGTTACTTTCCTCTCTCTCGATTGCTCCGAGTCTATCGAAGTTGCAGGCGAGGGCACAGTACAGGCTAGATTCTGGGGTCTCGGCGCTGACGGTACAGTTGGTGCGAACAAGAACTCCATCAAGATCATCGGTGACCACACAGACAAGTACGCTCAGGCTTACTTCTCTTACGACTCTAAGAAGTCCGGTGGTATCACGATCTCTGACCTGAGATTCGGTGACACTCCGATCCGTTCTACATACCTCATCAACAAGGCTGACTTCGTAGCTTGCCACAACCAGTCTTACGTTTATGAGTACGATATGCTCACATCCCTGAAGCCGGGCGGCACGTTCCTCCTCAACACTCAGTGGACAAGAGAAGAGCTCGAGGACAGACTCCCGGGTTCTATGAAGAGATATATCGCTAACAACAACATCAAGTTCTATACTCTCGACGCTGTTGCTAAGGCTAAGGAAATCGGCCTCGGCGGAAGAATCAACACGATCTGCCAGTCCGCATTCTTTAAGCTCTCCGGTATCCTCCCTGTTGAGCAGGCTGTTGACTACATGAAGAAGGCAGCGCTCAAGTCCTACGGTAAGAAGGGTGACGATATCGTTCAGATGAACTACGCTGCTATCGACGCTGGTGTTGACGCAGTTGTTGCAGTTGACATTCCGGATTCCTGGAAGACAGCTGAGGATAAGCCTGTTGAGAAGAAGGCTGTTCCTGAGTTCATCGAGAAGGTTGTTAACGTAATGAACAGACAGGAAGGTAACTCTCTGCCTGTATCTACCTTCAAGGGTATGGAAGATGGTACATTCCCGCAGG
>JAGCVX010000017.1 GCA_017962145.1 Clostridiales bacterium | reverse complement strand
TTTTGGCGGAGAAGGAGGGAGTCGAACCCTCGCGCGGCTGTTACACCACCTAAAGCTTTAGCAAAGCCTCCCCTTCGGCCTCTTGGGTACTTCTCCATGCCGAAGTCATTTGCTTCTATTGAAGCGACATGAGATATTCTAACACAGAAAAACGAACATTTCCACATTTTTATTCATGTTTTGTCCGAATCGGCCGAATTCTCTGGTATGACTTCGTCTCCACCATCTTTCTCACTCCGTGAAATCCGGAATATACAGGTCATCGTCCGGGTCCGTGACACTTCGCAGCACCCGGTTCATCGCGCTCGTGCGCGTTTTCTGCAGGGCTTCGAGGTTATTCGTCGCCGTATCGAGGCTCTTTCTGACTTTTTCGAGCGCCTCCTCGTACTTCCCGAACTCTTTCTTTACGGCACTCAGCGTTCTTTCGATCTCGTGGGACTTCTTCTCGATCGCAAGGGCCTGGAAATAGTTCGTCACCGTGCTCAGGATCGCCATCAGGGTGTACGGGCCGGCCACCGTGATGTGGATCGAGTTCAGTTCGGAAAGAAGATCCAGGTTCACGATCTCCGAGTACATCCCTTCAAATGGAACAAAAAGGATGGCATAGGGGGTCGTATCCGGCACGCTGATATACTTCTCGGCTATGTTTTTGGCGTCTTCACGGATCGCAGAACTGAATTCCTTCTTGGCACGGACGATGTCGTCTTTATCCCCGGAATCGTACGCTTGTAACAATGTTTCATAGCGGTCCAGATGGCATTTGGAGTCGATCGGGAGGTAGACAAAGCCGTTTCCGTCCCGAAGCGGCATCTTGATCGCGATCTCGACATGCTCGGTCGAGCCGGGCTTGGTCGGGACCTCCACATCGTACTGCTGAGGGGTCAGCACATCCGCGATGATCTGCTTGAGCTGGACCTCTCCCATGATGCCTCGTGTCTTAACGCCATTCAGAGTTTTCTCGAGACTTCCTACCTGGTGGGAGATGCCCTTGAGCTCGCCCATGGTCTTCTGCAGCTCCGTCATCTGCGTCAGTACGCCCTTAAAGCTCTTCTCAAACTGCTCGTTCAGCGTCTTATCGAGTTTCTCGTTGACGGTCTCACGGATCTTCTCGATCTGCTGGTTATTCTCCGTTCGCATCTTCGCAAAATCCGCACTCAGGGTCTCTGTCAGTTTCGAAAGACGCGTTTCCATCGACTTGTTGAGCGTATCCATACCGCCGGTGAGGATCTTGGTATTTCCCTCAAGAAGGGTCGTGCTGTTCTCCTTGTCCGACTTCAGGATCGTGACGATGTTGTGGTTCATCGAGTCGAGTTTCTGGGTATAGAGCGTATCGCTGAGCTTGCTCAGCTCCTCGTTGTGCCTGCGGGTCGTCGCCTGCTGCTCGTTTTCCACGCGGGTCAGGTTCTCCTCCATCAAAGAGATGCGCTGGTCGATCACCTTCCCCAGAGTATCCTGCATCCGCGAAGGGTCCTCCGGCGTTCTCGATGCCAGAATATGTACTCCTGCATAGGTCCGAAGCAGAAGCAGTGCCAGGAGCAGCACGACTGCCAGAACCACACCGGAAATGATCAGAATCGCAATATCCATATTTTCCTCCTTAAAATGCGGCCGAAAAGGCCTTCTACGGCTTGTTACCATGAAGGATAACAAAACAGCAGTCCCAAAAATGTCCCTTCAAGGACAGGACTGCTGAAAGCTACAGTGCATTTGGAGAGGAATCTCAGTAAACGAAAAGATAGATCCCGAACCAGTGGGCGGCCGCGCCAAAGAGCACGAAGAAGTGCCAGATGAAGTGCATGCCCTTGTCATCTTTGCTGAAGGGGATCATGCCCAAAGTATAGAGGATACCGCCGCCGAGGATCATGACAAACAGCCAAAGGTCGTGCTTGATCATACCGGGAACGAAAAGAAGGCCGCTCCAGCCGATCAGGAAATAAAGCGTGAAATGCAGCGGCATAAAGCGCGCGGGGCCGAAGATGCCGATAAATGTGATGCCGGTCACGATCAGGCCCCACTGGATGCAGAACATGATCAGGCCTCGGGTATTGCCCCAGTAGACGAGGCAGAGCGGCGCGAAGGTACCGCCGATCAGAAGATAGATCGAACTGTAGTCGAAGCGGCGCCAGAGCTTTTTGACGAAAAGTCCGCTCTTCCAGGAATGGTAAAGACAGCTCATCAGGAAGAGCAGGATCAGGCAGATGCCATAGAAACAGGACGCCAGGAGCTTCAGTCCCGTGTCGGACTTCAGAAGAAGAAGGATAAATCCGGCGATGGAAAGACCCGCACCGACACCGTGGGTCACGGCATTTCCCACCTCTTCGAGCGTGGTCAGGCGCGGCGGTTCGTTTCTTTTGTCGATCTCTTCTTTCGTCAGATGCTTGAATTTAAAAAGTCCCATCTCGGCTCCTTTCATTTTCCTGCTTTATTCTATGCTTGAAGAATACGCTTGACAAGTTGAGGGAACCGACTTCGTATGTTAAAATTTTTAATAAGAATATCCGTACCACGAGGTGGAAAATGAAGATCTGTGCATTTATCGGTGATATGTATCGAGACTATTCTTCCGAGCTGATCCTGACGATCCAGCGTTGCGCCATCGAGCGTGGTCATAAGGTCGATGTTTTCGGCAACTGCTCGGTTCCGAGTGAGAACCCGCTGCACGCCGAAGGCCTGAAAAAGATCCTCTCGTTGCCGAAGTATTCGGATTATGACGGCATTATCCTCTGCTCCGATACCCTGCACCATGCAGGTTTAAACTACGAACTTCTCGAGAATCTGACCGCGGCGACGGATCTGCCCCCGGTCGTCAGCGTGCGTGCCGAAGAGCCCGGATTCTACGCGATCGTTCCGGACAACCGTCAGATCATGTACGAGATCGCCAAGTACATCATCGGAAAAGTCGGCTGCGACGATATCGGATTTGTTACCGGTCGAGAAGACCTCAAGGATTCCCACGAGCGTCTCGCCGGATTTGCGGATGCGATGGAAGAGGCCGGATATACTGTTTCCGAGGACATGATCTTCCACGGTAACTACTGGACCAATCAGGGACCGCAGACTGCGGACTTCTTTACCAGAAAAGACGGAAGTCTTCCGAAAGCCATCATCTGCTCGAACGACTACATGGCCATCGCGCTGACCGATGAACTGACCCTTCGCGGGTATTCGGTTCCAAAGGACGTCCTGATCACCGGTGTAGATAATCTGGATGCTTCCGGCGTCCATGTTCCGTCCATCACGACTTCGGATATCCCGGAAGTGACGCTGGGCAGGACCGCGATCGAGTGTCTGGAGCGTATCCATGCCGGCGAAGCCGTCGATATGTGCATCTCCGTTCCCGGCCGTCTGATCCTTCGTGAGAGCTCCGGTGAAGCGATGACCGAAGCCGACATCAACGATATCCACCAGCGTCTCGATTCGCTGCAGAGAAACTACTACGACAAGACCCGCGCATTCGTTCTGCTCAGTTCGGATTACGAAGACGTCCTGTCTTACGATGCGTGCGTCAACTATACACTCAAGAATCTGGACGATTACGGACTTTTCAGCCAGATCCTGCTGTGCAAATACTGTGAAAACGACAGACAGCTCGTCGGCTATTGCCAGGACGGGAAATGCTCCCGTGCCGAGATCTCTTTCCCGGATACCAAGACATTCCCTGACGAATTCGATTCAGACGAACCGGCACTTCGCATCTTCCTTCCGGTCTTCTATAAGAGTGAGGTTTACGGATATACCGTATTCCGCTTAAAGTCTGACGTAAACTATATCCTCGATGAGAAGATGGAGTTCACGATGGTCCTTTTAGGCCAGACACTGAACCGTCTGCGTCTTTATGACAAGCTTTTCGAAGCCAAAAACGTGATGGATCTTTACATCAAGGACGCGCTGACCGGACTTCTGAACCGCCGTGGTTTTGAAAAAGGCGTAGCCGAATACTTCACCAACAAAGAACTCGGCGAAAACAAGATCGCGGTCGCCAGTATCGATATGGACGGACTTAAGGAGATCAACGATAACCTCGGTCACGCCGCCGGCGACGAAGCGCTCAAGGGCATCGCGCACTGTCTGGAATCCGTCCTGAAAGAAGGCGAGATCGCAGCCAGAATGGGCGGCGATGAATTTGAAGCGGTATTGATCCTCAACAGCCCGGCAAGAATCGGCCAGTTTATCCGCAGTTTCCGAAACGCCATCAAGAAGGCCAACCAGGAAAGCCGTGCGGAATACACGCTCAGCGCCAGTATCGGAACCTGTGAGGTCTCGGACTGGGATACGCTCATGGAGTGCATGAACAAAGCCGACAAGATCATGTATATCGAAAAGAAAACGAAGAAGCACCGTACCTGAGTTTCTCCCTTCCTGTCTTGCTCTTTCCCGAGGTTACATGTATACTTTTGCCGTTATATGTAACTTACTATGTTTGGGAAAGGATCTACACTTATGAGAAAACTAAAGACTCTTGCGGCACTGACGCTGGTCGCTTCTCTTTCTCTGTCCCTTTTCGGATGCGGACTTATAAAGAAAGCCGACAAAACACCCTGGCAGGATGAAGCCAAAACAAAGATGGCGGATAAGCTCGACGAAGACAACGTCGGCCACATCTACCTCAACGGACAAGAATATGACTTCCCCATGAAGGTCTCGGATCTCCTCGACAATGGCTGGGAGTATGAAAAAGACATCTTCAAAGACGATAAGGTTCCGTCCTACGACTGGTATAAGTATCAGGTCGACCTCAAACTGAAAAAGGCCACCCTCACACTCGAAGTCTATAACGACAGCGATGAGGAAGTGCTTGTAAAGGACTGCCTCGTCGGTTCTCTCACGATCAACTCTTTCTCCGGTCCGTGCATGTTCTCCGGCGAGATGTTCATCGACGGAACAAGCGGCACGGAGATCCCTTCCGGCGACGGAATATACGCATTTACAGCAGAAGGTTTTGAGTTCGACGACACAAATACGGCTGGAAACGTGATCCGCCTTTCGAAGGATTTCCACTGTGCCGACGGTAAGAAATGCACTGCCGTTTTCGTCCTTCAGGACTCCAAGCTTCACGGCGTCACCTATGAGTGCTCGTTCACGATCAGCGCAGCAGATTATGCGGCTGCCGCGATCAACTCCGTTATCCACAACGACCCGTCCTACATCTATGCATTTAACGCAGGAAGCGATGCGGAAAGCTACATCGCAACATTCAGACAGTATCTCGCTGAGGATCTGGTCTACTACATCGGCTTCGATCTTCCTACTCTGACAGAAGAGCAGTATGCAAAGCTTTATCAGTATCTGGATATTGTATTTGCCAACGCCAGCTTTACACTCGACGGTCAGACCGCAGGCGCAAAAGAGACCCTGATCATCTCCTACCACGCACCGGACGATTTCGATACACAGGTCGAGCTCGCACTCACCGCGGCAGCAGAAAAGTATGACGGCGAACTGGATGCAAATGCAGCAGCCGATCCGGCGTTCCTCGATCTCTTCCTCGATGAGTTCCTGGCGATCGCACCGGATTTCACTTACAACATGCCCCACAACACCACCGTCGAGTACACCGAAGAAAAGGATGCGACTTTCGATTCGGATCTGTATCTGGTTGTACTGAAGATCATCGGACTTTACGATTACGATCTGTGATCCGGAAAATCGGTTAACGAAAACAAATAGGACTGCCGCAAGGCAGTCCTTTTTATGTGAAAAATCGTTTCAAAATAACGCCTCTTTAAGAGAGCACCGCGTTTGAAAGATATGTCATCAGGACCACCGCCAGGTCGATCAGTGTCAGTACACCGAACATGACCAGGTGCGTTTTCACTTCACAGACAAGGGTCGCGACGAATTCTCTGACAAATGCATTGATCCAGAAATAACTCTTCGTGCGGCTTCCGATTCCTTCGATCTTTTGGCCCTGTTCCGAAGCAAGAAGTCCGGCGCGGAAGACATGGTAATTCGTAGTCGAAAATGCGATGTTCTTCGGTGCATTTTCCGAAGTATTCGAGATCAGATCCACGGAGTTACGAAGATTCTCATAGGTGTTCTTCGACTTATCTTCCAGAAGGATCCTGGACTCGGGAATACCGGTCTCTTTCAGATAATTCGCGATGGCCTGCGCCTCGGAGATCACCTCATCCGCACCCTGTCCTCCGGAAGGGATAAACGTGACCTGTTTTCCTGTTTGCGTTTCCTGCATCTTGGAAAACTCGATCGCACGGTCCGCACGGGACTGTAAAAGCTTCGTCAGCGTACCGTCCTTTCGGATCTGGCATCCGAGGATCAGGATATAGTCCTTGTCAAAGGCCGGGATGTGGCGCGCCGCCTTGATGCCCATGAAAATACTTCCGATCAGGATACACTCGAAATACACGACGACCGCACCGCATGCATATTCGATGAACATACCGATAAAACGTCCGGTTCCGGTCCATTTGTGGACATCGATGATCGTCGTGCGCTGAAAAAATTCACCAATTCCGTTAGGAACAAGTGCCGCCACACAAAGGACGAATCCGAGGATGGCACCCAGCATATTCCGCCAGGTCCTTCCCTCTTTGATCATGAGCTTGATGTTGCTGCAGACGATAAATATGGAGACGATCACGATCACCGGGAACGTCAGAAGAGCAAAGTTTTTCAGGGAATCCATAAAATCCCCCAGCAGGCCCACAAGGCCTGTGGCAGGCATGTTGATCATCCGCAAAAGAAGAAGCAGAAATTCGCCGCCGAAGAACGTGATCAGACCCACCAGAAGAATACATTTATACTGATACATGTTTTCATGTACCAGCTTTTTGTACTTGCGGATCAGGTGGAAGATCAGAAGCGCCAGATATATGAGCACGCAGGTTCGTACCAGAAAACTTCCCGTGAAGTCTCCGAAATAATCTTCGAAGGTGACCACACCGTTTCCATGCACATAGAAAACAAAAAGTCCGCCGGTCTCCTCGCCGGTCTTATACTCGACATAGCCTTTGCCTGGTTCGAGGCCGCGGACCTTCACGTAGAGCGTGTTATCCTTAACGTGATAATCCAGTACTTCGATATGATCCTCACTGCCCGCTTCCGGAGCCACGGAAAGCTCGGAAACATCGATGCTTTTGAAATACATGTGGTAGTGGTACACATACTCGTTTCCGAAAAAGCGCACGTAGGCATAGCAGAACACTACCATAAAGATCGAAAGAAAGATCAGCCAGTACTTCTTCATGGGATCACTCCGGTCTGGCGCACTGGATCTCGGGATTCTGCTGAAGTTCGACACGAACATCCGGAACATCGATACCGAGACGCTTCATGTTCTCGATCGCCTGATCCAGGACTTTGCCCGCATTCTCCGAAACGACCGGGAACTGCTCCTTGACCAGTGAATCTGAAGCAGAAACAGAAATACCGATCTTGGAAAGAGTCTTTTCAAAAGGTACCGGATTCTTCAGCGCCATAAGAACGCTGTTTAACTGAAGATAGCCGTAGACCATCACCTGCATCAGCTGCTCGTTGCCCCAGATCCGCTCGAAGAAACCGATAAAATCTTCTCCCTCCGGAACCGGCGACGGCATATTTGTAACCGCGTTTTCGATGATCTCCTGAAGTTCTAAAAGACGCTCGTTTTCGCCGACTAAGCGATAGTATCCGACGGCCAGTTCGTTGACGAACATCTCTTCTTTTACGTTCGACATCTCTACATCCGTGCCGCTCTTGATGCAGTGACCGAGTTCGTGGACCAGGTTATACCAGTGAAAATACAGATCAAATTTGTACCGGGTGTTATCCGGCCCGAGAAGCATAGAAAATCCCATCTTCTGTTCTTCGGTTCCGGTCTCGTATTTTCCGGACATGATCACATAACTCATCTTAAAAAGCGCCTCCTTAGATTCCTAATACCTGTCTAACAATTCTATCATATTCTTCGAACTGTTCGGCAGTCAGTGAATCCAATTCTGTTTCGTCGTGAAATGCACCGACGATTATGAACATTATAAAATGCGCGTGTCTGCGTGAAATGACATATACGTCATCTCAAAAGCTCGTCCTCCGGCAGGATATACCGCTCAACCGGCGTATTGAGATCGCCGCCGATGGATATTTCTTTGTACTTTACGAATTCCTCGCTTTCGGTAAGCGGAGAAAGTGCACGTTTGATATAATCGTTAAAACTGCTTTCGTTTCCCGGGATCAGATCCTTGGAAAGACCCGGTGTATAGGAGTTGCGGTCAAAGTGGATCTGGCCGTCATCACCGAGATTATTCGAACGGTTCAGACGCGTGGCATAGACGATCAACGCGACTCCGAATCCGAAGACAGCTGCGATAAGAATTGCGAAAATCAATGCGATAATATCCATCTTCATCACTCCTGTCTGTTCTTTGCAAAATGGAAGATCGATGCGGACGCTTCAAGCGACGACTTGATCTTCTTCGTGATCTTTCTCATCTTCACGATGCCGACGATCAGAAAAGGAAGTGCACACAAAAATCCGGTGAAGATGATCTGCACTCTGCTCAGTTCGATAAGACTTAAGAAGAAATATCCGGGGACCGCAAGAAGTGCCGTGATCGCAAGTCCCAGAGCGATAAGCTCGGCAACGAACTTACCTTTCTTCCACGGGATCGCACTCACGACTTTTCCTGTGTCGCCGTTTACCAGGGCAGTGTGGTGTTCGCCATTATAGTTGAAGGAAACAAACCACACCGGCATCATGGCGTAGCGGACATCTTTATTGACCAGCGTATTGGAAAACTTGCGGCGAAGTTTCAGTTTAGGCACGCGGATCGAGCTCATCATATCCTCTTCAAAAAGCGTCTCGGTGCGCTTGCTGACCGCCTTCACCAGATCGTAGTTCTTCATATCCGACACGTTTGAATAGAAACCGAGAAGGTAACTCTCGTGGAAGATCCGGAGTTTATTCAGATCGAAAGGCTCCAGTTTCTCTGCGATTGCATCGTTGAGCATCAGGGACGCATCCTGCGTCAGATTATGGAATTCGAGCAATCCGCTTCGGCCGAAATACTGAAAACTTGCGCTGTCGTTTCCGTCATCATCAAAACCCTCGACGATCGCAGCCTCAGCATGAAGTCCGTCAACGATCCAGTACGGCACATAGATGCCTCGCACGATCTCGGGCGTTGCATTTTTAAAAGCTTTCGGTATGAACTGATTCTTTTGAAATGCACCGTGGACGGCGTCTACTGCTTCTTCTTCACTTACCGAAAACGGGATGATGAACTCAGGTGCTTTTTCCTTCGCAATACGCTCAAAAACAACCGTCGGACTTCCACAGTACACACATGTTGTTGACGCTTCCGAATCGTTGACGATAACGCTTCCTCCGCAGGAACTGCATACATACACATAGCAGTTGATAAACTCTTCGACGATCTCGTCCGATGCGCCTTCCGGCATCACTTTAACGGTTTCAAGTCTTTCTTTTACAGGATCTATCGCCTCGGAAGGCTGCCAGGAAGCGCCGCAGGCTCCGCACTTATATACTTTTTTGAGCGGATCGAAAACAAGGGGTTCGCCACAGCGATTACAGATCGTGGCACTGACCTCTTCCGGGATCCAGTTCGAATTGCATTTCGTGCAGACGACTCTTTGAGTGCGCGGATGAAACACCAGCGGCGTACCGCAGTGATTACATAGTGTTGCCATAGCCCTTCCCTTCCTTTCTTCTCTCCATTATACTCCAGAACGGTTCAGAGTGGGCTCTCGATGGTGATCATGGTCTCCGTAAATCCGTTTCTCTTATAAAAACGAAGTCCGTCGGTATTTCCCGGGAAGACCTGGGTTCTGAAAAAGTCCGCGCCGTTTTCTCTTCCGTATTCTTTCGCTTTTTCCATGAACATCGATCCGATGCCGCGGTTTCTGTACTCAGCTGTTACCACCAGATCCTGAAGATACAATGCCGTCTCCGGTTTCAGGCAAGAAAAAGGCTTGGCTTTCAGAAGCATAAGATGTGCAAATCCGATGACCTTTCCCTCTTCTTCCGCTACGAACATGGCCTGAGTATCGCTTTCGAGAATCCCTTTCAGATACACCGAACGCGCGCCTTTCGGGCTTAAAACAAAGTGCTGCGGCTGATAGAATACGCCGTCCTCTTCAAGTTCTCTATAGAGATCCTCGAGCACCGGCGCATCGTCCATCGTTGCATTTCGAATCGTGATCATGTCATTCTCCCTTCTCTTTTTTCCGGAGCACGGCGCACACTTTGACCGCGTCGTGAAAATCTTCGTCCGTAATGCCTAAGGCAGCGATATCTGCCGCCACGGCTTTCATATAGAAATCCACTGCTTCTTTTGCAAATTCATCGAAGATCACATGCGTTCTGGCATAGTCAAAAACCGCCGGCGCGATCCTCGCATTCATCCAGTCGATGATCTGATATTCCGACCCGTCCCGGGGCAGCATGATGTTCAGAAAATGCATGTCCAGATGACATATGCAGGAAGGATACGTGTCGCAAAGTCGCGTGATGATCGGAAAGATCTCTTCCGTCTCTTCCATCGATAATCCCATTCCCGCCGTATCCATAAGATGCGGCATCAGCACTCCTTTGACAGATGCCTCGTGCACTTTTCGAAATGCACCGGCGAGGATATCGAATCCTTCGAGGAAACCTTCCCGAACCTTCTTTTCAAGTTCTTCTCCTTCGATCAGATCCATCTTGATGATGTGCTCATCATCCGTATCGTAGTAGCGCACGGAGCAAAGACCTGCCTGGTTCACTGCCGTCTGCTGGTCCTTTTCAAACGCGATCCACTCCGCCGGATACGTGGGCTTATAGACCTTATATGCATAGCCGTGATAGCGCAGTACTTCCGCCTGGGCGCCCCGCCCGATCACAACCTGACTTCCATCAAAATTCATCTTTCACTCCATTTCACGGACTTTCCGTCTTCACAGATCTGTTCTATCTTTCCGTCCAGGATGCGGTATGCTTCGCCGTAGATCGTCTCTCCCTCTTCATCACAAACGATATACGATCCGTTATTGATCGCGAGGATCGGATGTCCCATGCTGTCAGAGAAAGTGATATCTTCGATCACGCGCATGCCGTCGAGCATGTCATAGCGAAGATCCGAAAAGTGCGGGAAGATATTGATATCCGTAAGTCCCAGGCCGGGGATCCAGCGCTGAAAATTCGGATCGACCGCTTCACCCGGAATTTCCGGTCCGGCATAGACCGTATCCGCGCAGTTCATCGAGCCCGCGCTCCATCCGATAATGAGGCCGTCGTAGTCCTGCAGTTTTTCTCTAAGACCCAGGTCCTGGAAGAACGCATTCTGAGTAGGCACGTGTCCTCCGGTCAGGATGACCACATCGATCTTGGAAAGATCGTCCACGATAGCCATGTTTTCTCTATCGCACATAAGGATCTCCGATACGGAAAGGCCACTCATCGGGAACGCATCCTTGAAGCACCGGAGCGTACTCTTATTGCGCTCGTCATCGTCCGGAGACGCAGTGATAAAGAGGACCCTCGCGTCCTCTTTCCAGAAAGACTTGATCTTTTCGAGTTGCCCGTTTCCCTCTTCGAGAAGCCCCGGAAAACGCTGCCCGTCGACCTTCTCGACGCCACCAAAATTACTTGTCAGAATTACCCTTTTCATGTGCTTCATTTCCACCCTTATTTCAATCCTTCTGCTTCTGCCCGGATCGAGAAGAACTGTCCGAACTTCAGTGCCGTATCTTTGACCAGGTCATCTTTCTCCCAAAAAATCAGTAATCGAAAATGATGAGTGTTCCATGTTCCTCGGCATGCTTTACCGCCTGCCACAGGATCGAGAATGCGAATTTCGCAAGAGACACCGTATCGTATTCTTCGTTTTTCGCTACATTCGTGATCTTCCCGTTCCTGTAGAGAGCATCCGTCGGATAGCCTTCTTCCGTGTTCCACTTCAGGATCGTCTCCTCATCCGCTTTCCACTCGATGGCATTGATCTCTATAAGCTCGCTCTTCAGCATGCCCAACGTTCCGAATGTTTTTTCCTGTCCAGTAGGAAGACAGGAGTCAACCATAAAAGCATCCCTGATGGGAAGCCACCATCCGGCGCCGTCCGTAAGAGAGAAAACACCTCTTTCTGACTGTTTAAAATCCTTATAAACCGGCTCGTCGAAAACAGAGAAGTTCTTCTTCACCATCTTCGGCACTTCCTTCCTCATATACTTACATGCGATATAAAGGAAAAGTGCTTCCATCGCACACCAGTCCGGTTTGTCGGTGTAGTATGGTGTCACGTCATTATCTTCATTCCAGACAAGCGGCTCAGTGATATGCTGTCCGTAAACGGCGAGGAACTGTTCTTTCCATCCGGTCACACCGGCGAGGATCTCTTCGGGAGGTGCGATCTGCACATCATCCGGTTCGTTACGAACGACATTGACATTCACACCATTGGCTTCTCCCCACTGCTGCACAGAAGTCTTCCAGTTTCTGGCATAGTATCGTGTCAAAGTTCCTGCATAAATATCTAGTCCCATAATGTTCTCCTTTCAGATCAGGTGTCTTTCTTATTCTCCGTCCGAAGTTTCTCGGCACGAAGGCGCTCTTTTTCTGCTTCGGGCAGACGGTTTACATCAAAGACCTTCGTATATCCGCAGAACTTACATACCGCATAGGACATGGTCTTGTCGAGTTTCATGGTACCTGCACAGGACGGACAACGCAGATCGACCGGTGCTTTTTCGTTATAGATGTGATCGAAGCGGTGGCCGGTCTTCTGCTCGACATAGTATTTGAATGAGTCGACGGCCATCTGTTCCTTCTCGCTCGTTCCGCTGATATCCGCGATGTCCTGCGCGCGTGTCGCCAGATAGATAAGATGGGAGCTGTCCGTCTTATCCAGATACTTTCTGACGTCGTCGAAAGTCATGACCGAAGAGATCATCGCGTTACTGAATGAATTTCTGTACTTGGCGAGCATCTCCTTCTGCTTTTCTTCAACAGACTTCTGCGCGGATGCCATCTGTGACGGCGGTGAATAGGTTGCCGCAGGCTGCGTTGCCGGTTTTCCTTCGATGGTGCTGACCGTGTTTTTCACCAGCGAATCCAAAAGTCTCATGCCAAATCCCATTTCGAATATCTCCTTTTATCGAAACAAAAAGATTCTTTCCCCTCCAAGAAACATTATACACTTTCGCCTCGGCAAATGCTTTATACCGCTGTTCTCAAAAAAGAAGGCCTCCGCATTTGCGAAGGCCTTCTTTCTACGTTATCTGTTTTTCTTTTCTTACATGCTGGCCCGATAGATCGCAAGCATCTCTGCTTCATCGAGGACCTTGGCAGATCCCATCTCACCGCCGACACCGACAGCACACTTATGTGCCATGAGTACCAGTTCTTCTTCGGTAGGATTGACGCCCAGCTCACGAAGGTTCGTCGGCATCTTGATGCTTCTGTAGAAGTCTTCCATCGCCTCAATACCGGAAAGTGCGATCTCTTCATCGGTACCCTCGTTCTTTACATCCATCACGTTCAGCGCGAACTGCTTAAAACGCGGCAGGCAGTTCTTATACACATATCTTGCCCAGCTTCCCCAGACTGCCGCAAGGCCGGCACCGTGAGCGACGTCATAAAGACCGCCCAGTTCGTGCTCGAGCTTATGGGTCATCCAGTCACCGCCGTCGTTACCGCATCCGGTAAGACCGTTATGTGCCAGAGATCCGGCCCACATGACTTCCGCACGGGCTTCGTAATTCTTCGGATCGTCACGCAGGATCACGGCATTCTTCTTCACGGTACGAAGGAGTCCTTCAGCTAGTGCATCGGTAATCTCCATGTTGCCACCCTGGGTGAAATATCTTTCCATCGTGTGCATCATGATATCCGTGCAGCCGCATGCTGTCTGATAATCCGGAAGCGTCATGGTCAGTTCCGGATTCAGGATCGCAAATCTCGGACGGCTGTAATCGCTGCTGTATCCGCGCTTTACGAGGCCTTCTTCTTTCGTGATAACGGAAGAATCACTCATCTCACTTCCGGTAGCAGCAATAGTCAGGATAACTCCCAGCGGCAGGCATCCTTTTGCCTGTCTTTTGTAGTCGTAGAAATCCCATACATCGCCTTCGTTAGCGACACCATAACCGATCGCTTTTGCCGAGTCGATGGCACTACCGCCGCCGACGCCTAAAAGGAAATCCACGCCTTCTTTTTTGCAGAGCTCGATGCCCTCATACACAAGACCCAGATGCGGGTTCGGTACCGCGCCGCCAAGGGTGACAAACGGGATGCCGGCAGCAGTCAGGGAATCCTGCACGCGCTGAAGTAAACCGGAACGTACGACACTTCCTCCACCATAGTGGATCAGCACCTTTGTTCCACCGAATTCCTTGACGAGGTCAGCGACCTGACTCTCTGTATCTTTTCCAAAAACCACTTTCGTGGGGGTATAGTATTTAAAACCAAACATCGGAATCACACTCCTTTTCTATGTAGCGAACTACTATTATCGTACCATTGAAAAGGAATAGAAAAAACAAAAACTATGCCTGATAATTTCACTTTTTTCTCTTTGATCCTTTATTCCCAGACTTCGCCGACTCCGCAAAACGGGACATCGTGAACCAGAATATTAATGGAGATTCCGATGTCTTCTTCGTCCGGAAGTTCACCTTCTCTGGCCGCGCATTCAAATTCGTCGACCAGAAGCTCGATGATCGTCATGTCGATGAAAAGCTGCAGCTGATCTAAAAGCTCTTGGGCTACGTCTGTTTCGCTCCGATAACCTTCCAGTACCGTTTCAAAATAGTGGTCCATAAATGCCATCCGCTTCTTCGGATCTTTTTCAAACTGACACCAGCCCACGCCGTGCGTCCAGATATGCGCAAGGTCGAACATGTACCAGCAGTAGATGCAGTTATCGAAGTCAAATACCGTGATGTCTCCTGTCTTCATATCGACATGGTAATTGCCATCGCAATAATCGAAATGCACCAGTCCGAATCCGTCGTTGTCTACCGGAAGTTCTGTATAGCTTTCCAGCCTTCTTCGGATGGCCTCCTTGAGATCACTATACTGGTCCGGGATCAGTTTTCCGATATAGTCCATGGTGTATTTATCGAAGAAAGCGATGCGCTTGTGTTCCGGCTTATATGCCTTAGAAAGACGATGGATCGCACCGAGTGCTTTTCCCATGTTATAGAAGTATTCTTCCAGCGGCGCACCTTCTCTATAGCGATAACCGTTGTCGACCATCAGCATACCCTTCGCGTACTCAAAAAGGCTGATGTATGTGGGACCTTCTTTCTCCTCGATACACTCGACGAGTTTTCCGTTTTTTGAAGGGATCACGTCCGCAACGGGCGCGCCGTTGTCGGCAAGATACCGGATGAATTCCGTCTCGGCGAGATAGTCCTCTTTTGTTCTGTCGGAAAGATCCGAGATACGTAAAACGTATTTCTTTTCTTCCTCTTTTACGCAAACAACGATCCTGTTTCGGCCGCCTTCATGTGCCGAAACAAAATCGAAGTCATATCCATCCAGTTCATATAATTCTTTTGCTTTTTCGAAAATGTTTGCAGTAATCACCTTCCTGTATTTATCTCTTTTTTTGTTCCCATTCTTCTTTCAAAATGCTGTACCAGCTGGCATCACAGATGCCCGTGTTGTTCTTGTCCGATGCACGGAGTGTACCATCGAACTTCATGCCGCAGTGGGTCATGACTTTACCCGAATTCGGGTTTTTCGGATCGTGGTAGCTGTTGATGCAGTTGGCTTCGACTTCCGTAAAGAAGAAATCGATCAGCGCCTGCAGCGATTCGGACATGATGCCTTTATGCCAGTAGTTCCTGCTCAAGCAGTAGCCGGTTGTCACGAGCTCGAGTTCGTTCTTGATAAGACCGTGGATCGTACCGATGGGCTCACCTGTTTCTTTCAAGGTGATCACCCAGTGATAGTAGTCTTCCTTCTCATATTCCGGAAGCCACAGCGAAAGCACGTATTTTGTGACGTCGATACTCGTATGTGTCGGCCACGTCAGGAATTTCGTCACTTCAGGATCCGATGCCCAGTTACGAAACATCGCTTCCGCATCGTCCTCTCTGAACCGTCTTAAGATCAGACGTTCTGTTTCAAGCGTTTTCGTTCCACAATGCTTCATGGTCATCCCTCCTGTTGCTATCATCGTTATTCCGATTGTATCGCAGATTACATCTTGTGTCTGCATACCTCTGGTTTAAAGTGCATTTAAATAAGTAGTATCATCGTATGGATTGCAACAATATGAAAAGCCTTCTCGTCTTATTTTCATAGCAAGCAACCGGCGCTTTTGCCGAAGAAAGAGGAATATATGAAAAAAACACTGTCTCTGGTCCTGATCACGGCGATACTCGCCACGGCTTTTTGCGGATGCGCAAATGGCTCCGAGGAATCGAAAAAGAAGAAGAAAAAGAAGTCAGAAGATCATCCGAAGATGGCGTTAGTCTCCATGGCAGAGGAGATCTTAGAAAATGACGAAACGCATAACAGAAGACTCCTCGCCGAAGCGTTGGACTGCTCGACCGAATACGAGGCGCTTCAGTACCTGATCGCCACGCTGAAAAAAATCGAAGCCGGCAGGATCCGGTCCGCCACATATAGAAGCGAGAAATATGATCACGGGTATATCGCTGTCATCGCCGAAGACGGAACAGAATTCTGGATCGTTTTAAATGGAGCCGATTCTGCGCTGGCGGTTTTGAATGTCGATACCGACGAATGGGTCATGCGATCCTACATGTAAGAAGTTCGATGATCTTTCCGTTGATCTCGTCCGCCAGTTCGTGATTGAGTCCGTGACCGGCGCCTTCGTAAAATGTCGCATTCATGCGGTATTGCTGAAGTAAAGCTTTGCCTCCGAGTTTTTCAAACGGATCTTCTTCGCCCACGAGATAAAAGACTTTATCGCGGATCTGATCGATCTCTTCTGAAGTAAAACCCTGCACCTTATGAAAGCCCATCGCCATGTTGTTAAAGCCCTTGATGAGGCACTTATAGTGCTGAAGGATCAGTGGATCTTCCGTAAAGACAGAATAGTTTTTTCCGCTTAATTTCCTAAGGAGTTTGATAACATTTTTATCCGTCGGAAAAAGCGCTTCCGGCATAAAGATCTTCATCATGACACCCAGGGTAGATTTCTTTCCTGCGGCCGCGACGGATCCGGAAATGCAGATCCCGTGAAGGACCCGCTCAGGTCTTCGAAGCGTATAAAGCTGCACCAGAAATGCACCCATCGATACGCCTGTGAAATAGGCCTTTTCAATACCCAGTGTGTCCACTACTTCGTCGATCCACCGGACATCGTCAAATGTCTTGTTATAGTTTTCGTTCGGGCGGCTCTTTCCCGGCCCTCCAATCGTGTCGATCGCAAAAAGATGAAACTTCCCGCCAAGTGCTTTCGCGTTAAAGATCCACATCAGGGCCGAGTCGTCTCCGACACCGTGGAAAAGCACCATCGGCTCACCTTCTTTGTTTCCTGTCTCGATGACATGCGTCGCGCCGTATGTGGTCGGGATGTCTCGTTCTTTCACTTCGCAGTCCCACTTGGAAAGCAGCTGATCGTAGGTCTCGATGATACCCGCGCCTGCTTTTTTCGAGCGATATACTTTCACCATACGATCACCTCAGAAGTATCTTTTGTAGAAGGCCGAAAGTGACTCTTCCAGCTTCGAAAGATCATTCGTGAAATATCCCATCACGATGATGCCCTGATATTCTGAAGCGATCCTTTCGGCATCTTTTTCTTTGATCATGCCGCGCTTATAAAGCTCCTGAAATGTCAGTTTATGATTCTCGACCGGTTCGGTAAAAAGCATCTTCTTCCACATCGCATCCGCTTTTGGATCGTGGAAGCGTTCGCTCTCGAGCATCTGCAAAAGCGGCTCGATCTTTTCGCTTCGAAGATATCCTGTCACAAAGAGTTTTCCGACACGGACAAAGTCTTCTTTTTTCACCTTTTTCGTGTTGCTCAGCGCTTTGCCGAACCCTTCTCTGATGTCGGCTTTCAGCTTCTCCGCCATCTCGATCAGGGCGTCGAAGATATCCTGTTTACTCTTGAAATAGTAGTAGATCGAGCTGGCCCGGATCCCGACCGCGCCTGAGATATCGCGCATGGATACGGCAGAGTAGCCTCTTTCCGAAAACATCTGCAAAGCTGTTTGTAATATCCGTTCCTTCGTACCTTCTTCCGACATGTGTTCTGCCTCCAGTTTACCTAACGCTCGTTAGGTAAACAGTAACACGAAAACAGAACTATGTCCATACCCCGGTGCATTTAGAGCATATAACAGAGGATCTGTTCTTTCTTCATATCGTTGCAAAGGCAAAAATCCATACCCGAAACATCGTAGACGCGGATGATCTCAGCCAGGTCTTCCGACTTGGAATCAAAGTCCAAAAGCAGATTCGGAAGGCCTTCGATCAGATCGGGATGGAAAGCAAGCGTCTTTTCATTTTCAAAAAGGGCGTTATAGAGGATGCCTGCTTCTACCAGATCCTGGAAGAAATGACTGCCGTACGAGAGTTCCGGATTATATCCCGCTCTCGAATCCGCGATCTCGCAGATGCACTCAAATTCGCTGATATCCGAGAAAAGCGCCGGAACGCCCAGTTCCGGAGACGAGGTGCCGATACGTCCGGGAGAAAGCAGCAGCATTTTTTTGTTCTTGCCCCGCATCGCCCAGTTGACGGCCCCCAGTGCATTTCCCACACGATATTTATCCTTGTAGGGCATGTTGTAGTAGAGAACGGGGTCGATTGAAACGATGAAGTCGAGCTTTTCAAGACGCGACAGACCCATGGAAGATCCCTTGCAGCGGAAAAGAGTCTTTTTATCTTCCACATCCTCCGGAAGTTCCAGTTCTTCCGCGTCCTGATAGACCTGAAGCGGGCGGCACTGCAGGAGGTTGATGACGTAGTCCCCGTCCTCGGAAAGGTTGATCGTAAACTCCGTATCGACAGGGTAGCGGTACTCGGTCTGGATCGCCGAAAGGATCTGCTGCATCTGTTTCATGAGCTCCTCTTTATCGACGATTCCTTTACAGGAAACAAACTCGATCTCCCTTGCCTGACCACGCTCGCGGAACATCCTTTCCGTGATGGTATCGTGTTCGAAAAGAAGGTTCTTCATGAAGTACGGGAGATATGGTTTGACCACATCCGGATCCACCTGCTCGAGCTGACGCGAAGTGCGGTTCATGAGTTCCATCTTTCTTTGTGAATGCTGGTGCTTCTCAACCGAATCTCTCATCGGCTGGGCCTTCGGTTTATCGAGGCTCACGAGTCGCGGATACGAACCCTCCGTTCTGTCGACCGCAGAAGTACCAAGACCCATGACCAGACGCAGCATACCTGCGTTGGGATCGAGGTCATCCATAAAGCGATACGGGCTGAAAGAGTAACCGACACCGGCGACACAAGGCATGTAGAATTCACCGTAATACGAGCCGGACACACGCATGACGAGAAGCGCCATCTGCTCATCCCTTTTCTGAAGACCGCGGCGGCTTCGATAATCCAGCGCGGATTTACTCATGGTACTGGCATAGACCGTGCGGATCGCATTCTCGAGCTCCTCGAGGCGCTGATTCATGTCCCCCGAATTCGAGCAGAAAACGGATTCATATTTTCCGGCAAATGCATTGCCGAAACCATCTTCCAGGATCGAGCTCGAGCGCACGATGATGGGATCCTGTCCGTAGTATTCGAGAAGCTTTACAAGCTGCTCTTCCATCTCCCGGCTGAACTTTCCTGCATGTAGTCTCGCGGCGAATTCTTCTGCAAGCGAGAAGTATTCTTCTTCGCTTCTTTGACGGATACGAAGATCCCAGAATTTGTTCTCTACGATGAAGGAATAAAAGACATCCGAGCCGATATAGAACGAGTCGTGGGGCTCGAATTTCTTATAGATATCGGGGCACTTGTTCTCGACGATCTTTCGCGCAAGAAGCATACCAGTCGCTTTACCGCCGATCATGCCCGTACCGATCATTCTCTTTTTTACGGTGAAATAATCTTTCGGTGTGAAGTTCGCTTTGATCATCTCGCGGATGCGCTCATCTCTGGACAACATGATGTTGCACATGCGGTGGCACTGTTCTGTAACATCCATGCCGTTTTCGAACATCATCTCGGTCATGTTGAAGAATCGGTCCCAGCTGTCCATGTTACCACGGTCAACAGAAGACGCATTGTTTCCCAGCACCTGATAGAAATGACTGGCCTGGACACCATCGAGGATCGGTTTGAATTCACCTGTTTTCGGAACATAAAGATGCGGCAGGAACATCGTCTCGGAATATCGGTTCCAGACCTTGTCGGGTCGGACATATACATTCTCGTTATCTGCATATACATCGAGGAAAAGCTGCGTGGTATCACGGATCTTCGCGATCGCCTGGAAGGAATGTTTTCCACGGATCAGCGGGAAGAATGCGACGGTGTCGAGGATGAAAAGATAGGGGCACGTCACCTGGAAGAAGTTACCCATCATGAGGTCCGTCGCCCATGCCGTCTGAAGCTCGGACAGGCAGTCAAACACGTAGAAGGCATCTCTTCCTTCTCTCGTGATGTGCTCTCGGATCTCGACCGTGAAGTTCTCGAAACGGTGGTTGAGTTCGACGTTGATGATCTTCAACCCTTCCTGTTCTTCGAGAAGCGGCTCGTGCGTCGCGAAGCGGAAGTAGATGAGGTTTCTGCCGTCCGCGATCGCCTGCTTCACGTATGGCTTCATGAAGAGCTTGAACTGCTCCAGGTCATCCACGCGCCACACGACATTGTCGCCCAGACGTATGTTGTCGAAGTTCGTATCCATTTCCGGTATTCCCGAGAGTACTCTATCAAATGCTGCCATGGGAAGCTCCTTCCTGACTGATCGCCTTTTTCGATGCAAAACAAAAAGGCAAAGGCTCCAAATCGGCGCCTTTGCCTTTTCTTTATTCTACAACGAGACTTACGGGTTTTCCAGTGCTTTTTCCTCGGCAGGAAGATCCATCACCCGGTAGACCTTCTTTCTCAGACGGGTGATACTGATGAGCATCCCGAGTGTTCCTACGATGAAGAACAGAAGGCCGATCCCCGATCCGCTTTCCGACCCGAAAAGCACGGAAAGAGGTTTCTGAAGCGTGGACTCCGTCTTCATGAAGGGCTCGAACACATAGTCCGCCAGGATGCCTCCGAGGAACAGTCCCAGAGGATTCGTGCAGTTCTTGAGAGTGTCCTGCGCTGCGAAAACTCTGCCCTGCATGGTGATCGGGACCTTTTCGCGCATGAGCGTGTTCAGATGGATGTTCATGATCGCCGCCACCGCATAGGTGCCGAACTGGGCGATGCACCAGATTGCCGGGATCTCCGTCACACTTAAAAACAGATCACCGGAGAGGATGATGGCACAGGTGATAAAGATCAGCCGTGTCTTTCTTTTCGCCGGTTTTCGGAACATCATCAGCATACTTCCCATCAGGATCCCGGCCGATGTAAATGCCTGTACGAGGCCGAGGATCTTCTGGTCATTTCCGGTCCGTCCGAGGATGTACGGCGCCAGCATGCCGTCATTTCCCAGCTTGGCAAAGAGATTCACGACCGCGATAAACAACGTCAGATGAAGAAGTGCCTTACTATCCTTCAGGAAGCGGATACCATCCTGACTGCTTTTCCAGAAAGACTCCTGTTCCTTCTTCTCCTCCAGCGGTGTTTTGGGGATACGGATAAGAAGAAGTGTTAGAAAGGCCACGGCAAAGCTTGTAAGATCGACGATCAGGACCATCCTCAGCCCACCAAATACCAGAAGGATACTTCCGAGTGCCGGGGCCAGGATCGCGATAACAGATCCGGAGATGCCGGAAAGCGCGCCGACCCGGGCATAGTGCTTCTTCGGCACGAGAAGAGAAGTCGCGACATAGGAGGCCGAAACCTGGAAGGAATTCATGAAACTTAAGATGATATTGATCACATAGAGATGCCATACTTCCAGCACGGCGCCCGAATATAGAAGAAGGATCGAAAGCGATCCGCATGCGGCGATCAGATCCGTGATCAGCATGATGCGCTTCTTATCTTTTCTGTCCACAAAAGTACCCGCCAGGAAGCGGAAAAGGATTGTCGGAAGGAACGCGCACATGGTTAACATAGTTACACTTGACGCAGTTCCGGACCTTTCGTAGACCCAGATAATGAGCGCATAGTCCGTCATGGCTGTACCCAGTTCGGACACAGTCTGTGAGGACCAAAGAAGCAGGAAGCTTCGAAGTTCTTTGATAATAGATAGTTTTCTCATGGCTTTACTCCTAGAAAATAGATTTGTTTTCTAAGCAGCGTAAAGCCTGACCGGACGATTCCGATTTACTTGCTCCGTGAAGGTGTCGTCCTGATCAGACCTTGCGCGGAGCCATAACATCTGCGGCTAAAGAAATGCCTCTATCTGTGTGTACCATAAGATGCACCTCGTTTTTTCTTCATTGTAGCACCGAATCAAATTGCGAAATAGGTACCGGTGGTTTACACGGTGATCTCTATATGGTTTCCTTCGATGGCGACGATGCAGGACTCATAGTATCCGTCTCCGGTCGTTCTCGGTCCGCGGAGGACTTCGTATCCGTCTTCCCGCAGGATCGTCGTCAGTTCATCGACACGCTCTTTACTTCCTACAGAGAAAGCGATGTGTTCGTAGCCTGTGCGCTCCTCTTCTTTCGAAGGATCCAGAACGCCCGGCTTACTCATGACTTCGAGACGGGCTCCGTTTCCAAAGGTAATGAAGTAAGATCGGAAACCGGTAGTCTTGTTGTGGTAACCGGAATTCGAAACTCCTCCGAGATACTTCACGAAGAAGTCTCTTCCCTTCTCAACATCATTTACAAATAGCGCCACATGCTCGATAAAGCAATCCGTCGTGCAAAGTGATTCGATCGTCTTCTCATAATCCGATTCGATGATCGTGACCGTCTCTCCTGCCTTCTTGAATCCTTCAATAAAGTCACGGTTGCACTCCATAAGCCATTCCTTTGTGCAGTCGGAATCATCCAGACGATCCTCGACATCGGAGGCATGTTCCGTAATTGCGTCGAAATGTGCATCGATATAAGCATCCGACAATGCCAGGCAGATAAAACGGATCTCCGAAAGATACTCCTCATCGAAATCCTTCCGCCAGTCAAACGGAATATAGCAGCCTTCGACGATCATATTCTGCTTATTCTCGATTGCCGTCATGATCATCTCGCGGACGATCGGCCAGAGATACACAGTCAGCTCGTCGTCATCCATAGGCGTAAGATCTGTATTGCCGCTTCGGATCAGACCCATCTTCAGATGGTCGACCGAAATATACGGGTACAAGTGCTTTTCGAGAAGTCTCTGCGCGAGTACTGTTTTTCCCGTGTGGGATGCGCCTGTAATCAGTATGATCATTCCCGTTCTCCCTTCTTCTCACTGAGGTCTTTTTCCAATATGTTTCTTGATTGCCTTACATTTTCGAGGAAGTGCGCGACTGCGTCTTCTTCGTTACATCCGATGACTTTTGTTGCCAGTTTCTTCAGTTCATCACGCGCATTTGCAACGGCATAGGCTTCGTCCGCAACCTGGAACATGGATACGTCGTTCAGAGAATCACCGAATACCACCAGGCGGTCGAATCCCAGGTCCTTTTTCAGCTGCAGAAGGGACTTGGCCTTGGTGCAGTTTTTCGGGCAGATCTCGAGCCAGTATTCGTCGCGGTACGTATCCCTCTGAAAATGCACTTCCCAGCAGTCATGTGCGCGAACCCGATCGTAGATCGGCTCGATCTCCTCTTTTTCGCCGATGCATGTCACGTACCCGGGAAGCCCGCAGAACATCTCGTCATAGCTGTCGACATACTTCATCGTCGGATCGTCCTTATAGTAGTCGAGGTATCCCTGAAGGCCCACGGTGTGATCACCCGGCATCGTCGTTCGGATCATCTCCTCGCCGATAAAACAGGAGACATATCCGCAGGACGGGATATCCGTCAGAAGCGTCTTCAGAAGTGCCACTTCTTCATCCGAAAACACAGCCTTTTTGATATGCTCGCCGGTAGTATTATCCGCCAGCACCGCGCCGTTTCTCGTCACCACGGGCAGGGTCAGTTTCAGGCCGCCCGTGATGGGCCGCGCACTCTCGACGGAACGCGCCGTCGCATAGGTAAAAGAAAGCCCTTTTTCAACCAGCTCGTTGATCGTTTGGATCGTGTATTCGGAAAGCGTCTCGTTGTTTCTCATCAACGTGCCGTCCAGATCCGATACATAAAGAGTTCTGCCCGCCATATTCACCTCGTCAAAAAAGATTCTTCTCCGCCCAGTCCGCGACGCCGTCTTCGTCGTTTGATAGCGTCACCTGATCCGCCACTTCCAGCACCTCCGGGATCGCATTAGAAACCGCGACTCCCGTGCCGCAAAGAGACAGCATCTCGATGTCGTTGAGATCATCTCCAAATGCCACGATGTCCGAAAGTTCGATTCCGCTTTGCTCCGCCATGGCCCGGATCGCCGCGATCTTTCCTGAGTCTTTCGGAAGAAATGCATACATTTTTTCACCGCGATAACACTGAAGCCGGCAGCCCATTTTCTCGGCGATTCTTCTTGCGACGGACTCGTCTTCCATCTCGACGGCGATCTTGTTTGCGCAACAGTTTAGCGGCTTATCGTATTCGCAGTAGACTGCCTTATGAAGTCTTGGGGATTCGGCAATATGCTTGCTGTTCCAGTAAACGGTCCTTCCCACAGCCACCGTGACCAGCGCACCGGGAACCTGCATCAGTTCCTGCACGATTCGGTTGGTATCTTCCTTGGTAAATGCACTGGAGTAGATACATTTTCCGTCGGCATGGATAAGTGTGCCGTCTGTCGTGATCTCGAAGTCCGGTTTAAGAAGATCGATATACTTTTCTGCGCCGATCCAGTATCTCGCTGTCGCGATCGCAAAAAGCACGCCCGCTTCACGGCATCGCGCAAGAACATCCAGCGTATGTTCCGAGACGCTCCCGTCTGTCTTTATAAGCGTATGATCCAGATCCGAGAGCAGCAGTTTTTTCATGAGTTATTTTCCGCAGACCACATCGATAAAAAGTGGTACTTCCTTTTCGTATTTCTGAAAGCGCGCGTGGTCGTACACTTCCTGATAAAAGGCCTCGCGGCCTTCGTCGCAGTAGATCGTAAGATGAGTGTCCGGGTCCGAGAGCCGGTGCTTAAAAAGCATGTTCACGCTCATCGAATCTCTTCCGTGGCCCAGATTAAAGTTCAGGACAAAATATTTCTTTCCGTCCTCATGACGTCTTCCGACCAAAGCATTAAAGAAGACCTCTTCATCCGTATAAAGTTCCGACACTTCGGAAGACTCTGCGACCTCGCGGAAAACTTCGGTCGCTTCTTTGACCGTCATGCCTTCTTTCAACTTCTCCTTCAGCTGCTCGGCAACCGGAAGAAACGGATTATCGGGACGGTCAACACGGTATCGATGGGCCATCCTGTCAACAATATCGCTGATGTCATCTTCTGTTGCATCCGGGTCATCCATGGCCGCAAAAAGATCGTCCACTGCCGGATTGCCTGAACTGTTTTTCGTTACCGCCAGGCAGCGGATCGTGTCGATCACGGAAACGATCAGGTCAAAAAGAAGCGCAGCCACGCCGAAGCGGAGAAACCAGATATTCACGCTTCCCAGGGCAACACCCACGACGAAGAGGATCAGGCAGAAACCGAATCGGAAGAAAAACGAACTGATGAAAAGGCCCATCGCCACCTTTCGCTTCATCTTATTCA
Source organism: Clostridiales bacterium (assembly GCA_017962145.1). Classification (GTDB taxonomy): domain Bacteria; phylum Bacillota; class Clostridia; order Saccharofermentanales; family Saccharofermentanaceae; genus Scatonaster. The sequence continues at coordinate 67,628 of JAGCVX010000017.1, read as the reverse complement.
TATGCGGCGCCCTCCTTTTCATCGTTTTGTTAAGAAATTACTTAACATTATACCATCTTTTACTCGATTGACCGCCCGTGTTTTCATCGATTACAATCAGTATGTACACACCCCGGGAGGACAGAAAAATGAATTTGAAAAGTGCATTTGAAACAAGATTCAAAGTCGGCGCCGCAATCTCGCGCATGAACCTTGAAACCCCTGCAAATACGAAGCTTCTTTTAGATCAGTTTAACAGTGTTACAGCTGAAAATGACATGAAACCCATGTTCTTTTTAGATAACGAAGCGAACTTCAAGGAGCCCGAAAAGTATAACCTTGCGCCGAAACTGCGCTTTGATTTCGCAACTCCCTATCTCGATTTTGCCAAGGAGAAGAAGATCGCCATGCGCGGCCACACCCTCGTCTGGCACAACCAGACCCCGAAGTGGTTCTTCAGTAAAAACTACGACGAGACCGAAGGCCTTGCAGATCGGCAGACCATGCTGGCCCGCCTCGAAAGCTACATCAAGGGTGTCCTCAGTTTCGTCCAGGAGAATTACCCGAATACGATCTACGCCTGGGATGTCGTCAACGAAGCCATCGAAGACGGCGGTATGCGAAAATCCCTCTGGACCGAAACGATCGGAAATGACTTCGTCATCAAGGCATTTGAATTTGCAAGAAAATACGCCGACCCGGACGTCAAACTTTTCTACAACGACTACGATACCTTCCGTCCCTGGAAGAGAGACTGCATCTTAAAACTGATCCTTACGCCGCTTTGTGAAATGCACTTGATCGACGGTGTGGGCATGCAGACGCATCTTCTGATGGACACCGACCTGAAGGATTACGAAGATACGCTTGCTGCATTTGGCGCGACGGGACTTCAAGTCCACGTGACCGAGATGGACATCCATAACGCCGACCCGTCGGAAGCATCCATGGACGCGCTGGCCGAAAAGTATAAAGAGCTTTTCACGATCTTCGTAAAAGCCAAGGACGAGGGCAAAGCCAACCTCACCGCCGTGACATTCTGGAATCTTCTCGACGAAAATTCCTGGCTTACGAACTTCCGAAAGGAAGTAAGCCACCCGCTTCTTTTTGAAGGAAAATCCCAGGCAAAGAAAGCCTATTACAGCGTCCTTGAAACCGTTGTGGAAAAAGAGAAGATCGATAAATGGGAACCGTCCTATCCGGATGAAGAATACATTCCGCACATCTCCCCGAACTATTTCCGGGATATGAGCCGTCTTTTCTACCACCAGGTCAACATCGAACCGGGCATCAACCTCTGCTACGAGGAGTTCGGTTTCGGCGATAACTATATCCTCTCCGCGCAGATGGGTTTCTTCCCGGTAGGCATGCAGCAGCACCTCGCGAGAATGGGCTACCACGTCATCTGCATCACGCTGCGCGGATTCTATCCATCCTCGTACGTTGAAGAAGACTACGGCGAGAAGTGGTACGACATCTTTGCAAGCGACGTCGTCAAAGTCGCCGACAAGCTTCACATCGACAAATTCATCTACATGGGCGCATCCCACGGTGCCGGAATCGGCTGGCATCTCATGCTCAATTCTCCGGAACGTGTTACCGGCTTTATCGCCTGTGTCCCGGGTCCGCACAGCCTCGCCGAAGGCGCGATGTCCATCCGTCAGATGGTGCTGTCGGGAATCATCAAGGAACCGCCGCCGATGGATCCGCCGATCGACAACGACCCCAGAAGAGAGCAGAGACGCGCGTTCCGCAACATGCATATCTCGCAGAATCCGGAACCGGATCCGCGTGAAAAAGCGATCGACTACGGCCGCCCGCTTTTAAAGTATAAGACAGAGGAAAAACTCATCGAGATGCTCCATACGATCGAAGTACCGACCCTGATCCTCGGCGCCATCGACGACCCGATCAGCACGCCGGATCTGATGCTGCGCACGGCAAAAGCACTTCCGCACTGCAAGATGGTACTCTACTCGAATACCGGTCACAACATCGACACGGATCTCATCGAGGAACTCTGCGGCGAAGCAGACAGATTCATCAAGCAGGTGCAAAAAGACGGCCGCGTATATGAATACGGAGAATCAACAGGACCGATGTTCTGATCGCTAAACCTTGGGATTGTTCTTGTTTTCGTCAAAATAGGGGTTAGTTCAATAACCCCTTCATTACTTCTATGCCATATTCAGCGACTTGCAGATCTTCTTCCGACTTCGCCCACAGGAATCAGTAGTACATATTGAATCCTGTCTCCAGCGTTTCGGCATATGTTTTTCCTGCTTCTTTCAGCATCGGAAGGATGTAGTCCTTGTTATAACGAACGACCGAAATACGGTCATACACGCGCATGCCCATGTGGGTCAGTCCACGCTCGAACTGCGTCATGCATTCCAGCGAACCACGGCCCGTGCCGCCCGCGCAGCCCATGATCACGCAGCGCTTTTCCGCCAGTGCGTGATTCATCGTCGCGTCGCATCTTCTTAAGCGGTCGAAAAATGCCTTGAAGCACTCGGTCATATCTGACCAGTACACCGCGCTGATCCAGACGATCCCGTCCACTTCGGCAAGCGTTTTATAGATTTCCGAAAAGTCATCGGCGATGACACAGGAACCCGTCTTATTGCACGTGCCCCAGCCGTTTCCGCAGGCCCGGCAATGCTCGATCTTTTTCTTGTTCAGATGAATCTCCTCCACCTGTGCACCTGCTTCTTCCAGCCCGGAAAGGAACTGGTTTTTTGCACTTGCTGTCAGTCCGTCAACATTCGGACTAGACCAGATGACCGCTACTTTTTTCATATGCGATTCCTCCTTTGATCACTTTTCTCCTTCTGTAATCGAAATACCTGAGCCATGCCGTCAGACCACTTAACGCCCAGACGATTCCGACCGACCACCATATGCCCCAAAGACCGATCGTGGCCATGCCTGTCATCCATACCGGAACGATGAATCTTCCGACGACTTCCACGAAGCCGTTGAGCAGGGCAAACAGTGAATCGCCCAGACCGTTTAATACACCTCGTACGACATAGATGATGCCGAGCATGATGTAGAAAAGACTGGTGATGCGGATCGCTCTGGCGCCCATCGCGATCACGTCTTCTTCGTTTACGAAAATGCGGATGATATGCTCACCGAAAAGCTGCATGACCGGCAGCATGATCAGCGTAAAGACCACCATCAGCATGAAGCTCTTGCGAAAACCTTCCCTGACTCGCTCCATCTTTTTTGCACCGTAGTTTTGTCCGGTGTACGTTGCCAGCGCCGCACTCAGTGTCTGGTAAGGCTGGTGGATGATCTGCTCGATACGGCTTGTTGCGGTAAATGCAGCGACCGCCACCGGTCCGTATGCATTGACCACTTTCTGAAGCGCCATACAGGAGATGGCGATCAGGGAAAACTGCAGAGAAAGCGGTCCGCCTAAACGTACGACTTTACCAGAGATCGCCAGATCGAACTTGAGATCTTCCTTCTTCATCTTGAAGTACGGATTCTTCATGATGGCAAAGCCCAGGCAGGCAAATGCCGAGATGAACTGGGAGATCACGGTAGCGATTCCCGCACCGCGGACGCTCATCTTGAAAACATATACAAAAAGAACGTCCAGGCCTGTATTTAAGATACAGGAAAAGATCAGGAAATAAAGCGGCGTCTTCGAGTCCCCGAGTGCGCGGAGCATCGCTGACGCATAGTTATATAGCGAAACAAATATCATGCCAAGACACATGATCTGCATGTACGATACTGCGTCTGCCATTAGCTCGGAAGGTGTATCAAGCAGACGCAGTATCGGTGCAGTCATGAGAAATGAGACAATTCCGACGATGATCGGGAAGATCATCATGATGTACGCCGTATTGGCGATACATTTTTTTACCGAATCATCATCGCCTTTTCCGAAGAACTGCGACGTGATGATTCCTCCTCCGTTTCCGAATCCGTTGCAGAGCGCAAAGAACAGAAAGGTCACCGAGTTGGTCGCGCCGATCGAACCCAGCGCGGCAGAACCGACGAACTGGCCCACGATGACTGAATCAACGAGGTTATACAGCTGCTGAAACAGATTTCCGATCAGCATCGGAATAGAAAAGCGTACGATCAGAGAGATCGTATCGCCTTCTGTCATATTCAGAACGGATGATCTATGTTCACTCATAGTTTAACTTATCAGAACGGCATGGTATCCGGGTTTCCGGAAAGACCGACGCAACCCTTGAGGTCTTCGGCGATCATCTTCACATCGTCCTCGTCCAGCTCAAAATCGAAGACTTTCAGATTCTCCTCGATCCTTGAAGGCGTGACCGACTTCGGAAGCGGGAGATAGCCGCGCTGCAGACTCCAGCGGATGCAGATCTGTGCGATGCTTTTACCATATTTGTCAGCCAGATCTTTCATCTGCGGAACATCGAAGATCTTACCTGTTCCAAGGGGGCTGTAAGCTTCCAGGACCATACCCAGGGAGCGGCAGTAGTCTACGACCTCATCCTGTGTCTCACCGGGGCAAAGACGGATCTGATTGACCATCGGAACGATCTGAGCGGTCTTCAAAAGTGCATCGATGTGGTGCTTACGGAAATTACTGATACCGATCGCACGGACTTTACCTGCCTTATAAAGATCTTCCATCGCCTTCCAGGTCTCGGCATTCGCCTCTTCCCAGCGGTCGCGGAAAGGCATCGGATTCGGCCAGTGGATCAAAAGGAGATCCGCATAGGATGTCTCCATCTTCTTTAAGGATTCTTCCATAGAACTCATCACGAGGTCATAGCTGTGATTGTTGTTCCAGATCTTTGTCGTAATAAAGAGGTCTTCTCTCTTGGCACCGGTCTCCAGAAGAGCCTGTCCAACACAACCTTCGTTTCTATATGCCTGTGCTGTATCGATATGCGTATATCCCGCGGCGATTGCGCTCTTAACGGAATTTACGCCCACGATATCATCGGGGGTCTGCCACATTCCAAATCCGATACAAGGGATCTCTACACCATTTGAAAGCTTATACGTACTTTTCTGATCGATCATATCCAAATCCTCCGATCTACTCGATATAAATGCTACAGATTTATAGTATCACGGTGAATTTTTACTTATATCAAGATCATGCCCAATAATATATGAGATGTGGCTTTTTACCCAAGCGCTTACTTTTCCATATTTCACGTTTCGCTGCATTTTCTGACAAATGCCTCGAATATTCTCCTGCTGTTTTCATCCGTCTTATGAGAGAATTCCGGATGCCACTGTACTGCCCAGACAAATCTCTTTCCCGGCATCTCTACCGCTTCCGTTATCCCATCCTCTGACATGGCCATGATCTTCAGACTCTCCGCCGGGTTCTTGATTGCCTGGTGGTGATAACTGTTTACAGAAAGCGTTTCCACATGAAGCACCTTGTAGAGACTGCTGTCTTTCAGGATCTGTACCTCATGCACCGGCACATCGTAGGGCGGGCTCTGGTGGTGTTCGGTCTTCGAAGGATGCTGCGAAGGAAGATCCTGATACAGCGTGCCGCCAAGATATGCATTTAAAAACTGGATTCCGCGGCAGATTCCGAGGACCGGCAAATCGCGCTCGATCGCCTGATCCAAAAGTGCATTTTCCATCGCATCACGCTCGACGCAAGGCGCACCGCAAACAGGAAGCGGATCCTCTCCATAATTTTTCGGGTCCACATCGTGGCCGCCGGTAAGAAGGATGCCCTGCACGGTATCCAAAAGTTGACTGATCGTCTCTTTATCCGAAGTCAGAGGCAACATGACCGGTATCGCTCCCGCCTCGACAAGTCCATCCATATATCCGGGAAGCATCCAGAGACTGTCCCGTTTTTCATCTACCAGGGGAACGACCCCGATCATTGGTTTCATTCTTCTACCACCTTCACGTTATAGTACGCATTGTTGTAGTCATCATTTTCAAAATCATTGACGAATTCCGGCTGCACGACGATCGTTTTTCCGCTGAAAGTATGCAGTCTTGCTTTGCCCTTGAAGAACAGTCCCTGACCAGAATAAAAGACCATCTGGTCGATCGCCTGCTTATAGTCATTGACCTTGTCTTTCGGGACGTGATGCATGCCGATATCCGGGCGTCCGAACTCTGCCAGACCACGGGTATGAAGCCATGTTCCGTTTCCGTCTTCCTCTTCCGAGAAAAGGATCACGACATGCTTTTGCGCGTTGATCTTCTGATCGAAGAAACGCTCTGTCCACTCCTTCGGAGAATAAAGAGAAAACGTCAGAAGATCGAGAACACCTACGGCTCCCTGATCGATAAATGCTTCGATAATGCCGATGACATTTCGCATATAATCCAGCGTGCTGTCTTCCTTCACACTACCGCTTATGAAAACGCATTTTTCAGATGCTTTGCATGTCTCATAAAGATCACCGTTTGTGGCCTTCAGAACGTTTCCGATCGGACCTCCGATCAGGCCGTCGATACTCTCGGCATGCTCGGTTCTGTTCAGCGAACGGATCTCAAGGGCTTCCGGAAGACCGTCGACCTTATGCTTTTCGCGGGAAACCTGAAGTTCATCTGCGGACACCCCGAAAATGATATAAAACAGGAATGGCTTGTAACCCAGGTCTTCGTAGTATTGTCTCTTCATCGCTAAAGTCTCCTTTTCCGAAATCATCCTCTTCATTATAGCAGAGCGGATCCGGAAAAAGATCAGAAACGAGATCAGAGTGTCGCGATGAAGGTATCGAGATTCTGCTGGATCAGTCTCGGTGAGTAGTACACGGCATAGGTGTTTCCGGAAAAGATCACGATGGACTGTTTTTCCGAATTCGAGAACATGCGAGTGTAGCAGCTCGACCAGTTTACGTTATATGCGCCTGACGAACCTACATCGCTGCTCATGAGGATGACCACGGGAAGATCTTCCGGCAGTGTATAGTTCTTCATGGACATAAGGTTCGTATAGGCTTTCAGGTACTCCTTGCGATACGCTTCGTTTAAGTATCCTTCAAGGAACATCTCACGGATCGCAGGAGAGTATTCTTTGATGTTGGCGACAAACATCTCCTCGAAATCCATCATGTCAAAATCGATGAATCCGGTGAGCGTTGCGCATTCTTTTCCGATCCACTGGCTCTGAAGAGAACGCTTGATATTCCATTCGTATTCTTCCGTAGAACCGAAGTTTCCGGACAGAAGATGCGGCGCGATCTCAGGAACCACCGTATCGATACAGGCCAGCGCCACAACACCTTCCGGATATTTCTCGAGGTAGCGGTATGCGTAGACACCGGCCAGCGCGTGCGGAACAAGAACGATATTTTCTTTTATGTCCATCGCATCCAGAACGCCCTTCATGATGTCCGCGAAGTAATCATTCGTTTTCTCTTTATTCGTATCCGCGGAAAAACCCGCACCCGGAAAATCGATGATCACGACACGATAGTTTTCCGAAAGCTGATCTGCGAGAGGACGAAGATTCATCGTCGATCCGGGGACCCAGGCCGAACTCGTCAGTACCAGTGTGTACTTTCCTTCTCCTTCCGAATAAACAGCGATCTCATCGCCGTCGACCGTAACGAAACTGATGTTTTTATTCTTATACTCTTCCATCTTCTTTTTCGCATCCGAAGCATCCATCGCATGCTTGACACCCATGCCGATCACGATGACGACAGAAAGGCAAAGAAGGATGATGAGCGTCCTTTTCAGGTTATGGCAGAAGACCTTCATGGCGGCCGAACGCTCGTGGAATTCTTTCAGGAATTCGAAAGCCTTCTTCAGGCCATACGCCGCGGCGGTCGAAAGCGCGAAAACGACCAGTACATAAAGGATCACATTTCGGATGTAAAAGTACGGCGCTTTTCCTATGAAATGCGGACCAAATACCTGCACGAAGAGACCATGTACCAGATAGAATTCAAACGTCATCCCACCGAAGATCGACATCACTTTCTGCACCTTGTTTTCTTCCTCTTTCGGCGTCTCTTTTGTGTTTAACGCGATGTAGTAGATGAGAAGCGCAAAAGCCGCGGAAGAGATCATCTCGAGCAGGATCTTGGCGCTGTTTAAAACACCGTAATTCGTAAGGCCGATCGAGCGGTAGATCGTGCTCGAAAACTCCGATGTGAGGAACGTCACAAGGAATACGGATGCGGAAATGATGATGCGGTTTCGTCCCGTTTTTTCTTTCTTATCCGCCATCAGGATACCAAGCAAAAATGCCGGACAGGAGTTGATCCACCAATTTCCGAGTGCAAGGTTATAGCAGATGATGCAGTACAAAAGGACCCATCCGCACATCAGCGCGAAAGAGTATTTCTTTTCCTTTCGATAAGTTAGGAAGAATCCGACATAAAGGATGATGATCGTAAAGACGAACCACGAGTATGTATTGGCAGGCCAAGCGACAATATCGCGGTCGATTCTTCCGACCAGAAACAGAAGATCCGTCACGATAAAAACGAAAAAGATACGGTTTAGTCGCCGTATGAAAAAGCCGTCGAAGTAGTCCTCTTTACTTCGCATGCTTTTAACTAATCCATAACCGGAACCAAAGAAGAAAAATGCGACCACCAGAAAACCGATCGGCACGAAGATCTCCAGTCCATGTTGTCTCACGGACGCGTCGATCCAGGGCGCAGAGACTTCCTGACCCAGATGATGCAGCATGATAAGCACGGCAAACAGCCCCATGATCCGTTTTGATTTCGCTTCACTCATAGTATCTTCCTCACTTTCCGCAAGGCGCTTCACATGTTTCTAAGGTAATACTATGCCATCTCAAAAAGAACGCATATCAAAATCTTAATCGGTTTGTCACGAAATTCATTTTTACAAGAGATTGAATTGAGTGAGATACTTCTCGGCTGCATCCGCAACGCATTCATCTCTTTCCCCGTCCGTTGGACGCAAAGCGATCCTTTTTATCTCATCTACGATACGCGGATCGGAAGGTAATTCGGGCCACTTCGAAAGAAGATATGTGATGATATTATATTTCCAGATATCGTCGTTCTGCTCTGCAGGAAGAATCTTCAGGATATGCTTTTCCGCCACACATTTCCGACTTGCCAGAACACCTGCCATCGGCTCGGAAACCGGCCAGTTCATGTCCTGCAGCCATGTAAGAAGGATCGGATAGATCTCATCGATCTCGCTGTCGCTTAATGCCGTTATCGCATCGATTGTCGAAAGATCGAATTTGTCTTTTGGAATCAGGTTCTGTAAGTTATCCATAACTTGTTTTACCCTCCATAAAAACAACCTTTAAACAAATCTGTAGGTGGTTCTCCATTAAACTTGCCAGTATGTATATCAAGTATCATCTTGACGGTATCGACAACCATGTAATTAGAGTCATATACATCGATGTATGCAAACTCTTCATCAAAACCAGTAAGCCTTATCGTTGTTCCTTCCTCAATGACAATAGGCTGACCATCCAGCGTATACATCGTGATATCCTTCATAGCTTCGGTAATCTGGTGATTCATATACGTAAAATCAGATACAAGCAGATCGTTTTCAATAACATAGTTGTTTGTCAATCCACATGCACCACCTAGATTGGAGAAAACTCGAACACAGATGCTTTTCGGGTTATAAATGTACTGTACATCACCATAATACTTTTCACAAAATGTTACTGTAAAATCGTCGTTGATTTTGAATAGCAATACTCCTTCGAGTTCCGTTCCTCCTTCACCTGTTTCTCCACAAACAATGATGTAACGACCAGAATCGATACAAATGAAGTACCAGGCGTTAATAGCATACTTTCCTCCTTCTTGATCATCACGATACACACTCGTTCCATGGTATGTGTCATACATGGATATTTCTGAATATGTATCTTTCACATCAAAGCAATAAGAATATGTTGCTATATCAAATTCGATGCTTATCTTATCTGATGAACCATCGTTATCAACATCCCACATATTTGCGTTATAGACAGAATACTCTGAGGGAGTTTTTCCAAAGTACTGCATATTGTAAATTTCCGGGTAATCAAGTGTTGGAAGGTCAATAGTATAATAGCTATGCCATTCTGGATCCTCTAAGTACAAGATTATGCTGTTATACGTTAGAACAAACATTAGGGTATTATCGTCTATCAGCGGCTTTATCTCTTGCATTCTCCCTTGCCAATACTCTCCATCATTTTTCGACAACAAATAAGAGTAAAACGCATCTTTGTCTTTTACGACATCATTGAGTGTAATCAATTCTGCTGTATCCGTATTGTAATTGTATGTCTCAATCTCATATCCATATTTTGAATCATCTTGTGTGTATTTTCTTGTGTGTTTTGATGATACAAAAGTGACGCATTGCGAGTCAGATCTATAAATGCTGCTTTCCCATTCGTATCCAAATTCAAAACCAATTCCATTATTTGAAGGTTCCTTCACCGATTTTGACTCGGCTAAGGCTTGCTGATATTTCTCATTGCCATCTTCTTTGATTACGTAATACACCTCATCAAGTTTCTGCTGTAACGACATTAACGATACATCACTTAAAACAACACGATCAATTGATTTATGCAAGTTTACTGTAGTCTGATAAAAGTCACCAAAGTAACCTTCCACAGGTTCTTCTGCGAACTTTCTATACACTTCGTTATCAGTTTCTATTTCAAAGTCAACATATTCCAAAGCCGTGTCGTAAACAAGATGATCTTTATCTACTTCAGGCTCAGTCTGTGTTGTTTCACTCGGAGCCGTTGTGTTTGACGAGCTTTCCGTTGTTGCAGCAATACTCCCGGAGTTGTTCGATTCTTTAGGAGAACAAGCACAACTGAGCATAACCGATCCAACCAAACATATGCATGCTAACCTCTTCATATTGGCTCCTTTCTATCATATCCTTCCAAAGTCATTACCACTAATTGCATTATAACACGCCGGTTTCCACGATATTTGACGAAATCCCCGTTTTTATGGGTATAATAGTAGCAGGAACAAGACAACGACAAGGAGGGTAGTCATCATGAAAATGTCTTTTGGTAGCGCACTGGTTAAGGGAGCTCCGACCGGATTAGCATGTGCATTTCTCATAGCAGTCATCCGCTATATCATCGACGGCGGTAACGGAGGAGATTTCATACATCAGTATCTGCTTTCACCTATCGGAAAATACCTTCTCATCGGTCTTCCCGTCGCCGGTGTACTTTATTACATGTTCTGCGGAAAAGACAGTAATAGTAACAAAGATGGAAAGTATTAACACGCACAAAAAGAAAAACGATTATCCAGAACTGCAGTGCCTCGGCGCTGCAGTTTTTTTATGCGAAATGATCAGATCTCGATCTTTACGACTGTTCCGCCAAGGGCGGCGACGTTTTCTCTGTAGCACTGGTCATATTCTTCGAAGCTGTAAGCCATCGCCCAGCCCCACGCCGCGTCGCTTCGGATGATCGTTCTCGGGCTGTAGTCGCTGATGATACCGCCGTTCGGATTCACGCGGATGCCCTCGAAATAGACGGCATCGTAGCAGACCTGATCGCCGTGGTCGTCGTTATGCCAGGTGACCTGGTAAACGAGTACGAGGCGGTTCGACTGTCTGTCCGGCTTTTCAGGGATATCCGTAATCAGATATGCATCCATAAAGACTGCGTCGACCTTGTCGTAGTAGCGGATACCGGCCAGGCCGTCAGGAAGATATGTGCACTGATCGATATTCATCTGCGCGGTCTTTCCGGCCTCGATAAAGTCATTCATCTTATCTTTAAAATCTTCCGCGGAAACGTTATAGTTCGGAGCCGGTGTCGGAGTCGGAGTCGAGTGGGTCGTGTGCACTCCGAAGCCGCGTCCGTGCGAACCGAAACCTTTGACCATCTGGTACGCGACAAAGATCATCGTGCACATCACCAGCGCGGTAATGACGAAGAAAATGATCCTTGCGCCGCGCATATTCGCCGTTACCTGGCGGGTTCTCTGGAACTGTCTGTTTTCTGCATCGATACGGGCTCTCTCCTCGAGTTCGTACTGCTTTTCGAGAAGTTCTTTTTCATGTGCGAGGCGTCTTGCGTCACGCTCGGCTTCGGTCTGAAGCTTCTCGTGTTCGACATCCGCGTCGTCGTAATCGATGGAAAATGCACCGCCGCACGACTGACAGATCAGGTTATCGCCTTCTTTTACCAGGTTGCCGCCGCAGTTCGGACATGTAAGATTCACAAGCTTCATAAGTTATCCCCTCACCAAAACATAACGATATGGATTCCCGGACGGATCTGCGCCGGAACCCAGAATCATTATACCATCTCAGGGACGACATTATACGGTAACTAATGCGATTAAAAGAGGTCTAATGTGCTGTCAAGATAGATTTCTTCTCGAACTTTCAACTGGTACTCAGGCTTTGTCATGTAGTAAAGAAGAAACTCTAAGATCACTGCGCTTCCGAGGCTTCGCCCCTCGATCTTAAAGTGCGAAAAGCCCTGTGGCAGATAGGTATTTCGGATGTCATCGATCCCGATAAAGCCGGGATTTTTCATCGCATCGGAGAAGCGGTAGCCCCGCTCTGCGTCCGTGGAAACGCAGACGTGGTCTTCGCAGTCCTCACCGAGGCTTTTTCTGCTGACATTTTCATAGCAGTTCTTCCGGTCAAAGCAGTCGAACCAGCAGCATTCGTTGCAGAGAAATTCCACTTTTTGCTTTTGCTGCGGCGACAGTGCATTTAGCGCGGAAAGAGACTTGTTCAGACGGAAATCCGGCACCACAAACCGAAAATCTTCGCGGTCCAGTTCTGCTTCGAACTTCGGAAAATCCGTCAGTACTTTCGTTGTCGAGGATACAAAATAGAATCCGGGATACTTCGAGCAAAGGTACGAAAGAAGGAGATCCGAGTGAAGGATCACGCCATTTTCCGCTGTTCCGTTATGCTCAAAAAGCTCGCAGAGAAAGTTGCATTTCGTATCGGAAAGATGCGGCTCCTCAAGAAGAGAATTACTGAACGTAAGGCGCGAAGAGATCGAAAACTCCTTCATGAGATCCGCCACTTCACGCGGATCCGCATCGCCGAATCCGACTCTCCCACCGCCCCAAAGACAGTCCTGCGGCGCGCCGTAGATCGAACCGATCTCGCACCAGTCGTAGAAGTATTCTCTGTGGTCCCGAAACAGGGGCAGAAATACCTTATAGAGCTCGTAGAACTCGAACAGTCCGGGGAGGTGGTAAAAAGCCTTCATCGCATCTCCTCCAGGTAATAGTGACGCGAAGCCCAGACACCGACGCCTGCCATGATCAAAACCAGGATAAGGATCATGGGACCGCTCCAGCTACCCGGGATAAACAGCGACAGGATGACCATCACAAATCCGCAGATCACGGATGAGAAACCTCCGACGCGCTGGGTCTTCTGCCATACCGAATCACTGGCCAGACTCCAGGATGTGCGGATGCCGAACATCGAATTCATGCGCGCTTTCGGCATGATGTTTCCCAACACGACAAGGAGTGCACCGATTGCGATTCCGGTAAACTTGCTTCCGTCATCGTAGGTAAGTTTCGCGGCATCCGGATCATAGTTTCTGGCCTTCATCATGAAGATGAATCCGAGAACCGTGAAGACCGCAACCACGGCGATGCCGCACCACATCAGGATATTTGCATTTGACTCGGGGCCTTTTTTCTCTTCCGTCTTCGACATCAAAAGGAAAAACACTCCGGCACCCGCTGCGATCGCAGGGAAGATGAGGTATTCGAATTTACTTCCGAGACGGTCCACCTCACCGGAAAAATTCATGTGTACCGGAACCTGATCCGGCAGCAAAAGCAGCATGACTGCCGTTCCTACAAAACAGACCAGAATCGCAATAATCAGGATCACATTCAGCTTTCTCATACTCATTCACCTCGCAGATCTTTCAGCCACAGCAACGCCTCGTCCAAAACAGAAGCATTGAGCTCGTAAAAAATGTACTTGCCTTCGCGTTTGTCTCGAATCAGATCCGCGTCTTTCAAAACGTTCAGGTGCTTCGAAACAGCCGGCAGGCTCATGTTAAAATGCTCCGCGATCTCCCCTGCAGATAAGCGGGTCTTCTTCAAAAGGTTCAGGATGGTTCTGCGGGTCGGATCGGCCAAAGCCTTCATCGTGTTCTGAATGCCCACAGTATCACCCCTTTCAACATTTAACCTTTTGGTTAATTGTATGACGCAGAAAAAAGTCTGTCAATATCTTTTCGATCAAGATCGATCTTGGGGATCACTCTTTCACCGATACGAACATCAGATGCTCGGTATGGGTCATATAGTCTTCTTTTTCGCAGAAACGGATCGCGTAGTCATACCATGCCTGACGCACTTTCCGAGGGCTTTCCGCCAGCACGTTTTTATACGGAGAAAGGATACTCTCCTGACCGAACATCGTCTCGGTAGAAAGCCCCGGTATAGATGCCATCAGCGCTTTTGCATCACGGATCGACGTCATGTAGGAAAAGGTAAATGCTTCGAAAGACGCACTCTCATCCTTCGCCGTAATTTCATAGAGGATCTGAAGTTTCTCACGCTCCTCGAGGATCGATCCCGGCAGGTCGCGAAGACCGAAGATGACGCCGCCGTACATGAGGATAAAACTGGTGAACAGGAATCCGCCCGGTTTCAAAACGCGCTTTGCTTCATTGAGCGCCTTTTTCCGGTTCTTTTCTTCCAACAGATGATAAAGCGGACCCATCAGGAAAACAACGTCAAATGAATTGTCCGCAAAGCGTGAAAGATCCATCGCGTCGCCCTGCATCGCGTTGATCTTCGTGCCGTACTGTCTCGCTTTTTTCTTCGCAAAACGCACATTCTCTTCACTTAAGTCGAAAAGCGTAACGTCGTGTCCCAGTTGCGCGTAATGGATCGAGTAGTGTCCCGGTCCGCCGCCGATATCGAGGATCGTGTCGCCGGGGCGGATGTAGCGGTCCATCATGTGGATCGTGATATATTTTTCGTATGGGTGTCTTTTTTTCAGACGGTCCCATTCTTTTTTCGGATCTGCGTTATAGTACTCACGGATCGTATCTTTTTCTTCACGCATTTTCCGTTCCCTCCTCTTTCAGATCAGACTTATCCGATCTCCTTTTTCATGCCGTGCGCACCGAAGATTGTCCACTTCCCTGTACCCAGAAGCTGCATGATCGCGTGACGTTCCACAGCGCAAAGCGCCGGGTCGGTATCCACGGAAGTCATCAGAACCGGCGCGTACTGGTTATAGGTCGCCTGCTCTTTCGTAAGATCATGCACATTGATATAAATATCTCCGGTAAATACGATGCGATGCTGCGTATCCACAAGGACCGTCTCACCTTTCAGATGTCCGCCTTTTCCTTCGTATACATCGAAATGCATTTCCCCGATATCGAGCACGCCTGTCTTCGTCAGTGGCTCCGTCGGATCACGCGGTGATTCCCACAACGCCTGTATCTTTTCCGGATCCGCAGGAGAGTAAGACGTCAGTGTCTTACAGATCTTAACATAGGGCTTATGAAGCGGATTCTGCTCTCGAAATGCATCCTCACCGGCATATTCCAGACGGAGACATTCCTTGGTATTGCTGCTTGCCAGGATCTCGTCAAAGAGCGAGATCAGTCCGCAGTGATCGACATCCGCATGTGTCACATACACACGCTTTTTCATGGTATCGAAATACGGGAAGATCTCATGGAAGATCTTTTCCATCTCCTCTTTGTAAAGTGCATATCCACTGTCAATAAAGAGCACTTCTCCGCAGCTTTTCAAGATCGTCGTATTGCTTCCGCACGCAGGTTCGATCAGGATGATCTGCGTATTCTCCGTGATCGTATGACGCGTGATCCTCGGCGCGAATTTCTCGCCACGGCACGCAGCCAGAAGATGGGCGAAACGGCTTATGCTTTCGAACGTCTTATATGGCGACAGACCTTTTTCATCCAGCATCTGCATGACCAGATTCGTATTCACAAGAAGTTCGTCACGATTCGATTGCGGAAGATCGAGGCACTGCACGAGTTCCGATACAAAAGACTGGTAGAAGATCGAATTGTCGTAGAGTTTTTCCGAGCGGTCGTAGTCGAGAACCCGGATCACGCAGAGCTCTCCGGCCTTTTCAAGAAAGTCCTTCAGGACATTTTCATCGTCCACGAAAAGACCCATCTTAAAAGCCTGATACCCGGATCCGTTTTCCTGAGAACTGATGAAAGAAATGTTCAGACGATACTGATCGATCAGGCGCAGCACTTCCGTTACACTTCCCGGCTTATCCACCAGCATGAATTCCAGAAGCACGATCTTCTTTTCGCTGTCCGGTGTCTTCAGGTAACCGATCTTCGTCAGCATCTCATCCGCCTGCTTCAGTTTCTCCGGCTCACCCTCCGCATCGATAAAAAGCGTGTGGGAATCCACCGCCTTGTTATAGCTGACTCTCGTGATATTGATCCCGAGACCGGCGAAGCATTCGCTGGCCTTGAGAAATGCACCGATGTGGTTCGGCATGGTCGTAATGTATGTCTTTTTCATATCACTTTTTTAACCCGATCTTTTCGTAGATTCCCAAGATGAAGGGCGTCTTGTGCTCGATATATGCATCGATATCGTGCGGATAAAGTGCCGCTCCTTCTTTTTTCACGCGGCTGTATTCGGCAACGGCCTCCGGGTGCGAAAGCAGGTAATCGCGGAAAGAAACATGTCTGTTCAGCTCTGCCGCATCCTTAGTACAGACATACAGATGATGTGTCCGAAGGTGTGTTTTCCCCGTGTAGTGAAATGCCTCGCGGCCGGGGATACCCTTGTCGCCTTCGTGGGTATATCCGATCTTTGAAAGTGCGGAGATCACCGCTCCCAGCATGGACTCATCCTTGATGACCACGTCGATATCGATGATGGCTTTAGCGGAAAGTCCCGGAACAGATGTGCTGCCCACGTGCTCGATAGAAAGAGCGAGGTCGCCAAGTGCCGGCGACAGTTCATTGCGGATCGCGATAAAGTCCTGTTTCCATGCCTCATTATACGGTTCTACGATGATGTTTCTTGTCGCCATATTTACCTCGACTGATATAAGTTTCTTCCGGGTGTTTTCGACTCATACGGGACCAGTTCAAATCCCTCTCCTTTGACCGCACAGCGGATCATCTTCTTCGTCAGATCGGGGACTGTTTCATCCTGGATACATACTCCGCCAACCGACTGACTCCAATTCGTCTTTCCAAGATCTACCTGTGCCATCTTATCCCTTCTTTCTATCGGATACTATGCAAGTATTGAACCGCGTATCGACATGAACTTCAAGAACCTGTAAGTATAATCAGTAACAGATCGCTTTTTTGATCTTTCGTATCGGCTCTTCTCCGACAAGCATTCTTACTATTTCAAATGCGAATTCAAATGTTGCGCCGAGCGCCTGCCCGGTAATGATATTTCCGCAAACCACAACACTTTCGCCTGTTCCCACACCCTCCGGAAGCTGATCCGCAAAGTCAGGATGACATGTTGCTTTTTTCCCGGCAAGAAGACCCAGCTCCGCAAAGATCGTCGGTGCGGCACATATCGCGGCGATGTGTTTTTCTTTTTCAAACTCCACGCACTTTTCCAGCACGATCGGACTCTTTTTCAGATTCTCCGTTCCCGCACGTCCCCCGGGAAGGATGATCATGTCGACATCTGAAAAATCGACATCCTCGGCAAGCACATCCGCCGTGACCGGGATCTTTCGTGAAGACAGGACTACTCTTCGTCCCATCACGGACGCCATATCCACTTCGATCCTCGCGCGGCGCAGGATATCGACAACGATCAGGGCTTCACACTCTTCAAAACCATCCGCCAAAAATACGATCGTTTTCATGTTACACCTCACCTCTTATGCTTTGTACTTACGAAGCATTATGCCATTTTCAGGCATGCTGCTCTGTCTTCTGATCTCTGTCCGAACGGCTTTTGCGAAGAAGCTTGATCCCCAGGACAAAGACGGCCGTGCCCAGCAGGATAAAGAATCCCCATATCAGATTCCAGTAAGGAGAATTCGTGTCAAACATCACATCCAGGAGCTTCTTCCAGAACTCCATCCCGGTCGCGATCGCAAACAGATCAAAAAGAAGATACGCGCCCCCGCAAAGATAGATCCATCTCCACCAGTAATTGTTCTTTCTTTCACGGACAAAAGTGATGATCCCGAGGAGGCAAAGGATCGCCAGGATCCCCATCAGAATGAAATAGAAAGCCCCCTTTTCCTCCATGATCCCCATCCAGAACGAAGCATAGGATTCACGCGCGACAAGCGCCCATATCCTGTGCATATGAAAGACCCCGAAAAACAGAAAGAACCACGGTTCCCAAGCATAGATCTTCTTCATAGCGGTCCCCTCACTTTTTCTTCTTCGGCTTGGGGGCCGGCAGTTCCGGATACATACTTCCCAGAAGTTCTTCCAGAAACTCTCTGTTCTCAACATTATCTACCAGAAGCATTTCTTTTGCACCCTCGTAGGGAAGCTCCAGTTCCGCATCCGGCATCAGTTTGCGCGCCGAGTTCACGTTCTTCACGAGGAAGCGGTCGTCGTAGATGCCGCCGACGATCTTCCCGTGATAATAGAGGATGAATTCCCCCATCATTGCTTTGTATGTGATGTCCTCAAGCCCTGAAAGCTGCTCCAGTACAAACTCCAGATACTCTTTACTCGATGCCATGTTCTTCTCCTCTTCTTAGCGCTGGATCTTATAGATCCACATGCCGTTGTTGTACGGATCGTCTTCTGCGCCGAATTCTTCTTTTTCGTATGTATACCCGTTCTTCTCCAGTACTCTCACTGAGGCCTGATTTCCGTGCATGACCCGTCCGTAGATCACCTCCACGCCGAACTTCGAGAACGCAAACTCCGTCATCGCCTTTACCAGTTCCGTGGCGTATCCTTTACCGCTTGCTCTCTTACAGATCGTGTACCCGATCTCGACTTCTCCGCTTCGGCCCTCCACTTCGTTAATACCGGTATCGCCGATCAGTTCCTTAGTCTTCTTTTCTTCCACAGCCAGTACATACGGCAGGTTTTCCTGATTCACACAGTCCAGAAAGAACCCGATCGCATCCTTCGCTTCATTAAGATCCGCATAACTTTCATTCGGGATCCACTGCTTCACTTCTTCCTCGAGGTGATTCTCATAAAGTGCCTTTGCATCCTCATCTGAAAACTTACGGATCACCAGATGTTCTGTTTCAAATATCTTCTCCATTATCCTTTTCCCTTTTCTTTCCGCGGATCTTCACGGCCGTGCCGCACTACAGGACATACTCCATAAACACATCTGCTTTCTGGTTTTCATTGTACCGCTCGATACGGGTAAATCCATACTTCTCGTAGAGTTTCAGCGCAGCGGCATACTCTGACATGGAATCGAGAACGATCCTTCTATACCCTTTTTCCCTCGCGAAAAGCACCGCCAGATCGAGCATCTTATATCCATATCCCTTCCCGCGCAGTTCCGGTGCAAGATACAGTGCTTTCAGCTCGGACGTCGTCTCGTCCAGACGCTTGACTGCCACTGTTCCCAGCACTTTGTTCTCTGAAATGAGGCACCAGAAACGGTCAAAATGCGTCTTTATATCGTTATAGTCCGCATGCCTCCCGTCGGGCTCGAATGCCTTCCCGACGCTTCGGAAACACGCGTCTGTAAACGCGAACACAGCATCCTTTAAAGAAGCGTTGTAGATCTCGATTCTCTCCATGCTCTCTCCCTAAGGTCTTACTTGCGTTCCAGTCTGCTCGTGATGCGGCACATCGCCTCGATATGCATGATCCAGTGCCGGCTGAACGGCATCTTCACAAGGCCGCGGACATCTTTTCCGCACCAGTAATCGATCAGCCAGATTGCGCTCTCATCGGTACTCACGCTTTTGCTGTCGAGGATCTGCTTCTTATCGTCCTCCGTGAACTTCCGCTTCATGTCCCTATACATCAGCTTGCGAAGGATCTCATTCGAAGATTCCATAACGGCCTTGCAGTATTCATACACGGCCTTCACATCCAGTTTCTTCGAAAACTCCGCGATCCCCTCATCGTGAAATTCATTTCCGGTGGTAATGACCGGGCTCTTCGTTTTCTTGAGCCAGTTCTTCGTGAAAAGCACCTGCTTGTCTTTGGCGATCAGTTCATGCGCCACGATATCCTCGATCCTAAAGATGTGCCACATCGAATAGATAAGCGTCTTACTATGGTAGCCGTCAGCCCCGGCAAACGGCATCTGAGAGAATGCTTCTTCCGGATACTCCTTCACGATCGATGTGATCTTTTCGAAGAGGTCGTTTCGAAGATCGATCAGCACATCGATTCCCTCCGGAAACGTCGCTTCTTTTCCAATCAAGGTCTGCATCTTCTTGTTCTTTTCTGACCAGTCTTTATTCATGTTTTACACCCCGTAAGCAAGTATTCCGAGTCCTGCCGATCCTGGCAAATGTAAGAAACAATGTCAATATCAAAGCTGCACTTTCTCCTTAAACTCATCCTCAGTCAGCATAACCGCATCCGGATCTGGATGGACCGTCATTTCCGGATACATAGCGCGCATTAAATTCCATGTTGATCTCACGGATCTCTTTTTTTCCATCGATGTAGTCCTGATACATCTCGGCAAGTCCGGCCATGCACCCATCGCATGCACCTTCGAGATTTCCCAGGGATTCTGCGACGATCTTCTCGCGCTCTTCTCTTGTCGTATCTTTGATCAGAATGCTCATCTTTCTCTACCTCTCCATTCACGCAGCAACATATCAGGCATCAAAGCGGAATGACATAAAGTCCGCTGATCCTGCCCCTTCGTATGTAAAATAGATGGCATGTCTGCCAGATTCTATGGTAAGCGGAGCCGAATAACTTGTCCAGTTTTCAGACGGCTTGATCGCGATCCTGGAAACGATATTTCCGCCCCGTCCGTCTCTTACGACGAATTCTCCGTCTGCGGTACCTCTGACCGTAACGGAGAGCTTCTTGGCCGTTTTAAACGCGAAATAACGGTATCCTGCAGTTGCTCCGTCTACCATGTTGTTGATGTACTGATTCGGGTTATCTTCTCGATCTTCCCCCTCCTGAGTAAATGCAGGGTGATTGCTGTCCTGCTGCTCGGCAAGACTCTCCGTCGTGCCGTTCTTGCTGTAAAGGTGGCAAGCGATTCTTGCTTCGTAGCTGCCCTCATCCGTCAGAGGTCCGCCGTTTAAGCCGCAGGAAGTGATCTCCGCCTGATGGAATGCTTCTCCGTCAAAATAGATCTCCTCAGCGCATGCCTGGCGGGAGAAGAAATGACGGTTTGTCTGGCGGTGATAGAACACATACCATTTCCCGTTTACGAAGGCTACACTTCCGTGGGTGTTTCCGCGATAGTTGAGTGCTTCTGTATTTCCGTTGGCGCCAATATCCGCATTCGATACCAGAACTCCGCCGTAGTGATACTCGCCGAGTGGGGAATCCGCCACTGCCCAGCACAGTTCGTGCATCCAGCAGGATGAATAGATGAAGTAGTATTTCCCGTTGATCTTACGGACAGAACTTGCTTCGAAGAAAGGATGTGCCTCGTACTCCGTGCCGTCCGCGTCGTTGATGATCGGCAGGTTATGGAACGGACCGTCTTTTACCGTGATCATGTCCTGCTCGAGTTCCATCTTGAGGCTGTCCTTATCCACCGGTGTCTGCTTATATCGCGGACTGTTACCGGAGAAGAGATAGATGCGCTTGTCGTCATCGATGAAGATACCCGGATCGAACTGACGGATCTCGTCCGGACGCGAACCCAGGATATCTCCGTTCTTATAGCGTACGAAATCCAGGAATTCAAAAGGTCCTGTCGGGTTATCCGCGACAGCAACACCGATCTCTTTCAGAAAATCGAGACAGTAGTAAAGATAGTACTTACCATCGTTTCCCTGACACACATCCGGTGCCCAAAGCGCGTGAGAACCATCCGCATTTCGCGGGTCCTGCGTTTTCTTAAAGATCACGCCTTCGTAGCGCCAGTCAGAGAGGTCATCCTCCGGTGCCGACCAGCAAACATAGTCGTTCGCACAGTATACTTCGCCGTTAAAGCGGTCATGGCTTCCGTAGATATAGAGGCGTCCGTTAAAGACGCGGGGCTCTCCATCCGGAATATATTCATAGCTGGGAAGATACGGATTGAATACTTGCTTTTTCATGATCGTCACTCCTATGTTTTAGAGATAGCTGACAGTCTCGGACAGTTCCTTCCGGCTGAAATGATTCGGCAGCGGGCCGGCTCCTTCCGCGGCATAGCCCAGATCCAGAAGCATCAGGATCTCTTCGTTTTCAGGAAGACCCAGATCCTTCGCGAGCTTATCCGGATCGAAGTTATTCAGCCAGCAGCTGTCGACGCCCTCGTTTGCGGCCGCAAGGATCATCTGCGTTGCCACGATCGTCGCGTCCTCTACGCCGGACTTTCTTCTTCCGCCCGGATAGGTATACACATTCTCTTTGTCAAATGCCACGATCAGGACGACCGGTGCGCCGTAGCGGCACGGGGTCACGTTATCGATCTTCGAAAGGACCTCCTGCGAACGAGCAACATAGATATGCTGTTCCTGAAGATTCTTCGCGGTCGGAGCGACTCTTCCTGCCTCGAGGATCGCCGTGATCTTTTCATCTTCCACCGGCTTGTCGCTGTACTTTTTACACGAATATCTGTTTCGGATCACTTCATTAAATTCCATCGTCTACTCCTCTTTTCATTTCAATTCTTCCTTGAAAAATGCACTAAGCGCTGCAGTCAGTTCGTCGAGGTGACGGGTGAAGCAGTGGTCCTCACCGTGGATCGGGACGAGCTTGGCATTTTTGTAAAGCGACAGTGCCTTTTCCGAAAGCGAGAAAGGAACAGATTCGTCCTCATCGCCGTGGATCAGAAGGACCGTTCCCGGATATCTTTCGATCTGATCCTCCGGATGGATCATCTGCGCCACACGGACATAGTCACTGGACAGCACCACACCCCAGTTTTCCAGCTTCTCCGGAATATGGTTCGGATCAAAGGAAATTCCGATCAGATTTCCTTCCCTTGCGCCGTCCGGGATCATCCAGGCCGCAGAGATCGGGATGATCGCCTTGAAAAGATCGGGGAACATGCCGCCGACCAGCATCGTCAGAAGACCACCCTGAGAATGTCCGCACAGATAAAGATCCGTCACGAAATCCAGCGTCTTTGCATAGTTGACCACCGAGATCGCATTGTTCACCCACTTAAAAAGAGTGTGGTTCATAAACTCGCCGTCGCTCTTTCCGTGGCCGAAAAACTCCACTCGAAGAACCGCAAGACCCGCTTCATTCATGGTCTTCTGCGCGGCGACCAGATGCGTTTCCTCCATGTTTCCCGAAAAGCCGTGGAACAGGATGCAGAGCGGACCTCTCTCGATCCCCTCTGCCATGTCCAGTTTCGCATGAAGACGGATACCGTCACTGTCGATATAGAATTCTTTCAAAAAAATCACCTTCCTAATCAATCGCATAAAAATGCACTAGCCTAGTATTAGGATAGTGCATTTTCGTGGGAATCGAAATAAAAAATCTGTTCTTTTCTTTCAGATTTTTGCCTTGATCTGCTGCTTGCGTTTCTTCACTTTCTCGCCAGTTCCAGATCCAGCGTGTCTTTGATCGTGATTATTCCGCCATGGCGGTCGATCGCTTCTTCGATCTTTTTGAAAAACTCGTTTCTCACCGTCTCTTCGATGGCAATGTGGTCCGAATACGTGCCCAGAAGCTGTGTATACTCTTTCGCCGTAAACACTCTTTCACGATAGAAAAGGTGGTAGCGGATATCTTTGAATCCATACTTTTCCGGGATCTTGGAAATGCTCACCGCATCCTCTTTCGAAAACCATTTCCTGGTGCCGGAACGGATATTGTAGTGCTTGTTATAGTAATCGGCGTAGATCGCGTTGATCTCACTTGCCAGTTCCGGCATATCCTGGCTGATACACGGACGGTTTGCAAATCTTGCAAAAGCACCGTCTTCCTTCAGGATAGAGAGTACTTTCGGATATCCGATCTCCTCCGGCACCCAGTGAAATGCCGTCGCGGAAAAGACCAGATCGTAAGTATTTTCCTCAAGCTCAACATCCTCGAATTTACCTGTGATCACGCTGAACCGATAGTCTTTAAACTTCTCTTTCAGAAGCTTGGAAAAGTTCTCACCATATTCGACAGCAGTAAGTTCGCAGCCTGTCCGAAGTACCGGCGTCGTCGCCTGTCCGCTTCCGCTTCCAACCTCGATGACACGGCTGTTTTCATCGATCTTTACATAATCGAAGATTGCCTTGTAAAGGTCATCCACATAGCCCGGACGCATCTTCTCGTACAAAGACACCGTGGTATCAAAAGTCTCTCCCAGTTCTTTTCGGTTGTCTTCTTTCATAGCATTTACTCCACAGTCCATTCGGTCCAATCGATATGATCATACTTCATCACTTCGTCCATATCCGCACCCTCATCAAGCATGTGAAAGATCCGGAAAGTAAAGTCTCTCCAACTCGATAGATTTCAGTTCTTCCCCCATGTAGAAAAGTCTGTAGTCATCCGCGCCATCGTACAGTTCAGAATCGCATATCTTCATATCTTCATCAAGAGGCGTGAATCCGAGTTTACAGTGCTCTATATCCAGGCGTTTGAGAACCTCGGTAAGCGCGATCTTTTCTTTGCACAGAACAGACTGCAGCGTCGCACTATCGTCTTCGATCTCAAGCACGATAAAACAATCGATATCTTCGGCATAGAAGACGTTGTCGAACCACATCGTATAGAACATCTGAAGTCCGTACTTGTTGATCTGTTCAAAAGAAGAATGCGGCGCGCTTTTTCGGACAAGCTCCATGTACTGCTGCTTTTTCTCTTCCCCGAAATCACTGATCGGCTTAAATCTCGTTTCTGCTTTTTCTCCTTTACAGAACTCGTCTTTGACGAAGTATTTGTACTCATTTATCATCTGAAAACCCATCTTCTGATAGAAGCCCAAAGCATCCAGATTTCCGAACAGATAGATGCCGTCGCATTTGCCTTCGTACTCTGCGATGACGCTCTTGATGAGCTTCGCGGCAAGGCCCTGCATACGATAGTTCTCATCCGTCATAACAGTGCCGAACTGGATGTAGTTTTTCACGACACCGTTCTGCATGAACTGCATCCGGTTCGCGGATACATTGGAGATGATCTTCCCATCTTCCACGATGGAATAGGGGATGTAATCACCTTCGAAATGTCCCTTCATGACCCAGGGTTCAAAATCGAATCCGAAGGTCTTTTGTGTTAGTTCATTTAGCATATGACGGGACGCATCGTCCCGTATGTAGTTTCTTATTTGTTCCATATTTTTCTCCTATGAACGGAACTAAATCTTGTTCCGTTATCTTTTCTTAAATCTCAATGCCACATACTGTTCCGAGAATCCCAGGCTCTTCCAAAACACGACACCTGCCTCGTTCCACGGCAGAACGTCCAGGTCGATCGTGGATGTTCCCAGATACTCCAGTAATGCGCGAAAAGCACTTTTCCCGTAGTGTTTTCTACGCTGTTCCCGGTCGATGTAAAACTGCCTCAGATAAAGAGGCTCCTCGGTGCGGTTGACGAGCGCGTATCCGACGATCTCGTCCTCTTCCTTGAAAAAGTACGCGTCATAATCGCCCTCGATAAAGCCTTTCATACGCTCCGTAAGCTGCGAAAGATCCATCGGATTACTGCTTCTTTCATCCTCGATCAGACACTTGTTCATAAACGCTAGTGTCTTCACATCTTCGATTGTACACTTCTCGATTCTCATACTTTCTCCGTGACCTTGATCCTGCATTCTTTATCGCCCAGTTTCACTGATGTGATCAGCTCGACTTCGACCTCTTTTCCCAGGACATACGTGAACATTTTCTTCGTATATCCGAGTGTGCAGTAACACCATGCTTTCGGAAGTGTATCCTCGACCTGATTTACGAAATCGCAGTAGCACTGCGGATACATCAGATAGTAAGAAGTGCCGTCAAATTCGAGCCAGTAACCCAGCTCCAGCGCGTTTGTTTTCTCAACGAAATCCTCTGGTGACGTTGAGGCGTCGTATGCGTCTTTCACGCTCTGGATCCACTCGTATTGCGGTCCGCACGCGCAGTCCATGCGGATCGCTTTTACGGTATCGTCATCGAAGTTTTCTTCGAGAAAAGCACATGTCTTCTTCGCCCATTCGAATTTACCCTTGATATCCGCAGACTCTTCGATCGGGTTCTCTTTAGAAAACTTCTCTCCCGCTTCTTTCTGCCCATGTTTCTCCATACTTTCCAAAAGACGCATCATGTTCGGATCTTCATTCTTAGCCATAGGTTATTCCCCCTTTAATACTTTCAGCGAATCTTCGAACTCCGTAAGCGCAGATCTTCCGTCATCCGTTAATCCATATACTCCACTTCTTACGTGTACAAACCATCCGTAGTGATTGTCACGAAGGATATTGGGTGTCTTCTCCACATGTGAGATCGCCTTCACATTTTTCGGAGACGATTCTCCTCCGAGCTGAGATAAGGCATCCAGCACCAGAAGCGCATCTTCTCTGTATCCGGTCATCAGTTTTCTGCCTGTGACACCTCCGATATTGGACTTCACTTTCCGCTTCGAAAACTCTTTCTCGAGTGCCGCCTTTTTCCACTTGTTGCGTGACCGGAAAGTCTTTAATTCCACCACTTCCGGCTTACTAACGATCTCCGCGCGCATCTGACGTTTGGATACAACGATCAGACCGATTCCAAGGCGTTTAAGAAGATAGATCTTCTCCTTGAATTCCTTTGTGTACAGGTTCTTCGGTGTAAAGATCCCGATATAAACCGTATCCACGATTTTCTGGCGGAGCGCCGCCTGACGGATCGACTTAAAATCCAGAGTCTGCTTCAGCTCGACAGCACAGGATTCCTCATCTTTCTGCATATAAAGATCGATATCATTGACCTCACCATCGCAGACATATCCGAGTTCCGTAAAATATCTCTTTATCGGTTCAAACAGATCCTGTTCCATCTCTAGCCTTTACCCGTAATCTCAAAACCGGTCTTCTTATACAGCTCGATCGCTCTCTTATTCCAATCCGCAACGTGAAGTATCACGCGCTCTGTTTTCATGTGTTCCAGCGCCCAAAGAAGGATCTGCTTTCCATATCCCTGGCCCTGGAACTTTCGGTTCACGATAAGATCATCGATCTCATCTTTCTTCAACGCCACACTTCCGATGATCTCTCCATTCTCAACGAGGAGATACACATTCTCCATGCCCGAATCGAAAAAAGAATCATCCTGGATAAAGTCATAAGGCTTGATATCCAGTGCTTCTCTCATCTCATGATAACACTCGTTATACAGTGTCTTATACTGCTCCTGATACGAAGAAGAATATGGGATCAGCTCAACAGCAGATCTCTCCTGAACCGGGTGTTTATATTCCATCTCGTATGCCAGCACCATACCGTTCACATCCTGTTCCTTAACACCTCTTGAATCTGACTTTGACTTCAACGATGTAGTATCTGTCCATATATGCTTCTCACTTCACTCTCTGTCCGCCGAAGGCATGAATCGATCGCGTTCCGGCTTTGACTCTTCCACCCTGCATGCTTCCTTTGGGAATAAATAGCTCATCTCCGGCATGAAGCACATGCTCTTCGCCATTGATCGTCACCACATATTCGCCTTCTACACACAGCATATACTCATCGTAATCATGCGTGTGCTCTTTGGAAACCCGATCTGCTTTATAGATCCAGAAAGCCATCTGGCTTCCGTCATTGGCGGTGTAGTAATATCCTTCAATATCCGGCGTGTTTTGCTGTGACGCAGGAATCTTATTCTGTGCTCGAAACATGAATTCCGGGAAGTTCATTTTCATCGCTCCTTTTCTCTCGCTCGTATCAGTCCGTAAACCGCAGCAGATATCCGTCCGGATCCTGTACCAGAAACTCTTTCTGCACGACGACCTCATCGTTACTTCTATAGTTACTGACCTGCATCTCATGGAACGGTTTGATCCCCGCGTCCAGAACTCTCTTGTAGATCGCATCCACGTCAGAGACCGTCATCTCGAAGTTGATACCTCTTCCGAAAGGATACTCGAGCTCTCCGACACTCCAGTGTCCGTTTTCCTGTTCGAGCATCATCTGGTTACCTTCCAGCGAGACAAAGATAAACTTATTCTCCGGCCTTTCGTACTCCATCTTGAAGCCCAGGATATTCAAGTAGAAATCCTTTGTGCGTTCGATATCCGTTACCGTCAGTTCCGGTATTAAAGAATTGAACTTCATTCGTGTTTCTCCTTATTCCACCCTGCATACTTCCCTGGGAAATAAACAGTTCATCTCCGCCGAACCGTGTTTCCTGTCTCACAACGTTCACTTCTATATCATACCATGATAGAATGCGTATAAGATGAAAAAGGGAGTAGCCTATGAGTATAAAAGTGATCGATCAGTGGAACGATGCCGCCCAAGCGTATTCTGAAGAACAGGAACGCTCCTTGTTTGCGCAGCTCAATCGATCCATCGTATCGAAAAGATTCACTGCACTTCATGGCGAAAAAATCCTGGATCTCGGCTGCGGCTATGGCTTTTATACGGACTATCTTCGCAGTATCGGTGGCGATGTGATCGGCGTTGACGGCGCGCAAACCATGGTCGATATCGCAAAAGAAAAGAATCCCGACTGCACATTCATGACTGCAGATATTACTCAGCCTCTTCCTTTTGAAGACGACTCCTTCGACATCGTCTTCTGCAATCAGGTTCTGATGGATATTGAAAACGTTGAGACTGTTTTAAAGGAGTGCAAAAGGGTTCTAAAATCCGGCGGCATCCTCTACTACTCCATCGTGCATCCCGCATTCTTCGGCGGAAAATGGACGAAAGATCCCGATACAGGAAAGACCGGAAAACTCATCTCTTCCTACCTCACTGAAGAGACATCCGAGAATACATTCTGGGGCAGTACGACACACTATCACCGCCCGCTTTCCTACTACCTGAATATCGCTTCCGACGCAGGCCTTACCCTCGTCCATACCGAGGAGCCGAAGGCATATGAAGACGCAGACAGAAATCCCGATCTGCCCCTGTTCTTTTTCGCGGAATACAGAAATTGATCCGGTGCATTTAAAAATGCACTTATATCGATACGCCGATCGTTATCGGTTCAATTACCATCTTTTCTCACCTCTTGAAATGCACTTTAGCCGTCGAGCCACTGATGCATGCCGCATCCGAATCGCTCACTGGGTCTGTTTACAAAGCCGAATTTGTTGTAAAACTCTTCTTTGCCTTTCGCTGCCATGAGCGTGACCATGACCTTATATCCGGGCTTTAACGTCGCCTTGATACGCAACATCAGTTCTTCCATGATCGTCCTGCCCAGACCCTGTCCCTGGTATTCCGGAGAGACAATAACATCGGCGATATAGATGACATAGCCCTGGTCACTGACAGCTCTTCCGATTCCGATGGGCTTTCCGTCTTTTCGCAGACAGACGAGGACAAAGGAATTTTTCAATCCCTGTTCCGCCTGCTCCAGCGGGAACAGACTCCAGCCTGCGATCTCACGCATCTTCATGTACTCTTCCGGTGTTAAGTAGTTGGTTATCTCATAATCGATCATGTTATTATGCTTCTCTTTTCATCCTCAGCAGTGCGATATCACTTCTCTAACCAGTATACTGCGTATTCGGCCGCCGGTACAAAACCGTGACCCATCGCCATCTTCGATGACATCGGATTCTGCGCATCCCAGTGCACGGTCAGACCCTTATCGTAACTTTGCCGGATCATCTCGAAAACACAGTGATCCGCAAGTCCCTTGCCTCTGTGTTCTTCATCCGTAAACACATCCAGTTCCACGTGATCTTCGAAAGTCAGAAAGCTCGACGATGCCGACACGACCTTCCCGTCACAAAGCACCACCGCACCGGTCCCTCTTTCCGAAAAGTCCCGGAAATCTGCATACCCTCTTCCGTGATCGAAGGGATGTGCTTCGAAGATTTCTTCTGTAAATGCACTGATGCTGTACCCATCCGGAAGCCCACGCATCTCTTTTGTGGATTCCGCTCTTAAGGGCTCCATCAGTTCTCTTCGGAGGATAAACTTGATCGGAAGTTTCCGGATATACTCCTCCCACTCCGAACTCATACATACCAGCCTGGTGTTATAGATCACGTCCGGATTATCCGCGAGAAAAGCTTCATCTGGTTTTCCACACAAATACGTAAATATCGTCTTGTAGATCGCGCCGCCCGGATACGAAAAAACCGTCCCGAGCTTTCCTTCTTTACACGCCGTGAGGATCAGCGGTTCCTCTGAAAGAACGCCGCTTCCATCCTTATTCCAGATCTCATAAATATCTTGTGTTGCCATACCAATCCCTCTATTTCGTTACCCGGCCTTTCCGATATCTTCCAAACAGAATACCATCGTCGACATACTTGTCCGCCTGGGAGACCCACAGATGTCGGGTTATCCGGATTATCCATGCCTTCCTCATAAAACGCAGGCTCTTCAAACACGCATGGGTTGATAAACCATTTATCTGCAGAATGAAGTGCGTGAAACGCCCATCTCCAGCACGGCGCGCCGCAGCACAAAGCGTCTCTGTCATACGCCTGGATAGAAGTTCTTATGTTAAGGAAATTCGGTTTCACCATATCCTTGATGATCTTACATAACTCGTTCATATTCGGCCATCTTCTTCCTGATACTCTTTTTCTTTATCTTATCACGTTGCACGGCCGAAAACGGCGAATTTAGAATACAGGTATAATCACGTGGTCAAATCGTATTCAAATACCGTCTCGCCGTCGATGACCTCACCGGTCGCCTCGAAGCCGACGGATCTGTACAGCCGGATCGCATTGACGTTGCTCTCTTTTGTGGAGAGCCGGATGTTCGTAGCCCCGTTTTCTTTGAAATATGTAACAATGTTATTCAGTGTTTCTTTCCCATATCCACGGCCCTGATACCTCTCATCGATCATGAATCTCCATAACCAGTACCGGTCATCCGGATCTTCGCACGCCAGGTCAAACGCAAACATAGTAAACCCGACAGCTACCCCATCCGCATAGATCACAAAAGGTCTGGCCACATCCGGATGCTCTTTCGCTGCTTCAAATGAACTTGCGTTCGTTGCGATGTTCTCCGCCTGCGCTTCCGACACCTTCATGCGAAAGCATTCGTCTTTATTCGCATCACTTAAAGGTCTCAGTTCGATCATCCTACTCACCCTCGAGGATCCCATTTAGCCGGCTCGCCGACTTTATGTCGTATGTTGCCCAGCCATCCTCATCTTTTTCGTTCTTCTTATTGAGCCATGCCGACTTGATTCCGGCCTGATGCGCTCCGACCACATCGGTCTCGTAGATATCTCCGATAAAGACTATGTTCTCCCGGATCTCCTCCGGATTTTCTTCCAGCGCTGTTTCTATCGCGAGTTCGAAGAATTCCCTGCACGGTTTGATTCTCCCGAAATTCGCGCTGGACCAGAGTTGAGTAAAATACTTTCCGATCCCGAATCTATTCAGCACTTCCATGAGTGCTTCTTCACGAAATCCACTGTTCGACAGCACATACATCGGGATATTCATCTGACTGCATTTCTGAAGGAATCTTTCGATCTCCGGATCTAGTACAAAGTCATTGCACTGCATCAGAAAATCCGCTTCCTCCTCCACGCTCATAGTCACCTTATCTCCACCGAATTTCTTCGCAAAAAGCGGCAGTTCATTTTCCACGAAAGGATACTCTTCTCCGCCTCTATGCTTTTCCATCAGCACAAGAAAGAGATCCTCACCGTATTTCTTCATGTCCGAAAAAAGGCATTTGTCCTGATAGTATCTTTCCCAAAACACATAAAGACCACGGTTAAAATCCATGCTCTTTGTGTTAAGAATCGTCTCGAAATAATCGAATATCAGAATCATGATCGGTTATTCTCCCACTCAGTTTTAAGCAATCTGTATTCCAGACGATCCTTCATTTTTCCGTCGTGCCACTCATAATCTTTGTGCTCGGCTTCTTTGATCAATCCGTTCTTCTGCATGACACGCTCCGAGCCTTTGTTTTCCGCAAGGCAGCCCGTCGTTACCCGATATACATCATCCTTTGTGAATGCATATTCAAGTACGCTTCTTAACGCTTCGGAAGTGTATCCGTTTCCCCAGAATTTCGGGTAAGTAAAGTACCCCATGTGAACGATCTTCCCGACCGGCGTTCTGTCCACAACCGTGTATCCGATGCTTCCCACCTGCTCATGCGTATCTTTCAGCTCCATGTGAAGGAAGTAGAACTTGCGGTCTTCCTTTGCCATGTCCGCCAGCACGTCCGCTAACTCTTCTTTTGCCGCATCGAAGGAATCAAGCTTGATATCCTGCATATAATACATCGTCTGCTCGTCCGTCTTCAGACGGTAGTATGCGTCAATATCATCCGCAGAATAATCTCTCAATATCAGTCTGTCTGTTTCCAAATAGATCATATTAATCCTTTCGCACTCTCCTGCCATTTATTCAGCCAGTACAGCTGATAGTCGATAAACTGTTCATCGATGCAGTCTATCCCATGTACTTCAAGTATCGTGGCCTGAAGCTGGAAATGCCGGATCACTACCCAATCCGGAAAAGAAAGCACTTCTTCACGGCTGAGTGCATGGTATTTCGAATACCCGGAAAGAAACTTCCGATACACTTCTTTGGTAAGCTCGATGTCTTCTGGTTTCAACATGAAATAGTCCGTCATATCGCACATCACCATGATATCAAACATGATGGGCGCACGGCAGACCGTATCAAAGTCGATAAGGTAGATCTTTCCATCCGGACTTTGAAGAAGATTTCCTCTATGCAGATCCCCGTGACAGTTCCCGCAAGGAAGATCCTTCACCTTCTCCCATGAACGCTCTGCTATTTCTTCGTAGGCGGCGATCCGCGGATAGTTCTTTTGGCGAAGAAGCTTCAGATAACGTTCGATGAAAAACTCTTTTCCATGCTCGATCGGTTCTATCGGACACTTTTCCATCAGTTCATGAAGTCTTCCGACCAGCTCGCCGACTTCGGTTGCACATTCTTTCAGATCCGGTTCGTCGCCCTCGATGTATTCCATCAGAACAATCAGAACTCTCTCCCCATCGACATCCGCAGAAAAGATCGCGTCCCCGTCTTTCGTCAGTATCGTCTTGGGAACCGGGAATCCACAGCCTTCCAGATATCTCATAATAGAAACCGACTGCATTGCGGTATCAGAAAAAGCAGAACCAATAACCTTAAGGAGAAATTTCCCCTTCCCATTCACAACATAGGTGTGGGTGCCTCCTTCTCGCAGAAATTCCAAAGAAGGGGTCTCGATTCCATATTTATCCGTCAGTATCTCTTGAAGTTTTCTCTCATCCATGATCGTTGTTCTTCATCCTTGCTTTCTCCGACGAACTCAATCCGTCACATAGCACGCGAGTTCCAGGGCGATATCAAAATGTCCCGGATCGTGCTGTGTATGTTTCTTCTGGTTTTTCTCCATCCTTGCATCCCACTTCGGTGCATCGAGAAGATCTCCACAGGTAAGGAAGTAGTAAACGTTTAATCCTCTGAAATCGCACATAGCCTGCACCGCAGCGCACTCCATCTCGACAGAGATGCAGCCTTCGCTCTTTCTCTTTTCGAAATTGCCCCTTGTTTCACGGTGCGGCGCATCTGTCGTCCAGGTCTTTCCCTTGATATAAGGAAGTCCTGCTTCCTCCATAAAAGCGGCAACCACATCGCAGTTTTTCACTTCGATATAGTCCGATGCCGGCGCAAAATGATACGATGTTCCTTCGTCACGATAGGCCGCTGTCGGAACCATGACCCTGCCTCTGGCGATCTCTTTATTCAGACATCCGCTGCCACCGAAAACGATGTATTTATTCGTGTTGATGATGGACATGGTGTCTTCCATATCTGCCACGCATCCGGGGCCTCCGATGAAGGACATATACACGGCGAATTCTTTTCCCTTATACGCAAAACCATATATCGGTTTAGGACCGTTCGTGGAATACAGATCTCCGATCTTTTCGCAGTCATATGCTTCCAGCACATACTGGAATATCTCGTTCGAAAAAGTCAGGATACACGCATCTACTTTCTTCGCTTCTTCGTTCTTCCAGACCTTGATGATCTCCTCTGTATTTTTATCAAATGAATCCGTGATCATGACTTCTCACCTCCGTAAATAACTAATCAGCAATAGATATCTGCTATGGAAAACAAAACCGCTTTTCCCGATAGTAAGATTCTGTTATGCATTCTTTCCGCATACAGTATCCCGGTCCTTTCAGACGCCTGAAAACATACCAGTTTTTCTTTTCCCAGTTGATCGCACCAGTACGGAACAATCATGCAATGCGAGCTTCCGGTGACAGGGTCTTCCGAGATACTCAATTCCGGTACGAAAACACGGCTAATACAATCATATTCCGGAACATCGGACTTCGCTGTTACAGCTATAGCTAATCCATCGAGTTCTTTCAGTTTATTCTGATCGGGGCAAAGCGTTCTGACCTGTTCCGCATTCTCCAAAACAAGCAACAGATCCCTGTCTAAGTATGCTTCTACAGGTCTTACGCCAAGCGCAGATTCCATCGTTTCCGTTACTTCTGTTCTTTTACAAACGTATGCCGGAAAATCCATTCTAAACAGATCATCTTGTTTTTCTACCGAGAGCTCTCCGACTTGCGTTTTAAATGTGATCCTCGTTGCATCCTTTTCGTAGAAGTTATAAAGAACATATGCAGTCCCAAGTGTAGCATGTCCGCAGAAATTGATTTCCGCTGCAGGTGTAAACCAGCGAAGGTGATACGCTTCGCCTTCTTTCACTGCAAAAGCTGTTTCGGAAAAATTATTCTCCTTAGCAATGCTCTGCATTAATTCATCAGATATCCAGTTATCAAGGATGCAGACCGCGGCCTGATTTCCTCCAAATAGCTTATCCGTAAATGCATCTACAATGTACTGTTTCATGCTTTCCACCTCTTCTCCATATCCAAATCACAGCTATATCATACCATCTTGTATTACGAATTGTATGGATTTAGATTATCGGTATACAGTTCTTAAAAAGGTAAGGAGATGGTGCATCGGGCTCAGCCCTTCACCTCTTCTTCATTTCCTCGTAGTAGGCTTTGTAACGGTATATACTTCGCTCACTTATTCCATTCCGCTTGGCGATCTCAACCATAGTCATGCCTTTTTCATAGCAGATCACGAAGTCGTTATAGATCGCCAACCACTTTGCATTATGCCGCTGTCGTCCACTGGCTTTTCGCTTTCTCAGATACGTTATTTCTTCTTTCAGATCAGCGTTTTCTTTTTCTAACTCCTCTATTCTTTTCAATGCGGCTTCAAGTGTTGTAATCTTTTTCATCTATGTCATCCCCTATATCTGATTCAATTAATCCTGTTACTAAACCCTGTAATTGAGCCGCATTTTTACTTGTAATCACCGGCTTGCCTGTTCTCTTTTCTACAGCTTCTCTCGCTTCACCAGCTGCAGCTCCGCCTTCTTGTGCGATATTTCTGTTTTCCTCAAAGGTTTCCGGCTGTTTCTGTTTGGATATTTCAGTAGTTGTTGCTTCTGCAAGCATATTCAGAACCAATTCCAAAGTAGACATATTATCTCTGAGATTTTCCTTCTTTAGCCCCTTAAGGTTTTTGTATTGCCGTGTCGACATCCCGGACCATGCTCTCGTGATCTCATCGGTAAGAATAGCATATTCCGAGCCCTTCTTCACACCTCGCTTATTCCATTCATCGGTCAGTTCTTTTCTGACTTGAATCGCCTGCAAACGTTGATTGATTCACTCACGTGAATAGCCCTTCTTAGCATAGGTTTCAAGTGCACGTTCTATAGTGAGTTCGGGATCAATAACCTCTTCTATCCGTTCTCTTCCGACCAGAGCCAACCATAACTTAAACGGTTCTGCTTTCTTAGAAGGAATAGATTGAATCAGTCGTAAGAGTTGTTCAGTGTTGGCAACGTCGGTATTATACTTTTTTCCATCCTTAGGCGACGTCATTTTCAGTTGGTTACAATTTGTAACCAACTGACTGCCTTCTTCTTTCAGCCTGTTCTTTAGCACTTTCCAATAGTTGCGAGCCCCGTCAATATCGGGTTGCTCTGTTAGCACACCAACCACATCCACTATCGAAAAATACCATTCTTCTTCTTCTTCAACCCATGCACTCCTGATAGGTTGATCTTCAAACAAATACACTTTATCCTGATCCATATTTGTTCCTCTTTTTACTGCCATTTCCATTTTGTCATAAGTATACAATTCTATACGGGCTGTGTCAATTCCATTTTGTCAGGTTGAAAGAACACGCGTATTCAACTAAATCTATACTAACGAACAATTCTTTGTGAAAAAACTAGAAAACTTGTCACACCAGATAATCCTGTCCCGTCTGTCGGATCACTTCCAGATCGGCGGCCTTCATGCCGGCTTTATATAGCTTTAAGTATTCTTCCGACAAGGTGGAGTTGAATATCAGCAGATCGTCCGTATTAATCGTGACCTTCACGCCGTTTGCAAAGAGTGTATGGATCGGGTGGGTTTCGTAGTCAGAACTCACCTTCAGCATGACGTTGCTTGTCGGGCAGACATTGAGCTGGATCTCGTTATCCGCAAGATACCTCATGACCTTGTCCGACTTTGCGGCTAGAACTCCGTGCTGGATCTGATCCAGACCAAGTTCTTCCGCATATCTCCATACATCATCGACCTCACCAAACTCCCCGATATGCGCCTTCAGAATCAGCCCGTTTTCTTTCAGTTTCCTGCAGATAGGCTTCAACTCATCTATCGTATATGTACCCATGTAGTTCATAATATCCACACCGCAAAAGAACTTGCGCTCCAAGATCTCGTCCAGGGCATTTACTTCTTCAGGGAAGTAACCGAGAGCCAGATCCGGATACAGTTTCGTATTCGGAGCATATCTTTCGCGTAATCCAACTATTGTTTTCTGAAAAGCTTCCATGCCGCCGAGCAATTGAATCTCATCTACACAGAAGCTTAATGCCAGTACAGTAACGTTGTCAGCTGTCGCCTGTGTAAAAGAAGCTTCGATCTGCTTGAGATACCCTTCTGCACCGCCGGGAAGGTGACATTTCACATTCTCCTTAAACCACTGATTCATCTCATAAAGACTCTCGAAAGGAACTTCATTTGGTGTGATCTTTACGTTTGCATATTTCTCGATATACGAGATATGTCCGCCTCTTCCCGCATGGCTGTGAAGATCGCTCTTAGGTATTTTCGAAAGAGCGGAAAGAGAATCATTTTCTAATGCGAATACCAGACTGCTGTCACTCATTTTTACTCTTCTCCTCATTCACCATCTAGAGATTCCATCAGCCAGCAGTCTTCCGTCTTTTCAGTTCTTCGGCCATCCAGCCGGTCATCCCGTTCGGGAGCCGCGGATCCATCGGAGTCCCGTCCAAGAACATAAGGTTCGACTGCACACCGTTCATCAGGCAATGCTGACCCATCTCGAAGCCGAAGTTGATCGAAGCGATGCCCTTGTCCGCATTCCTGACCCAATCCGGAGTATAGATGAAACTGTTCTTCATTCTTTCCATACGTGCGCGCCTTGCCTCGATTTTCTCGTGGCTTACGATCTCATCGCGCATGCCGTCGGCAAAAAACAGTGTGACACCGTTTCTTTCCAGCTCGTCCATCACGTCATCATTCGGGATTGCATCGGTCCCGACGGGAACCAGCACATCAAACTTATCCGGAGCATGTGTCGCCAGCGCAAACGTGAATCTCGCGCCGGCAGAATTTCCCAGCAGGAACTTCACGCCGACACCTTCTGTATATTTCGCTTCAAAAGCACTGATCAATTTCATGACCGGCTCAATATAGGTTTCATCCCAACTGCCCGCGTAGCCGCCACTCTCTATCTTGTATTCATTTGCGATCGGGATCAGGATATACGCACCGCCAAGAGTCTTCTGGTACTCATCCGATGCATAGTATTCCGCACCCGTATAGTTAATGCAGAGCTCACCAACCAGCGCATTCGATCCTCCGTGCAGGAAAATAAGGAGCGGATAGTCTTTTTTCTTCGGAAAACCATGCTCGGAAGGATCGAAGAAATAGTACTTCAGTCCTTCCGCCTGATCATTCTTGAAGCGGTCGAAATACTTGCCTGTTTCATACGATGGTTCTGTGGAAATAAATGCACCTTCAGGGATCTCATCGATCCAGGGTGGAGTTGGAGCAGCCATAATTCATCTATGCCCTTTCTTTGCTTTTTTGTTGCATGATACACCATCGGGGTCGGGTCGTTCAATATACCGCTTCTGTAATGACTTCATCATCCAAAATAGTATTTCTTCACGAACGATCCTCATAAAATAACTCTACTTGTACTTTCTTAGTACACAGTTATACCGGACTGCCTTCCCGTCAGGGTATTCGATCTCAACCATTTCATCGGAAAAACCACATTTGCGGTAGAATCCGATTGCATCATCATCGGTCTGTGCCTTGATACAATTCAGATTCTCTTGGTTCATAACAGACGAAATCATGTATCTTCCAATCCCCTTTTTGCGTGATGGATCCAAAACAGAAATACCGATTATCTCCGCATCTCGCTGATCTTTTGACAGAACCAGGATCCCTGTCTTTTTCCCTTCATCTTCGCATACATAAAACTCCACAGACGGGTCTAGTAGATAACTCTCCATCTTCGCCATATAGTCCGCATATGTTGCCTGATACATGCACGGAGCATATATGTGGAATGCCTCTTCAGATAACAGCCATTCTTTGTCAGTACACAATGCAACTTTCATGTTTCACCCTTTATCTTTCTAAAACGAAGTTGAATACTTTGACGTTCCCGTCCATATGCTCAGACTCTATGGTAAAGCCACATCTTTCTGTATAGAACTTCACGTTCTCACTTTTATCTACCGGTGTCACCAACGTAAATTTGCTCCAGTTACTATACTGTTCTTTCGCAAATTTCATCGCCGCTGTGCCGATACCTTTTCCCTGATACTCCGGAATCACGCATAAGCATCCGACATAATAAACTCCGGGATTCGTCTCCTGGCATGAAATGCAGCCGACCGGCTTACCGTCACAGATGAACAGGAATTTGGAATACTCGATGATCGACTGCTCCATCTCTTCCTTCGATTTCCCATATGCAGGGCATTCTCCATATCGGATGAAATCGCTGTAAAACGAAGAATTGTATATATCGATCAGTAACTCTGCATCAGCAATATCTGCTTTTCTATATTCGATCCGCATATTGATTATTCCTCTTCTGAAGGCTTGTTTTTACTTATTTCATAGCGATGGTTGATTCTTTACTCATAGATTTCTGCCACCATATTGTACAGTTATTACAAACACCTGCTTGTTGTCTTCATCAATTCGAAAAATAGCTATGTAATTATCTATAATCAACTGTTTGTATCCCTTATTTGCATACCGGCCAGTTTGCCGATCCTGGTGTGAATAGGGATATAACTCTAGAGAATTGATTGCATCCCAAATCCGGTCTGTCAGTCCCTTCGCGACAGATAGTTCCAGTTTTTCGAGTGCAATATAGGTGTAAATCTCCTCAATATCGCGATAAGCCTTTGGATACAGTAATACTTCGTACTTAGCCATAGTATTTCTCATCCAGCTTCTTCTTTGCAGATTTTGCCGAAATTGGTTCAGCACCCTCCTCAATCTCTTTCTCTGCCTCGAAGATAGCCAGATCAATCTTGTTGGACTGTGCAAACTTTTCATACAATTCAGCACTCATCACTACCAGATCACTGTATCCGTTTTTAGTTATAAAGATCGGCTCCTGAATCCTGTGCGCCAAATCTGAAATCTCACTTGTATTTCTCAAATCTCTAATCGGCATTATTGTAGGCATGCTCATCACCTCCGTGACATAATTATAGCACAATAATGCTGCGCAACAAACCGAAGGTTGTATCACAAATTCCGAAGATCAGCGCTCCCCATTCTTGAAAGATACTGCTGAATCGCAGATCTTACATCTTCGGGCTTGTCCTTCATGCCGCGTCTGACCCAGAGAGAAATGACATTCCAGATGCCGCCGATGTTGAGCGTAATCAGGTAGTTTGAATCAAGGCCGGTGAACAGCTTTGAGAACGGATTGAGCTCCGGATTCTGTTCGGATTTGACCGATAGTATGAATTCGTTCATGCCTTGGAGGACGAAGTGCATCATGTCATTTTTATCGAGTAATCTCAGCAGCTTCTTGTTCTTTTTCGCGAACTCGAAGATCGTCGTAAGAACGTCGCCTCTGGCATTATTTACGATGTCGAAATAGTCGCGAAGGATCGTTCTGATATACGACCGAAGCACATCGTCTTTCGATTCGAAATTACGGTAAAAAGTCTTTCTGACAAGGTCCGTCTCAAGCACGATCTGTTTCACGCTGATCTCGCTGTACGGGTATTTCTCCATCAATAGAAGAAGCGCGTCGGTGATCTGTTTTTTGGATCTGATTGCAGATGGGTTGTTTGAATCGTTCATGGTATTCTCCCTTGCGAAATGACACAAAAGTACGAGTTTGTGTATCTTTCGCTGAATCCGTTGATTTTGATTCGTTCTGATAATAGTATGACATAAAAATACACACATGTGTACCTTTTCAAAGGAGAAATGCCAATGAAGATCGTCATTATCAACGGAAGTCCTCGTGAAAAAGGACTGACTGCGGGTGTTCTTCGCCGCCTCGAGAAAAACCTGACCGAACAAGGCGCGGATGTTGAGTTCTATGACTTAAGTACGCTGAAGATGGCCCAGTGCCGGGGCTGCTGTGCTTGCTATACAACAGGCAGATGCAGCATAAATGACGATGCGGAGATGCTATCTCATGCGATTGAAAACGCAGACGGTCTCATTCTCGGAACACCAACTTATGCGAGTAATGTCTCAGGCTACATGAAACTCCTGATCGATAGAGGCCACTTCGTCATTGAACAATTACTTTCCCAAAAACACTGTATCACGGTCACAACGGGAGAAAACTACGGTAGCAAAGACGCCTCCAAAGTATTGAAAAAACTGATCCTCTATTCAGGTGGGTATCTGGTCAGAAGCATTGTCATCAACGCACCTTTTAACAGTGGCATTTCGCGTAGTGAAGAAAAGCAAATTGAAGTTTCCGCGCAAAAGCTTTTCCGGGCGATTAACAAACACAAAAGATACCCTTTTCAAAGTCTGTTTCACGGGATCATTTTCTCGTTCGGGATCAAGCCCTTTGTCAAGAAGAAAGGCGAGAAATATCGTGGTGTTGTCACCAAATGGAAGGAGTATGGCGTATGAGAGAATACTTGTTGTTACTGCCGATTATCTTTATCTTTCACGATATGGAGGAAGTTGTCGGAATGGAGTGGTTTTACTCGAAAAACCCGTGGGTGTTTGAGCGCTTTCCAAAAATACTGAAGTCGTACAAAAACATCACACATATGGGGTTCTCTGCGGCAGTATATGAAGAATTCATACCGTTTTTCGGAGTAAGCCTGATCGCGTATTATTTCCCGTCTCAAGTGCTTTTCGC
The DNA here is from genome assembly GCA_017962145.1 of Clostridiales bacterium. Lineage (GTDB taxonomy): Bacteria > Bacillota > Clostridia > Saccharofermentanales > Saccharofermentanaceae > Scatonaster. The sequence goes on along the minus strand of JAGCVX010000017.1, from coordinate 26,104 downwards.
GTTGTGGTATGGGATGTTCTTGGCACTCACAGGACACTTCTTCATTCACCTCGGACAGGCCATTCTCATCAGAAAATACATACCATGCATCATCACGAGTATTCTCTGTCTTCCGGTCAGTATTCTGATCCTGGTAAAAAGCGCTGCATTTCTTGAATGGAGTGCAGTAACCGTCACGCTCGCAATTTCGGGCATCGTTCTCCTGATCGTGAACTTCAAAATCGCACATGCGGTCATGCACCTTGTAAACCAGGCATCGTAATCCTATCCTTTGTTCTTTCTGAAACAACCCAGATGAACTGCATACAGAAAACTCCAGAAGGTGTAATCCACTACGCATAATAATGCGAGCCATTTACATGGTGAGATAAGTCCCGCGATAAGAATATGGATGCCGCCGATTATACCGGGAAACACCCACGGATGCGTTTTCAGCCACATACTTAAATCTCCTGTTTGCACTATTTTCCGTCTATCACTGATAGAAGCAGGTCATTCCTTTACTATCATAGTTTTCATCCTACCAACAGTAAAGCACCGTATTCTTCGTCAGATACTATATTTGTGGCAAAAGATAATCCCGAAGGTTTTTTCAGACCCTCGGGATCCCAGCTTAGTTTTGTATGGGTAAGCACCCGCATCAATACAGATCGTGATACGGATCTTCGAGATACGTAGGCCCGAATTTTCCCTCTTTCAGGTACTGTGCCAGTGCCAGGAGCGACGAGGCACATCCCGCACTCCCGTGATAAAGGCCGGTATAAGCTTCGGACTTCCATGGCTCATGACGGTTCCACTGCGTGTACCAGTTCGTATACTTCTTGAGGGAATCATATGTCGACTCGCCGACCAGTGTCTCCGCGGCATCTTTCGCCGCCTGGATAAACGCTCCGTTTCCTGTCAGTTTATGCAGATGAATGAAGTGCTCCAGCATGCCGGCCGCGCCGCAGCAGTAGCAGTTCGTTCGCCAGTATCCTTCCGAGTGCTTCGCCGGCGCGCCGGTCGCCAGGATGCCGTTGGTCAGCTGCAGGATGAACTTCTTATACGATTCATCGATCGTGATCTCATAGAGCTTATAGAAAAGTCTCGATGTCCCGACCGGTCCCTGGCAGACACCCAGGTAGAAGAGTCCCTGCAGATAGGTATCGTTATACGGAACCAGCGCGGCTTCCTGATCATCCGAATAGACTGCGACACTCTGGATATACTGCGCCGCGCCCTTCGCCGTCTCGAGTAGTTCCGGATCCTTCGTATGCTCATAAACTTCTGCCAGAATATAGCCGGACCCGGCCGCACCATACTCAAATCCCGGGAAGTATCCGCCCGGTTTTCCGATCGTCGGGAACTTTTCCGTATCCATCGCGTACCAGCGGTATCCTCCGTTCGGGGCTTCTTCTTTCTTGCTTACGATATACTTCGCACCTTTATAGGCTGCGTCGATAAATCTCTGTACACCGTATGTCTCATATGCGTCCACCAGATACAGGATCAGGCTTCCCTCGCCGATGATACCGTACTCCCCGTACCAGAAGAGTTTTCCGTCCTCTTCGTGCGCTGCATCGATCAGGTCATTGGTGACCTTCAGTGCGTAGTCCTTGTATCTCTCTTCCCGCGTGATCGCGAATAGTTTACTCGCGGCAAATGCACCTCCGGCGGGGCCGTTCAGGAATCCGATCTCCGCGCCGGGAAGGAATTCCGCGTTCGATACGAAATCCTCCGCGCCTCTGTACTTCGAGATCACATAGTTGATGCCTGCTTTCGCATTATTGAGATATTTCTCGTCGTTCGTTACCGCATATAGTCTCAGGAAGAACAGCGCGACACCCGGCGCACCTCCGTAGATGCCGGTCTCCTTCAGCAGAAATGACCCTTCCTGTTCTTTCCCCGGGAGCACATCCCAGTACTTCGTATCTCCTTCTTCGTGCGCATATTGTTCGATCCACCCCGCGGTCTCGACCGCCTTCTCGATCAGCCGCTCGGAGGTGACCGGTTCGAATCTTCTTATAAATCCAAGTTTGCTCATATGTTCAGATCCCTTCCTTTTTCAATTCTTCGCTTAGGATATCTTCCGTCTCCGCCATCGCCTGAAGCGTCAGCGACAGAAGCTTGTCCAGTTCCCATCCGAGCTGGTCTGCGCCTCGCTCGATCACTTCGCGGGAACACCCGGCTGCGAAACCCTTGCTCTTATATTTCTTTTTCAAGGACTTCAGCTCCATATCTTTCGTACTCTTCGACGGTCGCATCAATGCCGCCGCACCGATCAGACCGGTCAGTTCATCCGTCGCGAAAAGCACTTTCTCCATCTCATGTACGGGTTCGACTTCGATCGTTGTTCCGTTTCCGACCGTGATCCCGTATCCGTGCGAACATACTGCGTGGATGATGTCTTCGCCGACACCGCCATTAGAAAGAAGTTCCGGTGCTTTTAGGCAATGCTCTTCGGGATAAAGTTCAAAGTCGATATCGTGAAGAAGTCCCACGATGCCCCAGTATTCTTCTTCCGAAGAGTATCCGAGTTCTTGACTGAACCACTTCATGACTGCTTCGACAGTCAGCGCATGCTGGATGTGAAATGCGTCTTTGTTATATTCCTTAAGAAGTGCAAATGCCTGTTCTCTGGTGATCATAGTTCATCCTTCTTTCCTCTGTATTTTTGAATCAATAATCTGCTTTTTTCGTTAGCAACATCATAGCAGAGGAGGCTGTGCTTGAATAATCGTTTCCTTATATGGTAGGTGATAACCAAAACTTATAACCACCCGCAAACAGAAAGGGCCGCCTTCCGGCAGCCCTTTCCAGAGTGAGATTATCCGACGGATGGATCGTTCCGTCAGTTGTTGTCGTAGATGTCTTCCGTAAACGTCAGACTACCACGATAACCAGCATAAGTACGGTTGAAGATCAGGCGCTCGCTCATCGGGAACGCGCCCAGGATGAACTGGATGTCTTTTTCCAGCGCGATCTCACGATCATTACTGGATCCGACCAGAAGCGTGATCTCCTCTTCTTCCTCACGGATCGCCTGATTGATCTCATACTGATCCGTAAGGAAAAGGATCTTTGGTGGCTGGGCATACTCGAGGTCCGAGATCTCTTTGATGATCGTCTCCTTATCCTCCGGACGGAAGATCGGTTCGGACACGATGACCAGCACCGGTGTAAAGCTATAGTCATTGGCAAGGTATCGGGTAAATCCTACGGCATTGTTCGCATCCGCGATGACCGCGAAGCGTTTCCAGCTGAGAGCACCGATTGCCTGACCGAGGTAGTTGTATACATATTTCTCTTCGTCTGCGATGACCTTCTCCACGAGATCCTTATCCAGATGGAGAGCCTCACCTACACTACGTACGAACTTGCTCGTATCCGTCGCGCCGACGAAAAGTCCCGGGATACGAAGACTCGGCACACCGAACTTGGATTCATACTTGGCGGCAGGACCTTTGAAAAGCCATGGATTCACGATGATATTCAGTGCCGCGGCAGAGCTCTTCTTGACGTCCTCGATGCCCTGTCCCTTGGTAAAGAAGGTGTTGACACGAAGACCCAGACGGGAAAGGATACGGTCGATCTCTTCGAGCGTGCCGCTCCAGAAAGGATCGTGGTACGGGATGATGCCGAAGATGTTTACGAGTTTGTCGTCCTTCGGTACATCTTTCTCGATGACCTTATCGAGAAAAGTATTCCATACCGTCTCGTAACCGAGGTTGCTGTCTCCGGTAAAACCGGGTGTCTCGATCGGATAGACCGGGATGCCCTTTTCGAAGAATTCGTTTGCGACGCTGGCGATATCGTCGCCGATGATGCCGGCGGTGCAGCCTGTCAGAACGAAATACGCATCTGCATCAATGATGTCGACGGCACCCTGGATCGTCGTACGAAGCTTGTTTGTCCCTCCGAAGACGACTTCCTTTTCTAGCATGTTGCTGGAAGGAATCGAAACCGAACTTACGAAGCAGGAGGACTTATGTCCGGACTGCCCCGCATCCGATGCCGTTGTCTGCATGCAGCAGCCGGGGCCGCTGTGATAGATCGGGCAGACTCTGTCGATCGCACCTAATACTGAATTGATACCGGCCAGCACGCAGCCGCCCTTTGGAAATTCCGTTACATTAGACATGCGTCAGTTCCCTCCTTCCCGGATGATATATTTAAACGCATCTTCCTGATACCAGGACTCCTTATACGGTAGCTTGACGTGCTCGGAAAGCTTCTTGTTAAAGCCCGGATTCTCGAGCTGGTCGGCGATCTTGTTGCCGAGGAACAGAAGTCCGTCGTATCCCATCGTCGGGCGCTTTCCATCAAGAACATGCGTCGTCGGAACACCGAGTTTTGCCGCCCATTCCGGTACACCGATAAAGGCATCCGGCTTGAGCTTATTGACGAGGTTGACCTGCTCGAACGGCTGCATGTTGGCGATATCCACGACAAATTCCTTATGGATACCGTTTAAGTATTCGATATCGACTTGCGCATCGTCATCGTAGGTCGGTGTCTCGAGACCGACGAGCTCCATACCAAAGTCATCGATCAGGGCCGCCGCGGCAAAAGATCTTCCCGTACCGCCGCAGATGAATACACGCTTGCCCTGGAGGCGGTCACGGATCTTCTTGACGAGCGGTTCGATCCTCTCGTGTTCTTTCGCGATGATCTCTTCGACTTCCTTTTCTTTTCCGATGACCTTCGCGATACCTCTGTACCACTTGTCGGTATTACGGATACCGATCGGCATTACGGTGTGCGAGTACGGGATATCGTACTCTTCGTAGAGGGTCTTCATGAACTCATCCGCGAATACTTTACAGATCGAGGTAGACGCTTCCGCCGCCGGGATCTTCCTGATCTTTTCGAGAGAACTGTAGAAAGGAATGTAGTTCACTTTCGCGCCGAGGAGCTGGATCATCCTCTCCATCTCTTTCTGGTCGGCGTAGCTGACCGTCGTCGGTGCGAACAGATTGATCAGACCCGGCTCTTTTTCTACTTTCTGAGATTTCAGGATATACTTGTTGATCGCGATGAAGGCCGCGTCAAATCCGGATGCGCAGATCTTCGACTTAAAGCCTTCGCAGTGGATCGGGATGATCAGTGTATCCGGGTATTCGGTCTGAAGATCCGAGCAGATCGCGTCGATGTCGTCGCCGATGATGCCGGATGCGCAGGAAGCAAAGACGAAAGCGATCTTCGGGCTGTATCTCTCGACAGCCTTTGCGACGGCTTCACGGAGCTTCTTCTCCCCGCCGAAAACGACGCTCTTCTGATCGATGTTCGACACGATCAGGTGCGGGTTCTTGACGTTCCGGATACCACGGTGGATCTGGCCGACACGGTACATATCGACCGCCATGATCGAGCATCCCACGCATCCTTGTGGAGAATGTGATATAAATACCGCGTCCTCAAGGGACATCAGCGCTGCCAGACTGTTGATCTGCTGGCACTGGAGTCCCTGTGCGAACGATCTGTCAGCGCGCTTTAGGCACCCTTTCTTATAATCTTCGCTGACCTTCTGTCCGGTCGTTCCTAAATCATTGAGTCTTCCCGGCTTACTCTCACGAACGCCGGAATACGTCACTTTCGCCATAACAATGATCCTTCCTTATCCTGTTCTCTCACTCATTCGGCTTTCCCCGCTCCCACGGCAAAAGCACTTATCCTCTTCTTTCGTTTTCTTCTGCCGCCCGAAGAGACTGGCGGTGATCGATCTTGTAATAATACGATGTGATCTTGTCGAGTGCTTCTTTCACACTGACTTCGATATCAAATACGGAGATCGCTTTCTTCTCGAACTGCTTCTGTGCCTGAAAGCCGACTTTCTTGGCAACGACACAGCGGCTGTCTTCGATCAGGGCGACCTTCGCGATCACTTCACCGCCGCCTCCGCATCCGTGCCCGTTTCCTGAGCATCCGGAGCCGCAGCTGTTCTCATCCCCCGATCCGCAGGAAGACGCGCCGGGAAGTGCTTTTCCCGCATCCTCGGAAGAAACAGGAACTTCTCGGATCTCGGCAAGTTCGATATCCTTTTCTTCCACACGGTAGATATAGAACTTGACGGCCTGCCCGAACTTCAGATCCACATTCACTCCGTCCGATGTCGCGACCGCGATGGTATATGCCATTTTCCTGTCTCCTTTCGTTACTTTTAAAGAATCTGCCGGGTTAAGAAACTTTCCCTCTTTACCCGGCACATTCCCACGCAATATTTCTCAGTTGAACCTCGATACGGCCACTGTATAAATATCTTCGATCAGGCGTATCGCACCTTCGTATCCGGCATAGAAACTGTCGAAAACGACCTTATCCTGTACCGGCCAGGAAATGTTCAGGAAGTTGCCCTTTAAGCCTTCCGTCACTTCCTTCTCGTAGTACCCGCCGAGCACCAGCGGATAGCCGTGGTAATCGTGGTTTTTGATCTCTTCATGGATCTTGAATCCGTCGGTCTCGAAGGAAACTTCCGCCTCGATACCGAAGTTCAGATTCTTGAACTCTTCGGTGATGCGGTCACGATGGTTCTTCGGAGTATCATCGACGACGAACTGCTTGGCCGGGATAAGACCGAGGTCATTGACGAGAAACTTCGTGATACCCAGTGCATACTGCGCATCGGCAACCACAGTGAACTGCTTGTTGATGACACGGTTCTCGAGGAACAGATCGGCATAGCGTCCGATGAGGTAATAGTAGTAATCCTCATGTTCCTTGATGACGGATTCCACCTTCTCTTCAGCAACCCCCGCGAACTTTCCTACTTCACGCAGGAACTTCGATGTTTCGGTCGCGCCGATCGGAAGTGTCGGATAGTGAAGATAGGGAGTCCCGAACTTCTTCTCCATCTTCTTGACGTTATTCAGGCCCACCCACGGAGAAACGAGAAGATTGAACTCTGCCTCCGGGATCTTATTGATGTTTTCGATACCGCGCTTATAGCCGAAGATCGTGTTCGGGGTAAGTCCCAGTTCAGCGATAAGCTTCTCGAGCTGACGGATATTTCCGAGCCAGAAGAGATCCTGATACGGAACGTCGGCCCAGATGTTTATGAGGCCCTTCTGCTTTTTGTCGGACTTCTTGAGGTACTGGTCGATGATTGCGTCGACGACCTGCTCATGGCCCTTATAGTTGTTACCCTTAAAGCCTGCAGTTGGTGCATATACGACCGGCTTTTCCGCGTCTTCAAATCTCGATACGACTTCACCGGAATCATCACCGACGATCTCCGGGATGCAGCCCGTAAGGACTACGTACAGATCCGCGTCGATGACCTTCAGTGCGTTCTCGATCGTGGAATTGAGTTTCTTTACGCCACCGAAAACCACGTCCTTCTCATTGATACTGGTACACGGGAAAATATTCGGAGAAAAGTATCCGGAACTTCCTGTGGTATCCGAGAGTTTCTGCGCGCAGCCCGGGCCGCTGTGCAGGATCGGGAGAGCCCGGTCGATCGCCTGTACGGTCTGCATCGCGCCCAGCGCGCATTTATATCTTTGCTTGTCTAGAAGTTTTGCCATTTACTTGATCTCCTCCAAAAACTTATCCACGTTCTGCTGGTACCACCAGTCGGTGTAAGGAAGCTTGCTTCTCTTGGCCAGGTTCTCTTCGAAAGATCTGTTATTGATCGCATCGAGGATCGTCTTGGCAAACTCGAGGGTATGCTTATAGCCGAAGATCGTGTATTCGTCAGCCACATAGATCGCAGGTGTACCGTTCTTGATCGCCCATACTGTGGATCCCGGGTGACGGGAAAGGTACATATCCGGCTGATACTTGTGAAGGATGTTCATGACTTCGTAGTTCTGCTGGTCAGCAACACTTGCCTCAAAGTCGATATCGTTATCGAGGAGGTACTTCATGGACGGCGGTACATCGCCGTTTTCGTACTTCTTGTCGTAGTGCCATGCGAGCGCCCATACGACCTTGATGCCGAGTTCATTAAGAACACGGGAGACTTCGAATGTGTAGCCCGGACCCATGCCGAGGACCGCAGTCTTTCCCTGAAGCTGCTTCTTGATCTCCTCGATCTGCGGGAGATAGATCGCGCGCTGCTCCTGGATATACTTTTCGATCGGCTCGGATCTTCCGGTCACTCTTCCGATCTCACGAAGCCAGGCTTCAAATCCGACGATACCGCACTGGTTGATGGATCGGACATACGGAACGCCGTACTTTTCTTCGAGTGCATTACCTAAGTAATTTCCGAGAGTACCACAGATACATGTGGTCGCGAGGCTCTCCGAGATGTGGGAAAGTTCTTCGATCGTGGAGTTACAGTACAGGAATACCGGATCGAGATCGAAGTTTTTGAACATCTCGATAATCTCCGGACGCGCACTCTCGAAGAAGTTCTTGAAGTTGATCTTATTCGACTTGATGCCTTCTCTCGGCGGCTTAACGATCTCCTGAAGCACCGCATGGTCCGCGATATCGAAGCCCGTCGCCCAGATCCTGGACTTAAAGCCTTCGCAGTTAACGGCAACGATCGGAACACCGACTTCGTCTCTGACTTCATCTACGATGCTGTCGATATCCTCACCGATGATACCTGTCGCGCAGGAAGAGGATACGAAGATCGCCTTCGGAGAGTATCTCTTATTGACTTCCAGAATGATGTTCCGGAGCGCATTCGTGGATCCGAAGATCGTATCATTCTCATTCATGTCCGTTCCGACATAGATCGTATTACTGGTCACTCCGCGCTTCTTCGGCATAACGCGGGACATGTAGTACGCGCCTGCCGCGGCGACCGAGCATCCGGCCGGACCGTGGTGGATGACCGCGACATCACGGATTGCGGAGAGCTGACCCAGACCGCAGGACGAAAGACATGTACTCGACTGGGAAAAGCACCGGGAACAACCTTTCAGCGTTCCGCACTCACTCTGTGTCGCGAGATCCTTTAGAGTTCCTACATAACCGGTAATGGAACCGATTCGGTTTTCTCTTGTCGCGACATTGGAATTACTTAAGTTAATAGCCATGTGTTTATTTCCTTTTCTTAGAAAGCAAGATTTTCTTCGAGTTCCGGACGGATATTCTGAAGATCCTCGGACAGGTAACGCTCACCGTTATCCGGCAGAAGCGGTACGATCAGTTTTCCTGCATTCTCTTCTTTCTGTGCAAGCTTGATGGCAACTGCGAGGGAAGCACCTGCAGAAGCACCTACGAAGATACCTTCGTACTTGGCAAGAAGATGGATCGCACGCAGTGTCTCTGCATAGGAGATGAAGTTATATTCATCTGCCAGATCTCCGTTGAAGTTTGTCGGAGCCATCGGTGTCAGGCCGTCGTCGTTATGTACCTGATGGATACCGTGGAAACCTCCGTCCTCAGCGCCTTTTACCTTCGAGTTGACAACGTCTTCCGGCTGCGGCTGTGTGATAACTACTTTTACGTTCGGGTTCTTTTCCTTCAGGAACTTACTTACGCCGTGTGTGGATCCGCCTGTGCCGACACCGCCGACAAAGATATCTACTTTTCCGTCGGTATCTTCCCAGATCTCCGGACCTGTGTGCTTGTAGTGTGCATTGATGTTATCCGGATTATCGAGCTGGCGTGTGGAGAACGGATGCTCAACGCCCTTTTCCATGTATTCAAGTACATCGGCAAAAGCAGCGATACCCTTTTCAAAAACGCCTGCGATCAGTTCCTGCGGAACATCTGCGATCTCTGCCTGGTAAGCCTGAAGAAGCTTGAGTCTTTCTACGGATACACCGTTCTGAAGACCGATCTTAAACTTATAGCCCTTTGCTGCGGCAAAAGCGGCCATCGCGACACCTGTGTTACCGGATGTGAACTCAACAAGTGTGGTCTTATCCGGGCTGATCTCACCGCGCTTTTCGGCAGCTTCGATGATCTCGATCGCCATTCTGTCCTTGTGGGATCCTGCCGGATTGAAGTACTCAAGTTTTCCGGCGATACGGCCCTTGAGGCCGAGCTTTTCTTCAAGTCTTTTGAATTCTACGATCGGGGTATGTCCGACCAGTTCTGTGATTGAATTGTAAATCTTTCCCATTTTTGTTTCCTCCTATATTCCCCGATCGGGTAATGATTTTCCTGATTAGATCTTGTAGTCGTCTGCGAGTTCCATCATGCCGTATTCCATGAGGATCTCTTCGAGTCTTTCCTGTGTCATCGGTGTCGGGATCACGAAGTCCTGATTCTCGATCACTGCCTGTGCCAGGTTTCTGTATTCCTGTGCCTGATGCGAATCCGGTCTGTACTCGATGACCGTCTTCTTATTGATCTCTGCGTGCTGTACGATGTTGTCTCTCGGAACGAAGTAAAGAAGCTTGGTGCCGAGTTCCTTGGAGAAAGCACGGAGAAGGTCGAGCTCTCTGTCTACGTTTCTGGAGTTGCAGATGATGCCGCCGAGTCTTACGCCGCCCGTTCTTGCATATCTCTGGATACCCTTGGAGATGTTGTTTGCTGCATAAAGAGCCATCATCTCACCACTGGCAACGATGTAGATCTCTTTCGCCTTACCTTCACGGATCGGCATCGCGAAACCACCGCAGACGACGTCACCTAATACATCGTAGAAAACATAGTCCAGATCGTCGGTATAGGCACCTAAGTTCTCGAGCATGTTGATCGAGGTGATGATGCCTCGTCCGGCACATCCTACGCCCGGTTCCGGTCCGCCGGACTCGACACATTTCGTGCCGCCGTAGCCCTCTTTCATGATACGGTCGAGAGAGATATCCTCACCCTCTTCACGGATCGTATCGAGAACCGTCTTCTGTGCCAGACCTCCGAGAAGAAGTCTTGTGGAGTCGGCCTTCGGGTCACACCCGACCACCATGACTTTCTTGCCGTGCTCTACAAGACCCGCGGTAAGATTCTGTGTTGTGGTGGATTTGCCGATACCTCCTTTACCGTAAATTGCGATCTGTCTTAATTCGCCCATGTGTTTTTCCTTCCTTCACTTAAATAATTCATTTACTTGTTCGTATTTCACCAGCTTATCGATCGATTCCGGGATGATCCCCGGGATCTCATAGACGCTGATCCCTTTTCTCTCCAGTACCGCCCTGGCACCGTTTCCTACCCGGCTGGCCAGAAGATGGGTGCAATCGGAAAGTCTTTCTACATTTTCCGAGAGCCTTTTTTCATCGTGGTCTCCCATCTCGCAGACGGGCGGCAGCTTTCTCACTTCCTGAAGTTTCAGTGATTCTTCGTTCACGTCATAGATATAGAAAGCACGCGCTTTTCCAAAGTGGTTATTCACCACGATTCCGTCAGAACTGGCCACGGCGATCCGGTATTTCATATCAGCCATGTGAGAATGTCTCCTTTACTCCGAGTCTTCTCTGGTAGATCTGATCTCCGAATTCGGACTTCCCCGGAACACCTACCGCATCCGCCCGGCAGTGCTGACAGTGCCGGAAGACATCGATATACTTTCCTGCTCTCGTCCTGGCCGCATCGATCTCAGCACAGGTGGGAGCTTTTATATCCTTCAGCTCATGCTGCGGGATCAGGGGAATGATATTGTAGATCTTCGCACCGGCTTCCTTTACCGTCCTGGCGATCGTCTCGATATGCTCTCCGTTGATCTCGGGTACCAGTACCGTGTTGACCTTGATCGTGATCCCTGCGGCGGCCACTTTCCGTATACCCTCGAGCTGATTTCGGATCAGGATCTTCGCCCCCTCGACTCCTTCGATCTTCTCACCGTGGTAGATGATGTAAGCATTCAGCTTATTCTCGATCTCCGGATCCACCGCATTCACTGTAACGGTCAGGGAATCTACCCCGATACGAATGACATCTTCGGCTCTTTCGTTTAAAAGAAGTCCATTCGTACTCATGCACTTGATCAACTGTGGGAACTTTTCTTTTACGATTTTAAAGGTCTCAAGTGCATAATCTGATGCCAGCGTATCTCCGGGTCCTGCGATTCCTGCCACTTTTATGTCAGGGCAGATCTCCAGCGCTTTTCGCAGGATCTCTTCACATTCTGCAGGTTTCAGGACTTTGGATGTCACTCCCGGCCGTTCTTCGACGTCGTTGATGGCGCGGTCACAGAAGCGGCATGCGATATTACATCCCGGACTGACAGGAAGATGGATCCTTCCTGCATTATTCTTATGACCGCCGAAGCATGGATGGGAGTGCTGCAGATCCTCGTATGTGTTACTCATCTGCTATCCCACTGTTCAGTCTTTGAACAGCGGAGTAGAGAGATAACGGTCACCGGAGTCAGGAAGAAGTGCAACGATCACTTTACCCTTGTTTTCCGGTCTCTTGGCGAGGATCTCGGCTGCCTTCAGTGCGGCGCCGGAAGAGATACCGACCAGGATACCTTCCGAAGTAGCGAACGCCTTTCCCTCTGCAAATGCATCTTCGTTCTCGATCGCGAGGATCTCGTCATATACCTTCGTATTCAGGACTTCCGGTACGAAACCGGCACCGATGCCCTGGATCTTATGGGCTCCCGGCTTACCTGTCGAGAGGACGGCACTCGTAGCCGGTTCGACTGCGACAACCTTGATGTCCGGGTTCTGGGATTTCAGGTACTCGCCGACACCTGTGATGGTTCCGCCGGTACCGACACCTGCTACAAATATATCTATCTTACCTTCGGTCTGCTTCCAGATCTCCGGTCCTGTTGTTTCCTTATGTACTTTCGGGTTCGCCGGGTTTACGAACTGACCGAGGATGATCGAGCCTTCGATCTCTTTATTCAGTTCTTCCGCCTTGGCGATCGCACCCTTCATGCCCTTGGCGCCCTCTGTCAGAACGAGCTCCGCGCCATATGCATGAAGAAGATTTCTTCTCTCGACACTCATCGTATCCGGGAGTGTCAGGATGGCCTTATAGCCCTTGGCTGCAGCCACAGCCGCAAGTCCGATACCGGTGTTACCGGATGTAGGTTCGATGATCGTCGCGCCCGGCTTCAAAAGTCCCTTTTCCTCGGCATCCTCGATCATCGCCAGAGCGATTCTGTCCTTTACGGATCCGGCCGGGTTCAGGTACTCGAGCTTCGCCAGGACGGTCGCTTCGGTTATTTCTCTTTTCTTCGCATACGCATTCAGCTTAAGAATCGGCGTATTTCCAATCAGGTCCAGTGCACTTTGCTTAATCTCACTCATTTTATTTTCCTCCTAAAGATAAAAAATCGGTCGTTACCTTCCCGGGAACAACCGCACATTAAAGTTGTTATCCGCAATCGGTCAGGTGTTATTTTTCTATGAAACATGTCGAACACATACAACACATGCCACACATCTGCATATCGTTTCGATCCATCATATTCTTCATGTTTTTTACCTCCCGCTTGCAGTGTTTTTCGTCGCTCTCTTCAAGCTGAGATTATAGTATCACGCACCTTGGCGTTTGAAAAATCGTTTGTAATTATCGTCTGTGATAACTTCCGCTTATAACCCCGATTACGATTTTTGGATATCAAAAACACGGCCGGCATACTCCTTCACATGATCATCGTGCGTCGCGACCAATACCGCATGGCCGGAAACGACGTATTCCGAAAGGTATTCCAGGATGATCCTTCCCGTTCCGCTGTCAAGTCCGGTGGTCGGTTCATCCGCGATCAGAAGGACAGGCTCCGTAAGAAGCGCCCTGGCGATGGCTGCGCGCTTTAGTTCACCGCCCGACAGTTCATGGGGAAATCTGTCGGCAAGATCACCGATCCCGAGATTCTCAAGATGCCGCTTCGCCTTCTCTTCGTATGCTATTCTCTCTTCGGACGAACCAGCCAGAAACGGCTCCACGATATTCTCAAGGATCGTATAGTTTTTAAGAAAGAAATTACTCTGCGGCACATAGCCGATCTTTCTTTTATGGATATCGGACAGTTCCTCGTCCGAAAGTTTATACAGATCCTTCCCCTCGAAAAGCACTTGTCCCTCGTCCGGGTCGAGTATGCCCGCTAAGACTGCAAGGAGAGTGCTTTTGCCGGAGCCGGATTCGCCCATCACAGCGATGAACTCCCCTTCATCGATAGAGATCTCCAGGGAATCCAGGATCTTTCTTCTGTTTGATTTGTAACTCTTACTTATACCTTCTGCGCAAAGCATCTACTCACTCCTCCTTCCGTAGTGCCAGATACGGCTCAGTATTTGTCGTGTGTATGATAAAGAACACCGAGGCCAGGAATACGATCAGGATCACGATACCTACGATCAGCAGGATCTGAACAAGAACAGATGCGATCCCCGGACCGAGATACGGCATATCCAGGGACTTTCCGATATATCTTCCGAACGGGATCACGATCAGGGCGCCAAGGAGACTTCCGCCTAGCGCGCCTGCAAGGCTGATGAGTCCCATCTCGGAAAGAAGCTTTCTGATGAGATCTTTCTTTCTGTGGCCGAGCACCCGGAGAAGTGCGATCTCCGATTTTCTTCCCTTCATGATGATGCTGTTGATGATCAGAAGTATCGCGACCAGAAGGATCCCGAGAGACAGCGAGATGGCATTCACCACACCGGTGATTTTCCCAAGGCTTCCGGATAAAGATTCGTGAAGTTTCTTCGGATAGACGACATCGAAGATATCGCCGATCGTCTTATGCGCGGAGTCGATGATCTGCTCGGCCGTGTGGGAGCCGTCCACGTTGATGAAGATTGAAGAAAGGATATCTCCCTTCTTCTGTTCCTCGGTTAAGAAAGATCCTTTCTCTTCGGCATTTCTGAGGAGTTCCGCTTTTGCATCGGTAGAGAAATACACCGATCTGTCGAGCGCGGTTCCGGTCCTTGCCATCTGCGATGCGATCGCATATTCCTGCCCGAAGAGCTTGATCATTCCGTCTTCACTGACGATGTCACTTCCGACGATGACCGCGTCCCCGGAGAGTTTCTGCTTATACTCCGTCTCGATCCACGGGCCGACGACAAAATCACTGGCCGGATCGAAAAAGACGATCTGCACTTCACTGCTGCAGCAATCGGCAGACAGAGACTTCAGGAAGCACTGCGAAGTGGAATCCGAGATCCCGTCGATCGACTGCACTTTTTCATAGACTTCTCCCTCGAAGTAGAAGTTACTGCGGCTTCCCTCCAAAAGCATATTCTCTGCTTTTTCCCGTTCGCCTTTCGGGACCAGCATGATGTCCGCGCCGAGGCGCTTCCGCATATTGCCCATCCCTTTTTTGAGGCTCACACTGATCACTGTCACGGAGAAAAGCATGACCGAAAGAATGACGACAGTTGCCAAAAGGCACGCGTTAAGAAACGCGTGTCTCTGGATGTCTTTTATCGTGTTTTTTGTTCTTCTCAGGCTCATTTTTCATTCTCGCTTCTTGCAAGAAGGAAGATATCTGCCGCCGCAGAAACGGCCAGAAGGACGCTCAGCACGATCAGGGCCGGATAGGTCTTTACGCGGCAGGCCATGTCGCTCATCTTGCAAAGGCCCGTGAGCTTTAGTGGGAGCGCAAGAACGAGCGCAGCATTCAGGAACTGTGCGATGGAAATACCGAGACGGATGTCCTTATTTTTCAGGAAGAAGTAGATCACGCCGAGTGCCACGATCACAAGACCGACACCGATCTCTGCTTTCTTCGTAAAGAAGCAGGCCATCTTCATCTCGCTTTCGCATACAGGGAAGAGCACCGTCGGTGCAAGTATCACGAGAAGTCCGAGAAGGACGAATACGGCTGCAAAGATAATCCTGTTTTTCATTTATATATTCCTCATTTCATGTGTTTTTCAAGTTTACTGCTTCTGACTTTTTCGTTTTACAGATAGTACTCGACTTCATCTACTTTTCCGCCGAGATTCAGGACATTCAGGATCTTTGTCCTGTATTCCTGGAACGTGTCCTGGGCACGCGCCCTCGGACGCGGAAGTTTAATATCGATAATCGCTTCTACCTTGGAAGGTCTTGCCGACATCACGACGACCTGATCGGACATGTAGATCGCTTCATCGACATCATGAGTAACCATCACCATGGTCATATTGTGTTTCTTCCAGATATCGATGATCTCATCCTGAAGATTCATTCTCGTGAAGGCATCGAGCGCGCCGAGCGGCTCATCGAGGAGAAGTACATCCGGATGGCCGACCAGCGCTCTGGCCAGAGACGCTCTCTGCTGCATGCCTCCCGACAACTGATGCGGATAGGACTTCTCGAATCCTTCCAGACCGACGAGCTTGATATACTCCTGTACAGATGCTTTCTTCTCTTTATATATGTGTCTGGCCTTAAGACCGAAGGCGATATTCTTTTCCACCGTCAGCCACGGGAAGAGATTACTTCCCTGGAAGGCAAAACCTCTGTCAGATCCGGGTTTTCTGATCTCCTTTCCGTCGAGGAAAAGCTCCCCTTTCGTTGCCTTATCGAGTCCTCCGATGATACGCAGCAACGTCGATTTACCACAGCCCGAAGGCCCGATGAGACTAACGAAGGAACCCGGTTTAATATCCAGAGAAAACCCGTTTAGTGCGACGATATCTTCTTTCGAAGGATCGGTATTCGGGAATTTCTTGTATACGTCTTTGATACTGATTTCGCCTACCATTTGATGACTCCTTTCTGCCAGGTCAGCACTCTGTCACGCACCTTGAAGAGAAGCGTCAGGGACAGAGAACAGATCAGGGCGATGATGATCAGTCCGGCATACACGCCGTCATAGAGCATGACGGATTTCTGCCAGTTGATATACCAGCCGATTCCGCTGGCATTTCCGTTCATCTCCACTGCCATCAGGGTGGCAAAAGAAGATACCGTTCCGTAGAAGACGCCGAGGAAGATACTCGGCATCGCGGCCGGGATCGCGACGTGCACAATCTGGTACAAGGTGGACGCGCCCAGCGTTCTCGACACTTCGAAGTTGACATTGCTGATGCTCTGGATACCGGAACTGGTCATCAGGGTGACCGGGAACCATACGGCAAAAGCGATCAGGAATACGTTCGCCCCGTGTGTTGTCGGGAACGTGGACAGCGCCAGCGGGATCCATGCGGTCGTCGGGATCGGCCCGATGATCTTCGTGATCGGATTGAGCCAGTATCCCACGATCTTAAAGTATCCCAGCGCAAGGCCGGTCAGAAAACCGACCGTTGCGCCCCAGAGAAATCCGGTGATCAGAAGTTTCAATGAATCTCCCACATTTTTCAGAAGAAAAACCCTGCTTTCGACCAGAAGTCCGACTATACGATCCAGCGAAGGAAAGTACAGTGTCGGAAGCAGTAATGTCTTCGTGGTAATAAAATTCAAAAGAGCCAGGAAAACGATCACGCCTGTCAGAAAAGGAGCTTTGTGAAGGATCCGTTTCTTTATATCTATGTTGAAAACTCCGATCAGGATCTCGATTAGGATCACCGCGCCGATAGCGTAGAGCAGGAACAGATAGTATGGATGGTCTGTCTTTTTCTGCTTGCCGTTATCGCTGACGGTGTAGTATATCAGAACGGAAATTGCTATTGCGAGAAACGGCAATAGCAACTTCAGAACTGCAAAAAGTTTCTTTTTCATGAATACCTCTTTTTACCAGTTACTGATTCACCTCGACAAACTCTCCGTTTTCGTACCTAAACGAGTCCGGCACCCCGTCAAAGGCGGTGAATGCTTTGTCGACGAATACCGAGGGATCGTCTGCTTTCAGTTCCCCGATACGGACCAGTTCGCTGGCCGCGTTCGTAATCGTTTCCTTCGCGATACTGACCGATGGTCCGTAGTTATACGAAGCAAGAAGCTCTGCATTGATTTCCGGATCTCCGGAGCACTGATTATGTTCGATCTGGATCTTGGCCGCTTCCTCCGGATTTGCCTGTACAAATGCACTGGCCTTCAACATGGCCCGGGTATATGCTGCGGCGGCTTTCGGATTCTCTTTTGCAAGCTTGGTCGTTACAAATGCCATACAGCAGTATTCGTTCTTGAACTTTTCATCGGTACTCAGATCGAGGATCTTTTTAAAACCGTATTCCTGTTCGGCACTGTATGCGACCGGATCGTGAAGTGCAACGACATCGACCGCACCGTTTTCCAGTGCCAGCGGAAGATCCGTCAGTCCGTATACGACCCACTCGACTTCCAGGTTCTCTGTCGTAACACCGATTCCGTTATCGTAAAGAAGTCTCTTCAGCGCGATGACGGAAGAATCTCCGATTCCCGGAACACCGATCTTCTTTCCCTTCAGATCCGCAACGGATTCGATTCCCGATCCCTCCTTGGTGTAGTACTTCGTACATCCGGTATGCAGTCCTGCGGTAAACGTGATCTCCAGTCCGTTATCGATCTGCGGGATCATCGCCCCGGCCAGCTGTGTCGAAGCATCGATCTTGTTGGAAGCAACCAGTTCCGAGATATTTCCCAGGTCGATCTCTTCGACTCTCCACGTTACTCCGGCTGCCTTGAATTCTTCTTCAAAGTATCCGTTGTCGATCGCGATGTGAAGCGGAGCCAGACACAACGATCCATTTGCCGTTCCGATCACGATATCCACATCTCCGCTGCTTTGACCTCCGGCAACACTCGAACCTTCGCTCTTCTTGCTACACGATGTCAGACCTGTTATTCCCAAAGCCGCAACCATCATCGCGGACAAAACTCTCTTCGTAAGTTTTTTCATGATCTCATTCCTCCCCTTTTTCGGTAATGCTAATAAAAAACCAGAGACCGTCTTGTCCCTGGTTTTCTTGGGTCACGGTCGATTTCTTATCGCTTGGCAAAATCATACCATCGAAAACCGACCTTGAATAATGCTTAACTTTTATCGTTTGCGATAACCTGGCGTTATCGCGGGAGGGCTCCTTAAAATGCCCTGTTTTCAGGCTTTTTCGTAGTTTTCACTCCTTGTACTTCAGAAGTTCATCGACATATCTCTGTCCGATCTCACTGAGTTTGTGATTTGCGCGCACGATATACCCGATCGTCAGCGGATCTTCTTCTTTAAGCTTGATCGTGACGAAGTCTTTCTTGATTGCGAGGCTCTCGGTCATGATACCCGTGCCGATGGAATACCCGTTCATCGCCGCCATCAGCTCCGCAGATGTCGCACGGTCATTGGTCTTGATGAGTTTGTCGAAATCGTAATCACCGAGCGCCTCCTCCGTCAGATAGAAGTCATTCTCACTGCTCTGATCAAAGGAGATACACGGATATTCCGTCAGTTCCTTAAGCGACAGTTCCTTCTTCTTAGAAAGCGGATGATCCTTCCAGACATACACGAATGTCTCCCTCGTGATCAAGGGGAAAAACTCCAGCTGGAATTCACGGAAGAGCTTCTTCATGACCTTCTCGGAAGTCCGCGAATACGAGATCACACCGACCTCACTGTCGAGGCTTCTGACGTTATTCAGAACTTCGTCCGTACGGGTCTCATGCACGGCGAAGGTATACTTTCCTTCATCAAATTCTTTCATGACTTCGATAAAAGCATGCACCGCAAAGACATAGTGCTGCATCGAGACGCTGAAGTGTTTCTTTTCGAGATCCTTATCGAGATAGCGGTCCTCGATCAGTTCATACTGACTGACCGCTTCTTTGGCATAGACCAGAAATTCTTTTCCGGGTTCCGTCAGACGGATGCCTTTATTCGTCCGCTCAAAGAGCTGGATCCCAATCTCCTCTTCCAGTTCCCGTATCGTCGACGAAAGTGCCGGCTGTGACACGAACAGGCGGCTCGCCGCCTCACGGAAAGACTTCGAGTTTGCGATCGCGATTACATATTTCAACTGCAGAATCGTCATACGTGTATCCTCCTGTTTCGTCTGCGTGCTGCTCTTCTTATTTCCCCGTCTTGTCTTTATCGGAAGGCTTCTTGTGCGCCCGTTTGTTCGAATATTTCAGTTCCTGTTTTTTGGCACTGACCAGCGTGCCGCCATCTACGGAATTAACCAGGAAAGTATTACCACCGACCGTGACATCGTCGCCGATGACTGTTTCCCCGCCCAGGATCGAAGCACCGGAGTAGATCGTAACATTGTTACCGATCGTCGGATGACGCTTGACACCACTGAGTTTCTGGCCTCCTCTTGTCGACAGACCGCCCAGTGTCACGCCCTGATAGATCTTGACGTGTTCTCCGATGATCGTCGTCTCGCCGATCACGATACCGGTACCATGATCGATAAAGAAATACTTCCCGATCTGCGCTCCCGGATGGATGTCGATACCCGTGATGCTGTGCGCATGCTCGGTCATCATACGGGGGATCATCGGAACATGAAGGACCTCCAGTTCGTGCGCCACACGATAGACCGAGATCGCATAAAGCCCCGGATAAGAGAAGATGATCTCTGCCTTGCTCTTCGCGGCCGGGTCTCCCTCGAAGGCCGCATCGATATCGGTCTCCAGTACCGCCCGTATCTCCGGAATCTTCTTCATGAATGCCAGCGTGATGTCACCGGCCTTCTCATCCAGTTCCTCTTCCGCTGCTTCTTCGTTATTCTCGTTATACTTCAAAACGATCGCGATCTGCTTCTTCAGATGGTAGATCACATCTTCGATCGTCGCGGACATGTTGTTCTTCAGGCTGTAGATCTTATAGATCTTATCGCTGTAGAAGCCCGGGTACAGGATCTTCAGAAGCTTCTCCACCACATCGATGACTGCCGCCTTATCCGGCTGGTTATGGATATCGATTCGGTTGACTGTCCTTTCGTCCTCATAGTCACTGAGGATCAGATCCACGACCTGTCCGATCTTCGGATCAATATACTGTCCCATGTAAACACTCCTTACATCTTAGTTCTGCTCTACGACGTATACACGGATACGACGCAGACACTCCTCTAAGATACTTCTGGGCGTAGCCACGTTGATCCGCTGGAAACCCGCGCCCGCCTTGCCGAAGATCCTGCCGCTGTCGAGCCAGAGCCTGGCTTCGTGCACGATCCTTCTGTCGATCTCCTCCGGGGAAAGACCTGTCCCCCGAAAATCCAGCCACGGAAGGAACGTTCCCTCGCCGTCGATCACGGTGACACCGGGAAGATTCTCCTTCGCATATTGCTTCACGAATGCGATGTTCTCCTTAATATACGATACCACATTCTCGTACCATTCCTCACCTTTCTCGTACGCCGTTTCCGTCGCGACGATACCCAGTGCAGACAGCTGGCTGATCCCGGCCGCATCGACCTGCTTACGGAACGCCCGACGGATCTTCTGGTTCGGGATAAAGATATTACTCATCAGCATACTCGCCAGATTAAAGGTCTTGCTGGCTGATGTGCAGATGATGCAGTTATCGGCAAATTCTTCCTTCACCTTGGCAAAGACCGTATGCTCGCCGTAGAGTGCGAAATCGTTATGGATCTCATCGGAAACGACCAGAACTCCGTGTTTCAGGCAGATGTCGCCCAGCTTCGCAAGTTCCTCCTTCGTAAAGACACGACCGGTCGGATTCTGCGGATTGCAGAGGAAGAAGAGCTTGATATCGTTTTCTACGATCTTCTTCTCGAAGTCTTCAAAATCAATATGGTAACGGTTGTCTTCTCCCAGGATCAGGTCGTTACTTACAATGACACGTTTATTATCCACGATGACTTCGGAAAACGGATAGTAGACCGGCTGCTGGATCAGGACTGCATCCCCTTCCTGGGTAAATGCTTTGACCGCCATCGCGAGAGCAAAAACCACGCCCGGGGTCTTCACGAGCCACCTGATATCCACATCCCAGTCATGGTGACGTTTCATCCATCCGGCCACCGCGTTAAAATATCTGTCATTGGAAAGGTCTGCACCCGTCTCGGTATATCCGAAGATCGCGTGATGTGTCCTCTCGATGACTGCATCCTCCACGTAGGAGCTGGTCTTAAAGTCCATATCCGCGACCCACAGCGGCAGCACATCCTCCGGCAGACCTCTTCGCACGGCAAAATCGTACTTCAGGCTGTCCGTATGTCTTCTCTCGATAACTTCATCAAAATTCAGATTTCTTTCCGGCATTTCTCTCACTCCTTCAATTTCGCAAATACCTCAGAGAGCTCCGCGATCAGATCCTCCACATCCTCGATTCCCGTCGACAGACGGAGCGTACACGGTGTGATTCCATTCCGAAGTCTTACCTCCTCCGGCACATCGGCATGTGTTTGCGTCGTCGGATACGTGATCAGCGTCTCCGTACCACCGAGGCTCTCCGCATATTTGATCATCTTCACTTCTTCGAGGATCCGAAGCGCGTGCTCCTTTGTATCCACATTAAAGGTGATCATGGAGCCGAAACCTCTCGACTGCTTCTTACTGATCTCATACCCGGGATGCTCGGGAAGCCCAGGATAGAATACATCCTTTACGGTTTTCTGCTCCTTCAGCCAGGCCGCAAGCGCGAGCGCATTCTTCTGCGCCTTTTCCATGCGGATCCCCAGTGTCTTGATGCCGCGAAGGAGAAGCCAGCTGTCAAACGGCGCCAGCCCCGCTCCGGTCGTCTTGATCAGGAATCGCAGTCTCTCGATGATGTCCTCTCTGCTCGTGACGATAAACCCGGCCAGAGTATCGTTATGTCCGCCCAGAAACTTCGTACCGCTGTGGATCACGATATCCGCACCCAGCTTGAGCGGATTCTGGAAATACGGCGAAAGAAACGTATTGTCCACGATAAGGATCAGGCCGTGCTTCTTACAGATCTCCGCGATCTTCCCGATATCCGAGACATTCATCATCGGATTCGTCGGTGTCTCGATATAGACCGCCTTTGTATCCGGGCGAATGGCTGCTTCGATATCGTCTTTCGCACAATCCAGAAAAGAAAACTCCAGCCCATTCTTTTTCGACACATTATCGAAGAGACGGATACTCCCTCCGTAGAGATCCGCCTCGGAGATGATATGGTCTCCCGGCCCGAAAAGCTCGAACAGCAGCGTAATCGCGGCCATGCCGGACGAAAGTGCGAATGCTTCTTTTCCGTATTCCAGTCCGGCTACGATCTTCTCGAGATGCTCACGCGTCGGATTCTGCAGGCGGCTGTAGTCATATCCCGTACTCGCACCCACACCCGGATGGGCATACGTCGCCGTCTGATAGATCGGGTAACTCAGCGCACCGTAATTCGTTGTTTCCCCTTCTGTTTCCTCTAAGTGTAAACATCGGGTATTTATTCCTCTGTCCATATGTGTTTCTCCGTCTTTTTTCTCATATCCGGCCTCGGATAGCCCGCCGGATTCTTTTGTATAGGACTATAACATGTGAACAGTTTTTTTAATAATCGCGATTTTGTATCATCATCTATAAGAAAAGGTTATAACAAAAAAGCCGGAGCATCTCAGGTATGCTTCCGGCATCTTATGATTCGTAATCGGTTCCGAATTTTACTCCAGTACATTCTCCTTGTACTTGGAAAGCTCGGCGACATACTTTTCCGCCAGCTCGCTCAGGACAGCATTTTCCCTCGAAATATACCCGATCGTCATCGTCTCCTTTGTCTTAAGCTTGACGGCACAGTAATCGGATCCGTTCAGGTCTTCGCAGATAATACCGGAACACAGAGTATAGCCGTTTATGCCCACCATCAGATTCAGAAGTGTAGCACGGTCATTGGCCCGTACGATCTGCTTATAGTCATAAGTACTCATGACCTCTTCCGCATAGTAGAAGGAATTGTAATCTCCCTGCGCAAAGACCAGACACGGATACTCGTCCAGATCCTTCATGGTGATCAGCTTTTTCTTGGAAAGTGGATTGCTCTTGCTCATATACGCGTAGATGCCACAGTCAAATAGCGGCGTGAACTCCAGATTGGCTTCGCTGAAGATCTTGGTCAGCACACTTCGGTTAAAGTCATTCAGATAGAGCACACCGATCTCACTTTTCTGGTTCTTGACGTTCTCGATCACCTCATGTGTCTTCGTCTCGTGTATCTCGAACTCGAACTTGTCCATGCCATACTGCTTGATCACCTCGACAAAAGCATTGACCGCAAAAGTGTAGTGCTGCATGGATACGTGGAAAGTATGCTTGGCACTGGTACCGGATATATATTTCGCATCGAGGATATCGTACTGCTCGATGACCGACTTCGCGTACCCCAGGAATTCGCTTCCCTTTACCGTCAGCGAGATCCCGCTCTTCGTACGAAGAAAGATATCAAAACCGATTTCTTCCTCGAGGGATTTGAGCGCCGAAGTCAGCGCCGGCTGCGATATAAAGAGTTTCTTTGCCGCTTCGTTGATCGAATTCTCCTCCGAAAGCGCAATCACATATTTCAACTGGTTGAGTGTCATAGTACCGGTCCTCACATATATAGATATGTCTATTTTATAGGAATATCTGCATTTGTCGATATTTCAACGTAACGGTTCTCGATCATATTTCATGTATCACCTACTGAAGAAATTATACATCAAACAGTTTAATTGATTCATCATTACTTCCGATTCTTTCCACGTATAATGAATCAACTATCATCTCGAAGGTATCATCTATTTGTGTTATCGAATGTCATACGTGTCTCACTTCCAATATTCCAACAGCTTCTCATCGATTACAGCGATTACTTCTTTGTCTTTAACCTCACGATAGAAGGCGAGTTTTTCGATTTCTTCCTTATCTTTTCTGTGTTCTTCGATCATTGGCAGATATTCTTCCGCCAAGGTGATACCATAAAGTCCGCCATACTCTTCATGCCATTCCGGATTGAAATATCCGGGAGCCATTTTGTAATGCATGAGTCCTAAAAACTCGAAGTCTACATTATCAAGCCCCAGCTCTTCTTTACACTCTCTCGTAATGCATTCCCTAAGACTTTCATTTTCTTCCCTGCAGCCACCAAATATCTCCCAGTCTTTTCTCCAGTTATTCCATCCAAGAAGATAATCATCACCTATTTTCACAACAACCAGGCAATGATTAATGGGCTCATACTTCTTGTCTGCATCAGCTTCATTGACGTCAATAATATCCAGAAGTTCATTTCCTTTGCCATCAACAACTATCATGTATGTTTCCTCCCAAAACTCAGATTCTTCATTCTCAACATATATTGTACTTCGGAATCATGTTTTGGTGGGTATTTTTATACTGCTGTGCTCCAAACATTTTTGAAATAGAAAAATCCCGAAGGCCTATTCAGACTTTCGGGATTCTTTTACTGTGTAGTGATAAAAGAAAACAAGAAAGCATATGAGCGTTTACAAGTTGCCTTCGATACAGAACCAGTCACTAGCCGTCATGAACTCGTTTAGAAAACCGATCACCACACGATAGAACTCGGCTTCGTCGTTATCCGCTTTTTCCCTGCATCCGGACAGATTGTCTATCAGTTTCTGCCAGTCTTCTTTTCCGAAGAAATTGATCGTTGTCAGGTCAAGGGTTTCCTGAACGCCAAATCCTTTTGGATCCGGATCGATCACGGGAAACACCGGTGTGATCGCCGGGAGTAGAAGTTTTTCATAGTCAGTCTTATAGAAACAGATGCTGTCATAATAGTTCCAATCCTCCCATTGCAGATCTTTCCCATCTTCGGAAGGCATGAAAACGGGTTTGAATTCCAAGTAGATCCGTTCATCATCAGTAGAATACAGACGAATGTCGGTGACCTTATGCTCGAAATCCGACTCGCTGAAACATAATCTACGTTCTTTATATCTCAAACTCATGGGCTATCCTTTCTTATAGAGGGGCAAATCTTTCATAGCTCTGCTTAAGTCCGTCTGATCTACTTCAACTTCAAAACTCAGCTTATAGTCTTCTTCTCGAAGAAACCTGCCCAAACTTCCGGCTATCTTTATATGACCGGTTTTAGTTGCCTCAAATACGATTTTCTGATGATCATTACCAAGCAATTCCGCAGTTCCGGATAACCTGTTATATATTCTTATCAGCTGCTTTTTAAACTCATCGAATTGAAGGGTTCCTGTATCTATTTCGGTAGTTACAGAGAAACTATTACTTACTGCATTTACATGCAAAATCACGTTGTATAGTGAAGCTCCTTCATAAACCTTCGGACATAATTCAAGTTTGAAGTTAGGTGTAACAATTTCAATCATTCTGTCCATATCACACATTCTTCTGAACTTTCCTTCAAACGATATACTGATGATATAACTTACCATCACATCATCCTGACAAACAGGTATTTTTCTACTTGGCAATCAAGCCGTTCCTTTTAAGCATTACAAGGTAAATATATGCAACAGCTGTTCCGGCGGTTCCAAATACAGCATCCCAAATATCCGGGGTGTTCAGGAATGGAAGAAGACACTCA
>JAGCVX010000004.1 GCA_017962145.1 Clostridiales bacterium | reverse complement strand
TGCATGTTTTCACTACGATTAAGTATACACAATATTTTCTGTGACCCGCAACATTTTTTGAAAAAATGGTCGCGCTGTTCCGAGTCGAGAGTACGCTCGAAAACCAGGTCAGATCCCTGTGCATGGAGGATCTTGATCTCACCGTTTCTGAGCACTTCATGCTCCCGGCGAAGATGCGATAATTCCGATACGAACTGCTTCAGTGCATTTCTCTCGGAAGAGACCTTGCCCCATGGATATGTCCTGCGGTTAAACGGGTCTCTGTACCCTTCCATCGCGATCTCATCTCCATAGTAGATGCATGGGCATCCCGGATACATCATCTGGATCGTAAACGCAAGCCGCATCAAGGCGATACCTTTCTGTAGCTGCGCCTTTGTGAGCTTCTCCTTCTTCTGCAGGCTTCGATCGCCCGGATCCGGCGCACCGGCAAGCATCGTGATCGCACGTGGCACGTCATGGCTGGAGATCAGATTCATGAGGCAATAGAACATCTGGTCCGGATAATTCTCACGGAAACGTTCCATGGTCAATGCCCAGGTACGCGCGTCTGTCTCGCCTTTGAGGAAACGAAGGATCGTATCACGGAACGTGTATCCCATGATCGAGTCATGCGTCCTTCCGAACGCGAAATCGCGATAGTTACCGTAACTGATCTTTGTGGTCGCTTCTTCCCAGACTTCACCGAGGATCATGGCATCGCCATCAGAAGCGCTCTTGACACAGCTTCTCATCTCTCGAAGGAAAGAATCCGGAAGTTCGTCCGAAACATCGAGACGGACACCGCTGGCACCGCCCTTGAGCCAGTTCGCGATAACGCCGTTTGGTCCGAGGATATAGTCTCGATAACTCAGATCATCTTCACGTACATTCGGCAGTTCCGGAAATCCCCACCACGAGTCGTAGACGATCGAACCGTCTTCGCCTCTTCGGAAAGAATACCAGGACGAAAACTCGCTTTCTTTTCCGCTTGCATAGGCACTGTACGCACCCGGCTCCGGGAAACGGTCATACTTGTTGAAGTATTTGCTGTCCGCGCCCGTATGGCTGAATACGCCGTCCACGATATAGCGGATGCCTTTTTCTTTCATGACTTCGGAAAATGCACGGTAGCCTTTCTTTCCGCCGAGAAGCGGGTCAACATTCAGATAGTCGGCCGTGTCGTAGCGGTGATTTGATCTGGCTTCGCAGATCGGATTCATATAAAGCACATCGATGCCCAGATCACATAGATAATCTGCCTTCTCGGCAATGCCCACAAGCGTTCCGCCGTAGAAGTCACAGGCAAGATACCCGGTCTCAGGTTTGCCGTCGATATCCACATCTTCGTCCCAGTCTTCGTGGAGGACTCTTTCAGGACGGGTCTTCTCTGTCTCCTGCATCTTTTCATACGAATAATCGGATCCACGGAAGAAACGGTCCGGGAAGATCTGATACATCACGGCACCCTTGATCCAGTCCGGAGTAACGAAATCTTTTTCATATACCGTGATCTGGAACGCATGTGGGTATTTTTCTTCTTCCACGCCTACCTTCGGTGCGCTGAAAGCAAACTTTCCACGGCCGATTTCTCCGTCCCAGGACGCAACATAGTAAAGATAGGTGCGATTCTCATCGAACTTTCTGTAAAGCAGTCCGTGATATTCCGGATCCACGATCGACTCGATATCCTGATCCTTGCTTCGTATGCAGAACCAGTAAAAGAGAACGCCGGATTCGGAAGGCATGCGCAAACGGCAGCGGTATCGGATACCGTTGCCGTCCTTTTTCATGTGCAGTTCGTTATAGGACAGACTATAAAGTCCGTAGGCATAGCAAAGAACCACTTCCTCAACCGGGAAAGCCACATCTATTGCAAGATCTACATAGCCGCCCGTCGGAAGAGCGCCGAAAGGTGATCTGTATTCTCTTGATCTCGAGCAGTGGATAACACCGTCAGAGACATTGGAGATTCTCGAATTCATGGCTACTACTTCTTTGCTTCCTTAGAATCAGTTTTAGAAGAAGTCTTCTTCGCAGCCGGCTTCTTGGCTTCCGCTTTCTTCGGAGCAGCCTTGGCAGCAGCTTTCGCCGGAGCCTTTGCAGCTTCCTTCTTTGCCTCAGTCTTCGGCTTTTTCGCAGCAGGTGCCTTGCGGGTTGCTTTCTTCACTTCTTCTTTCTTCTTTTCAGCGATCTCCGGATTTTCCTCGTCCGCCTTTTTATCCTTCATATCCAGGATCTCTTCCGTCAGTGCCTTTTTCGGCGTATCGTCAGCAAGAGAAATACCTGTGATGAAAGAATAGAGTCCTGCGTACTCTTCTGCAGAATGCTTCCAGGAATAATCCGCCTTCATGCCTTCTTCGATAAGCTTGTTCCATACGTCTTTGTTATGACGATAGAGGTCACATGCATACTTGGTCACGAAGAGGAATTCGTGTGCGTTGATATTGGCAAAGGAGAAACCGTTGCCTTCGCCGGTGAACTCGTTATACGGAACGACCGTATCACGAAGACCGCCGGTCTCACGAACGATCGGGATCGTACCATAAGTCATGGCGATCAACTGGGACAGTCCGCAAGGCTCAAACAGAGACGGCATCAGGAAGATATCCGAGCCGGCATAGAGAGTATGAGCCAGACCGTTATCGAAAGAAATGCAGGCACACATCTTGCCCGGATTTCTCGCTGCGATATCAGCAAGTGAACGCTCATAGTAAGCATCACCGGTTCCGAGAACAACGATCTGCATACCATCGTAGAGCATCTCCTCCACTACGCGAAGCAGAAGATCGAGACCCTTCTGGTCAACCAGACGGGAGATCATGGTGCAAAGCGGTGCGCCCGGATTGACTTCCAGACCGAGCTGTTCCTGAACGGATTTCTTATTTGCGGCTTTACCTGTCTTATAGTTCTTTACCGAATACTTGGCAGGGATCATGGCATCCTTCGAAGGATCGTATTCCTCGGCATTGATACCGTTGAGGATACCGGATACCTTGTAGGCATAGCGCTGCAGGGTATGGTTGAGACCTTCGCCGTAGTAGTCCGTCATGATCTCATAAGCATATGTCGGAGATACAGTCGTAACGGAATTCGAATAAACGATACCGGCTTTCATGAAGTTCACCGCGCCGTCCTTAAGAGACAGTTCGTCAGTAAGATACTCACCCGGCAGATCCAGAAGATCCTGGATCACTTCGATACCGTGGATACCCTGATACTTCAGGTTATGGATCGTATAGACGGTCTTAACGTCGGTATGGTAGCCGTACTTCTTATAGTGCGCATCGAGAAGCAGCGGCATCATGCCGGACTGCCAATCGTTACAGTGCAGTACATCCGGTTCAAATCCCATAAAGTCGCCCATGAAATCAAGGACAGCTCTCTGGAAGAAGCAGAAACGTTCGATATCGAATACATACTCGACATAGACCTGATCGAAGTTGAAATAGTATTCATTGTCTACGAAGTAGTACTGCACACCATTCATCTTCAAGGTATAAAGACCGGCATAGAGGGATCTCCAGCCCATCTTGATCATCTTCCATCCGATGAAATCGAGGTTGTGTGTCTGCTTCTGCTTGACGCTCTTATAAAGCGGCATGATGACACGTGCATCACAGTGATGATGCTGCAACTCTACCGGCAATGCACCGACAACGTCCGCCAGGCCGCCGACCTTGGCAAACGGATACACTTCCGAAGAAACGAATAATACTTTCACTTTGTTCATACGATAGCTCCTTTACCGATCACGACAGGATAATCTTTATGGCCGACAAGCTTAACGCCCGGACGTACCACAGAGTTCTTATCCAGGATGACATTCTCCAGATAGCAGTTATCCGAGATATGTACATCCTGCATGATCACGCAGTTTTTGATAACGCAGTTCTTCGAAACTGCCACGCCACGGAAAAGGATCGATTCCGTAACCTGACCGGAGATACGGCAGCCGTCCGATACGATCGCATCGGTCACCTTGCAGTCATCCGAGTAAAGTGTCGGAGCTTCATCCTTAACCTTCGTGAAGATCGGAATACCATTCCAGAACAGATCCGCACGGATCTGATTGTTCAGAAGCATCATGGAAGAGTTGAAATAGGACTGTACGTTGTTGATACGAAGTACCAGACCCTTATACTCATAAGCATGTACACGGAGCGTATCGTACTTCTTAACGAAGGAGTGGATACCTACGTGATTGGTTCCTCTAGCCATCATTTCCGCGATCAGGTCGATCAGGAGTTCACGGCGAAGAACGATAATGCCCATGCTGCTCTTGGAGAAAGAACTCTTCTCCGGATTAAACAGAAGATCTTTTACCCAGCCTCTTCTGTCGATATCGAGAATGTAGTTCGGACCGCCGAACTTCGTGCCGTCACGGTTATACATAACGGAGATATCCGCACCGCAGGCCTTGAAGTCTTCTACGAAATCCGTAAATGTCGTATTCAGGATGACGTTACTTGCAGCCATGATCACGTAGGACGCGTTACTGGATCTTACGAAGTCCAGAAGACCGGCCATCTCTTCATCACCCTGTACGGATGTCGCCTCGGAGTTTACGTACGGCGGCAGAATATGAAGTCCTCCGGAATTCTTTCTGTCGAGATCCCAGGAAGAACCGGTTCCCAGATGGTCCATCAGGGACTTATATTTTGTATAAGTGTGGATACCGATATTCTTGATTCCCGAGTTGACCATATTCGAAAGCATATAGTCGATGATACGATAACGTCCGCCGAAAGGAATGGCCGACAAAGCTCTCGGCTTGGAAAGCTCACCGAGTGTGATCTTCTTATTATCACCAAGGATTAATCCCATTGCATCTATAAACATGTTGTTATTCCTCCCTACCGTTATTACACACGAAAGATCTCTTCGATCACGTTATCCTTAGCGGAGACCGTGATGTCTTTGTCCACCTGACAATTGGCAGGGATCACTGCGTTATCTTTGATCTTCAGGCCGCCCTCGATGACGACGATACCTTCGGAACAGATCTTCTCGTTCAAGTATGGGCTCTTGCCCTTTACATCGGAACCGGCCTTGACGTTCTCACCGATGATCGTGCCGGAAGCAACGATACAGCGGTTCAGATGTGCACCGGCTCTTACCGTAACACCCGGGAACAGGACACAGTCCTTAACATATGCGCCCTTTTCTACGGTTACGGAGTTCGAAAGTACAGAATGCTCAACGTAGCCGAAAATCTGGCAGCCATCTGTCAGAGCCGAGCTTCTTACCTCAGCGCTCTCACCGAGGAACTGCGAAGGCTTAACCGGGTTTCTGCTGTAGATTCTCCAGGAACGGTCGATGAGGTTGATCTCATGCGGACGGTCGAGGATATCCATGTTCGACTCCCACAAAGAGGAGATCGTTCCTACGTCTTTCCAGTAACCGGAGAAGCGGTATGCACAGAGTTTGCT
Organism: Clostridiales bacterium; assembly: GCA_017962145.1. Classification (GTDB taxonomy): domain Bacteria; phylum Bacillota; class Clostridia; order Saccharofermentanales; family Saccharofermentanaceae; genus Scatonaster. The sequence continues at coordinate 5,918 of JAGCVX010000004.1, read as the reverse complement.
TCCCTGCTTAAGGAGCATCGGAACGATATTCTTACCGAAGTCATTATTCGACTTCGGATCTTCCTCATCTGCGATCAGTGCTTTACGCAGAACATCCCATGTGAAGATATATACACCCATGGAAGCCAGGTTACTTTCCGGCTTGGCAGGCTTTTCGACGAACTCGGTGATCACGTCGGTTCCTTCTTTTGTATTGAGGATACCGAAACGGGAAGCTTCTTCCCACGGAACTTCGAGAACCGCCAAAGTTGCGTCCGCTTCGTTCGTGATATGCTGACGGAGCATCTCCGCGTAATTCATCTTGTAGATATGGTCACCGGAAAGGATCAGTACATATTTCGGTTCACAGTCATCGATGAAATCACGGTTCTGGTAGATCGCGTTCGCGGTACCCTTATACCAGTCACTCTTTCCTGTCTTCTGGAAAGGCGGCAGGATAAACGCACCACCGTTGTTTCTATCCAGATCCCACGGATGTCCGTTTCCGATATATGTATTCAATGCCAGCGGCTGATACTGTGTCAGAACGCCTACTGTTTCGATACTGGAATTGGCACAGTTCGAAAGAGGAAAATCAATAATGCGATAACGGCTTCCGAATGGTACCGCCGGCTTGGCAATACTCTTTGTCAGAACGCCCAGTCTGGAACCTTGTCCTCCCGCCAATATCATTGCGACTACTTGCGCTTTCGCCATAATCCTAAACCTCCGTTTTCAATTTCTTATTTCTTGCTTTTTTTCGTCGTTGTTTTCTTCGGCTTGGCTTCCGCCTTCGGAGCGGCTTTCTTTGCCGCAGGCTTTGTCGCCGCTTTCTTCGCCGGTGCTTTTGCCGCAGTCTTGGAAGAAGCCTTCTTCTCCGTTGCTTTTGCCGTAGTCTTTACTTTCTGGAAGTAGATACCACCAAGCGGCGGCAGATTCACCGAGATGTGATACGGTTTTCCGTTCCACGCTTCTTCTTTTGCTTTAAATGCACCGGATGCGTCGGAACCGTCCGGATAACCGGAACCGCCGTACTTCATATCGTCTGTATTCATCAGGATCTTGTAGCGGCCGGACTCGGTCACGCCGATGTTGTAGTTTTCGAGCGGAACCGGAACCATGTTCAGTGCCACATAGATATCTTCCTGATTTGCCACGCCTTTTCTCTTGAAGATGAAGACGTTGTTCTTTACGTCAGAGGCATCGACCCACTCAAAGCCGCCCCATGAATGATCGTCCTGCCAGAACTGCGGATGCTTGATGTAGAAATGATTCAGATCCGCGACATAGTCCTGAAGGAGCTTATGGGATTCATACTGCAGCATGAACCACTCGAGCTGCTCATAGAAACGCCACTCAATATACTGGCCGAATTCAGAACCCATGAAGTTCAGCTTGGCACCCGGATGGGCCATCATGTACATGTAAAGGAGTCGGAGATTGGCAAACTTCCTCCAGTTGTCGCCCGGCATCTTATCGATGAGGCTCTTCTTTCCATGTACGACCTCGTCGTGGGAAAGGCTGAGGATAAAGTTCTCCGAGAATGCATACATCATCGAGAAACAGAACTGGTCGTGATGCCACTCTCTGGCATACGAATCCGTCTGGAAATAATCCAGCGTATCGTGCATCCAGCCCATGTTCCACTTATGTGTGAAACCAAGACCGCCGTCACTCACCGGATGAGAGACTTTCGGCCATGCCGTGGACTCTTCGGCGATCATCATGACATACGGATATTCTTTTCCGACGATGGTATTGAGATTTCGGATGAAATCGATGGCTTCGAGATTGTCCGTGCCGCCGTAGATATTCGGGATATAGTCGGTACGGCCGTAATCTCTGTAAAGCATACTGGAAACGGCGTCCATACGGATACCGTCGAGATGGAACTCTTCGATCCAGAATACGGCGTTACTGATCAGGAAGGACTGGACTTCGGCTTTTGCGTAATCAAATACGAATGTGCCCCACTCCTTATGCTCGCCGATGCGCGGATCTTTGTATTCATAGCAGGCCGAGCCGTCAAACTTGACCAGACCTTCTTCGTTCTTCGGGAAATGCGCCGGTACCCAGTCGAGGATGATGCCGATTCCGTTTCTGTGGAGATAATCCACAAAATACTTAAAGTCGGCCGGTGTTCCGAAACGGCTGGTGACCGCGTAATAACAGATGACCTGGTATCCCCAGGAATCATCAAGAGGATGCTCTAAGATCGGCATAAGTTCGACGTGGGTATAACCCATCTTCTTACAGTAGGCTGCCAGATCTTTCGCCATCTCTTTATAGCTCATGAAATTGCCGTCTTCGTGGCGGCGCCAGGAACCGAGGTGTACCTCGTAGATCGAGATCGGACGCGGTGCACAGGCATGCACTCTTGCCGAAGTATACTTTTGGTCTTTCCAGACATAATCGTTCGGATCGTAAAGGATTGACGCGTCTGCCGGACGTGTCTCACAGTGTCTGGCATACGGATCGACTTTATTGACTTCACGACCGTCTGCACCGACTACATGATATTTGTAGCGGTCCCACTGTTTCGCGCCAGAGATATAGGCTTCCCAGATTCCGGAATCACCCAGTTTGTACATATAGTACGCTTCCGGATTCCAGTCGTTGAAATCACCTACTACGCTGATCGACTTTGCATGCGGCGCCCAGACACGGAAAAGAAAGCCTTTTTCGCCATTTTCAGACGTGTACGGACGCGACCCCAAAAAGTTATAACTCTTATAATCCTTTCCGGTATTGAAAAGATAAGCTTGATCCATGAAATATCTCCCTACCTACACAAGGAAAACCCCGTATTATTTCATAAAGATATTATATCGCAACCTTTTCAATTCTCCTAGCACTTTAAACAAAAAAGAGCCGAGAAATCGGCTCTTTTTTATATCATGTCACAAAGACGTGCTTTAGTTTTCAACCCATTCGCCTTTTGTAAAAATTCTGTGAACTCCTCAATAGAAGTTCTGAAATCTTACTGTTTTGCGAATTCTGCGCCCTTATCGAAGGCAGTCAGGTTGTTCGGGATCATGTGATGTCTTCTCTCCGGAAGTACATCATACAGTGCCTTTTCAAAGGAATCTCTGGAAAATGCACCGGTCGCCGCAGATACACAACCGAGGAGCACGATGGTGGCATAAGCCATGGAACCAAGCTCCGATGCGATCTCGGAAGAGTTGATCGGGATGAAACGGATGTCTGTGCGCTTCGGGGATACCTTAACGAGGGAACTGTCGATGATGATGATTCCACCCGGCTTAAGTGTATCTTCGAACTTCTCAAGAGAAGGCTGGTTCAAAGCAATGAGAACATCCGGCTCGTTGATGACCGGAGAACCGATCGGCTCATCGGAGATAACGACGGAGCAGTTCGCTGTACCACCACGCATTTCCGGACCATAGGACGGAAACCACGATACTTCTTTTCCCTCGATCAAAGCAGACTCTGCGGCCATCTTACCTGCAGAAAGAACGCCCTGACCACCGAATCCGGCAAGAATAATAGAAAAATCGATCATATCATTACACCTCCAGATCCTTACCCTTGAAGACGCCCAGCGGATACTGCGGAACCATCTTCTCTTTACACCATTCCAAAGCCTCGATCGGCTCCTTGCCCCAGTTTGTCGGGCAAGTGGAAAGGAACTCGACCATCGCGAAACCAAGACCGGCCTGCTGTACACGGAAAGCCTTAGCGATAGCCTTCTTTGCTTCCTGGATGTGCTTGTAATCGAAGAGTGCAACACGCTCGATATAAACCGCACCTGTCAAAGTGGAAAGCATCTCACTGACGTTGATCGGATAGCCGCGTGTCTCAGCATCACGACCCAGAGGAGATGTGGTGGTTACCTGACCCAGAAGAGTAGTCGGAGCCATCTGACCGGATGTCATACCGTAAACAGCGTTATTTACGAAGAATGTGCAGATCTTCTCACCACGTGCTGCTGCGTGAACGATCTCTGCAGTACCGATTGAAGCGAGGTCACCGTCACCCTGATAAGTGAAGACCATCTCTTCCGGCTTACAGCGCTTGATACCTGTAGCTACAGCCGGAGCACGGCCATGCGCTGCCTGTACCATATCGCAGGAAAAATAATCATAGTTATTGTATGTGCAGCCAACCGAGGCAACACCGATGGTCTTATCGAGGATATCCATCTCCTCCATTACTTCCGCGATCAGGCGGTGAATGATACCGTGCATGCAGCCCGGGCAGTAATGGAACGGCTTATCTGTCAGACCTTTAGTTTTCTGAAATACAACTGCCATCTTACATCTCCCCCTTATGAATCTTTACGATCTCGTCCAGGATCTCTTTCTGAGTCGGCAGGTTTCCACCCATACGACCATGGAAGTAAACCGGCTTCTTGCCATTCACAGCAAGACGGACATCTTCGATCATCTGACCGGAAGAAAGCTCAACATCGAGGAAAGCCTTCACGCTGGACAGTTCTGCTACACGAGCAACTTCCTTACTCGGGAAAGGCCACAGTGTGATCGGACGGACCATACCAACCTTGATGCCCAGCTCAGCAGCCTGACGGATAACGTTCTTGCAGATACGGGAGCATGTGCCGTAAGCAGTGATAACTACTTCAGCATCCTCGCAGTTCATGGTCTCGACCATAACTTCCTTCTCTTCTACTTCCTTGTACTTTGCCTGAAGCTCACGGTTCTTCGCTTCGAGGTCATCCGGATCGATGTAGATAGAAGTGATTGTATTGTGCTTAGCACGACCATGCATACCTGTGGTTGCCCAAGGCTTTGCTACTTCAACAGTATCTTCCTTCTCTTTAAATGCAACCGGCTCCATCATCTGACCGATAGTACCGTCGCCGAGGATCATAACCAGCATTCTGTACTGATCAGCAAGATCAAAAGCCTTAACTGTCAGCTCATACAGCTCCTGAACGGAAGCAGGAGCGATGACCAGGTTTCTGTAGTCACCATGTCCGCCGCCCTTTGTTGCCTGGAAGTAATCGCTCTGAGACGGGAGAATACCACCAAGACCCGGACCTCCACGCATGATGTTTACACAAACTGCCGGAAGCTCTGCGCCGGCGATATAGGAAATACCTTCCTGCTTCAGGGAGATTCCCGGAGAGGAAGAAGATGTGAGAACTCTCTCACCTGTTGCAGCTGCACCATAAACCATGTTGATCGCAGCTACTTCACTCTCAGCCTGTACAAAAGTACCGCCGTGCTTGACCATCTCTCTGGCCATGTAGTGCATAACCTCTGTCTGAGGAGTGATCGGATATCCGAAATAATGACGGCATCCGGCACGGATCGCCGCTTCCGCGATAACCTCATTACCCTTCATTAATACTCGCTTAGCCATACTTCGTTCCACCTTACCTTTCTACTGTGATCACCGAATCCGGGCACGTTGTCGCGCAGAAAGCACAACCGACGCACTGGGAAAGATCTACACAGGAAGCAGGATGATAGCCCTTACTGTTCAGGCGTTCCTTATCGAGAACCAGAATCTTCTTCGGGCAGGCGTTTACACAAAGACCACAGCCCTTACACAGATCATCTTGAAAAGATACCTTAGCCATATGTTCCTCCTGATATTTTATTGCGTATTATGCATTATAGACTTGCCCCTTATATAAATCAATAAGGTAAAAGGCTAGGAAAGTGAACGTTTTAAGATAATTCCTTATATAAAATTACCACGTTCCCCTAAACCCGGATCGTTCTCCCGAACAAACCGTGCGCATAAGAAAAGGAATCCCCTCTTATCCGAAGGGATTCCTTTACTAAACTTCAAAAATCAGCAGATTATTTGATCTCGCCTCTTTCGATACCGTACTTATTACAGATCTCCTGGAACTCAGGGCAGGTTGCGAAAGCCCTCATGACGTCTGTTCTCGCAGAACCGCCGTTAAGAAGTCCTACCCAGTAAGTAAATCCGTCAGTTTCCGGTTC